>DASVVE010000080.1:0-75424 GCA_036386675.1 Chloroflexia bacterium | reverse complement strand
CACCTTGCGAAGTCTGCCCTGCGGCAGACTAGTTCAGCTCATAGAAGCTATGAAGATCAGAATACGATGTATCAGTCCCGCAGGGACTTTGCAGAATGTAGCCCTCGATTTCAATCGACGGGCGTCGGCTGGCGAAGGTGCTTCTTCAACTGCGAAGCGTTGGCCTTTACATTTCTTCGCCAATCATCTGGTCAGTTGCTATGCAGGCGTGCCAACACTCGCACTCGTCTCGCCACCCGGCGCGATTTCCTTGCGGGCCGCGTAAACAAGGCTGAGCACCCCCAGCGCCGTCAGCACCGCCGCCACAGGGAAGATGGTAAACACCCCCACCTGCGTGATGACGCTGCCCACGCTCGCCCCCACAATCGCCCCGACGTTCACGGGCAGGTACGCGAACGACATTACCCGCCCCCTCACCTCCTGTGGCGCGGAGGCCGACAGCACGCTGAACGAAATGGCGAATACCGCCGACCCCAGCCCGTTGATAGCCGCCCACAGGATAGCAAACGGCACGATATCACGCGTCAGCAACGGCAGCGGCCACAGCAGCACCAGCACCCCCGAACCGACAAACAGTGTGCGCCAGTGCCCCACCCGGTCCGCCAGCCAACCTAACAGCGGGCTGAGCACCATTGTCACTAGGCCGCCGACGCCCACCACTATGCCCGTGGCCGTACCTAGGTACTCCTTCGGCCCTTTGTATACCTCCGCTACGGCAAGCGTGATGAAGGAGAAGGCCAGCATCCACCCCGCGAACAGCATGAACAGCGCGGGGAAGAGCGCCCGCAGCCTCGGAGAGCGCCAGATGATAGCCAGCGAGTCGCCCGCCATGCCCAGCAGCGACCCCCGGTTGGTGCCCACAAAGCTGTCTCGGTAGCCGAACGTCATAGCCAGGATGATGAGCAACATGATGGCGGAATCAATCGCCAGCAGAGCCGGGAAGCCCCAGGCATCCACCACCGGCCCTCCCAGCAGCGGCCCCAGGAACGCGCCCAGCGGCGACCCTCCGCTCATCACGGCGAAGGCGAACCCAACCCGGTGTTGCGGCGTGCGCTCGGCCAGGGTGGTGAGCATGAGGCCGCTATTGCCCAGCGAAAACGACTGTATGGCCCTTCCCGCCAGGAAAAGCCAGATGTTGCCCGCGAGCATCGCCACCACTCCTGCGAGCAGGTGCGCCACGAACGAGCGCACTATCACCGGCTGCCGGGCGTAGCGGTCGGCCAGCGCGCCCCACAATGGCAGGAACGGCAATCCAATCAAGCTCGTGATGGCGGCGCTCGCCCCGGTCCACGCCCTGATGTCCTCAGGGGCCGTTATGCCCAGTTGCGGCAGGTAAAGCGGCGTGAAGACGTTCATCTGGTTCCAGAAGCCCGCCTCCACGATGCTGGCTATTGTGAACAGGGCCAGCAGCCCGGTCCAATTTTGGATAGGGGATGTTCGACTACTTATTTGAGCAGACATGGGGCGTCTAGTCGCCTAGCGCGGCGGTTATGCGTGCAGCCATCTCGGCCAGTTCCTCGCCCGAAGACTGAAGTGTGGGGCTGCCCCCGGCTCCCGGCTGGAAATCGGCGGCCTTTTGCAGGGGGATAACATGCACGTGCGTGTGCGGCACTTCAAAGCCCACTACAGCCAGGCCCACCTTCGCCGGGTTGGCAACCTTGCTCACCGCCTCCGACAGCCGCTTCACAACCAGCATCACCTTCAAGTAGAGGTCGTCCTCCAGGTTATAGAAGTCGGGTACGTGCTGCCTGGGGATCACCAGCAGGTGCCCTGGCTGCGATGGCCGAATGTCCATGAACGCCACTGCCGACTCGTCCTCGTAGACCTTGTGGCTGCCTATCTCGCCGTTGATGATGCGGCAGAAGATGCAGTTGCCGTTGCCGTCCAAGTGCTTAGACCTCCGGTATTCAATGCCCACCTGTGCCTATGTGAGGCTGACAAACCCTAGCAGTGTCTCTGGGAATTCGTCGGTGATGATGAGGAAGCCCTCGTCATCAAACGAGACCAAACCCTCCCAGTTGCGGGTGTGCTCCGCATCCATCAGCCGTAGCGGAATCGGGGCACGGTCTACAAGTGTGATGCCGCTCCCAGTGTACTGGAACTGCACCAGCCTCTCGACCGCCCCGGTGCGCGCGTGAGTGGCACCCATGCCCCAGCGCGCGGAAATCTGGTCGGGGCCGGGCGCGTAGTCGCCCTTGTCGCCCGGCCAGAAGAAGTTGACCGCCCAGAATAGGCCCTGTTCGTCGGCAGGCGTGGCATCCGTGATGCGGTACTCAAGGTGGGGGAACGGCACGGTATCTACGTGGTTGAACGCCAGGTCCAGCACGTATGCCTCCGGCTGCGGGTTGACGTTCACCCCATTTGCTTCATATATCGCAATGAGCTTGTCCCCCGCGTACACCAGCGTTTCATATGACGCGTTGGGCACCTGCGCCTGGGGCGTTATCGACACCAATGTGTCAGGGTGCAAGCGAATGGCGCTCAAGTCGCTCTCTACCGTGCCCGCCACGATATAACCAAGCATCGTCTTGTGCCGCTCCGGCTCTGCCTCCACCGTGACGAACACCCGGTCACCCACTATCGCTATGGCCTCGTAGCCCTGGAAGCCGGGTATGCTCGCCTCCAACCCGCCCGTGATGAAAGGCACCTCCCTGGGCACCACCGGGTTGTCCGACATACCGTATAAGAAGGCGCGAATAGCCGAGCGGTCCAGCACCTGCACGCAGCCGTCGCCGGGGGTGCCCCGCCAGTTGGGGTACTGCGGCAGGATTATCAGGCTGTCACCGTGCCACGCGAGACCCGATATCTGCGCCTTGTCGATATCGAGTGCGAGCGGTATGAGGCGCACGGGCTGCTCAGGGAGTTGCGGGGCCGGGTTCGGAGTTGGTGCTTGCTCGTTCATCGGGGTCTCCCTTTGGGTGCTGAAACGTGAAACGTGAAACGTGAAACGTGATGAGTAACTCGTAACACGTAACTGGTACCCTATATGCTGATTACGAGTTACGAGTTACAGACGCGTGCTACGAACGTCTGCTTACTTCTTCGCGCCGGAGACGGCCAGGTCTATACTTGCGCTGCGTTTCGCCAGGTACTCGGAGTAGTTGCCGGGGTACTCGCGCACGCGGCCGCCCGGCTCTATAGCCACGATGTGCGTCACCACGCGGTCCATGAAGTAGCGGTCGTGCGACACGGTGAGCAGCGTGCCCTGGAAATCATTAAGCGCGTCTTCCAGCACCTCCACCGAGGCTATGTCGAGGTTGTTCGTCGGCTCGTCCAGCACCAGGAAGTTGGCGTCAGTGAGCATCAGGCGGGCCACCTGCAACCGGCTCTTCTCGCCGCCGCTCAACTCCTTGATGGGATGGTGGGAGTCCCGGTAGCTGAACAACAGGCGGCGCAGAATACTAATCGCGGTCTGCTCCGTCACCGGCTTGAGGCTGCGCACGAAATCTAGCGGCGTCATCTCGCCCGGCAATGTCTCCTGCTCCTGCGAGTAGTAGCCCAGCACCACGCTAGCGCCTATCTTCACGGTGCCCCTGTCCGGCGGCAACTGCCCCACTATGGTCCTGAGCAGGGTGGTCTTGCCGCTACCGTTGGGGCCTACGATGCCCACGCGCTCGCCATAGTACAGCATGAGGTCGAACGGCGCGAAAAGCTCCCGGCCACCTACCGACTTGCTCAACCCCTTGGCTTCCAGCACCTTCTGCCCGCTACGTTGCGAGTCGAAGTTGAACCTCACCCGTTCCCGGCGCACGCCGGGACGTTCGGCGGCCTCACGGCGGGCGCGCTCCAACCGCTTCTCCATGCTCTCGGCGCGTGGTGCGAACTTGGGGTTCTGCTTGGCCCACTGCTTGAGGTTGCGCAATATGACTTCGAGCCGCTTTATCTCGTCCTGTTGCAGGGTGTACATTTCGTGCCGCTTGAGCAGGCGGCGCTCTCGCTCTTCCGCGAAGTAGGTGTAGTTGCCGTGGTAAATTTCTATTTTGCCGTCCTGTAGCTCGAATATCTTCTTCACCACCCGGTCGAGCAGATAACGGTCGTGCGAAATGACAATCACCGTGCCAGCGTAGCCCTGTACGAAGTCCTCAAGCCAGGCCTTAGCATCCAGGTCAAGGTGGTTGTCCGGCTCGTCCAGCAGCAGCAGATCGGGCTTCAGCAGCAGGATGCGGGCGAGGCTAACCAGCTTCTTCTCGCCACCGCTCAGCGTGCCCACCTTCTGGCCGTACCGCACAGCCCCGAAGCCCAGCCCTTCGAGCACCGACTCGACGTTGTGCTCCACCTCGTAGCCGCCCAGCGTCTCGAAGCGGCCCTGTACTTCGCCGTACTCCTCGAACACGCGGGACATGGCCTCGCCGTCGAGGTCGGGGTCAGTCATCTTAGCCTCAAGCTCGCGCAGCCGGGCCGAGAGGGACGCCGCCTCCGGCGACACCTCCGATACCGCCTGGAAGATGGTCTTGTCGCTGTCCAGCGGGTCGGCTTCCTGTCGCAGGTAGCCAATGGTGAGGTTGCGGCGGCGCGTCACGGTGCCCTCGGTGGGCGTATCCAGCCCCGCTACCAGGCGCATGAGGGTAGACTTGCCCCCGCCGTTCTCCCCGACGAGGCCAATGCGCTCTCCCTCGATTATCTCCAGGTCCACCTCGTCAAAGACGGGGTTGCCCGCGTAATCTTTGCTTACACCCGCAAACTGCGCCAGCAGCATCTCACGCCTTCCTCCGCCCCACTTCGGCACCCATACCGCCCGCTACGCTAAGCAGCGACGGTCCGACCATTATATCATGGCGCGGCCGAGGGAACGAGACCATAAGAAGGTGCAAAGTGAGGCACTAATTATTCACCGCAGAGACGCAGAGAACGCAGAGGTTACGCTGAGAATAGTTGAGGGTGTTCTGTGCAACGGGAACATGTTGCTGTACTATGCTCCCCTTACCCCTCCCTAAACAACCCGTATCTCTGCGTAATCTCTGCGCCCTCTGCGTCTCTGCGGTGAATACTTTGTTGGTCCTAAATCCTTGTCGGCTTACTTTTCCGGTGTAACGGCAGGCAGGTTCTCATACCCAACCGCCTTCTCTGGCGGCTGCCCGTACAGTTCCGGGTTCCGGTAGAGGCCCTGCTCGTCCTGCGGCTTGGCGACCTCTGCCTCCATAGGGTACTTCTTGGCGTAGGGGTCTTTGCGCACCCCCGTGACCTGCCACGACACCTCTACGTTCGGCTTGTCGGTCTTGATGGTGAACTTGTTGTCCTTGATCTTGCTGCCTACGATAGCCTGCGCGAACTGGCCGATAGGCGTTAGCTGGTAGCGGAAGTCGCCGTTCAACGCCTCGAAGTACTCCGGCAGTGCGACCGTGGCCTCACCCTTGGCGTCCGTCGTCACGTTGCCGTTGTAGATGTTCATCATGTCGGGGCTGGCGACGGTGGCGTGCTGCAAGTAGCTGTTAGCCGGGTCAGCCGGGTGGTCTATCTTGACATAATTGACGGCGGCGGCACAGCAACTGCCCGTGACCTCCACGTCACCTATGAACCGGCCCGCGAGTGCGGTCGAGTCGGCGGGGACCTGGCCGACTATCGCATTACCCTCCGGGCTGAATCCGAAAATGCCCGTACCTTTCGAGCTGAAAGCATAAACACCCACGCCCTCCGTATTCGTGCCGTACACGCCCCTGCTGCCGGCAGAGAGGCCGCTGCCGTATACGCCGATGTGCGAGTAGCTATAGCCAAAGACACCCCGGCCGCTGGCGCTTTCCGCGTATATCGCGTCTCCCTGTGGGCTTGATGCGTATATGGCTTTACCCAACGCTCCAAATGCCGTCGTGCGCACGTAGAGTGGGGTCGCGGACGTGGAAGTGTCTATGTAGATGCCGGGCTTGTGCCGGGCGTTGTCCACGAACTTCGCCATCTGACCCCTCGTTACGGCGTCACCGGGACGATAGTAGGGCCGGTTCGACCCGTCGCATGGCTCCCCCGCACCCCCGCAGGTGTAACCGGTGGCGATTTCCGCGTTGCTCACGCTGTTGACGAACTGGAAGAACGTATTAGCCGGAGGCACGTCCGCGAAGCACTGTCCGCCGGGGCACGCGCCTTCGGGTGCGCTGGGTTGGTTGCTCTCGGTCATGCCCCCGGAAGGTTCGGAGGCGCTGACGTTCCACGTGCCTGATGCGACTACCCCTATAAGCAACGCCGCCAACACGGCCACAACTGTCCTGCGCATCCCGCTCAAACTGGTCCTGCTGTTCTTACTCACTCTTAGCTCCTTTTGAGAATATTCGGCACTAGAGGACAGCCGGAAGACCTGGTCCTCACTTGAACCAGATTATACTCTCAACAGAGCCAACAAACATCACTTATATTCGTTAATCAGCGAGGTATAGTTTCTAATTGTGGGGCATGGCAGTAGGATATCTAGAATATCTCTCAATGATGCGGTTATTAGAAATGAGCACCCAGGCCCGCCCTTGTCATTCTGAGCGCAGCGAAGAATCTCGTCCTTCACCTGGATGTTCCCTCTTTCATACGGGACTCCGTGGCTATAAGAAAGGGGCTACTTGGGTGGTGAGGGACGAGATTCTTCGCTACGCTCAGAATGACAAAGGTCGATTCTGCCCCCCATATTTGGTACTGCTGTTCTTGAGATGGCTAGCGAATGGCCCCGTGGGGAAGCACCGCGTGCACCCCTTTGACGCCGTTTACTATCTGCGTGACGCGCAAGTCAACCACCGTGCTGGCGAGGGCGAGGGCCTCAAGCCGCTCCACGCCAAGCTGCTCCATCATCAGTTCCAGCATCGCCTCAAGGGCAATCGCGGTCGCCTCGTTGAGGTCCTTGTCGAAGCCGAGGGTGAGCCAGCCTTCTGAGGTGCGGGCGCGCGGCGTGCTTATACGCATTTCTTCGTTCAGCACGAATGTGAGGGCTACCCGTTCCATCGGGCACTCTATCGCGGTCGTGGCCGACTCGCCGTCGCCCTGGGCCGCGTGCCCGTCGCCCGTGGAGAAAAGACCCCCGCGCACGGCCACCGGCAGGTAGAGGGTCGTGCCGGTCACAAGCTCCTTGCAGTCGATGTTGCCGCCCGTGTAGCGGGGTGGGGCGGTAGGGTGCGGGCCAGGCTCGTCGGGAGGCATGCCCATTACACCCATGAAAGGCCGCAACGTGATCGTGTGCCCGAACTGGTCCCGGCCTTCAAGCGCGTCCGCATCCAGCGTCCAGGTGAGCAGCGTGCCCTGCGCCGACACACCTAGCCGGTCGTTGATCTCGCTCGCCCAGCCTCCCGCGAAGGTGAACCCGTAAGGGCCGGGGCGCACCTCGCCTATATGCACCTCCAGCGTCATGCCCGGCTCCGCACCCCGTATCTCGATGGGACCGCACAGGGCGTGGCCCTTGTCCTTCTCTTTGTCACGCGGCTCGAACTTGCGAGTCTCAGCGCCGATAGCGGTAACAGGCTCAAGGTTCCACCCTGCGTCCAGCGTGCGGAAGACCACCGTATCGCCGGAGTCTATGCTGAGCACCGGGGGCAGGTCCCGCGAGAAGGTGCCGTGGAGCGTACGGCGCTCCGGCTCGATGTGAAAGGTCGCCATGTAAACCCCTTTCAAGATGGGCTAGGTTTCGCAACTTTATTGTACAAGCAGAAGAAATGCTGTGAGGGCGTGAAGCCTTAGCGGACCTACTAGGCGAGCCTGGGCTCAGTCTCATCGGCTTGGTTGCCATCCACCAGCCCGCTTAACTCGCCAGGGTCGCTCCGTGCTCCATGCCGTTGCCGTACCGCTTGGAGCCTGGCCCTGTAAGCCTGCTCTGCCTGCTTGTATTCGCGGGCCTTGAGCAGGATGTTGCCCACCCCCAACCCGCCTATGCCTAACACGGCGATCCCGAAAATCAGGATGATCCACCCAAAATCGCGTGTGCTCACCTGGGACGCCAGGAAACACAGCGCGAAGACGAGTATCACCCCTATGACTGCGTACCCCATCATGTCGCGCGTAACGTGCTCGTCATCGGGCAGGTAGGGCGCGCCATGGCTGGGCGAAATCAGGTACCGCTGGCGCTCTTCTTCCCAGGCTTCGTCTATAGCGTTCAACTCGTTCTGGAGCTTTAACTCCTGTAGCTCTCGCGCCATCTCGGAGGTGCGCGCGTCCAGGCGAGTAAGCACCTCGGTGTAATGGGCGGTATCCGTCCGCTTCACCGCCAGTTGAGACCCACAATGTGCGCAGGTCACAAACTTGGCGCTCTCCGGCACCTGGAGTGGCGCGCCGCAGTGGTTGCAGTTGAGCGTTTCGAGTTCCATGGCAGCTAGCTCTTAGACGATAGACGATAGGAGACGGAAACGCCAAGACGCGGAGACGCCAAGGACGCGCCAAGAGAATGATGGTTTGGATGTGTGGCTGATACTCAGTCCTCAGTCCTCAGTCCTCAGTCCTCATCACTTCCATCGTCCATCGTCCATCGTGCATTGTCCATCGTCCAAATCCCGGCAAACCCATCAACAATACGCGCGATGTGCCTTGCACCGTTGAGGAAGTGGTCGAGGCGGACGTGCTCGTCGGGTGAGTGGGTGCGCGAGCCGAGATAGCCGACGCCCGCCGTGACCACGGGGATGCCAAGCGGCCCGGCGAACGCGTAAATCGGGCTGCTGCCGCCGGAGATGGGCATCACCAGGCTGGCTACACCGTATACCTCCTCGGCTGTGCGGTTGGTGAGCAGCACCATAGGGTCGTCAGGGGCGGCCTTGGCGGGCCACATCGCGCCCAGCCGCTTCACTTCCACATCCCCGTAGCCCTCATTCTCCAGGTGGCGGCGCAACTTCTGGAGAATGTCGTCGGGGTCTTGGTCGGGCACCAGTCGGAAGTCTACCTTGGCGCTCGCCTCGGCGGGCACAATCGTCTTAGGCCCGACCCCCTGCCAGCCGCTGCCCATACCCTGCACGTTGCAGGTGGGGTCGAACACGGCCAGCTTGTACGCCTCGCCCGTCACCCCGTGCAAGAATTCCTCAACGCCAAACGTCTCACGCAATTGGGCCTCGCCGGAGGGGAGCGCAGCGAACAGGTCCTTGTCGAGTTGCGACGGTGGGAGGGCCTGGTCGTAGAAGCCGGGTATGCGTATGCGGCCATCCGGCCCCTTGAGGCTGGTGAGCGCCCACAGCAAGCGCCAGGCAGCGTTGGGAAGTACCGACCCGTTGCCGGAGTGCGCATCGCGCGACAACGTCCTCACGTGGAACTCGACCGTGAGCACACCCCGGCAGCCGAGCACGTTGAACGGCCTGTCCTCCGGCCCGATGCCGCCCTCCTCCCAGATCGCGCCGTGCGACTTCAGCAGGTCGATATGCTCACGCACGAACTGGGCGATGTGGGGGCTGCCTATCTCCTCTTGCCCCTCCACCACGAACGTCACCCCGCAGGGCAACTCCCCGCCATGAGCGGCGCGTACCGCGTCTACGGCGGCAAGGCGGGCTATGAACTCACCCTTGTCGTCCTTCGACCCGCGAGCGTAGAGGGCACCGTCGCGTACGGTAGGCTCGAAGGGCGGTGAGGTCCACAGGTCGAACGGCTCGGCGGGCTGCACGTCGTAATGGTTGTAGCACAGCAGCGTGCGCTCGGACCTACCCCTGGCGCGGCCCACGACCACAGGCTCGCCAGCCGTGTCGAACTTCTGCACTTCGAAGCCGTGGCTCGCCAGTATGTCCTCCACGAGGTTGGAGCACTCCCTTACCCCCTCTCCGGTAGCGGACACGCTGGGCTGGGCGCACAGGCGGGCCGTCTCGTCAATGTAGCGGTCGAGGCGTTCCTGGAGGAATGAGTCTATCCGTTCGTTGGTACTGTTCACTGTATGTTCCTTTCTATCTTTGTAGCTGGTGCTCGATGCCCGTTGATGGCGCATATTCCGCTAGCGGTAGCTCCTGAGGGTAGGCCGCATGCATGGCCTTCAATAGCTCATCGCGCTGCTGCTTGTATTCTTGCTTTGCCAGGTTGTAGTTGTTCACCCTGTTATTGACCCTGGCAGCGTTAACCAGGGCCGCCAGGGACAGCACCGCCCCTACCCACCCGAAAAAAGAGGCCCCAGAGCCTGCGTTAGCGGTCGCGAAGAACCACCATGCGGTAAACGCACAGGCCGCAACAGCGACAGCAATGCTGGAAATTAGATAGGTGCGCGTGGGAGCCTGCAACGAACCGCTCAATCGGCGGGTGAGATAGCGCTTCCGCTCTCGCTGCCATTCTGCGTCCACAGCCTCCACTTCGTCACGAAGTCGAAGGTACTCAGTCCGCCCCGCAAGGTACTCGACGTGCTGCTCCAAACGCTCTAGAAGCTCTGTATAGTGCGCGCTCGCGGTGCGGCGCACGGCCAGCGCCGACCCACAATAGACGCAGGTCACAAAGTCGGCCGAGGTGAGCACATTCAGCGGCGCTCCGCAGTTATTGCACGATAGAGACTCGATTGCCATACAACGCCCATCTTATCACGCAACGTGCCCTCAGCCGGGCTGTGCGCCTACGCTGTAACGCTCCAGCAGCGGGTTGGGGCCAAGCTCGTCGTAGTTATCCCAGAAGCTGTTAGCCGGAAAGAAGCAGACAAGACTTACCGGCTCCGGACCGATATTGAGAAATGTGTGGGGCACGCCCGCCGGTATGTTCACCACGCAAGGCCCCACTGCCTCAAAGGTGCTGTCCCCGATCACGTAGGCCAGGCGGCACTCCGGCAGCACGTGGACCTCCTCCGAGTGGTGCGTGTGCAGCGGCGGGCCGCCCAGCGGGGCGGTTTGCGTAACGATCACCGAGGTAAGGCCGAACCCGTGCTTGTGCCCCTCCATGATCCAGCCGTACTCTCCCGGTTCGTCGTAGAAAGCCTCCAGCCGCTCCATGGGGATTACGTAACCCGCATCTGGCTTACCCTCTGCCGTCATGAGAACTTCCTCCCGGCGCTTCCAATTCGTCCTGACCATGTGTGTAGCCTTTATTCTATCACTCACGACAAGGTGCGTCTTGCGGGCGTTGACGGTGAGGGTTGTTGATGGTATTTTGTAGACGCTGCACCGGGTCTGGTCTACCTGTATGCTCGTGGAGATGCTACTAAGCCGGTCACGGCCGCAGGGTTAAGGCTTTGAGCTTATCAAGTATGCAAAGGAAGGGTCGATGATAGCCTGGAGTCGCAGAGTCGCCAATAATAGGGGCTTTCAGAACTTTGTGCTGGGAGTCATCCTGGTCAACGCGATCCTGGTTGGCCTTGAGACGAGTGAGGAACTGGTCAGGGGCTATGGTGGGCTGTTCGACCTCCTGAACTTCGCCATACAAGTCATCTTTGTCTTCGAGATAGGCGTGCGCATGCTGGCCTACGCGCCTAACTTGCTGCGGTTCTTCCGCGACCCCTGGAACGTCTTCGATTTTGCGATTGTAGTCTTTGCCTTGCTGCCCGCCGGCGGACAATTCGCCACCGTGGCTCGCCTGGCCCGGCTGATGCGCGTAGTGCGGCTGATTTCCATATTCCCGGAGCTACGCCTGATCGTGGGCACCATGCTGCGCTCACTTAGCTCTATGGGCAACGTGATCCTCCTCCTCGGCCTGGTGATGTACGTCTACGGGGTGCTAGGTTATCACCTGTTCGGGCAGCAGGACCCGGAGAACTGGGGTTCGCTTCCTCTCGCTCTGCTTACCCTCTTTGAGATACTTACTCTTGAAGGCTGGGTAGAGTTGCAAAACATAGGCATGGAGGAAAGCTCGTGGGTGTGGCTCTTCTACGCGAGCTATGTGATGCTGGCCGTGTTCATCGTGGTGAATCTCTTTATCGCCGTAGTAATAAACAACCTTGAGACGGTGAAGGCCGAGACCCGCGCCGCCGAGAATGTAGGTGATCCCCACGAGCAGTTACTCAAGCGGATAGAGGAGATGAAGAACAACCTGAACGAGTTGGAACTGGAGCTAAGGAAGACTAAATCCTGATGAGCAAGTTAAGGAGCGTCACCCAATGTTAATGGGACTACAACTTCGCCCTCACCACCCCAGCGAGCACGGCAACCACTTCGACACCACTCTGGCCGTCGTGCGCGCCTGCGAGCAAGCCGGACTCGACTCGGTCTGGATGGCCGACCACTTCATGTTTGCCGATGCGGACCACCCGGAGAAGGAAGTGCCCGTGCTGGAATGCTTCGTGACGCTTGGTGCGCTCGCCGCGGCTACCAGCAGGATAAAGCTGGGACAGCTTGTAGCGGGTGTGCCCTACCGCAACCCGGCGCTGCTGGCGAAGATGTGCGCCACGCTCGATGTTATCAGCCACGGCCGCAGCATCGTGGGGTTGGGCGCGGCGTGGCACGAAGGGGAGTTCACCGCCTACGGCTGGCCTTTCCCGCCCGTGCGCGAGCGAATGGAGATGCTGGAAGAAGCTGTGCAGGTAGTGGACCTCATGCTGACGCAGCGGCCCGCGAGTTTCACCGGCAAGCACTACTCCCTCGAGAACGCCTACAACGATCCCATGCCAGTACAGAAGCCACGCCCGCCAATCATGATTGGCGGCAGTGGCGAGCAGGTCACGCTCAGGCTGGTCGCCCGCTACGCCGATTTCTGCAACGTAGGCGGCGACCCGGCAACAGTCGCGCACAGGTTCGATGTGCTACGCAGGCATTGTGAGGAGGTCGGCCGCCCCTTCGAGGAGATTACCCTGTGCAACAACGTCGGTATTGTGCTGGGGCGCGACGAGGCACAGTTAGCGGCGAAGCTGGAGAAGTACCCCGGCTTCGGTGATATCCAGGGCACGCCCGATACGATCGTTGCGCGGCTGAAGGAGTATGCGGAGGTAGGCTCACGCTATGTTACCTTCCACATGCCAGACGCTGAAGATATAGACACTATCCTGCTGATGGGAGAGGAAGTTCTGCCCAGGGTAGCCGATCTGTGAGGTATTGGGTCCCGCTAGCCTTCAATGCTGTCCACGAACCGTGCGAAGCCCGCGCGGGTAGTCGCCACCACCAGTTCTTGACTTGCCGCCAGCACGCGCAAACGGTCGGGCCGCCAGGTGTCACGCCCGTTTTCCGACAATAATATCGCCCTACCCTCGATAGCCTGTTGCAACTGGTCTATGCTCTTTCCCTCCGCCCACGACCCACTCTTGATCGTACCCCGCCCCACAATCAGCACACGCTTGCCTACCGCAGCGGTCGCTATTACCTGCCCTCCCACGGCCGCCGCCGCGAAGGTGGGTGCCGCTAGCGATGAGACGCTTCTGGAGATATGTATGTCGAACGCGCGCTCCACCCGCTCGGCCAGGTCGGGGTCGAATACCCGCAGCACCACGCGCAGCTTGGGGTTGATGGCGCGCGCATTGAGGGCCGCTTGAAGATTGGCTAGGTCATCGTCCGTGGCGGCTACCAGGCAGCGCGCTTCCGCCACGTCTAGTTCTTCCAGCGTCTCCTTCAGCCGCACATCCGCTATCAGGACGGGCACTCCCAGGTGCCGGACCGTGTGGATAAAATCGTTCTCGCGCAGCTCGGCCGCCATCACAGGTATTCCCTGGCGGGCGATTTGCTCCACGACCCTGTAGCCGATGCTTCCCACCCCGCACACCACTACATGGCCCTTCATATGTCCGTGTGCCGCTCCAAGCAGGCGTGCCAGGCGGGCGCTTACAATCGCATCGGTGATAAAGGTGTAGAACAGGGTGAGGGCCACAGCGCCAAGCAGCACTACGAGCACACCAAAGAACTTCAAAGCCAGGGGCGCATCGGGGATCGTGATCTGTTCGAAGCTGGTCCCGGTGAGGATCGTCACGGTGAAATAGAACGCCTGGACGAGATCAAGCGGTGCGAACAGGTAGAAAATAACCGTGCCTAATATTGCCAGAGCTACCAGGGCCAACAGTAAATACGCAAGCTTGCGGTCCAATATACCGCTCAGCGCGCCGAAAGCGGTGCCCGCCCTGCGCACGCGTCCCAGCAACCGTCCGCGCCGGGTTCGAGGTTCCACCGCTGCCGCGTCCTCTATGTGCTCGGGCCGGACTCCCGCATCGACCAGGCATATGGCATCAGGCTGGTCCTGCGGAAAGAGGGTTGTTGTGCCGTCGCGGTCAACGCAGGCCAGGGGTAGCACCACATTCTCCGCTGTAGTGGGCGTCTGGTGCACGATGAGCATCCGCCCGGCCAGGTAGATGCGCTGCTCCCAGTCATGGTAGAGGGCCGCTGAGACGAAGGACGGCGCGGCAATGGCCGAGGAACTGTAAGCGTGGCAATCGTAGAACAGGGCCTGCAAACGCTTACCCAACTCCTCGTTGAACATCCGCAACACTACGCGAATTCTCGGGTTGAGTTCCTGCGCCGTCAGGGCGGCGTGCAAATTACCAAGGTCGTTGGCGTGGGTGAGCACTATGCTGTTGGCCCTCTCCACGCCCGCCTGCTTCAGTACCGACTCCTGAGTGTAGTCTCCATGCACGAGCTGGGCGCCCAGGTCTTGCGCGCGGGCGGCGAATTGTTCGCTCGGTGAGGCTGCAATCACTACGACTTCTTCGCCCAGGCGGTGCAATTCCTCGAGCGTGCGCAAGCCCAGCCCTTCAAGGCCGCACAGGACTATCCGCCTGGCCCCCGGCGCTGCTCCCTCCATTCACAGACACCTCTCGTCGTTGTTGATTCGTGTCGGTGCCTCTCGCCCGGCCGGGCACCGAGACATCAGCGCCTGGCCGGAGGACGTTTCTCAGCTATCCTCACTATTGTACTCGGCGGCTCCTCTGACCCACTGGTTCTACACGGAACATAAACATAGTGGTGAATCTTGTGGTGAATCTTCCGAATGAGCAGCTATCTGTTATGATTGTATAGTAACCACCCGCCGGTGCTCCATACGTTCCGGCGGCATGGCACCTGAGCGCATAAGCAATCCCCTGATGAAGTGAGGGAAGACAGTACATGAAGATGAAGAACGGCTTGAACAAGACATTCGCCTTCCTGCTCTCCTCTGGTGGGCTGGTTGCGGGGGCCATCCTGCTTATGCTGCTAAGCCTACAGGCCGGAGGGGCAAGCGCGTATGCTCCGGCGAGCGGGCTGGCTGCCCCGTTGGCCTACTCCTGGAACAACCCTATCAACTTCACGCAAGGTGGCGATTTTTACGACAATTCTCCGTCTATCGCGGCGAATCGTACGGACGGCACGGTATCCATCGGCTGGACCCGCACCCGTAAAAGCTCCACGGAGGCCTACATTACGCAGGCAAGCAACGACACACTGGGAGGGGCCTTCCGCCGCGCTAACTTGCAGACAGGCGTTGACCAGCAAATGGGCAACGTCAAGCTGGCTTCCGATGGCGCTGGCAGGCGGCACATAGCCTGGTGGGCGATGGACGGCAGCCAGGTCGTTGGATACGTGTCTATCATCGACGCCAACGGTAACGCTTCCCCGCGCGAGGAGGTGCCCGGCACCAGGGGCGCGAACCGCAAGAACGTCGCTATCGCGACCGGCCCCGACAACAGCACCCACGTACTCTTTGGCACCAACGAAAGCAATATCTACTACTACCATCGGACCGCCGGGGGCGGTTGGGACGTAACGGGCGAGTCGGTGCCTGTAAGGTCCACTCCGGTCGATATCGAAGTGGGTGTGTCCAGCCTCGGCGTGGTAATGGTTGCCTTCAAGGACATCGCCGAGGGCAGCAACAACGACATCTGGACCACTACTCGCCAGGGCACCGCTAGCTGGGCGGCTATAGAGAACGTTACCGCGCAGTGCTGCACCGGCTGCCCATCCGACTCGCACACCTACCAGCCCGCACTGGCTCGCGACCCCAACGGCGGCCTGCGCCTGGTATGGGCTGACGAGCGCTGCGACCCTATCTCCGACCCCCCCAGCCGCGACATCTACTACCGGGAATGGACGCCATCCGGGTGGGGAGGCCACCCCCTGGTGCGCGTGGTCGTCAACAGCGGCGACTCGTACTACCCGGATATAGCAGTTGATGAAGAGGGCACGGCGCACCTTATCTGGGCCGACACGACGGGTAGTGCGAGTAACTACTACCGCGTCTTTTACACCTATGGTTCGGGCACCGCGTTTCAGCCCGTTCAAATCCCCGCCGACCCGTACGTAGCCGGCTCCTACCAGAAGGAGCCGAGCATTGACCTGAGTCCCGGCTACGTGCACACCGCCTGGAGTTCTGACTTCGGGGATACGCAGAAGGAAGGGTATTACCAGTACAGCAGAACTAACGCGCAGGTCGGAACCCCCACGCCCGTGCCGCCCCCATGCCCCGGTAATCCCTTCAAAGACCTGTGCGTGAACGGCGACCAGGCCTCCTATGATGCCGTAATCGCGCTGAACGGGCAGGGCGTGCTCTCAGGCTATAACTCTTCCCCGCCCTGCCCCAATCCTAGCTGGATCCAGTGCTTCCTGCCCAATAACCAGATAACCCGGCAGCAGCTTGCCAAGGTGATAGCCCTCGGAGCGGCATTGCCCCAGAACATGGCAGGCGCGCCGCACTTCACCGACGTGCCGCCGAGCAACACCTTCTACCAGTACATCGAGTACTCCTACAACGCCGGGGCCATCAGCGGCTACACCTGCGGCGGCACCAACGAGCCATGTGACGCCCAGCATCGCCCCTATTTCCGCCCGTTGAACAACGTGACACGCGGCCAGCTTTCCAAGATGGTGGCTGAGGCTTTTGGGTTCAACGAAGCAGTGTCAGGCCAGACCTTCCAGGACGTGCCTCCGGGCAGCACGTTCTACCAGTACATTGAGCGGCTATCAGGGCGCGGTATTATCTCCGGGTACGCCTGTGGGGGCGCTGGCGAGCCTTGCGGTGCGGGCAACAAGCCCTACTTCCGCCCGAACAACAACGTCAGCCGTAGGCAAGCTGCCAAAATTGTATACGGCGCGCAACAGCAGCCCTGAGCTACCTATAACTTCGCATTCTCTACGCTGAGTCATCAAGGGTGCGGGTAGAACAAGTTGGGCGCAGAGAGATGGAGGCCGGCTGTTGTGCCTCCTAACATTTGGTATGATCGGGGATGCGGGTGGGGCTTACTGTAGCGTCCTGGGCCTGTATTGCACCGCCTCCGCCAGGTAAGCAGCCTCTATTCTATCGCTCCCCGCAAGGTCGGCAATGGTCCTTGCCAGCTTGAGGGTGCGGTGGTAAGCGCGTGCCGACAGGTGCAATTGCCGCATGGCAGCTTTGATGAGCGCCTGCCCGGCGGCGTCTAGCTCGCAGAACTCCCTTATCTCGGCGGGGCGCATCTCGGCATTGCAGGTCACCCCGTGCGTGTCCTTGAACCGCGCTCGCTGGATGTCGCGGGCGGCCTCCACGCGAGCGCGTATGGCGGCGGAGGTCTCTCCCAGGCGGTTGTCGGACAGCTTCTCGTACTCCACGCGGGGCACCTCCACATAGATGTCCATGCGGTCGAGCAGCGGGCCGCTGATCTTCTTCTGGTAGCGGGCGATGGTCGTGGACGAGCAGGTGCACTCTTTGACCGGATCGCCATAGTAGCCGCAGGGGCAGGGGTTCATGGCCGAGATGAGCACAAAGTTGGCCGGGAAGGTGAGGGTGCCGCTCGCCCTGGTGATTGTCACAATCCTGTCTTCTAACGGTTGTCGCAGTGTTTCAAGCGCCTGGCCGCTGTACTCCGGCAGTTCATCGAGGAAGAGCACGCCCCTGTGGGCCAGCGTAATCTCTCCCGGCCTCGGTATCCTGCCGCCTCCCACCAGCCCCGCGTGCGAGACCGTGTGGTGCGGCGCTCGGAAGGGGCGGGTGCGCACCAGGGGAGTACTGCTCGGCAGCATACCCGCCACCGAGTATATCTTGGTGACTTCTAGCATCTCCTCCGGCGGCAATTTGGGCAGTATCGTCGGCACGCAGCGGGCCAGCAGAGTCTTACCCGCGCCGGGAGGTCCGCTCATGAGCAGGTTGTGCCCACCGGCGGCCGCCACCTCCAGCGCCCGTTTGACGTGCTCCTGCCCCTTGATGTGGCTCATATCTACAGCGTGCTCGGCGTGCCCGTTCCCATTGCAGTCGTCTGCGCCGATGGGCTGGGCTATGTAAGGCACTATGCTGGAAGAGACGATAGGGTTGCCGTTGAGGTGAAGCACCAACTGTCGTAGCGTCGTGACGGGCAGCACTTCTATCCCCTCGATGAGAGCGGCTTCGGGCGCGTCCTCCACCGGCACGTAGACCCGCTTGATGCCGTGCTCCCTCGCTATGCCCACCATAGAGATCACCCCGGTGGTGTGCCGCAC
Source organism: Chloroflexia bacterium (assembly GCA_036386675.1). Taxonomy (GTDB): domain Bacteria; phylum Chloroflexota; class Chloroflexia; order QHBQ01; family JADMIH01; genus JADMIH01. The sequence goes on along the minus strand of DASVVE010000080.1, from coordinate 57,254 downwards.
GCCCCCGTCCAGGCTAAGCTCGCCCAGGAAGACGGTGTTGCTCAGGTCGGCCTCTATCTGGTCGGTGGCGGCCAGTATGCCCAGGGCGATGGGCAGGTCGTAAGCGGGGCCTTCCTTGCGGATGTCCGCGGGGGCCAGGTTGATGGTGACCCGGGAGGGCTGCGGTATCGTGCCGCCCGAGTTGCGTATCGCCGCCCGCACCCGGTCCTTCGACTCGTTCACCGCCGCGTCGGGCAAGCCCACCACCGTCATGCTGGGCAAGCCTGCCCGGCTGACGTCCACCTCCACCTGCACCAGCGAACCTTCAAGCCCTACCACCGCGCAACTCAACACTCTCGCCCATGACATCGCTTTGCTCCTGCCGGGTAATGCGGTCACGATTCGTGGGTCGTGTTGCCGCCTTAGTGGATGTTCCGGGCGGGAGAGCAAAGTTCGACACGAACGGCTGTAAGTCGCTGTTAGGATTCCCCAACCGCATAACCTCTAATGCTTTCTGGGTCGCGCAGGTCCACCACCGTAGCGGTCCACCAGTCTGCCAGTATGAGGTTGTACTGTTCACCGAGACGCGCCAGCGCAGCCTCGAACGGTTGCAGTGCCTCAGGCTCGTTAGATGAGGGCCTGATGATATGTAGGCTAGTGACCTTACCATCTTTGTGGCTGCCGTAGAACGCGCCACCACCATGAGCCGCGCCGAAGGCAAATGCCCCGGCCAATTCCTCGGTGTGGCTGCTGTAGCCGCTCTCTACTTTTCGGGCTTCCGGCCACTTCTCGGAGAGTAGCGAGCGCAGGGTATCCAGGCGGATGTTACGCTCTGATATGGGGTACTTCTCCTCAGGGATAACGTAGATATTGTGATAGGTGGGTAACTGTGTATCCCCTATCTGCACGAGGCGGGCGAAGTTATCCTGCGAGGCTCGTTGGGCTTCCTGGGTGACTTTTTCGGCCCACACCGCGTTCTCGGCAGGGAGCAGACTTATCATCCCCACTCGTCCTCGTGCAGGTAGAAGGTAGTCACAGTCACAGCGCACTTTCCTTCCAGGCTATTTTATTTGACGTAGAACGGCTCCATGCTCTCCACCATATACCCCGCCAACCCCACCTCTCCTGGTCTCACCTGTAAGAACTGCACGCCCCCGCCTTCCCCCAGCGTGCCGTGGATTGCAATCCCCGCGTCCGAAATGACTTGGCCGATATCTCCCTCCGACTGCACGCCCACGATGAGGAAAGGCGAGGCACCGGCAGCTGGGTCGTGCATCTGGGCCAGGTACGCGCGCTCCACCTCCGGGTGTCGCGAGAAGAGGCTCTTGAGGGCGTCTACAAGGGGCTGCGGGTAGTTGGCGGGCTGGCCTATTAGCACCTGCCGGTCTTCCTGCACGGTGCTGCTCTCCAACTGCCGGAAGATCGAGCCATCCCTCAAAGACGCCAGTTCCTCCGGCACGAATTCCTTGCCGTAGTCGGACCTCGGGTTGAGCATGATGGGAAGCTCGTCACCCACTATATCGAGCAAGGCGGTGCCCTTTAACTTCAGGTAACGCCCTTCTTGCTCTATCGACTTCCGCAGCCGCTCCATCGAAGAGAACACCGGTATCACCTCCCTGCCTTCCTGGTCCTGCCAGCTCGCGATGCTGACGGTGCTGCCTTCCGGGAGATGGATCATACCTGCCTCGTCGGAAGGCGACTCGCCAGCATAGCCGAGCACCAGCAGGTCAGCATCGAGGAACGCCCGGTAGAAGGCGGGGCGAGCGCCTGGGTCGGTGGCGGCCTGTACCAGCAGCCTCTCAAGTTCGTTGACGGGTGTAAAGTCAGGCATGGTCTTATACTTCCTGCACGCGGTACTATTATAGGTTCGTAGGTCCGGCCTCCGGGACTGCCATGCCCCGAGACTCGCCCAAGCTCACCAGCAATCCGCCCACTAGCACGCACACACCGAAAGCTACACCCAGGCCGAACAGCGGCAGACGGAAGTCCACTTCGTACAGCCAGCTGAGGCCGTTTGCCCCGACGAAAGCGCCCGCCAGACCTATCGAGGAGTATACACCCTGCACCCGCCCTCTCACATTCTCGGCGGAATGGACCGCGATCTGGGCGTCAATTGCTGGCTGCATGAGGGCGTAGATAGCGCCATGCAGTAGTCCGAAGGCCGCCACCGGCCATGTCGTTTCAAGGGTGCCGTATACAAAGTAAAGCGGCACCTGGGCAGCTCCGAAAATGAGCATGAGCGAGGAGCGGCGCACTCGGTTGCGCAGCATTCCCCCTCTCAACGACGCATCGTCCTTCCTCGACTTAATTTAGATGAAAAGAGGGCACAAGAAATATGTCTCTTGTGCCCTCTTTTCATCGATTTAGTCTACTACGGCCTCCTCTGCAGGAACTGCGTGCGCAAGCTTACCGTCTGTTACGAAGTCGGTCATAACAGTCGGGGTGGCGGTGTCGAAGCCGACCACGTCGAGCATGCCCGCGTCCTCGGGGTCCGCGATGGAGAAGCCGTTGGAGGTCATCGCCACCACTACCATCTTCGCCGGGATGCCCATCTTATCTCGGTACTGCTTCAGCGCCTGCCCCGGGTGGATGTTGCCGTACCACGTTTCCGAGTCTGTGTAGACCACGAACACGTCAGCCTCTACCCTGTGCTCCAGCGCCCAGCGCATCGGCAGCGAGCAGTCGGTGCCGCCCATCGGGATAGCCTCGAGCTTATTCACCACGTCGTCCAGGCGCTGGCGAGGCGAGATGGTCAACCGGGTCATGCCAGGGTCGCCCCCGCCCCACTGCCCACCGTACGTAGCCCTCGACGGTGCCGAGAAGGCCACAATCGTGTGCTGCGGCTCGGTAGCAGCCGTCACCATGGACATAGCCGCGCTTGCGCTACGGGCGCTCAGTCCCGGTATGCCCATGATGGGCACGGACATGGAGCCTGACACGTCGAGGGCCAGCAGCCACCGCTTGCCGGTGGTCGGTACGTTGCCGAACGCCTTGTAGAACGCCCCGTCCAGCGCGTCCACGACCTGGGCTACCGGCGACCACGTGCTCTTGCCACGCACGCCTCTCCCCGCCTGGTAGGTGGTGAGGGCCGACAGCACCTTTATGGGGTGCAGCCGCGAAGCACGCAGGCGCTCCTCGTTGCCTAGCTGCTCCACCACGCGGCGGGTAGCCTCGCTCATAGGCGCGATCAAGCCCACGCGGGTCATCGTCGCCAGGTTGCGCAGCATCGCCTCCATTGGCATGCGCTGGAGCAACGCCTCCCACACGGCCACGTCGTTGAGCCACTGCGTGGGCACGGCCTCGCGCGGCAGGCTGTACTCGGTGATTAGCCGCACGATCTCCTGGGCGTTCCCCGCACGCTTGGCACGCTCGAACGCCCATAGCTGGCGCAACGCCTCGTCGGGGTGCGGCTCCTCGCCCACCCACTCCCAGCCGTTGACGATCCAGTTGTAGATGGCGTTGTGCTGCTCGGTGTGCGGCCTGGGGTGAGACAGGCGCAGCACGTCGCGGTGGCCCCAGCCGTCGCGGTTCTGGTACTTGATAGCCTGGTAGGCCAGCCTGCCCGGCGGCATCGCGTACCACTGGGCCACAGCCTGGCGCAGTCCACGCCCCCAGCCGCGCATTCCGTCCACAAACTCCACGAAGTGGAACAGGTGCGTGCCGGTGCGGCAGACCTTCGGAAGCGCCTCGAAAGTCGCCTTCTTGGTCTCGTCGCTGCCGTGTGTAGCGCACAGGGCCAGCCCGAAGATAGCCGGGTCGTTCTTGGGCGCGCGGCCCGACTCCGAGATCTCCACGATGCGGCGCACCACACGCGGGCCGTCCTCCGCGATGCAACGCTCCACTGCGTGCGCGTTCTCTATGGTCAGCTTACGCTCGGTGATGTAGTATGTACCTCCCTCGCTGCCGAGGATCAGGAACCGGTCGAGCCGTGTCCAGTCGTCTACGGCCCACGCGAAGCCGCCCGCGCTGTTGGGCACCTGGGTAGAGCCAGGTATCGGCTCGTCCTGCGGCGTCACGTGCCGCTTGCGAGTGTATGCCTTTAGATGCTTCATGTTGCACCTTCCTTTCGGCCCCTTCGGGCAAAGTTATATAGAGAGCGGGCTAATAGCGCAGCCAGGCAACTGCAAAGCAGCCCATAACCGCCGAGCACAAGACTCAGACGGCCCTCGGTAACCTGATTACTCCGGCCCGCTCTCAAGATTATCTACTGGCGGTCAAGCTACGGTCTGGTTATTGGTTTACGGCCACTTTCCAGGTGACCAACTTGTTGCGGAAAGATAACCCAAACACATCGTACCGCCATGGTGGGAACGGCAGGGCTCGAACCTGCGACCTAAGGCTTGCGATAACCATCGACCATCGGCCCCGCAATTACCGAGGCAAGTGTACGGCGATGGCGTTTTTCCCTTTGCTCTGCCAACTGAGCTACGTTCCCATAGGGTTATTCGATTGTACGTCCCGGCGATGTGCTATCGAGCGCCTAACCTGTCCAGCCACTCGCGTAGTTCTGCCTCATGCTCATCATGCAAGTGGGCGCTGAAGTCATGCAGGAGGTTGGGACCGATAGCCTTACCGTTCTCCCATTCGTAGCGTCCCGGCTCCAGGAGATCATGCTCGGGTAACGATTGGACCAGTGCTTCCATGCGCTCCCAAAGAGCACTTGCGTCGTTGAGCACTTCGTCCAGAGAACGATCCTTGTTCCTGTCGTAGAATACCTGGTTCACCGGGTCGGCGTCCCAGTTCTCAGCGCCCTCTATGCCCGCAGGTGGCAGGGGTCGCTCGCCCTTTAGCCCCGCCTCGCGTCGTCCTACCTCGTATTCCCACCAGCCGTTCATGTGGGCGATCAGGTCCTTGAAAGTCCACTCTCCCATAGCGCCGGGCTGGTTCATTCGGTCCCGCCCAACCTCTTGCAGTAACCTCTCCCAGTGGGTGCGTTCCCGGCGTATTTGCTCCATTAGCTGCTGCTTGTTCGCTGGTGTGTCCATAACCTCTCCTTTCGAGGAACTGTGTTTCGCGTGTGATGAGACCTCATACGTCTCGATGTGGGGACGGCAGGGTCCGAACCTGCACCTCCTCCCGCGGGTCTCCCCACGAAAGGCGCTCTGACCGATAACCATCTACCTACGGCCCGTAAGGCAAGAAAGCGGAGATGAAGTTAATGAGCTACGTCCCCATGAATTTGGAAACAATTCCAGGACCCTATTCCCACGGTTCAATTTCATCTTCATTTAGCGTGAGCAGATCTAGAGTATTACCCTCACCGTCAAAGAACTCGACCGTATAACCCGGACGTTCAACATCATAAACATCAACGATTATCCCCACGTCCCGCGCGCTAACGGCTCTAGGTGCCTCCAGCGCCGTGAATGGGTGCTCCGAGACTGAAGGTCTATCCTGCTTCAACCTTACTTGCTGATACTCATCAAATTGTGCGAACTTTGGCATCCCGGTAACACTCCACAGGAAGGTAATAAAAGGTCTAGAAAGTATCTCTTGGTCATTAGCAGTCTGTGTCTTACAACACACCTGTCAGGTGGGGGCGGCAGGACTCGAACCTGCACCTGCCGATCCGACAAGGTAACCATCAGCCATCGGCCCATCAGGCAAATCGCGGTTGATGAAAGTCGGCTGTCCTTCCAGTTAGACTACGCCCCCAGGTATTTAGTTGTCAGCCGCTCGTGCCCTGCGACACAATCGACCTGGTGGGAACGGCAGGACTCGAACCTGCAACCTATTCGTTATGAGCGATAACCATCTTCCTACGGCCCGTAAGGCAAAAAGCGGCTGACGGTGTTAATTGCTCTACCAGTTGAGCTACGTTCCCAGGTTTGTATTCGGCTGTAAAGTCGTGGGAGAATTGCCCCTCCCGCCCTGACCTTTCTTGTTCACATAACCAGCAGATTGTTATCTAAGCACCCGCCCCTCCGCTACCGATCTCGCCCACGCCAGCACTCGTTCGCTGTGCCCCGGTGGCGCTGCCGGGTCGATGTCGGCTACCATCATCTCGCCCTCGACGGGCTGGGTGACTATCTCAGGAGGCATCTCAGTCCCTATTGTGGCTTTCCAGCGGGTAACGTCGGCCTGCCTCTTCTTCATGCCGCCCTCCGTTATTATCGCTCCCCAGTCGCGCCCCTCTCGGCCTTCCCCGAAGATGCGCCGCAGGAACCCGTAGCAGGCCACCTGGTACCAGGGCTTGGTGAGGCTGGGGTGCTGCACGTGGTAGGTCATCACCGTCAGGCCGTGCATGTCTGCCGCTTCCTGGCTGTGGCTCTCCGCCACGAGCAGTGCGTGGAAGCGGTCGATGCAGGTCTCCTCGCCCATGTCAGCCCCACATTCCTCGCATCTCATCTAAACACCCTTCCCTTTCTGTCGTTATGACTTTCTGCCCTGTATCGTTGCGCCCGCATGCTGCCACTTATATAATATTGCTAACTTACTGATCGCAGCACATGGGCCGGAGTTCTTACTTCCGGCGTATAACCATGTGAAGTTCGTGGAGGTATACCACCATGGTTACTACCACTCAAACAACTCCCGGTGCGTTCGCCTTTGCACCCAGGCCGTCTAATGGTGGAATGCACATGGCGGTCCTTGCCGGCATCATGCTGGTGCTGGGGATCGTGCCCATATTAGTAGTGGGCCCGCTCTTCGCGCCGGAGTTTTGGTACATCTTCCTGCTGGCAGGGGCTTTAGATTTCGTACTTAGCTGGCTCATATTCCGCTATGCTATCCACTTCCCCCATATGGTCTATGAGCTTGCACCCGACGGCTTGCACCTACGCTACGGCCCCCTCCTTCACTACCACATCCCCTATGACAGCATCGAACGGGTGTGGATACATAACTTCGAGTACCGACCTAATGTCCGGCGAGTCAGTTCCCCCGGCTTGCTCCTCTATGGCGCGTGGTTCTCCGGCTTTGGCAAGGTTTTTATGTGCGCTACCACCTATAAGGGGCGCATCATGCTCATTAAGACCCCCACCCAGACCTACGGCATCACTCCGCAGGACGAAGAAGGCTTCCTCAACGCCCTCAGGTCGTATACCGGCGAACGGGCTACCTATGCACCGGAGTAGTCGGCGGCTAGGGGCTAGCTTTCTACGTATTTCTAACCACTAACCACTAGCCACTAGCCACTAACCACTAACCATTAATCGACCCCCTTCAACGAAGCCAGCGGCCACAGATGGTACTGTATCTCCGCCAGGCCCGCCTGCACTACGGCGTCCACCACCTCCTGCGAGGACTTATAGCAGGCGTCCGACTCGTCCAGCGGCACGTCGGCGTTGGCGTTCACCACTACACCACTTTCGCGGTAAATGCGGTTTACCTCCTTCTGGTCCAGGTTCTTCCTGGCCGAGCCTCTGGACAGACGCCTACCAGCGCCGTGGTTCACCGAGAAGCCGCTCTTTACGGCGCCCGGCAGCGGCCTGAGTATGAAGCTGTAGTCGCGGTTGCTGCCCGGTATCAGCACCGGGTGGCCCGTCTCTTCCCACATGCTGCCCTCAAGGTTAGGGTGCCCCGCCGGGAAAGCCCGTGTGGCCCCCTTGCGGTGTACCCACACTTCGCCAAGCTCCGCGTGCGGCTCCCTCTGCACGAGGTTGTGGCTGATCTCGTAGATCAACTCAAGCTCCTGGCCGAACACCTCCTCGAACGCCTCCGCTATCTGCTCGTACAGCACGAGGCGGTTGACTATCGCGAAGTTGCCGCCCGCCGCCACCGCGTTCAGGTACGACCTGTGGTACGGCGAGTCGGGCGTGAAGTACCCCATGTCGAGGTGCTTGATCTTGTCCGGCTTCTCGGCCTTAGCCAGGTCGAAGTAGTTGGTCGCCAGCCCGTGCCCGAAGCCCCGGCTGCCACTGTGCACCTGCACGAACAGCGTGCCGGTCTCCTCGCAACGCTGCAACTCCATGAAGTGATTTCCACCGCCAAGAGAACCCAGCTGCGACCTGCCTCTCTCCGGCCTGCCACGCCCGCCCCACGGTATGTTCCAGTCGTCGTCCACCGGGATGCGATTGCGCTCGGCCCGGCTGCGGTCCAGGCGCACCCCGTACTTGCTGATGTAATACTCGGCACCTCCCCGTACGATCTCGTTGAACTCCGATTCCGATACCCTAGAGAGCGCCGTCTTGCTGGAATGCCCCGCACCCATCGCCACGCGCCTCATGACCGCCTTGTTGAACTCCAGCCGCTTCTCCGGCGTGGCTGACGGCCAGGGCACGTTCGAGCGGGCGCTGACCATTCCGCAGTTGTGCACGAACACGCCCGCATCCAGTGCGAAGTTGCCATAGCCAGGTACCGTCAAACAGTACACGTCCTCGCTGCGGTCCACCGGCTCTACAGACAGGACCTTGTGGTTGTCAGCATAGGCGTACTCACGTACTGGCTGGTCGTTCTCCGAACTGGGGTGTCTAACTACCGTGTAGCCGTCCCTGTCGATATGGCTCTTGAACGGCATTAGAGACGTGCCTGCCTTCAAGTCCTGGGCCTGCCTGTACGAACCGTCCCGCAGCATGAACTCGTGGTCAGGAGTGCAGAAGATTTCGCGCTCGTTGTCCAGGGTAATTTTCACAAGTTCGGCGTGCTCCCGCGTCTTACGAGCTGTAGCCGTTGCGACTACAATCTTCTTCTCGGCCGATAGTGCATATACCAGCACATCTTCTCCAGAAGCCGCCAACTCCTCCATCGGATATGAGTGACCGTCGGCAGTGGGCACAAGTGTGTCGCCCGTAAAGCAACCGATATCATACCCGACTGGCCCCATCGCCAACGTGCCATCCGTCAGGATTACCGACCCGACCGGCACGCCGTAGCCATAATGCACGTCCGGCGTGATGACTACCATCTTCACACCGGGGAACTGCGTGGCGTTGACGATCTGTGCGTACAGGATGTCCTCGGCCTCGGCCAGCAGCTTGGGTGTGAGGAAGAGGCGCACCGGCACCTCGCCCGTGTCCTCCGTACGAAGGTCGTAGTAGCCCTCTTCGTTGGCGATGGCGTACTGCTTCCAGCCGACCAGGGTCACGGTCCTCTCAGGCTTATCCTTCCTCGCCTGCCGCTCCTCCTGGGCCTTACGCTGTGCCGCCATGGCCTGCGCTAACTGTGTCTTCTCCTTCTTCTTCACCAGGTAAACTCCTTTGTTGGACGATGGACGATAGTTGTTACGACTGCGATGAACGCTGCTACCGTCCATCGTCCTCAGTGGTGGCTACGGTGGGACTTGAACCCACAACCTGCTCGTCCCTAACGATAACCATCACCCTGCGGCCCTTGAGGCGAATATTGGCTGACGGGTTTTTGCTGCTCTGCCGTTGAGCTACGCCCCCACGTCGTGTTTCTTATGGAAGCAAATCTTGCGCCTTTGCTAATAGCATTCCAGGTGGATGTGGGCAGAATTGAACCGCCAACCTGCGGCTCATGAGACCGAAACTGGCCGACATACAAACGGAAAGGGTGCGGGACCGCAGCCCCACACCCTTTCAATCGCATTCTATGCGTGCAAAATGGCGTACGTGCCTGCTAAGTCCTCCGGGGCATGCTGCTTGTATTCGACTTATCGAACGCGGGCATGCTCCAACCTTCCGTTATACCGGCTTGGCTATCTAGCTGTCGATATGCGCTTGGTTTGGTAATGGACAAGCGGCGGGTCACTGTCTTGCTCTCTTTCTGTGTAGATTGTGCCGGACGAGTCATTGGCTGAGGGAGGGGATTTACAGTCTCGATAACCCTCAACGTTCGGCCCGGCGGCTAATATCATAAAGGGAGGGTCAGGGGAGCGTCAATAGGTCTGCGGTAGGAGATTGGTCCGTCTGGGGTCCTTATGGTGGAATTGAGCTAAAAGGAAGTGCCGTGCGACCACTCGCTGATTGGTGCCTGTGCGGCCACAACTCGGCGGCGAACAGGTACGCAGGCTGAAGTCAGGTAAACCTTCGTCCTTGCCGTATCTATTCTTGTACCGCGTTAGCCACGAACTCGAGCGTAAGCTCTACATCGTCTTCCACCTGTAGGCTCATCAGGCTGGGCGGTTCTATTCCAAAGTCGCTCATCTTTAGCTTGGTTGTAGCGGTGCCCCGTAGCGTGTAGCCATCGAGCGTGGTTTCCGCCTCCCAGGTGACCGGTTTGGTGACCTCACGCACCGTCATATCGCCTGATATCTGGAACTTGAACGGCTGGCCCTCGGTAGCAGTGGCGGGAATGTCGATAATTTTGGCGTTGTTGAACCTGGCGAGTGGGTATGTTGCAGATTCCAGCCACCGGCGGCGAATGGCGCTATCGCGCATAGGCTCGTCGGTGCGTAGCTGGCTGATATCGACAACGATCTCCCCCACCTGCGAGGCGGGTAGATTGGCCGGATCGACCAGGATGTCCCCGGCCACGGCATTGGTAGTACCCACCGCTATGACGAAGCCCCGCTGGTCGAAAAAGGTCTCGCCTACCCTGTAGCTTGCCTGTGACAAGTCAGGATCGATGCGGTAGACCCTGGCCGCTGCTGGCGGAGTGGGGCTGGTAGGGCTGGTAGCTACCGCCTGCACTGTTGTGCCTGTTGGGGTTGCGGCTGCTTGGGCCGCGTTCCTGGTGGGTGCCGGTTCGGTTTCCCCGGCGACAACAGTACGGGTGGGTACAACCAGCGTGGCCGCGAGGGGAGGCGTATTCGAAACTTCTACAGGTGCTGTCAGGCGTAGCAGATAGACCAACGCGATAACTGCCACCAGCGCTAGCGCAACGCCAACGACTAATAATAGCCTTTTCATTTCCTACTCTCCTGTAAACACCCGACCTTAATATATATGCGGGCTTTCGTGTGATCGTTTCTATTATCGTGCTGCCGTTCCTATTACTGATCTCGCTGTAATGTGAACCAAGCAAACCCTTGGTAATGTGTACTTGGAACAACGGCATTGGTAGCATCTCGAAGCACCAGTCGAGGCCAGACCTATGTTCGAGCGCGATCCCTATCTTGAAGCACATCGCAAAGGCCCAGGGTTTGGCCTCTTCATGGCCTGGCTAATTACCTGCGTGCTAACTATGGCCGCGGGAGATACTGTCGGCGCTTTCATTGAAGGCTATGTCCCGCGTGAAGGTACGCTGAAGTGGCTCAACTATCTGCTCACCGGGACCGGCATAGGCGCTCTAGTCGGAGTGGGGCAAGGGCTTGTACTGGCATCTTATCTCGGCTGGAGGATCATGGCTGAGTGGGTGCTGGCGACCGTCGCAGGACGCGTTGCCCGCATCATGCTACTTGTAGCCCTGACGGATATCGCAGTCGGAATAAGCCTGGAAGGGAGCTTCTTACTGGTAGCAGGTGCATGGGTCCTCATATACGCGACTATGGGTGCGCTCGCCGGGCTGGTGCTGGGCATGTTGCAGAGCCTTGTGCTAGAGAGATTGGTCATGCGTCCCAGGTGGTGGGTACTAGCCAATGTGGCAGCATCGGCCATAGCTTTTGGCATCTTTGTCTGGATACCTGATGATATTCAAGATAGCCCCCTGACAGGCGCTCTCCACGGCCTGGTAACAGGTGTCATCACGGGGATAGCCTTGAACGACCTCTTAAGCCAACCCGCGGCAGGAAAGGGAGGGTGGCTGACCTGGAAGAGAGAACGCCCCGTAAGGCCCGGTATAGACACAGGCAGCCAGCCTTCCCCAGAGGCGTTACTGGAGGAGATGAAGTTGGGCAGGCGGCCTTGATTGACCATCCAGTTACGAAGGATTGATCACTCCAAGCTGCAACAGCATGGCACCCGATGACAGGTATATTCGGCCCCTTTTGATGAGGTCGTTCTCCAGGTCGTACACGACGCAAAGGGGCACGCGCACATCCCGGCCGGTCGCGGGTATGCCGGCGAACTCCCCGATGTGCTTGCCTGTGAAGTAAGCCTCCAGGGCCGCCTGACCGTCAGCGATGATGAGGTTCTTGGTCTCGGCTGTGGCTTCAAATGCTACATGGTAGAAATAGTTAAGCATTTGCATTACACCCTCAGGCCCGACCTCCTGCTGACCTGTGTCCATGATCGTAAATTCAACGTCGTCTGCCATCATACTTGTGTCGCCGTGCTCCGAATTGAAATACCGCATCATCGTCTCGCGAGTACTCTCTACCGACATAGCATTGTCTCCTCATTAGGCATAATAGAGCCCACAAACGGGTGTGGTTTCGCAGGGGTTCGTACTACTGGATAGAAGCTCACTAGGCGAAAGGTAGAAGCCTGACCCTTGAGGTGCTTTCATCGACAGTTATCAAAGCACCTGCCTGCAAAGCCGCCTCCTCCTCTGTCCGCCACCGCTACGTAGGCTAGCGCTTCCTTGATGTCAGCGGCTTCCAGGTAGGGATATGCCTCCAGTATAGCCTCCTGGGAGTGATCTGCTGCCAACAGGCCGACAATGGTACCAACGGTGATGCGCATTCCCCGGATACAGGGTTTCCCGCCCATTACGTTCGGGTCCAGGGTTATTCTCGTAAGCTGTTTCATACACCATTCCTGATAGAAACTCGTCTCTGACACATCTTGAACACATTCTACCATAGAGAACCCAGCCGGAAATTTGACCCGAGAGCATCATGCTAACTACTTGCCATCAGGCACATCTTCTGCAAGAATGTTGCATAGACCCGAACAGGACATTGGTAAGCAGGAGGTCCTAGCCTTGCACGGCGAGCATAACCACACAACAGAGAGCGACCACAACGCACCACACCCCGCACACGCCCCCGACGATACGGGACACGACCACAGCCACGACGGCCACGACCACGCCCATGACGACCACCACGACCATGACCACAGCCGCAAGGAAGGGCCGCTCGCTTTCCTGCTGGCGCTGCTGCCGTTCGGGCACGGGCACAGCCACGCCGAAGCCAACGTCGACACGGCTATGGAGACTAGCGCGCGGGGCATCTGGGCGCTCAAGGTGTCGCTGCTGGGGCTTGGAGCCACGGCTATATTCCAGGTCTTTGTGGTGCTGATAAGCGGCAGCATCGCCCTGCTGGCCGACACGATACACAACGCCTCCGACGCGCTGACCGCCGTGCCCCTATGGATAGCCTTCTCGCTGGGCAGGCGGCCCCCCAACGAGCGATATACTTACGGTTACGGCCGCGCCGAGGACCTCGCGGGCGTGGTGGTCGTGCTGATGATAGCCCTCAGTGCAGTGGTCGCGGCTTACGAGTCGGTGCAGAAGCTGCTGAACCCCAGCGCGCCGAACAACCTGATTTGGGTGGCGGTAGCTTCAATCGTGGGCTTCGTCGGCAATGAGGCTGTGGCCGCCTTCAGGATTCGGGTGGGCAACGAGATCGGCAGCGCGGCCCTGGTGGCGGACGGGCAGCACGCTCGCGTGGACGGGCTAACTTCGCTGGCTGTCATGCTAGGCGTGATCGGGGTCTGGCTCGGCTTCCCCATTGCAGACCCTATCGTCGGCCTGCTGATTACGGTGGCGATCCTCTTCATACTGAAGGACACTGCCGTCACGATGTGGCACCGGATGATGGACGCGGTCGATCCGCAACTGGTGCGAGACATACGGGAAACGGCCCAGGTGGTGCCCGGTGTGGTGGAGGACAGCGTGCACGAGGTGAGGGTGCGCTGGTTGGGCCACAAGTTACATGCCGACCTGCACATATCGGTTGACGAGGACCTACCCACGCGGGAAAGCCACCGCATCGGGGAGGAAGTACGCCACGCCCTGCTACACGCCCAGCCCAAGCTATCGGTGGTCACGGTGCATATCGACCCGTGCGAGCATGGCGGCAACGAGGCGCACGACCTGGTGGGTCACCACTTCAAAGCCGCCCCCACGAATGGCGCGGCCCGCTAGAGTGGCCCCGCAGGTACTCTGCCCGCTTCTATCTCGGCGCGTTGCTGCTCGGCATATGGTTGTGCGAAGAGGCCGGTATCGAAGTGGCGAGAGCGAAACAGGTCGCAGATGTAGTTCATCCGGTCCCGGATTTCGGCCCAGTCGGCGGCTTGGCTGCCCACATAGCTGTCGGGAGTACGGTCCCAACCCTGCGGGCCGCTGAGGAAGCTCACCAGGTCGGGGTTTTCCAGGTGTTGCAACGTCGTGGGCGCGGTGGGGTCGTGCCAGGGCAGGATGTCCTCGTCCACGCGGAGGGTCTGCATGCCCACCTGGTAGTTGAGGAGGCGGGAGGTTATCCAGCCACGGAGCGGCAGCGGCATAGCCCCGGCAATGTAGGGCTGCAAGCGGATGTGCTCGTGCAGGATGGCCTTCAGGTTGGCATACAGCATGTGCTCGTGCTTGGCGTTCAGGTCGCGTTGGTGCCATGCCAGGTAGTAGTGGGTGAACACCTCACTGAGCAGGTCCTGCCCGCCTGCCTCCGTTGGCCCAGGCCGCAATGTGGATAGGAAATCGTCCAGCTGCCGTAAGTCTGGGCCGGACGCACCGTAGAAGGCGCACACGAAACGCGCCGTCACGTCTCCGATATCTTCCAGCACGGTCATGTTGCCGCCGAGTATGTTGCGAGTGGCCGTATCGAGCGACTTGTCAACCATTGCGTACGAGGCCCAACCACCCAAGCCCGCGCCAAGACCAGCCGCAACCAGCCGTGAAGACCGACCGCTGCCTCTGCCCAGGAGCGCGGCTCCCAGCGCACCCAGCGTGCCACCCAGCAGGAGCGCGTATTGGCGCAGGGCCGGTATGTCCTCCTGCCGGATTGTCTTGCCCGCTTTCTTGGAACCCCATACCGCCCAGGTGTGGAAGTTGGCACCCGTATTCTCGCCCAGCAAGTCCCGCAGCGACATAGAGAGTTCGTGATGGGCCAGGGTGATGCGCAGGTTGCAGAGGGCCGGGTCTTCGGTGGTGATAGCGGCGCGAATCCGCTCCTCCCACCACTCGGCGTTGCACCAATTTGCCCGGCGGTCTGCCACGGTCTAAGCAGCTACCACTTGTCGGTGGGGTGGGCTTCGAGGTACTGCTGCCAGAGCTGGCTCCAGCGGCGGGTAGCCTCCATCTTGGCCCGAGCAAGCTCCAGTAGCTCCGGGTCGCGGTCCGCCTCGTCCTCCACGGTGCTTACGCCAAGCTCGGTGCGGCGCTGGTAAAAGCTCACCGCGTGCTCCATGTACTCCTCGGCGCTCTCCGCCATCTGCTGGACTAGCTCGCTGTTCTGCCCAAGCGCCCGTATCTGCGGGAAGAGGAACCGCATCCTCTCCTCATAGGCGGGCACGTACATATTCGTGACGTACCCGGCCAGCTCCTCGAGAAGGTCGTGCAGCATGTTGTCGGTGTCTGAGGGCACTTGCGTCTCCTATGCTCAACCTCGCGGCTGGCCGAATGTTTCGATGAACAACAGCATACGACGCCAGGCATCCGCTGAGTCCTCCGCGTAGTCGGTAGCCTTGCGGTCGAAGAAGCTGTGGGGCGCTTCGGGGTAGACCACGATCTCGTGAGGCGTCCTGCTCTCGTCGAGCCGTGCGTCGAGTTCCTCCACCTGCGCAACCGGGATGCCCACGTCGGCACCTCCAAAGAGGCCGAGCACCGGGTATTTCACCTTCTCTGCATGTTGGAGGGCAGTGCCATAGCCGCCGAAGTCACGCGTCATACCCGCGTAAAAGGCTATGCCTCCAGCCAGGTTGAAGTCCTGCGTGGCGCTCAACAGGACCAGGCTGCCGCCCATGCAAAAGCCAACCACGAAGGTGGCCTGGCCGTCACCCTCCCCCTGCCGGAGGTAATCGAGCGCTGCCTGTGCGTCCTGGAAGAAAGTGGGTACGGTCAGTTGCTGGACGTGGGGCATGAACTCGAACGAGTCGTCGCGAGCGGTCAGCCCGGCGGTGCGCCCGAAATAGTCGATAGCCAGCACCCGCACCCCTGTCTCTGCGAAGCGTAGAGCGAGATCCTTGTAGAAGCCGTGCAGGCCACGAACATCGGGGTAGATGACGATTTGCGCGCCGTTAGGGTTAGAGGGTTCGGCTAGAAAGGCGGCAAAGCTGTTGCCGTCGGCGGCAGTCAGTACCAGATCCTCTGTCCGCGCCTGGCCTGCCGCCGTGGGCGGCATAGGTGGGCGGGCCTTATCGTCGTAACACATGCGTACCTACCTCCGGGAATGGTCGGGTGCCGGGCAATCTCCCACGGCACCAGGCGTACTGACATATAATAGTGCATTTTGCGGTCCAGGCTGTTCGCGCAACCTGCTCAGGGCACTATCACGGTGCGAACGTCGCTGCGAAAGTGCTCCAGGTTATCCATCACCTGGTTGATAGCCCCGGCGGCCAGGGGCACGGTGCGCGTGACTGCCTCCGACAGGTCGAGCTTGCCGCGCCTCGCCAGCTCCAGCAACAGTGGCAACTCGCTCAGCAGGTGGTCGTTCGTGCCTATGACTTCGGCTTCCTTGCCAAGCAGGTCGCTGTAAGTATCGACCTCAAGCGGCTCTTTGCTGATGCCGGCTACTACCGCCCGCCCCAGGAATGCCAGGGACTGCACCGCCTGTTGCATAGTCCGTGGAAGGCCGATGAGTTCTAAGGCGACATCCACACCCCTGCCCCCGGTTAGCCTCCGGATTTCGGCCGCCGGGTCGGTTGAGGCCGCGTTCACGGGCGTTGCGCCATATTTCTCGGCCAGGCTTAGCTTGTCCGGGTTGATGTCTACGGCGTACACGTCCAAGGCACCAAAGGCGAAAGCAAGCTGCACGGCGGAGATACCAAGCCCACCGACGCCAAAGACGGCCACCGTTTCACCCGCGCGGAGCCTCGACTTGCGTAGGGCGTGGAACGAAGTGGCGGAGGAGCACATCAAAACGGCCCCGTGCTCGAAGGGCACTTCGTCGGGCAGGGGAACGGCGTTGCGCTCCGGCACCGCGATGTATTCGGCATAGCCGCCGTCTGCGTGGCGGCCCACCATCTTATAGCGCACGCAGAACTGCTCGTGCCCCGCGCTGCAATACCGGCACTGGCCGCAACTCAGTACGTAGTGCACGCACACGCGGTCGCCTGCATTGACCGCCGTAACGCGCTCGCCCACCTGCTCCACCACGCCCGCGACCTCGTGCCCGAGCGTCCTGGGCAACGGCTGCACAGGCGAAGTCCCGGCGCGGTAATGCACGTCGGAGTGGCAGATGCCTGCGGCCCGAACGCGGATAAGCACTTCACCGTCAGCGATTGTGGGTACGGGGATGTCTTGCGCTTGCAGAGGGCCGCGAACCTCGACCAGCCGGACGGCCCTCATACTAGGAGGCCCCTTCCGAAAGCTGCCCCTGCCCCGGCGATACGTCTGCGGCCTTGCGACCGGCAGGCTTGTAGGGATCGCCGTCGAGGCCCCAGGCTGCGATAAAGGTGGGCGTGACGCGAATGTACTCAGGGTCGGCACCGGGCCGTATGAGGTCGCCGCCTGTGAGTATGGCTTCCGCTCGCCCGCGCACCTCTATGCCTCTAGGCTTTACGGGAGGCGGCGTGAGGTCGTCCACCACCAGGGCGACGAGCGGGTTGGCGAGCACGTCGCGGAACTTCTTGCTCTTGCCGAGGTTGCTCCCGCCAAGCTCTATAACGTCCAGGTCGGCATTGTACCTGAAGCGTACGGGCACCACGTGAGGCTGTCCGTTACTGCCTACGGTAGCCAACCTGCACAACCGCTGATTGCCCATATATTCGATTTCAGCCGTGGTAAAGACGCTCAATACTGCCTCCTGGACGCGTGGTGCGCAGATGCATGGAGAGGCATTATATCATTTCACCGCCTCAATTAGCTGCTACGCTAAATCACTTCTAGCTGGTCGGCTCCCGGTAGTGTTGGTCTTGTCGATGAGGTCTGCTTCTGATACCAGAAGGCAGTCGAGGCGATATCGTCCCGCAACGGCAGGTAACGCCCCTCCGAACGCCAGCCGAGCGCCTGGATTGTCACACGTATATCTGATTGGAAGCGGACCGGGTCCATGACGTGCCAGCGATACATGCCGAATCGCTGCTGGCTGCGGTAGAGGCCGTCGGGACGCAGTACCTGGTTCAGGCCGAGGAAGGGCGTCGTGAACGTGGTATAGCCCTGCCCCGGCACCTCAAAGTTCCAGGCTCCTCCAAAGTAGTCTTCCGTCCCGGTGCCGCAAATCGTGGGGTATTCATCATCACCGTCGAGGTAGAACTTGATCTCGCCCTCGCCCCACCAGCCGGAGTTGTTCACGCCCCAGGCAAGATACGAGCCGACATAGTGGCCGCTACCTTCAATGCCGTCGAGGATGGTGTGCACTTCCCCATATGGCAGCGGGTTGCTGCGCCGCCACTGGGCGTGGAAATATGCCAGGTCGTCCGGCACTTCGGTCAGGGTGTAGTCGATCTGGTAGTAGAGGGTGATTTCGTCACCGGAGAGGCTTTCGACCGTTATTCTTGCATTCCGGCGAAAGGGCATCTCCCAATAGCTGTTGAAGCCACCATGTGGGTTGACTGCAATGGGCAGCGAACTGACGTGGCTGTACTCGCACCAGCCGTTGCAGAAGAAGTCGCCCAGGGGCACCTCCACCGCGGGCCGCTCGTCCCCATCCCAGTAGCACCGGAGGATGAGTTGCCGCCACTGGCTTTTGTGGGTGGTAATCCAGATGTGCTGTATGCCACCGGAACCCTGTATGTCCGCGAGGGCCGCTACCGATTGAGGCGCTATCTTGATGCTGGGCGACACCTTCCAACCCACGCCCAGATCGCGAGCGGGCATGGCACCAGTGCCTTCGGTGGCCCGGCCGCCCTGGCCTTTTCCTCCGGTAAAGTTCTCGGCGCTGATAGAGCGTGTTTGCGCGTTTGATAGCCTGGCGAGATTTCCCAGGTGCATGCCCAGGCCGTTGAAGGAATTGTCCATGCAGAACCCCAAGGGTGAGATGTTACAGGCTCTTAAGCAACCCGCCTGCCAGCTTGGAACACAGCGGCCACGAGCCGCAACACCGCCGGGTCCTCGAGGGGGTTGGCGTCAAACAGCACCATATCGGCCACCTGCCCCACCGCTATGCTGCCCCGGTCCGACAGGCCAAGCAGTCGAGCGGCCACGCTTGTACCCGCCTGCAAAGCCGCATGGGGGCTGAGGCCGCACTCTATCATTAGCTCCACTTCACGGGCCACGCGACCATGCCGCACCGAGCCGCCGCCCGCGTCGGTGCCCAGCGCGACGGGCACACCTGCTTTTGCCGCCCCGGACACCGCCGCCCGCGAGCTTTCCCGCAGAGCCTCGGCACGTATCTGCCGAGCCGGGGGCCAGCCTACCTCCCGGCTGTAGAACATCCAGGCGTCCCACACCGACAGCGTGGGTACCAGTACCGTGCCGTTGCGCGACATGGCAGCTAGGTCGTCGTCCTCGAGCATCATCCCATGCTCCAGCGAATCGACCCCGGACCTCGCCGCCAACTTGCAACTCTCAGGGTCGTTCGCGTGGCAGGCGATGCTCAGCCCCGCAGCGTGCGCCGCCTCCACCGCCACAGCCAGCAGGTCGGCGTCGAAGGGCACCGCGGGCGCGCCTTCAGGTCGCTTGCCCTCGTTCCAGGGGGCTAGGGCCACCTTGATGAGATCGACCCCTGCCTCGATTTCAACGCTGATGGCTTCCCGTAGCTCGCCTGCGTTGCCGAAGTGGCGTGCGAAGGACACGTACGTCCCCTCGTGGGCTATCCAGGTGCCAGCGGCGTGTATATGTGGGGAAGGGAATGCCCCAATTGCGGCGGCACGCGCTAGCTTGACGTTCAGGTCGTCGGGCGCGCCAACGTCGCGGGCGGTGGTTACTCCGCTGCGCAGACTCGCCCCGGCCAGGTCAATAGCTCGCAGGGTGACTTCGGCGGGAGGGTCGGTGAAGCGCTCAATCCACTCGGGCCCACCGGGGCTGGTGTAATGGACGTGGCAGTCTATCAAGCCGGGCAGCAGGGTACGCGCGCGCCCATCTATCACCGAGACTGTAACGCGGCGTCCCGGCCAGTCAGACGCAGGACCGGCCCAGGTGATGCGCCCATCTCGTACCTCTACCGCTTGTCCCGTTTGCGTAGCCGCGCCCGTGCCATCCCACACCCGAACGTTGTCGATCAGTAGATGTTGCATTTGATAGCTCCCCCTGCTTCTGGTGCTGGTTATGCGAAGGTTATCCTACAAGCAGTTTCCAACAGCCAGAACCGCAAGATCAAGGTTGCTCCCAGCGCAGAGATCGTTCCACGGCCCTCTGCCAGTTGTGGTAGCGTTCCTCGCGTGAAGCGTAATCCATCTGGGGTTCGTACACGACAGAGGCCGACCAGTTCTGAGCTATATCTTCCTCACTCTGCCAGTAACCGACCGCAAGTCCCGCCAGGTAGGCAGCGCCCAGGGCTGTAGTTTCACCCACTGCCGACCGCACAACCCGCACCCCCAGGATATCGGCCTGGAACTGCATCAGGAAGTTATTTACTACCATCCCGCCATCTACACGTAACTCGGTGAGGACCTCCCCGCTATCGGCAATCATGGCCTCAAGCACGTCGCGAGTCTGGTAGGCCACCGACTCCAGAGCGGCCCGTGCTATCTCAGCGCGCCCGCTGCCCCTGGTCAGCCCCAGGATCGCCCCACGAGCGTAGGCGTCCCAGTAGGGCGCTCCCATACCGACAAAAGCGGGTACGAAATAGACACCACCGCTACTCTCCACAGATAGAGCCAGTTCTTCGGTCTGAGCCTCATTATCTATTATTCGCAAGCTGTCTCGCAGGTACTGTACTGCCGCACCGGCGCTGAAGACCGAACCCTCCAGGCAATAAGTAGTCTCTCCTCCAAGGCCCCAGCCGATGGTGGTAAGCAAATTATGCTTGCTCGATACAGCTACTCGCCCGGTGTTCATCAGCATGAAGCAGCCGGTGCCGTACGTGTTTTTCGCCATGCCGGGTGAATAACAGGCCTGTCCGAAGGTGGCCGCCTGCTGGTCGCCTGCCGCACCGGCAACCGGGATTTTGGCACCCAGGAAGCCCTCGACTGCGTAGCCATACAACTGGCTGCTGGGATATACCTCAGGCAATATAGAGGCTGGGATATCCAGTTCAGCAAGGACCTCGTCATCCCAGCGCAGGTCGTGTATGTTGAAGAGCATGGTACGGCTGGCGTTCGAGTAATCCGTAACGTAGAGGCTTCCTCCGCTCATTCGCCAGATCAGGAATGTATCCACCGTCCCAAACATGAGCTTGCCACTTGCAGCCTTTTGAGCAGCGCCGGGTACATTGTCCAGTATCCACTTCAGCTTGGTGCCGCTGAAGTAGGGGTCGATTACGAGGCCGGTCTTCGCCTGTATTTTGCTGCTCCAGCCTCTTTCCTTGAGACTGTCGCAAAGCTGGGCAGTCCTACGGTCCTGCCACACGATAGCATTGTAGATGGGCCTCCCTGTGTCGCGGTCCCAGACGAGGGTTGTCTCCCTCTGGTTGGCTACTCCGATGGCGGCTATCTCGCCCGCCGCGACATTGCTATCGCGCAGCACCTTGCGAGCGACTGCGAACTGGCTAGCCCAAATCTCTTCAGGGTCGTGCTCTACCCATCCCGGCTGCGGGTATATCTGCCGGAACTCGCGGCTGCACTGGCCTACCACACGCCCGGCGTGATCGAAGATGATGGCGCGCGAACTGGTAGTGCCCTGGTCCAGCGCCAGGATGTACTGGTTTGAAGGATTGGTGCTAGTGCCCATACGTCTTCACACTTTCAGTCTCGCTGACCGGAACTCTATACTGGAAGCCCTCGGCCACGACGCTGCGGTAGCAATTCACATGGCGTCTGGTTTCCGCTTCGTCCCAA
Source organism: Chloroflexia bacterium (assembly GCA_036386675.1). GTDB lineage: Bacteria > Chloroflexota > Chloroflexia > QHBQ01 > JADMIH01 > JADMIH01. Next base: position 35,577 of record DASVVE010000080.1, on the reverse strand, counting down.
CCAAGTTCCTCCGCCATTAGCGCGGCCACTTTGGGAGCTACTTGCACGCCGTGCGAGCGGTCTTCCAGGCTAATGCGTAGCCGTCTCTCCAGCAGATCAGACAGATCCAGGGCCATCTCATAGCGGCAAGCATAGGTCACCTCGGCCATTATATAGGGCAAGCCTGGTGCGATGCGGGCGGCAAGATTCGGCGTTGCTCTTATAAGGTCCAGAATAACCGCGCTGCTTGAGCCGTACAAGGCTAAGCGTCGTACGGTATCGGGCTTAAGACGAAACTCGGCGGCTGCTGCTTTCAACTTCTCATATGCGCTGGGCCAATCTTCTGAGCCTGAAAGGGGTAGACGCGTCGTTGCATGTGCGATAGGCATGCCTTGCTGCCTGGCTATATGGTCTATCGTGTCCTGGGCCATGCGCCGGTAGGTCGTAAGCTTGCCTCCGACAACGGTTACCATGCCGCCGGGTCCGTCAAGTACCGCATGTGTGCGGGACAACCGGGACGACGCTTGCAAGCTCCTACGTGAGGTGACCAGCGACCTATAGCCTGCCCACGCGCTGATGATATCGCTCTCTTGCAGGTTGCAGCGCATATAGCGGTTCACGTGGCGCAGCAGGTAAGCTATGTCATCCTTGTCGGCTCGTGGCCGGTCGATGTCGCCGCCTTCCGTATCGGTTGTACCTATAGTGACGTGCGCCCCCCACGGCACCAGGAAGAGTAGACGCCCATCATCCGTCTCCGGGAGCACAATAGCGCCCCTGCCCAGTTTCAACGCCTGTCTATCTACGGTGATATGCACGCCCTTGGCAGGCTTGATCCTTATCGTTGAGGGTCCGGCCATCGCTTCAATCCGCCCGGCAAAGGCCCCACCGGCGTTTATGACCGTGCCCGCGCGTATGCTGAAGCTACGTCCGCTTACCTCATCTACCACTAAGGCAGCCGTGATCCTGCCGCCCTCTTGTTGGAAACCTTTCACCTCGGTGTGGTTAGCGACCAGCGCGCCATGTTGGGCCGCCGTCCTGATTACGGTGGCGGTCAGCCTCGAGTCGTCGGTCTGTGCGTCGTAGTAGATGAAAGCATCCTCTAGGTTATCCGTGTCGAGGCATGGGAACAGACGTGCGGCGGTACTTTTGTTAATGTGGCGGTGCCGCTTTATACCCAGCCTTCCTGACATCAAATCGTACGCGAGAAGGCCCGCACGCAGCAACAGGCCCATTCCCACTCCGAACGGGGGCCGTATGGGCATGCCCATGGGCCGCTGTGCACCGGCGTACAGAGGCAGCAGAAAGCCAACCGGCTGCACCAGGAATGGCGCATTCCTCATCAGCAACCCGCGCTCTATCAGCGACTCTCTTACGAGGGCAAAATCGAATTGAGCCAGGTAGCGTATGCCGCCGTGGACCAGCTTGGTTGATTTGCTGCTCGTGCCGCTGGCGAAGTCGGACTTCTCTACCAGGCCCACGCGGTAGCCTCGGGCCGCCGCGTCGAGAGCCACACCGGCACCCGTGATTCCGCCGCCGACGACCAGGATATCGACTCCTTCGCTCGACATCCGGTGCATAGCATCCGCACGTTCGCGGTACGATAGTAACTGCATAGCCTCTCATGTTAAATATACCCCGCCCGCCGGCAAATTATTGCCCAGTCCGGCAAGCGGGGTATATTCAGATAGCGTTGTAGACCGAGTTTACGGTGTCAACGTGGATGTGTATTCCTCAAGCTTTTCGTTTGCTTCGTCCACGGCATCGTCCAGGGCATCTTTTGCGGTAGGGGCCTCACCGAGCATGAACTGCTCCATCGCGCCTTCCACCAGCACACGCGCACCCGCGAAGGTGCCAAAGACCGCGCCCTGGGTGGCCGGGCTTGGCTCCGTAGAGCGCAGTTCGTCCACTGCTACCTGGAACTGTGGGAACTGCACGAGCGCATCTTTCATCTCTTGCAACTCGTAGGCGGCCATACGTGTCGGATAGTAGCCCGTGCTGGAAGCGAAGAACGCCTGGGTTTCAGGTTGGGCCGTGAACTTCACGAACTCCCAGGCCCCTTGCTGCTGCTCAGGGGTACCCTGGTCGGTGATCCACAGAGACGCACCACCGATAATGACCCCGCCTTTTGCCCCGGTGGGCTTGGGCAGGAACGCCACACCGACATCGACCTTGCCACCCGCGGCCTCTGCCTGCCTGCTCCAGTTACGCAGGGTCGCGATACTCTCGAAAGCGATGGCTGCATCACCCCTGGAGAAATTTGCCCCCAGCGTGGTGCCGTTGGTAGTGCCGCTATGCCGTCCCAGGCTGCGGCCAACGCCCTCATCCTGTAGCTTCTTGAGGAAGTTGAGCCAGTTCTGGCCCGCTTCGCTGTTGAAGTTTAACTCGGTCGCCCGTTCCGCGCCGCGTCCGTTACCCGGCAGGGCGTATTCGACCGTCTGGATCGCCATTTGCTGTTCCAGTATCCAGCCGTACAGGGTGAAGTCAACACCGCTGCGGATGATCTTGCCGCTCGCATCTTTCTTGACCAGTTTCTGCGCGGCCGCGAAGACTTCATCGTAGGTTGTAGGTGGCTTTTCCGGGTCCAGGCCAACCTCTCTGAAGGCGTTTTTGTCGTAGTACATGACAGGCGCGGAGCTATTGAACGGCATAGAGTAGAGCTTGCCATTCACGGTGTAGTAGCTGGCGACTGCCGGCTCCAGGTCAGCCGCGATGTCCGAGTCTTCTTTGTCCAGGAAGTCCTGCACCGGCACGATGCGCTTGCTGTCTATCATCCTCTGGGTGCCGATGTCATAAATCTGCACGATGTTCGGCAGCGCGCCTCCCGCGAAGCTGGTACTCAGCTTGTTGATCGTGTCGTCGTAGTTAGGCTGCTGGATGGCCTCTACGTAATACTCGGTCTGGCTGGTGTTGAACCTGTTCACCACTTCCTGGGTGACGCCACCGTTGAAGCCAGTCAGCCCGAACCAGAACGTCAGCCTGGTAGCCCCGGCCGCCGCCGGCACGGTGGGATAGGGTGTGGCGGTGGGTGCGGGCGCGGTAGTAGCCGTCACCGTCGTTGAGGCACCCGCAGTGGTGGCCGTTGCCGCCACAGCCGCGGTTGTAGGCGTGTCCGACATGGCTACGGTAGTTGGTGTCTCGACAGCCGGTGCCGTCGTGGCTGTATCGGCTGCCGGGGCTGTGGTGGCGGTGCTCACGCTGGTGGGAGTAGCCGCCGGGCCACCGCAAGCCGCTAACATGCTCGTCAGTAGTACCAGTATGAAAGTTAAGGAGATTTTCTGCCGGAAATTTCGCGTCATTGCCATTTCCTTCCCCCTTTTGAGACTAACTTGCTAGACGTTCGTTCTTAGAGCCGGGCAAGGCTCCATGCTGCCCAAGTCTAATCCTGCCCGCTTCCCTCCTCTCTTGGTCGTTGTATGACTTCTAACCTTTCAGCGCCCCCGCCGTGAGGCCGCGCACCAACTGCCGCTGCCCGACCACGAGCAGTATCAAAGTGGGCAGCATGACGATGAGCGTACCCGCCATTTGCAGGTTGAAAAGGGCCACTTCACTTGACTTGAAGGCCGTGATGCCCACCTGGGTCGTGCGCCACTCGGGGCTGTCGGTCACGAGCAGGGGCCAGTAGTACTGGTTGTACGTATTCAAGAACGCGTAGACGGCCAGCGTACCCAGCGCCGGACGTGACAGGGGTAACAGTATGGACCACAGGTAGCGGGTCCGCCCGCAGCCATCCAGCACCGCAGCCTCAAAAAGCTCGCGGGGGATGGTCATGAAGTACTGGCGCAGCAAGAAGATGCCGAAGCCGCTCGCCAGGAAAGGCGCGATCAAGCCCTGGTAGGTGTCTTTCCAGTTGAGACCCACGACGGTCAGGTAGTTTGGAACGATCGTGGCCTCCCACGGGATCATCAGCGTGGCGAGGAAGACGAAGAAAAAGAAGTTCTTGCCGGGGAAGGACAGCGTGGACAGGGCGTATGCCGCCAGGGAGCAGGTGATAAGCTGCCCTACCGTCACAACCAGGGATACCACGAACGAATTGAGTATCCAGCGACCAAAGTTCGGCTCTTGCGCGAAAGTAGCGCCGAAGACACCCCAGTCGAGGTTAGCGAAGTTGGGCAGTAGATCGGGGGAGATGGTCGGCCCCTGGAGCGCCAGGGAGAGGGAGAAAAGCAGCGGGAACAGCAAGACCAGCGCGGCCAGCACCAGTAAGAAATACAGGCCGGCGCGCTTGAGTAACCCTGCCAGGGAAGGCGAGTCGTTACGGCCCTTTTTGAGGGTCTGTGTAACCGTGCTCACTGGTAATGTACCCTCCTATCTAGCAGCCTGAACTGAATGACACTGAGCACTAACAGCACCACAAACAGCACAACGGCCAGGGCCGATGCGAAGCCATAGCGGTTGTCTTTGAAGAAGGCGTGGAACAGGGCATAGACCATCACGTTAGTTGATTCGTCAGGCCCTTCATTGGCGATGAGCACGTTGAACTGCGTAAAGGCCTGGAAGGCAGCTATGGTCGAGATAATCAATAGGAAAAGCAGAGTAGGGGTGAGGAGAGGGAGCGTAATAAAGCGGAACAACTGCAAGCCGTTAGCGCCATCTATGCGGCTGCTGTCGTACAGGTCTTGCGGTATGGCCTGCAATCCTGCCAGCGTGATAATAAAGTTGAAGCCCAGGCTCGTCCAGATGGTCATAAAAGCCACGGCGGGCAGGGCGGTTGCGGGGTCAAGTAGCACCCCTTGCGTCTTCAGGTCAAGCAGGTCCACCACCCAGGCAGTCATCTTGAGGCTCGGATTGTAGATGAGCGCCCAGATAACGCTCGCGCTGGCGACCGATATAGCGACGGTGCTGGTGAAGATAGTCCTGAAGACGCTCATGCCCCGCACGTTGGCCGTAGCCAGCACCGCCAAACCGACAGCCACGGCTATACCCGTCGGTACCACCATCGCGGTGAACTTAACGGTAGTCAGGATGCTGTTCAGGTACTCGTCACGCCCGCTGCCGTCCAGGTTCAGAATGCGAGCGTAGTACTTCACGTCGTTGAAGCGAGAGGGCGCGCCGGTCTGGTCGGTGACAAAAAAGCTCAACCAGATGGAGCGAAAGAAGGGGATAAAGGTAAACGCCGCAAAGACGAGCAGCGCGGGAGACATATAAAGCAAGGCCGAGCCGAGATCGCCCCAGCGCCAACTGATCCGGCGCACAGCACCGGCGGGGCGCACTGTAGGAGCTACAGGGCTCAACAGACCCAGGTCGCGATCCGGCGTACTGTCGATTGTTGCTTTATCTTCCAGGGGTGGCGGTCTCCGGATGTAGGAAATGCACGGACACGCAGTTACGTAGCCTGGGTAAGCTCTCTCCCACTGTTATGAAGAAGTGACGTCAGAGATAGGGGACACTCACTACGCCGGCTACAGAGCAATAGTTTATCTACTACACACGGGAGCAGGCACGGCGAGTATAGCACAGTACAGTCGCTTCTTCAATACGGCATTGAGGGAAGTGTTAGAACTCCGTCCATTGCCGCCGCAATTAGTTACAACTATAAATAGCTAGTATGACGCACGGGCTAACCCTGCCGTGATTACGGGCTATCGCTTTCACGGTCGCGTGCATACGCAATAGCTTCAGCCAGTGACATCGCGCGTCCTTCTTGTGTGGCTTTGGCAATCGCCTCCTCGGCCAGCGATTCCCGTATCAGGACCATCATCCGCTCGTAATCGTCCCGCCTGTACGGTTGCCTTGCCTGTCCCGTAGTCTCGTACAGAGCGTCGGCTGCCCCATACAACCTGGCAGCCCGCTCCGGCTGGCGTGCCACAGCGGCTATACTTGCAGCGGTCTCCAGGCCCGGTGCCACGAAATCGGTGTGTCCCAGTTGGAAGTAAGTGTCGAGGCTCTGTGAGTTCAACTCGTTAGCTTCGAGGACCCGACCTTCATCTCGCGCCACGAGGGCCAGGTTGGAAAGCGTAAGCGCCTGGTTCTCTTTGTTGCCCATCTCGCGATACACGCGCAGGTTCTCTTCCCATAGCCTGCGCGCCTCATCAAGATCGCCTCTATGCAAGGCGATCACCCCCAGGTTGTTCAGTATCAGGGCCACGTTGTTGCGGTCGCCCGTCCGCCGCATGGCATCCAGACCTTCTTCCAAATAGGCGCGCGCTACCTCGTTATCTCTGCCAAAGAAGACGAATCCGAGGTTGGTCAGCGCTCCGGCGATCCCCCAGGTATCACCCGAGTCTCTCGAAAGCTCCAGGCTCTCCTTGAAACTCGCTTCGGCGGCCGCCAGGTCTCCACCGGCACGCTGGCGCAGGCCTCTGCCCAGGAGCACCTGTGCCACTCCACGTCCGGCACCTAACTCCCGGTATATGTCGAGACTCTCTTCTTCCAACCTTACGGTCGTGGCGTTGTCTCCCTGCACCTTTGCCAGAATAGAAGCACCATAGGCGGCCCGCGCACGGTCTGCGGTGCGCTCCGGTACCTTTATAAGGGCCATATCCAGCCACCGTCGTCCCTCGGTGATGTAGCCCCTCATCCACCAGAACCGCCAGATGGCACCCGCCAGCTTGACGCCAAGCGCTTCTTCGCCGCTAGCCAGCGACCACTCGAGCACCGCCCGCAGGTTCTCGTGTTCGTCCTCGAGGCGTGCGAGCCACTCCTGTTGGCTGCTACCCCTCAACTCGCTCTCGGCTGCCTCCGTCATCGCCAGGTAATACTCGGCATGCCAGCGGCGCACCTTGCCGGCCTCGCCACTTTCCAGCAGGCGTTCGCTAGCGTACTCGCGAATCGTCTCCAGCATGTAGAAGCGGGGTTCTTCGCGGGCGACCTCATGAGCCTCTGTGTCACGTCCTGCGCTACCCAGCTTGAGCAGACTCTTGTCGAGCAGCGATTCCACGGCTTCCAGGGTGTCCAATCCCAGGTCGCCTTCCGCGTTGCACACGGCATCCACCGCCGCCATGCTGAACCCTCCGACGAACACACCCAACCGCGTAAAGAGCTTCCGCTCTCCATCTTTGAGCAGGTCATAGCTCCAGGTGATAGCGTTGCGTAGCGTCTGGTGGCGGGCCGGTAGGTCTGTGGCACCCCTCGCCGCCAGCAGCAAGGACCCCTGGTCTCTGCCGTCCGGGCCATGCGTGCCCTTCGAGCCAGCGGTGGCCGACCCGGTGAGCCGGGCAAGCAGGGCCTGTGGTGAGAGTAATTTGACCCTGGCCGCGAGCAACTCAATCGCCAGCGGCAGCCCATCCAGGTGCGCGCAGATCTCTGCCACGGGCCTGGCATTGTGGTGAGTAAGCTCGAAGGGTGATACTTCCTGGGCGCGCTCTACGAATAGCTCGATGGCCGGGTAGGTGGTGAGCGCTTCAATGGGTGGAAGCTCCCCCGGACCGGGCAGACCCAGCGGCTGCAAGGCAAATTGCTGCTCGCCCCTCAGGTGCAACGGCTCCCGGCTCGTCACCAGCACTTTCAAGCTTGCACAATTGGCGAGCAGATGGGCAACCGCACCGGCGGCACCTACCACCTGCTCGAAATTGTCCAGCAGCAAGAGCATCTTTTTGTCGCGCAGGTGTTCCACCAGGGTAGCCTCAACGCTCAGTCCCGGTGCCTCCTTCAGGTCGAGCGTATGCGCAATCGTGGAGCTTACAAGCGCAGGGTCGCTGATAGGCGCCAGGGGCACAAAGAATACGCCGTCAGCGAAGTCGGGCAGCATGTCGTGGGCAATCTCCACCGCCAGGCGTGTCTTGCCGATACCGGGAGACCCGACGATGGTAAGCAAGCGCACACTCTCTCGCAGCAGGCGGAGGCGAATTGCAGCCAGGTCCTCTCCGCGGCCTATCAACGGCGTCGGGGCGAGAGTGAGGTTCGTTGAGGTACGAGGCTGTGCGGATTGTTCTACCGGTTGCGTTTGCTGCGCAGGACCTCTGTCGTGCGGAGGTTCTGCGCGCCTTTCGGGAGCGGTTATCTGCTCCTCATCGAGGCTGCCTTCCCTCGCCAGGCTCATGAAGGCCTGCCGCTTGTCAGTTGGGACTCGTAGCGCCTCGGCAAGCAAGCTAACGACCTGGCGGGACGGCCTGCGGCCCCCCGTCTCGATCTTCTGGACCATCCAGATAGAGCAGCCCACGCGCTCCGCCAGCTCTTCCTGGGTGAGGTCCAGCGCCTTACGTCGCTCCTTGAGCCACTGGCCGAATGTCGTCTCTCCCATCAAAAGCCCCCGTTGCTTCGGCTGCGGACCGGCCTGTCCCAGTCTCGCCCCTGACATGCCATGTGGCCCTGCACTGAAGCCGGGGTACGGGCTTTCACTGCCGGGCAGTGGGGCGTTCCCACCTCTCCAGACCCCGGCAGCGCGCAAGACGCCGCGAGGCACGGGAAACCGTTGTGCACATTTTTGTGCAGGTTTGTGCGACCTCTTGTGCGAGCCATTATATCCCATCCTCTGCTCTAATGTAGGTAGTTAGTTACTCCGGCGACCCCGGCCTGCTCTGCAAAGCCTGGTGTCTTATCCAAATGTGAGGTAGCGATGACGAACCTGTTACACCGGTCCGGAAAACAGCGTGATAGGACGCAGCGTGGAACGCAGGGCAATGACACAGGGGAACAGCGCAGCCCCTCTCAGTTGTTCCTGGTGCGCGTGTGGGCCGAGCAAGACACCGGGGGCGGTCCTGAGTGGCGTGGCAGAGTGCAACACGTCACCAGGGGAGACGCCCAGGAATTCAGCGACTGGGGAACGCTGATAGACCTCTTTGTCACTATGGTCCCCACCGGCAACCTTGAGGGCAAATGATACTCCGCTGGGATGCACACAAACGGCAGTCTCTCAATCAAAGCACACGTAGCACAGGAGGTTTAGACATGGTCACTAATCTTGGTAAGTGTAAGAGGCAGGCATTCCGCTCGATTTCAGCACTGCTGTTATCGATGTTCCTGGTGTCGGTATCCTGGGCCTCGGCCGGGGCCGCGACCTCAGCTTCACCGGTGTCAAACCCTGAGGCAGTCACCGTCCACTGCGTGGATGACGACGGCACCACCACAGGTTCCCCCTGCGCCAACAGCACTCCCTACCGCTACATCCAGGAGGCGATCAACGCGGCGAGTCCTGGCGATGAGATCCGCGTGGCGGTGGGCAATTACGTGCGTGCGGCGGGCCGGGGCGCTACTCCACCCAGCAACGTGATTACCATCACGGGAGGTTACACTGGCGGTTCCGCCGCCGGTGGTTGGACTGTAAAAGGCCCGGCGACCGGCACCGTGCTCGTTGACACGAACTTCCAGGTGCCCCCGGGTGTGGTACTTACCCTCCAGAACCTGGTCGTCACCAACCCAATCATCGACAACCAGGGTGGTACTGTCCAGGTGCAGAGCGGCGATCTCCACCTGCAGGGTGGGACGAGTAAAGGCGCATTCGACATCGCGGCCGGGGTCAAACTCGATTTCAGCCAGGGTGCTCACACTCTCAGCAACGGCACCACCTTTGCCGGTAGCGGCTCGGTCCGGGTGAGCGGAGGCACACTGGTTGTAGGTGGCGCTGCCACCGAGCGGGTGGCGGCACGCCGGTTAGAACTGGCCTCCGGCACCTTGAGCGGCCCGGCTACCCTCGCCATAAGTGACACCCTCACGTGGACCGGCGGCACGATGTCGGAAGCGGGCAAGACCGAGCTTGTGCAAGGCTCGACTCTTTCCATAAGCGGCGCGGCAGCCAAGACCCTCAACGCCCGCACCCTCAACAACGCAGGCACGGCCACCTGGCTGGGCACGGGCGCTATCAACCTGGAGGCGGGCGCAAGCATCAACAACAGCGGCCTCTTTGACGTCCAGAACAACGCGACCCTGTCAGCCCCCGCCCCCGCGGCTTTCCGCAACACCGGCACCTTCCGCAAGTCAGCGAACACGGGCATTACAACCATCCATTCCAACGTCAAGTTCGAGAACAACGGTGGCACGGTGGATGTAGCCGGCGGCACGTTGAGGTTTGGTGGTGCGAGCGGTGTTCCTGCTTCCTCTGAGGTCTCCAACCCGGAGATCAGGTTTGACGATCCCAACTTTATGAATTCCAACATACGGGTCGGTAGTACCTCGACAGCTTCCAGCCCGCAAGTGTCGAACGCAGTGCTTGAGTTTGCGAGTGGGACGTACAACTTCCAGGGCAACAATACTGTCGTGGGCGACGGCATTACCAGGGTGAACGGGGCTTTGCTACAGTTGCAGGGCACCCTTGCCGCACAGAACCTGGAACTGGCAAGCGGCGAGATTGACGGTGCCGGTACCCTGGCCGTGAGTGGCGTGCTCAACTGGAGCGGCGGGCAGATGACCGGCGCGGGGGCAACTAACATCTCCAACGGGGCCTCCCTGAATGTGAGTGGCAGCAACAGCAAGGCCCTGAGCGCCCGTACTCTCAACAACCAGGGTGTAGCCACCTGGCTGGGCACCGGGGCTATCAACCTGGAAGCCGGTGCCGCCATAAACAACAGCGGCCTGTTCGATGCGCAGAATAATGCCGCTATTGCCTCCACCGGGCAAGGCACCTTCCGCAATACAGGCACCTTCCGCAAGTCCGTCAGCACGGGCATTACAACCATCGCCTCCGCCATCAAGTTCGAGAACGACAAAGGCACGGTGGATGTAGCCGGCGGCACGTTGAGGTTCGGGGGTGCGGGCGGTGCCGGTGCCACTTGGATCGATTCAGCACTGAAAATCGGTAGCCCGGCAGCGGCAAGCGCCGTACTGGAATTCGCGGGAGGGGCGCACAGCTTCGAGGGCGAGAACACCGTCACGGGCGACGGAGGCCTGAGGGTGGCGGGTGCAAACCTGTCGCTTCAGGGAGTGCTGAGCGTTCAGAATATGGAATTGGTCGCCGGTACGGTCCAGGACACGGGCACGCTCACGATCAACGGTAGGCTCGCCTGGACAGGTGGGGAGATGCTCGGTGCGGGTGTCACCGAAATCGGCATGGGCGCGACCCTGAATGTAAGTGGAAACTCCAGCAAGATGCTGCGCGGCCGCACTCTCACCAACAAAGGCACGCTCAACATGGCGGGCACCTTCTTCGGTGTAGCCGATAGTGCAACGCTCAATAACACCGCTACGGGCATCCTCGACCTGAAGGCTGATGGTAGCATGCAAGCTTCGGGCGCGGCCTCGACGTTCACCAATGCGGGCACCCTGCGCAAGTCTGCCGGTGCGGGTACTGCCCTCTTCGCGGCGGGCATCAACTTCACCAACAGCGGCACGGTCGAGTCTCAGACCGGCAGATTGGAGTTCGCTTCGGGCTATACCCAGACCGCCGGTACAACCAGGCTCAACGGGGGCAACATAGCAGCCGGTGGGGCGTTCAACCTCGCCGGTGGCAATCTCGTGGGCGTGGGTACTGTCTTCGCGAACGTTTCCAACGCGGGCGTGGTTGCCCCTGGCGCTTCACCGGGCAGCCTCACGGTGAACGGCAACTACACGCAGATGAGCGCGGGCGCGCTGAACATCGAAATAGGCGGCCCGGCGGCAGGCACCCAGCACGACGCGCTCATTGTGACCGGCGTGGCGAACCTGGCGGGCAAGATCAACCTCAGTCTCGCCAACGGCTTCATGCCCGCCGACGGCATGGCGTTTGAGGTGCTGCAATATGCCTCCTACGCCGGTGCGTTCGGAGAGATCAACGGAGCAAACCTCGGCAATGGGCGCACCTTCGCGCTCAGCTATGGGAGCCTGAGTATGTCGGTTGTGGTCCAGGCCCCCGCAGCCACCGAAACGCCGACGGTTTGTAACATGCAGTTCGCCGACATCCCCGCGGCTGGCGCTGGTTCTACCTTCTACAGTTTCGTGCAATGCCTGGCGTGCCGCGATATCATCAGCGGATATGCGTGCGGCGGACATGGCGAGCCTTGCAACTCCAGTAACGATAAATACTTCCGCCCCGGCGTGAACGTCACTCGCGGGCAGATCTCCAAGATGGTGGCGCTCGCTGCCAACCTCAGCGGGCCAACGGGCGACCAGCTGTTCGAGGACGTGGCACCCGGCAGCACCTTCTACGACCCTATCCAGCAGCTTGCTTCCAGGGGCTACATAGGTGGGTACCCCTGCGATACCGTCCCGACTGAGCCTTGTGGAACAGGCAACCGCCCCTACTTCCGCCCTGGGCAGAACACGACCAGGGGACAGTTGTCGAAGATAGTGAGTCAGAGCGCTCAATTCAACGACGAACCCGGCACGCAGAAGTTCAGCGACGTGCCCTCCAGCAGCCCGTTCTTTGAGTGGATCAACAGATTAGCCAACAAGGGAGTTATCTCAGGCTACGCGTGCGGCGGAGCAGGAGAGCCGTGCGACGCACAGGGCAGCCCCTACTTCCGGCCAGGGGAGAACGTGACCAGGGGACAGACCGCCAAGATAGTAGCTAACACCTTCTATCCAGGCTGCTCGACCCCTTGACATAAAACTTGAGGCGTAGTCTCGAAAGAGCTTGTAACACAGACATAGGGGCGGCATCAAAGCCGCCCCTATGTCTTTCCCTCTCGGTTATCTCCAGAGTGTTCGCAGGGTCTAACACGTATCCTTCAACCACGAGATGCTCGAATGACATGGGAATACGTGCAGGCCGAACCGTTACGCACCGTCCCACATTGACCGCAACTTGATGCTACGTCACGAAGTCTTTGTCACCTGGCAATAGAGCCGCCTCAGGTGCGAAGCTGATCCCCATTGGTAAAGGAGGCAAAAGCGCGCCTAACTCGTCAATGGCAGACTGCAACACCCTATGGTTGTTGGTGTCGGCTATGTACAACCTAGTCTCTCCCTCACCCGCCCAGACGCTGAGCCCGCCCGGCTCGTACAATTCGACCTTGTTCCCAGAACCGAGGCTGGTGTGGCACTCCTTGGTCGCCAGGTCGTACGTCTTGACCTTGTTGTTGTAGCTGTCGGCAATGTAAATCTTGCCGTTGTAGTAGCTCACGCCGAGGTTGTGTTGCAGGCGCACGGATAGGCTCTTACCGTCTTTGTCACCGAACTCGAACAGGCCCTCGCCCAGCAGCGTCTGCGTATGCCCGCTAGGGTCGAAGTCGGAGGCGCGGAGGGCGCTCGACTCGCTGTCGGCGAAGTAGAGACGCTGCCCGTCCGTGGTGAGGCCACTCGGCTGGGCCAGGGTGGCGCGGGGGTTCGGCCCGTCGTCAATGTTCTCGCGCCCGCTGCCCACGAAGGGACGTACCTCGCCGCTTTGCAGGTCCATGCGCCATAGCTGATGAGTGCCTGCCATAGCTATGTACAGCCAATTGTCCCGCACCAGCAGGTCCCACGGCGAGTTGAGCGCGGCGGACGTGCCCACGCCGCCACTACGCGTGTAAGCCTGCTCGCCCGTGCCCGCCACCGTCTCAAGGGTGCCTGTGTACAGGTGCGCCGCGCGTATCGAGTGATTTTCGGTGTCGGCGATGTAGAGGGTGTTGCCGTGGAGGGCCATGCCTTCGGGAGCGTACAAAGCGGCTTCGGGGAAATTACCATCCCGCATTGCCGCCTCGCCGCTGCCGATGGTCTGCATAACCCTGGCCCCGCCGTCACCTGTAACCCGCGCCACAAGCACGCGATTGTTGCCCGTATCCGCTACGAACAGGCGACTACCTGCGGGGTCCGCCAGTACCTTGCCGGGGAAGCGTAGGGGCGAAGTGCTTGCAGGCTCCGGGTCGAGGGGGAAGTTGAGAGGAGTGCGGTCGAGCATCCCGGCCTGGTCGTACACCTGCTCAAGCGCGTAAATAACCCTGTCGAAGTCCTCGAAGCTGAACTCGCCCGCGTGCATGCCGATAATCTTGCCGTCGGGGCTGACCAGCACGACAGTGGGCCAGGCCGACACGTTATAGGCTCGCCAGGTGCGGAAATGCCGATCGTTCACCACGGGGTGGTGGATGTGTAGTCGCCGGGTGGCGGTGCGGATGTTGTCGGTGACGCGCTCCGCGATGAACTTGCCGGAGTGCACGCCTATAGCCACCAGCACGTCCGCGTACTCTTCCTCCAGCCTGCGCACGGCAGACAGTATGTGCACGCAGTTGATTCACCCGTAGGTCATAAAATCGAGCAGCACCAGCTTGCCGCGCAGATCCTCTAGCCGCAGCGCCTTGCCGCCCGTGTGCATCCAGTCAAGCCCCTCCGGGAAGGGCGGCGCGGGCAAGTCGCTCATAAGTTGCTCGGACATAGTGCATGCTCCTTTTGTGTCCAGCGGGGGACGTAACGTGGAAGATGCGATGGGGAAGTGTGCGTTCTTCCAACAGCAACATTATAGACTACCCAATAGACTCCTCACCAAAGGCCGTGGCAGACCAACGGGAGCAAAAAGAGAGCCGAGAAGCGGTCCTACTCTTCTGTGTCAAAGTAGGACAGCAGCACCCAAACTCCCCCCGGCATCCAGAACGCAGTGAAGGATCTCAAGAAGGTGACTAGGGATGATGTTGAACGTCCTGAACTGCGGTACTGAAGGTGCAACTTAGCTGTAGGAGTAACATCTGAGATCCTTCACTGCGTTCAGGATGACAGCGGGGCGTAGGGTCGCCGCAAGTGGTACATTTCTGCTTTGACACAGCCTTGTAGCAGGGGCTACTTTGTTTGACACGCCTATGAGCATCACGTATAATGGCGAAGTACATTTTATACTGGTGTATTGTGCCGTCTTACAGCGGCAGTTCAAAAATAGGAGAATCAAGACAGGATGGTCAAGCGTACATACCAACCCAAGCGCATCCCGCGCAAGCGCGAACACGGCTTTCTTGCCCGCATGCGCACCAAGAGCGGCCGCCGCGTAATCGCCTCTCGTCGCGCCAAGGGCCGCTGGCGGCTGACAATCAGCGACCAGCCTAAAGGCGTAAAGTAGTTCTGAGTGCCTAGTAACGAGTACCGAGTGATTGCATATAGAGTCACTCGGTACTCGTTACTAGGCACTCGGCACTTGTATGGAGACACTCAAGCGCAGCGGGCAGTTCGAGAGAGTGAGGCGGGAGGGGCGCACCTGGTCGAGCAGGCTCATGGTGCTGAACGCCGCTATCAACGGCCAGGACATAGTGCGCTGTGGCTTCATAGCAGGCAAGAAGGTGGGGGGAGCGGTCGAGCGCAACAGGGCACGGCGATTGCTCCGTGAGGCTCTCAGGGCAAGGCTGCCACGCATCAAACCCGGCATGGACCTGGTATTGATCGCCCGCGCTCCCATCATCGATGTGAAGCTGGACGCGGTGGCTAAGGAGTTGGACGATTTGCTCTTGAGAGGCAAACTGCTCGTGCCACCCGCCGAAACCACTGGGGCACAATCGCGTATAATAGGTAACACGGGCGAAGCAGCCTCACAGGATGGCGTCGCGCCCAACCCTATAGATAACGCCGAACCTGCGGACGTACTGCCCGCATCGGACGCACAGCAAACGAGGAAATAGGCACATAGATGAGCATCGCGAAGCTCGGGAAGCTGCCGAGACAGCCCCTTTTGTGGCTCATACGCCTCTACCAGCGCACCATCTCCCTGGGGCTGCCGCCGAACACCTGCCGCTTTTATCCTAGCTGCTCGCACTACGGCTACGAAGCGATTGAGAAATACGGCGTCATCAAGGGCGGCGCGATGGCTACCTGGCGCATCATGCGCTGCAACCCCTGGAACGACGGCGGCTTCGACCCAGTGAAGTAGGAATTTGGAAATTGGAATTTCGAATTGCGAATTTGTTGAACTCCTACTAAATTCGCAATTCGAAATTCCAATTTCCAAATCGGAGAAACGTCTTGGAAATATTCGGCTTTTTGTGGAACTCGTTCTGGCACCTGCTGCTAAATATCCTGGTAGCGATCAACTCGGTGGTGCCGAACGCGGGTATATCCATCATCATCTTTACGCTGCTGATGAGGCTGCTGACGGTGCCGCTCACTATGAAGGCGCTGAAATCATCGCGCAACATGCAGCAGATTCAGCCGCTCATCAAGGAAGTCCAGAAGAAGCACGGCAAGGACCGGGCGAAGCAGCAAGAAGAGCTGATGAAGATATACGCCGAGTATGGCATCAACCCGGCGGCAAGCTGCTTCCCGATGCTCATACAGCTCCCGATCTTCATCGGCCTCTACAGCGCTCTCACCTTCGTGCTGCCCACCTTCACGGGCAGCGAAGCCGATATTACCAAAGCCACCGCCGCCCACCTGGAACAACTGCGGCTCATCCTCTGGAACCCCGGCTGGGTAGACACAGCCGCCAACTTCGGACAGGCCTTCCTGTGGGTGCCCAACCTCGCAAGGGCAGAACCTGATCCTATTCACATCTGGCCGATTCTTTCCGGTGCCTTCCAGTTCATCCAGAGCCGCATGGCTATGCCGGTGCGTGACCCCAACCAGCCGCTCGACCCTCAGACCCGCATGATGCACAACATGATGCAGTTCATGCCGATCTACATCATCTTCATCTCGTGGGGCTTCCCGACCGGCACGGTCATCTACTGGGCCTTCTCCAGCATCTTCGGCGCGGTGCAGCAGTATTTCATTACCGGCTTCGGCTCCCTGCCCGACCTGCCCGGCCTCGGCTGGCTGCCCCGCAAGCCCATCGAGCCGCCCAAGCCCATCCGCCCCCGAAGTGAAACTGAGGGAGGCGCTCCGGCACGCCCCGTCAAGAAGGGCATGATGGCTAAGATGATGGAGAGGGCGCTGGAGGCGCAGGAAGCTCAGAAAGCGGCACAGGGTGCGCGTGGAGCGGAGGTCACCACCGCACTAGAAGATAGCCCAAGAGGGGCGGCCACCCGGCCCACCGGCAACGGAGCGGCCAGAAGCAGCGCCAATGGAGGCGAACCCACCAGGCGGACCACCTCGGTCTTGCGCGGCGGGAACACCGGGCGTGACGCGATAGGGAACGGCTCCGGGGGGGAACAGAAGTCGAAGGGCCGAGGCAGCGTGTACGGCAGCGCCCAGGCTGAGAACGACGAAACACCCAGGGGCGCGGCCAAGTACGCTTCGGACGTGGACCTTGAGGAGGACATTGCGGGGGCCGCCACGTCGGGCACATCCGGCAACGGCGCATCAGCTCCGGCCCAGCTCCCACGCAAGAGAAAGAACAAGAGGTAACAGAGTGCCGAGTTCCGAGTGCCGAGTTCTGAGTGAGGATTAGCTACTCGGCACTCGGTACTCAGCACTCGGCACTTACCGAGAGGGAGGACAAGAGTTTGCGACAGGTTGATATACAGGCGCGCAGCGTTGACGAAGCAGTCAGACTGGCCCTTGAGCAACTGGGACGCACGCGAGACCAGGTAAAGGTAGAGGTGCTCGCGACCGATCCCGGAGGAGACGAGGTACTTGTACGGGTGACCGCTCCCGACCTGCCGGGGGCTTCGTCCCAGGAAGAAGTATCACCCAGGGGGCGCAGGCCCCTGGACGAGAGGCCCGTCGAGCGTCCCGAACCGGGCAACCGAGCTGATGTGCCCGACAGGGACAGGGACCGGGCACCACGCCCCGACCGCCCACCGGGTCCAGGCTACGGGGGCAGGGAGCGCCTGACTGGGAGTGGGGCTCGTGGCCCGGCGGACCGGGGCGGCAGACCTGACCGTGGCGGTATGGGCATGGGCGGCGGCATGAACCGTGGGTATGGCCGCCCTGAAGGCGGCCGCTACCGGACCGAGCCTCAGTACGACCCTGACGTGCCCGGCGAAATCGAGATTGATAGCTCGTTGCAGATGGAGGCTATGCCTGAGGGCGATGCGGAGGCCGCGAAGGCCAACGTCGCACCCCTGGCAGCGGAGGTGTTGCAGACCATCTTGCTCGGTATGAAGATCAGGGGTCGTCTCGTGCGCCGCATGCCCGCCGAGGAAGGTGACGCCGCCTTTGCCGAAGACGAGGACTCGGTGGTGCTCAACGTGGTGGACCTCAACGAGCGCGACCAGAACACGCTCGTGGGGCGGCGCGGCGAGACGCTGGACGCGATACAGTTCCTGGTGAACCTCGTCCTCAGCCGACAGACCGACAACTGGGCGCGCATCACGGTGGACGTGGAAGGCTACAGGCTGCGCCGCAAGCACTCGCTCATCAACCTGGCCCGGCGCACCGCCGAGCAGGTGGAGACGCGAGGCCAGGCCATCCCGCTGGAAGCGATGTCCCCCGCTGAGCGCCGCATCATCCATATGACGCTGGCCGACCACCCAAGCGTGACGACTGAGTCCTCGGGCCTGGAGCCGGACCGCCGCGTGGTGGTGCTGCCCAAGTAAGGCAGGTGGGACTTGTGAGAGGGGCAGCGAATTGCTGCCCCTTTTTGCTCTTTGGAGCTACAGGCTTCACAGTGCAACGCGAGGCAGGATTGTGAGCGACGATTATCTCCGCATGCGCCCCGACTACCTGGTGATAGGCCACGTAGCTAAAGACGTGCTACCGGACGGTATGAGCGTCACTGCGGGCGGTACCGTCACCTACTCCGCGCTCGCCGCGCAGAAGCTGGGAGTGCAGGCGGCGGTGGTCACGTCATGCGCGCCGGAGGACGAGGGACTACTCGCTCCCCTGAGAGAAGCGGGCGTGTGGGTGCGGACGGTGCGCTCACCCAACACTACCACCTTCAGCAATACCTATGACGAGGCCGGTCGCCGCGTGCAGGTAATCGGCGGGCAGGCGAGGCAACTCAGCGTCGAATATGTGCCGGAGGAATGGCGGACCGCCACAATCGTGCACCTTGGCCCTATCGCGCAGGAACTTCCCCCCGACCTGGCGGGCGCACTCTCACCGGAACGGCTGCTGGGGGTCACGCCCCAGGGCTGGATGCGCTCTTGGGACGAGCAGGGCCGCGTCACACACTCGGCTGTGCCCGTGCCCCACGCCCTCCTGCAACTGCCGGAAAGCACGGTGCTCGTGCTCAGCATAGAGGACCTCGGTTATAGCCCCAGGCTGCTTTCCTTCTATGCCAACCTGGCGCAAATCACAATCGTCACGCAGGGCGTCCAACCGGCGTACGTCTACGACCGCGGCACACTGACCGAAACGCCCGCCGCGCCCGCACGTGTAGTGGACCTCACCGGAGCCGGGGATGTATTCGCCGCAGCCTTCTTCGTCCGCTACGCGGACACCGGACACCCCACGGAAGCCGCCCGCTTCGCCCACGCCGCCGCCGCCTGCGCCATAGAAGGCCACGGCACCTCGGCCATCGCGGACCGGGCGACGGTGGAGCGTAGGCTGAAGCGTGAAACGTGAAACGTGAAACGTGATGCGGCTTGCTATACTGGGTACGTGAATACGCGCATGTTACTTTTGCAGTGACCAAGGGTGGACTTTGTCATTCTGAACGCAGTGAAGAATCTGAAGAAGGTGGGTAGGGGATGGTGCTTAACATACGGGCGATAGTGCTGAAGGTTCAGCGGCTGCGTATGAGGAGCATCTGAGATTCTTCACTGCGTTCAGAATGACAGAGGGCGACACGGTCCCGTAATAGAACCAGCTCATATTCACGTACCCAATAACACAAACCGCATCACGTTTCACGTTTCACGTTTCAGAACCATGTACCAGGACACTATCGCAGCCATAGCCACGCCCCAGGGAGAGGGCGGTATCGGCACCATACGTCTCAGCGGTCCGGCGTCGGCGGAGATACTGTCGCGCATATTTATGCCTGCGTCCGGCAGAAGCTTGCGGCCAACTGACCTGGAGTCGCACCGGCTGACCTTCGGGCACATCAGCAACCCGGCGAGCGGCGCGAAGGTGGACGAAGTGCTGGCGGTGCTCATGCGTGCGCCCCATTCTTACACGCGTGAAGACGTAGTGGAGATAGACTGCCACGGCGGTACCGTGCCCTTACAGAGCGTCCTTTCGCTGTGCCTCCGAGAAGGGGCGCGCATGGCCGAGCCGGGCGAGTTCACCTTGCGGGCTTTCCTCAACGGGCGGCTGGACCTGGCGCAGGCGGAAGCTGTGCTGGATGTGGTGCAGGCGCGCACCGGCGAGGGTCTGCGCCTGGCGGTAGAGCAGCTTGGGGGTGGCGTGTCGGCTCGGGTGAAGGGCATACGCGCCAAATTGCTGCACGCGCTGGCCCACCTGGAGGCTAACATCGACTTCCCCGAAGAAGATGTGCCGCCCGCCAACGTCACCCCCGAACTGGACGACGCGCTTGCCGACCTGGACTCGCTAATCGCCAGTGCGAGCACGGGGATAGTTATGCGGCAGGGGGTGAGGACCGCCATCGTGGGGAGGCCGAACGTAGGCAAGTCGAGCCTGCTCAACGCCCTGCTGCGCACCGAGCGGGCTATCGTCACACCCATCCCCGGCACCACCCGCGACACCCTGGAGGAGGTCGCCAACGTGCGCGGCGTGCCCCTGGTGCTCACCGACACCGCCGGACTGCGCCACGAAGCCGACACCGACGACCCCATAGAGCGCATCGGTATGGACCGCACCCGCCGCGCCCTCTCTACCACCGACCTGGCGCTGCTCGTCTTCGATGGGTCGCAACCCCTCGACAATGCCGACCGCGCGTTGATTGCCCAGGTGGCAGCGATGGCCCCTAACATGCGCTTGGCAGTGATAAACAAGAGCGACCTGCCCCCGGTAATCGATCAACACGAATTGAGTCGAATGCTTGATGGGGTGGAGGTAGTCAACGCATCCGCAGCCACACCGGGTGGCACCGATGCATTGGAGAAGAAGCTGGCTGACCTTGTGTTGAGCGGCAAGGCCACACGAGCGGGTGACGAGGCGATGGTCACCAGCGTGCGGCACAAGGATGCGCTGGAGCGTGCCAAGGGCCACGTTGTGGAGGCGCTCGACTCAGCGGTGGCTGGCTCACCTGCCGCCTTTGTGGCAGTAGACCTCCACAGCGCCCTCAACGCCTTGGGGGAAATCACCGGCGAAACGGTGGGCGAGGACCTGCTGGACGAGATATTTCGCAACTTCTGCATCGGGAAGTAGCGCCATTAACTTCCGAACCCATTGTATAAGCACAATAAAGTGGGATACAGGTTGGACCTCAAAGGCATCAGCCCAGAAATTTCTTGAAAAACCCGGCCAGCCCTCCTCCCTGCTGGTCACCTCCTAGTTGGGCCAGCGCTTCTTCCGCGGCTTCCCTCAGGCCCGAGTCGTCCGTCAGGTCAAGGACTCTCTTGAGGTCGTTTCTTGCCCACTTGTCAAAGCCAAGACGGCTATAAAGGAGACCCCGGTAGAGAAATGATGTCGGGTCGTCCGGCGCGTTCTTAATGGCCTCGGTCAGGTCTACAGTAGCCTGCTCGCTCTTGCCCAGGGCAGCGTATGCCATGCCTCTTGCGCGCAACGCCCAGGGCCAGCCGGGATCGAGTTCCAACGCCCGGTTGAAATCATCAACCGCCCGCCGGTAGTCTTCCATGTCGTAATAGCATAGCCCGCGATTGTAGATAGGGCCTTCCACATCAGGATGGGCGTTCATGGCTCTAGTGTATATCTCAAGGGCTTTATCGTATTGTTCCAGCCCATGATAAGCCGCTCCCAGCCGGATAAAGTACATTTCGGCATTCCCCGGATCGAGGTGGATAGCAGCCTCTGCATCTTCGATCTCCCCCTGGTAATCCCCCTGGGAGTGGCGCACCCAGCTGCGCCCATAGTAAGCCGGGCCATAACTCTGGTCCAGTTGGAGCGCTTTATCGAAGTCTTGAGCTGCGCTAGACGTGTCGCCCATCTCCCGTAGGATGAGGCCGCGTTGCACATAGGCAGGCACGAAGTCGGGGGTGGAATCGAGCACACGAGCATACAACCGCACAGCTTCCGGCCAGCGGCGGGCCGAATATGCTTCCTCCGCCTGCTGCATTAGTTGTAAGGTTTGGTCGTCCATCTGACGAGCATCCATCGCTGCCCTCCTTATGTGACTGATCCCACTACTGGCATACTTCGAGGCCCGACTAATATACCCAATACGGAGAACTTACGCTAAGGCGATACGCTGACGGTTGGCCGGAGCTTGTGGAACAAAATACCACTCCCTGGCGTCATCCCTGTGCCTCGACCGCGTCGGTCGAATCGTGCAAACGGGCTTACGAAACAAGGAGGAAAGGAATGGACGCTAAAGGAAAGTATCTTCTACTGCTGGCCGCGATACTGCTCCCAACTATGCTATCGGCGTGTGGGGGGTCCCAACAGGCCAACTCAGCGCTCTCCACCAGCACAACAGCAAGCGCAGCACAGGCAACCGCGACTACAGGCTCGGCCGGGGCAGCCAACCTGTATGACGCACTCTCGGAGCCCGACGCCCGGCAGGCCGAACCTGTCGCCGGTCAGGAGAGCACCGACTCCCCGGTAGCACCCAGGGTGGAAGCTCTGCCACCCAATCCCTTCATCCCCACTTCCGAAGACCACCTCTCTACCTTCGCTATGGATGTGGACACCGGCTCATATACCGCCGCCCGCAACTACATCAACACGGGTGTGCTTCCTCCCCCTGACACCGTGAGGGTAGAAGAGTTCGTGAATTATTTTGACTACAGCTATCCCCCTCCCCAGGCAGAGGCGTTCGGTATTTACGTGGACTCCGCGCCGTCTCCTTTCGGCCAGGGCAACAACCATGTTGTGCGCGTGGGCATACAGGGACAGCGTATCGAAGCCAGCAATCGCAAGGACGCCGTGGTCACCTTCGTCATTGACGTGAGCGGCTCCATGCAGGAGCCTAATCGCTTGCCCCTGGTGAAGCAGGCTTTGCGTCTCCTGGTTGATGAGCTTAATCAGGCCGACCGGATAGGCATAGTGGTCTACGGGTCGGAGGCGCGGGTGCTGCTGGAGCACACGACGGTTGCGAACAAAGACACGATCCTCAGGGCCATCGACTCGCTGGGGGACGAAGGTTCCACCAACGCCGAGGCGGGACTGCGACTCGGGTACGACCTGGCGAGCAAGCACTTTGTGCCCGGTGCCATCAACCGCGTCATCCTCTGCTCAGATGGGGTCGCCAATGTGGGCGAGACCGGCCCTGATGGCATCCGCGAGCAGATACGCGACTACACGGCGCAGGGCGTTGACCTCTCCACCATCGGTTTCGGCATGGGCGACTACAACGACCAGTTGATGGAGCAGCTTGCGGACGACGGCAACGGCAACTATGCCTACGTAGATAACCTGGGCGAGGCGAAGCGCATCTTTGTCGAGAACCTCACCGGAACCCTCCAGGTGATCGCCAGGGACGCCAAGATCCAGGTGGACTTCAACCCCGCCGTGGTGGCGCGCTACCGGCTCATAGGCTACGAGAACCGCGCGGTGGCCGACCAGGACTTCCGCAACGACACTGTAGACGCGGGTGAGGTGGGCGCCGGGCATTCGGTGACGGCTCTCTACGAAGTAGAACCGGCACAAGCAGGTGCGGATGGCGTGGCCCTCACCGTGCAGGTACGCTATGCCGACGCGAAGGACGGGCAGGTACGCGAGATCAGCAAGCCGTTCGAGCGCCGCGAATTCGGCGGCAGCCTGGATGACGCCGAGCCGCATTTGCAGCTTGCGGTAGCCGTGGCAGAGTTCGCAGAGCAGCTTCGCAGCGCGCCGGGCCAGTCTACGCTTGATGGCGGGCAGGTGCTCTCGCTGGCGCAGAGGGTCGCGGGGGCATTGTCCCAGGACGCCGATGTGCAAGAGCTAGCCCTGTTAGTAGCCAGGGCTTCCGATCTAAAGTAGCTGTAAGTACGTGAGTGAGCAAAGAGGAGGCTTAAGCGGCCTCCTTTTTGCGTGGGCCAGAAGGTGCCATATCGCGCGGGATTCAGCCTGTAGCCTGTCTAGCACCTACTGAAGCCCCCTCACCAACCCCGCATACTTGTCCACGAGCTGCCTGGCGTGGTTGTCGTTATCCGCCTCGGCTATTACGTGGAAGATGGGGCGGTCGGCGTCAGGAAGGATGAGCGCCCACTCGCTATGCCCCAGGTCGATTTTCACACCGTCCACCTGCCTGCTGGCGCTGTCCCGGTACTGCTCGTTGAGGATGCGCATCACGCGGCCTTTGTCCTCCCAGCGGCAGGGCACCCGCGTCGAGTACATGGCATAAGACGGTAAGTTGCGCAACGCCTCCGTGAAGCGCCTCTTCTGCAATGTCGTCAGCTCAATCACCTTGGCTATCGTGAACAGGCCGTCGGCGGCGGGCTGGAAGCCGGGGAAGATGAACGAGCCTTGCCAGTCGCCCGCCACCACCACGCCCTGCCTCAGCGCCGCCGTCATGAGCGCGTAAGCGTTGAACCGGGTGCGCACTATCTCAGCGCCGTGCCGGGCCGCTATCTCCTCCATGATGGAGGGCGCGTTCACAGGCACCACCGCAATGCCACCCTTGCCGTGCTCCGACGCGTGCTGAGCCAATGCCAGTTCGACCACCACCGCCAGCGCCCGCATCCGGTCCACTTCTTTGCCCGTTTCGTCCACGAAGTAGATACGCTCCCCACCCGTGTCCAGCCTTACTCCAAACCCCGCCTTGAGCGTGGCGGTGATAGCTCCCAGGCGCTCCACCCCCTGCTCGAATTGCTCCGGCGTACGGTAGAGAGACTCTTCCTGCACCACCGCGTTGATAGCCACCACGTCCGCGTTCAGCCTGCCGAGCAGGTTGGGCAGCACCAGGCTTGACGATGAGTGGGCGTAGTCCACGGCGATGCGGTTGTAGCCGTCGCCACTGTTGGCAATCGCCTCCACGTTGAGGTTGCGCATGTAGTCGCTGGCGTAGCGGTTCTCCACGTCCTGCGCGTAGTTGATACGACCCACGTCGTCCAGGTACACCCGGCGGAAGTCCTCGCGGAAGAACAGCCCCTCTATCTTGCGCTCGGTCGCCTTGTCCAGGTCGAGGCCGCGCTTGTCGAAAAACTTGATGTCCACCACGCGAGCGTCGAAGGGCGAGAGCCGCACGTGCACACCGCCCGCCGCGCCCACGGCCCGCGTGTAATGCCTCGCCACCGGGATGGGCACGTTGCGTATGTCTAGCACGTGTACTCCCGCCGAGGGCAGCCCCGCGATCAGCGCCCGCTTTATCATGCGCGGGGTGTAGTGGCTGTCGCGGTTCACGGTGACGGTGGAGCCTCTCGGCAGCACCCCGCCATACGCCGCACCCAGCTTGGCCGCGAACTCCGGCGTGAGGTCCACGTTCACCAGGCCGGTGACGCCCCAGCGCCCGAATAGCGAACGGCGGCCCTGCGCGCCCCAGATGATCGAAGAGGTAACGGTGGCCCCGCTCTCTATCTCCTTGGAGGGCCAGATTCTTACGTTGGGCTGTATCACCGCGCCGTTGCCGATGATGGTGCCGTCGCCAATCACCGCCCCCTCGAAGATCATGGCCTGCGCCTTGACGTTCACCTGCGTCTGGAGGATGGCCCCACGTATCTCGGCCCGCTGCCCAATGTAGCAGTTGCGCCAGATGATAGAGCGGTCTATCGTGGCGCGGTTGTCCACTATTGTGAAGTCGCGTATCACGGCCGGGCCTTTTATCACCGCGCCCGAATTGATCTTGACCCCGGTGCCCAGGTAGACCGGGCCTGTTATGCGGGCGTCGCGGGCGATTTCCACCTCCGGCTCGACCCAGATGTCCGAGCCGGGGGCGGTCTCCTTGCCCATGCGCGGGACGTTCAACTGCCCTTCCAGGTAGTCGGCGGAGGCGCGCATGTAGTCGGGTATCGCACCTATGTCGCCCCAGTAGCCGTCGGCCACGTAGCCGAAGATAGGCTCGCCCTTTTCCAGCATTAGCGGAAACAACTGGCTGCTGAAGTCGAACGCCTGCCCCGCCGGGTAATGCTTGAAAATCTGCGGCTCCAGGATGTATATGCCGGTGTTTACCGTGTCCGAGAAGACTTCGCCCCAACTGGGCTTCTCCTGGAACTGCTGCACCCGACCGTCCTCATCAATGATAACCACACCATATTCGAGGGGGTTGGGCATGCGCTTGAGGATGATGGAAGCGACCGACTTTTTCTGCTTGTGGAAGGCAATCGCGGCCCCGAGGTCGAAATCAGTAAGCGCGTCGCCGGAGATGACCATGAAGGTCTCGTTGAGGTGCGGCTCGCCCAGGCGCACCGAGCCTGCGGTGCCGAGGGGGCTTTCTTCGACCGTGTAGCTGACCTTCATGCCCATGCTTGAGCCGTCGCCCAGGTACTCCTGTATCGTGGACGCCAGGTATTGCAGGGTAATCACTACTTCGGTGATGCCGTAGCGCTTGAGCAGTTCCATGATGTGCACGATGGCCGGGCGGTCCACAACGGGCACCATCGGCTTGGGCCGCCGGATCGTGAGAGGCCGCAGGCGAGACCCTTCGCCGCCTGCCATGATAACTGCTTTCATAAGGACGCCCTCCGAAAGGCTCTGGATTTTGGGTTTTGGGTTTTGGATTTTGGATCGAGCCTATCTCGGAGCTAATCCAAAATCTAAAATCTAAAATCCAAAATCGCAAGGGGGCGCAAGAGTACGAGAAATGGGGAGGCGCGTAGCGCGCCGTTGCGCCTGCTAAGATTATACAGGACGGTTATCAATCTTTGCAGGCAGCGGCTGGTTCGTGAGTGCTTGCTGTTTGTTATTTGTCATTCTGAACGCAGTGAAGAATCTCGTCCTCAAGCAGCCAAACCTCACCTTTCCTACAGCCACAGGGTACCATGAGAACGAAGGAACATCCCGGCGTAGGACGAGATTCTTCACTGTGTTCAGAATGACAAAAGGGGGCTTGGTTCTAATCATCCAGATTTGGCAGAGCCGTGTTGGGTACCAAAATTAGGTCCGGTTGTCCTTTGGCTCTTACCCGGCATGAGCGACAGCGGGCTGTTCTCGGATTACCTCGCGCCGCGCCTGTCTATTCACTCTCCTGTTTCGTCTCACTTCCAGCAGCCAGGAACAGAGCAGATAGACTAGAGGTGGGCCCATAACGAGGGCGCCGCTGAGGTCGCGGAAAATGCTGAAATGGAACAGGAGCACCTGCTCTTCGATGTAGTGGAGCAGCGACGACGCGCAGAATATAAGCGTCGCCGTGCGCAGCCGCCTGGATGAAGACAGCGCGGCGGGCACCACGAGCCAGGTCACGTACCACGGCCAGAACCACGCTTGCACGATGATGCCCGCGAACACCACCCAGCCCCACGCTGCCAACGCTCGCTCGAACGTGCGCGCCTTCCACGTGACGGCGATGGCTATGAGTGCCGCCACGAACATCATCCACACCTTCAGGTTGGCTTCTATGTAGGTTCGCGCCTGCGCCCTGAAGTCCGGCCCTATGTCCGTTACGCCGAAGGACGGGGCCACGTTAGCGGCGAAGCTGGGGCCGTGCTGTACCACCAGTTCGCCCAGGGAGTGCAAGTACCACCTGTTGGCGGGGCCTGACAGCATGACTTGCAGCGTCTGCATGCCTTCCCAGAAGGGTATGTAGAGGACCACCCAGGCGACAGCCACAATAGCCATTGCCTGCACCCCACGCCACACCCCTTGTGCGTAACGCCTGACGCCCTCCTGAGCGCCGGCCGCCCGGTAGCCCTCCCACAGCAGCAGCCAGAGGTAGCCGGGTAGGAATAGTATCGCCACCAGCTTCACCAGGGTCGCCAGCCCCAGCGCCAGCGCGGCCAGCCGCCACCTACCCAGCAAGTGCAGCCAGAAGGCCAGCAGCACGAATGTGAGCATCACTGCGTCGTTATGGCCGTTGCCTCCGAACTCCACCAGCAGTAACGGGTTCCATATGTAGAACAGCAACGCCCCAAACCGGAAACCCAGTCCGCTGTCTCCTATTGGCCCCGGCGTCTTCGTTCCGCGGAGTCGCTGGCCGACCTGAGCGAGCCTGCTCCGTCTACCTGCACTGAAGATACGTGGCCTGTGTGCCGCCCTCGGTGCGTCGGTGCGTGCTGCCTCCCGCCTCTGAACGATTAGCCCCGCTATCTTCCACACCAATGCCGCGTTCAGCAGATGAGCGACATCCGCCAGTATTCTCAAGGAGAGGAGGTGTGTGGCGAACTGCCCATTCGCCAACTCCCCCAGCTTGTAGAGCGCCCCCGACACGTAGAGCCATACCGGCCCGTAAACCGCAGGCTCATCCCTCCAGAATACCCAGTCCAGCCAGCGTGCCGTATCTTGCGCCGCGAACTCGGCGGGGACGTGCGTGTAGGGAGATGCTCCGTGCTCCACCCACACCCGCGAGTACCAGACGTATGAGTAGATGTCGGTGGTGAGGAGGCCCCGCACGCAGAGCAGTATCAGGAGTATAGCAATCGTGAAGCCGAATATTCTCCTGAGGGCCGGGCCGACGTACTCAGGCCGCCAGACGTTTGGCTTCGCCACCTGCCTCAAGGTGTAGACGAGCGTGCCTATGATGGTGAGCATCACCGCCAGGAACGGCGGGACGAGCACCAGCGCGAACTTGTCCGCCCTGTCGAGGTTCAGCCACTGCGGCGGAAAGAGCCTGCTGATTGGATCGAAAACGGCGTGCAAGCGTATCTGCACCGGGTCGGGCCTATTCGCGTAGTAGAAGGCCGCTGACTGCATCAAGACGAAGAACCAGATGTAGCCCACCACAAGGAGGATCCCGGCTATGCTAAGTTGTCGCAAAACGTGGGCCTGCTTTGCGGGGTCGTGGTCTGTGGTCTGAGTGCTCATTGACGGGGGCAAATCCTCA
Organism: Chloroflexia bacterium; assembly: GCA_036386675.1. Taxonomy (GTDB): domain Bacteria; phylum Chloroflexota; class Chloroflexia; order QHBQ01; family JADMIH01; genus JADMIH01. The sequence continues at coordinate 7,121 of DASVVE010000080.1, read as the reverse complement.
AATGCGCATTGCTCACCAACGCTAGTATACCAGGCAGCTTTGCACATTCCAGGCCAGAGCTTGCCCCCAACCGGCACATACGCTAAGTACCGTCCGCTTGCCGGGGGAACCTCGCGGCGTGCTATAATCTGCTGTTCAATCTACTCACAGACGAGGCGTTCTATGAAAGAAGCACCCGGCCAGGTTATTCTCACCAGCTTGAGTGTCAGCGAGGCGTTGGAGAACATCCTATCATACTTCTCCCCTCTGCCGCCCATAGAAGCACCCCTTATGGACGCGCTGGGCACCGTGCTGGCCGAAGAGGTGCGCAGCGACATGGACAACCCGCCCTTCGACAATTCCTCGATGGACGGGTACGCCGTGCGCGCCGAAGACACGGTAGGAGCGAGTGACGCCAACCCCGTCGCCCTGCGCGTCACCGGCCACATGCCCGCCGGGGCCTCCCCACAGCCGGGCGAGAGAGTAGAGCCTGGCACAGCCTACCGCATCATGACCGGCGCGCCCGTGCCGCCAGGTGCCGACGCCGTCATACGCTTCGAGGACACCAGCGAAGGTCGCGCCCTCGACAACACCCGCCTTCTCCCACAGGACGCCCGCGCCCAGGCCTCGGTAGTAGGCGAGGACGTGCTGCTCTACAGGAGCGTCAAGCCGGGCGACAGCATACGTAGGGCCGGGGAGGATATGCGGGAGGGCGACCTCGTGCTCAGTCCCGGCATTACCATCCGTCCCGCTGAGATAGGGGTGCTGGCCTCCGTGGGCAAGGCGCGCGTGCTGGTGCATCGCAGGCCCAGGGTGGCGGTGCTGGCTACGGGCGACGAGCTTGTCGAGGTGGACCAGACGCCCGGCCCCGGCCAGATACGCAACACCAACAACTACGCTATCGCCGCCCAGCTACAATCATGGGGCGCGGTGCCCCTCAACCTGGGGGTGGCCCGCGATAGCCGCGAACACCTTGAGGCCAAGCTGCGTGAGGCCCTAGCTATGGAGCCTGACCTGATTATATCCTCGGCCGGGGTGTCGGTGGGCGACCACGACTTTGTGAAAGACGTGCTGCTGTCGATGGGCCGGGTGCAGATGTGGCGGGTGCGCGTCAGGCCGGGCAAGCCGCTGCTCTTCGGCAGGCTGGGCGAGCGTGAGGTGCCCCTGCTGGGTCTGCCCGGCAACCCTGTATCGAGCATGGTGACGATGGAGCTATTCGGCAGACCCGCCATAATGAAGATGTTTGGCAAGTCGCGCCTGCTACGCCCCATCGTCACCGCCCGCGCGCTCGAACCAATGGACTACGGCTCAGGCCGCGAGCATTACGTGCGTGGCGTAGTCTCCCGCGAAGGTGATGAATACGTCTGCCGTCCTACAGGAGGGCAAGGCTCGAACCTTCTCACCTCCATGTCCCGCGCCAACGCCCTGCTAATCATCCCAGAGTCCGTCAGCAGAGTCGAACCGGGCGACACGGTGAAGGCCCTCATGCTGGACTGGCCGGAGGATGTCTTCTAGAGCGTATTTGCACTCTGTGGCACACTAGGAATCCTGTTCCACCTTGTCATTCTGAGCGCAGCGAAGAATCTCGTCCCCTATACAGGTGTTCCCCTTTTCCTCAGCGTTACCCCGCCCAAAGAAGGAGTCCCCTCTGTGTGCTGTAGGACGAGATTTCGCACGGAGTTTATCCTGAGCTTAGTCAAAGGTTTTGCAATGACAGGGGGGCTTAGATAGTGTAGAAAAGGGGCTATTTGGGTGCTGAGGGACGGATTCTTCGCTGCGCTCAGCATGACAAAGTGGGAGGGGAGTCCTGCCAACCCGGCGACATACAGGAAGTAACCCCCAGGCGTGACCGGAAATTACTTCTCACGGAGGCGCACCGTCAACTGGTTGTTCTCGGTGCTGAGGCCGTAGATGGTGAAGCCGGAGCCGCCAAAGCCTGCGATGAGCGACTGGTTGATCTCCGATATCAACAGATCGTTGTTGATCCGGTCCACCGCTGAGGCCACCGTGCCTTCCAGGTCCATCGGCAGGGCATCGAGCGGCATGTCCATATTGCCCAGTTGGGGGTCGCCCACCATCCTTATTACCAGCTTGCCATTTTCCACCGCTAACTGGTTGCCAACAATGGCGGTCGTGTCGAAGGCGAAGAAGCCGAGGTCTACGTTGAAGGCGGGCTGGATGTCCATGCGGTGGCCGGGCTGCAAATCGAGTCTCAACGCCGTGAGGGTGAGCGTGTCTATACCCGTGCTGAAACGCGCCACGCGCTCGGCGGCTACCCTGTTCAGGTAGCTTTCACTGATGGATACCGCCACGTCCGGCTGGCCGGGGCTTTCGCTGACCGGCAGAGGTGCCTGCCTGACCACCACCGTCGACACGACTATAGCAAGCAGTACGCCCGACATGAGGCCCAGCATCACGCCGCTAGTAAACCAGCGCACCCGCACGCCGCGCACCTGCCTGCGGTTCGCCTGGCGCGCACGCCGGTCCTGCTCGGTGGTGACCCCTGCGTAAGGGTTAGCTCCTGGACGGTGTTGCTGCATAGTGTGCTGGTTCTGAAACGTGGCCCTGAAACGTGATGCGGTAAGAGTTACGTGATACTATGTGAACCGCGATGGTGCTTATTGTACCATCATGTTCCACGTTTCACGTTTCAGAACCCGCACCCACCCGGCTCATCCACTGGTCCGGGTTGCGTAGCTCCTCCAGCGTGGGCAGCTTGTCGGGGCCTTCCCACACTTGATTGGCGAACTCGACGCCTCGCTCGGCTACCACCGCGTTGATGAACGTCTCGCCCATGCGGTACTGTTCCATCTTGAGGGCCAGGCCCGTGATGCGGATGAAGAGCTTTTCGGCAGTGCCCCGGCGGGCGGCCCGCTGCTCTACCCGCTCTTTGATCGTCTGGTATGACGGCAGCAATCTCTCGCCCACCGAGTTCATGATGAAGTTGCTGTAGCCCTCAACGATAGACATCAGCGCCTGCAACCTGTTGAAGAGATTGCGCTGCTCCGGACTCATCACCGACTCGATCCAACTGTCGCCGCTGCTCATATTGCTGCGCGTGCGCTCAATCAAGGCCGACAGGCTGCCCAGGCCGCTGCCGTACTTCACCAGGTCGTCGCTGACATAGTCGAAGTACTCCTCCAGCAGCGAGTTGAAGTACTCTCTCACCCACGGGTATGCCTCGAATTCGTAGGCGTGGGTCGTCTCGTGCAGGGCGATCCAGAGGCGGAAATCGTGGGGGTCCAGCCCTAGCTCGGCCACCACGCCGTTGATGTTCGGCTCCACAAAATATAGCTGCCCCGTGGTGACAGCCTCTTTGCCGAGCAGCGACAGGTCGTACTGGCCTAGCACCCGCTTCGCCAGATAGCCCATCAGGATGCCTAGCTGGCTGCTGAGCACCGTCTGGCTCATCTCGCCCATGACGAGGGTGCCGACGTTCTGCTGGGGCTGCACGCGGTGGTAAATCACCTCGATGTGGTCGAATAGCTGCCCGAAGTTGGAGATGTTGGCATCTATCCACTCGGAGCGGGTGAAGGCCTTTATCTTGTCAAGCGGCACGGGCAGGTCGCGGCCCATCGTTTCGGTAATCACGGGGTAGCACTGGGCCACCATTTCGCGGTAGTAATCTTCCCAACCCTCATGCCAACCGGGCGCGGCCTCATCCTCGCGGACGATTTGATGCGCTATGCCTCGCACCCTCTCCCAGTCGAGTAGCTTGGGTGCGCCTTCCCGAGCGTACTGCTTTTGTAGCTTGTTGACCCAGGCAGCCCCCAGGGCACCGGCAGCCAGGAGGCCAAGCCCCAGGAGGCGCGGGTCGTAATTACGTCGTGTGGTTGCCATAAACAGTCACATCCCTTCCAGGTCCTGCATCTACGCCATGCTCGTCACGGTCGCTCGCAGGTAAAGTTACTATACCCCCGTGCTCCTTAAGCGTCAAGACACGTGCCAGGCGGCAGTAGCGTCCCCTACGGCCCTGTGCTGTATATACGCAAGCACACCGGGAAAGTTGAGTCGCGTACATCCCGCCATATCGTCATGACGGTTTCGCTGCCACTCCACACAGTTCCAACAGCCAGAACCAAGCCCCTTCTTTGTCATTCTGAGCGCAGCGAAGAAGCAGGTGGGCAGTGATGCCCTTGAACTTCTGGACCAAAGCCCCTTCTTTGTCATTCTGAGCGTAGCGAAGAATCTCGTCCTTCAGCACCCAAGCAACCTCTTTCTACAAGCCAACAGTGCCCCATACGAAAAGTGAAACATCGCGGTGCGGGATGAGATTCTTCGCTACGCTCAGAATGACAAAGAAGGGGCTTGGTTCTCCAATTTGTACATTCACATGCCCGGTTCAATGGGGTTGGCACGCCACATGCCTGCAAACAATAGCCGGTTGGTTTTGGTATACTTTCTCATATAGCAATGGTCCCACCGGGAATAGGGGCCGGGAACATACGAGACGGGCTACAAGCGCGGAAGGGAGCATACTATCTTGGATACCCTCACCAGGGTGGACTCAGACCGATTCTCCGAGGGCCTCACGGTCGAAGAATATATACCGGGGATGCGCAAGAACAGGCAACTATTCGAGCAGAACTACGATAACGTGGCGCTCAGGGACGAAGACGTGCGCTTCCTGGCGGACGGCACCAACGTATCGAAGGTGCTCGTGCTGGCCGAGGACTGGTGCGGCGACGCGATGCGTTATGTACCCGTGGTAGCTCACCTGGCGGACCAGATACCTTCCTGGGAACTGCGTATCTTCTACCGCGACAATAACCCCGACCTAGCCGAGAAGTGGAAGAAGCACGGCCTGTTCCGCGCCATCCCGGTGATCGTCTTCTTCGATGAGCAGTTCAACGAACTAGCCAACTTTATAGAGAAGCCCTCGCCCGTTTACATCGCCGAGGATGGTGCCCGCGACCGCTTCGCCGCCGAAAACCCCGACCTGTCCGACTCCCGCCTGCCCGTAGACCGCATGAGTCCCACCACCCTCGACCGCTACACCACCTTCATGCGAAGCCTCCGCGCCGACAGCCAACGCCGCTGGCAGCAGCACTTCATTGACGAGATAAAGGTGAAGCTGGCCTCAGGCTGAAACGTGGTGCTGAAACGTGAAACGTGATGCGGCTTGCTAAAGAGGGTGCGTGAATGGGGGAAGTTGGTAATACAGGACCAACTCCCCCTCTGTCATTCTGAGCGCAGCGAAGAATCTCGTCCTTCAGCACCCAAATACCACCTTTTTGTCAACCACACAGTACCATAAGAAAGAGGAAACACCCCGGCACAGGACGAGATTCTGACCGCAGTGAAGAATGACAAAGTGGGCAGGGCTGCGTCTTACTAGTAGAGTTGAATTCACGTACCTTATTGCACAAGCCGCATCACGTTTCACGTTTCACGTTTCAGAACCATGTTTCAGCTTAGCGCCCTGTCCAGGTCCTCGATGATATCCTCTACGTCCTCGACGCCTACCGACAGCCTCAGAAGGCTGGGGTTGATACCTGCGCTTTCGAGTTCCTCTGGAGTCTGGTGGGTGTGGATCATCGAGGCGGGGTGGGTGATGAGCGACTCCACGCCGCCGAGGCTCACCGCCAGCAGGCACACCCTGGTCCTGCCTATGGCACGGTAGGCCGCCTCATAGCCACCCTTAACCGTGAAGGAGAGCATGCCGCCGTAGCCCCCGGTCATTTGCCGCCGGGCAAGCTCGTGCTGTGGGTGCGACTCCAGGCCGGGGTAGTAGACGCGGTCCACGGCGGGGTGCCCCTCCAGGAAGCGGGCCACCCGTAGGGCGTTGCTGTTGTGCACCGCCATGCGCATGCCGTAGGTCATCAGCCCGCGCCGCAGCAGCCACGCCTCGAACGGGTGCAACACCGGGCCGAACACGCGCAAGTACTCCCACGCCCGGTCTATCAGCTTTTGCGGCCCCATTATCACGCCCGCAGTCACGTCCGCGTGCCCGTTGAGGTACTTGGTGGCGCTATGGATCACCAGGTCGTAGCCAAGCTTGATCGGCTGCTGGTTGTAGGACGACGCGAAGGTGTTGTCCACGATGGAGATAGCCCCGCCATCATGCGCTATCTCAGCGGTGGCCCGCAGGTCGGTCATCTCCATCGTGGGGTTGGTGGGCGTTTCGGTGTAGACCACCTTCGTGTTGGGACGCATGGCCCTGGCGAACGCCTCAGTGTCGTGCCCGTCCACCTGCGTGACTTCCACCCCGAATCCCGGCAGCACGTGCATCATGAGCGACATGGTGGCCGTGTAGAGGGTCTTCTGCGTGACCACGTGGTCGCCCGCCTTCACGTTAGATACGACCGCCAACGACGCGGCGGCAGCACCGGCAGCAACGGCCAGCGCGGCCTCACTCCCCTCCAGGTCTGCCAGCATCCTCTCTACCTGCTTGTTGTTGGGCGAGCCGTAGCGGGTGTAGAACTGCGCCGGGGCGACCTGGGAGGCAAGCTCGGCCCCCTCTTCCGGCGTGTGCAGCCTGTACGTGCTCGTCTGATAGATAGGCGGCGACACGGCTGCGGTCTCATTCTCAGGTGTCGCTCCGTGTATCAGCCGAGTTTGCAGGCCGGGTTGGCGGCGGTCGTCGCTCATATAGTTACCTCCAATAAAGAACGGTAGACGAACCCATGCGTCTACCGTTCTTTATTCTATAATCTATTGTGCAGCCCTGCATCAGACCGGGGAACTATCTATGGGCGCTGTTCAACACGCCACTGCTTGGGCCGTTGCACTCAGCAGATGCTTCAGCCAGCGCTGTCTGATTCGTAATTCGTATTTAGTAATTGATAAGCGAGGCTATTTAGCCTGTCATTTGCTCGGGCCGCTGGTTAGCGCGCAAAGCTTCGTTTTCTGCCTGGAGGCGCTTGATCTGGCCGCGCAGCCGCCTGATCTCGGAGCTAAGCGCGGGGATGTCGGTCCTGACTATAAAGCCGACTCTTTCCAGCACGACGCGCAGGTTTTTAAGCTCCGGTGGCGCTTCCCTGCGTATATAGGGGGAGTTTGTTATCTGGTCGCAACGTATCGCTATTTCCCTCAGGTCGCTTTCTTCCCGCATGATATAACCTCCCTTGCTTATGTATTCATATTGCCCAATAAACGGGAGAGGTGAGGCGAGCTAGCACGCCTCACCACTCGCTATCTAC
>DASVVE010000079.1:0-58069 GCA_036386675.1 Chloroflexia bacterium | reverse complement strand
GCACCGGCCAGCACGTCACCGAGCACCCGATGGAGTGGTACGTCGCTAACCGCTTCGAGTACCTGGTGTTGAGCGCGGGTGCCTACAAACCCGTGGTATACGACCGCCCCGAATCGAACCCTTCCCTGCGCGATGCCTACTTGCGCTTCTTCGACGAAAACAAGTCCAACCTCGTCGCCAGCTTCGAGACCAACAAGATAGACCACCCAGGCCCAACCATCCAAATCTACCGCACCGGCTACACTCCCCCACAATCCCCGGCCGATGTACGCGCCCAGCACCCGGTAAACGCCCAGTACCACGAGCTAGACCCCAACGGCGGCACTATCACCCTTATCGGTGCCGACTACCCCCAGCAAATAGAGGCGGGGAGCACCCTGCCCCTGACCCTCTACTGGACCGCCGACCACGCCCTCAAGACCAACTACACCGTCTTCGTCCACCTCATAGACGCCGCAGGCAACAAACTGGCGCAAATCGACGTCGGCCCCCGCAGCGGCACCTACCCAACCTCCCTCTGGTCCCCCGGCGAGGTGGTCGTAGACGAAGTGACGCTAACCCTCCCCCCAGGACTGCCACCCGGCGAGTACAACATGCGCGTCGGCCTCTACCTGCAAATCGACGCGGGCGCGCACACCGCCTTCACCCTCACCAACGCCCCACCCAACTCCGGCGGCGATTACGTGCTGCTAGGCCCCATCACCGTAGAATAAGAAGTACCTTGCTTACCTTCTGTAGTGTTGAGCCTCAAAGTAGAGGTCAGGTATAATATCGCCGGGTAGTCACGCAAGCGGTTATCCTTGGTGCGTGACCTGTCCCGCCTGTACCACTCGCTCCATTTGCTGCTCAATACATGAGCCGCGAGGGTGGTCCAGGCCCTTTGCTTTTTATGGGCTGTAGGTGCTCAGTGCCCGCCTGGGGAAGGTGAGACATCTTATAACCATGTCGCTAAAGCCCTCTAACAACGTAATCTCGCAAGGAAGTCATTAACCATGGCAAGATTGAGAATCCCCCTGGCAACCCACTGGACCGAGACCCCCGTCGGACGGGCCGTGCGCCCCATGCAGGAGTTCATCCATAGCTCCACCGCGGGCGGTATAGTGCTCCTCCTCGCCGCGGTCGCCGCGTTGGTGCTAGCCAACTCGCCCCTGCGCTCCCAATACGAGGATGTGCTCAACACCTACCTAGACCTACGGCTAGGCTCCTTCGCCCTGCACGAGACCGTCCTCCACTGGATCAACGATGGCCTCATGGCTATATTCTTCTTCCTGGTCGGCCTCGAAATCAAGCGCGAAATCTGGGCTGGCGAACTCAGCAGCGTGCGCGCCGCCCTCCTGCCCATAGTGGCCGCCATAGGTGGGGCTGTCGTACCCGCCCTCATCTACGTACTCATCAACCTGAACGGGGCGGGCAGCGCGGGCTGGGGTATCCCGATGGCGACCGACATAGCCTTCGCCCTGGGGGTGCTCGCCCTCGTGGGCAGCCATGTCCCCTTCACCCTGAAGATACTGCTGACCGCCATAGCCATCATCGACGACCTCATAGCCGTGCTGGTGATCGCCTTCTTCTACTCCGGCGAGCTTGACTTCGGCGCGCTTGGCACAGGCTTCGCCTTCCTGGGAGTGTTGCTGGTGATGAACGCAATGGGTATAAGAGCCATCCCCTTGTACGTAGCAATAGGCGTGCTGGTGTGGGTCGCCTTCCTCCAATCGGGCGTGCACGCCACCATCGCGGGCGTGCTCGTGGCCCTGATGATTCCCGTACGCACCCGCATCAACCAGGAGACCTTCCTCCGCCGCGCCCGCTCAATCCTGGATAACTTCGAGGACAGCAGCAAGCGCGAGCCGTACTCCATCCTGCAAGACCAGGAGCAGCAATCCGCCGTGCTGGAGCTTGAGGAACTATCCGAGGCGGTACAGGCCCCCTTACAGAAGATGGAGCATACCCTGCACAACTGGGTCGCCTTCGTAATCATGCCCCTCTTCGCCCTCGCCAACGCCGGGGTCGCCCTCAGCGCCGAAGCCCTTCGCGGTGAAACGCTGCCCGTGGCCCTCGGCATCATGTCGGGCCTCGTCATCGGCAAGCCAATCGGCCTCTTCGGCGCGACCTGGCTGGCCGTCAAAACGGGCCTCGTCACTCTCCCACGCGGCATCACCTGGAGGCACATCACCGCCCTGTCCTGCCTCGGCGGCATCGGCTTCACCATGTCCCTCTTCGTAGCAACCCTCGCCTTCGGAGGCAACGAGCTACTAGAAACCGCCAAGCTAGGCATACTGGCAGCCTCATTAATCGCCGGCACCGTAGGCTTCATCCTGCTGAAAACCGCCCCCGCCGACCCAACCTAGCCAAACATCCCAGCAAAGCAAAAGGCAGGCCCGCCTCAACGACAAGCCTGCCCTTCCCAAAACACCATCCTTAACCTTGGCGCGTCCTCCGCGTCTTGGCGTCTTGGCGTTTAGCTCCTAATTACTTAGCTATAAACGTCTTCCAGTCGCCCAGCGGCGGCAGTTGACCGCTCTCCACCATCTCGCGCCACTGCTCGTCGGTAAGGCGGTTGCTCGACGGCTGCACGAACTCGTACTGGCTGTAGATGCCACCGCGCGCCAGCACCAGCCTGCCCTCCACCGGCACCACCGCGTAGATCTCCATGATGCGCCCGGTGCCCTCTTCCAGCGCCAGGTCGCCGCCCGGCCCGCCCGTAGCCACGTCGGCTACAACCGCCGCATCCTGGTCGTTCAGGTCGCCACCGCCCTCCGTCTCCTCGTCGGCCGCGGCAATCGTAATGTTTTCCAGGCGGCCGCCGTAGTACTGGATAAGCGAGTACTCTTCCTCCGTCAACCGCTGGTTCGATAGCTCCTTCTCGCTGATACGCTTAAGGTCCAGCGCCAGGTTGTACAGGTTCGTCAGCGTGCTGTACTCCGTGGGCGGGAAGGCATCATCCGCTGTCTTCTCCAACAGGCCACGCGCCAGCAACCCGTCGCGCGTCATGCCGATCAAGGCAGCTATGCGGGCGTAGAACTCCGGCTCCGGCTCCACATACCCCTTTATCGTCTCAGGCGGTCCGCCGCCCATCTCCGCCATCACCTGCTTGGCGTACAGGATGGTGTCGTGCTTCAGCTCGGTCCAGCTACCAAGCACCGTGTTCAGGTTCTTGCGCGTCCAGGCCGAATTCGTCATAAAGCTGGGGTAGCCGCTATTCGCCGCCTTGGGCTGCAACAGAGGCCGGAAGCTATACAGCCACGACCAGTACAGGTTCTCGGTCCACTGCGAATCGGACAGGCTGTTGATCTCGCCGCGCACCTTGTTAAGCTGCAAGGTATAGCTCATGTACTTCGTCTCGCCCAGGCCCTCCAGGATGCTGACCGCCTCCTGCGACCCGAAAGCCGCCGGCACGTCCAGCCCCTTCGGCAGCCACCGCTTCTCAGCGTCGGAACCGTTGGGATTGCCCACGTTGCGCCAGATAAGCTGTCCGAACACGTAAGCGTCGAGCGTAAACCGCTGCCCCATCATGCGCAGCCCCTTGGTCACGGCCTCTTTGTCCTCAGTGATGTACACGAACATCGAGTTGACCTTCGGACCTTCCAGCGTCTTCGCCAACTCCTGGAACTGAGCGACCTTAGCGTTATCCGCCACGGCCCTGGTATCGGAGCCTAACGCCTGCTGCATAAGCGGCGCATAATCAAGATAAGTCAGGTCGTCCGAGCCACCCACGAAGAAGCTGGTTGGTTCGTAAATCCTCGCCCAAAGCGCCGCCGCCGTCTTATCACCGCTCTTAGCCGTCTGCAAAGCCTGCGTAATCAGCAGCGCCGACTTAGTCTCTTCCACCGACTGTAGCCTGAACGTCATGCGCCCGTACCACATCATCGCGCGGAAGTACTTCTTGAGGTCCTCGCTGCGGGTGTAATGCCCACGAGGCACGTACTGACTGAAGTCCTCCAGGTACTCCCCGGAGTTGCCTATCCCAAAGACAGACGACGCCCCAAGCCCCTGGTGCGCGTCAATCTGCGCCAGGTCCTGGTTCACCTCGGCCTGCACCAATGCCGGCACGGTGACGTTCGGATCAATCAGCTTCGAGGCCAGCGCGAAGTAACCAACGTTACGCTTGGCCGCGTTCTCCGCAGCCGTGCCCCTCAGCGAGTCGTACTGCGCCAGGCTCGCCTGCAACATCGCCGCATTCAGCCCCTTAAGGTCCGCTATCAGGTAGTTGGTCTCCGTCGACCGCAACAGCTTGTCGAACATCAGGTGGTACACGTGCAACACCGAGTCGGTAGTCACGAATATCGGCTTGGAAGCGTACCTACCGTCCTCGTAAAGCTGGTAGAACTGCTTGTACTGCTCTTCCTTAGGGAACTGCGCCACAAAGGCGTTCTTCTCCACCAGGGCCATTGCCGCAGGCGATAACTCGAAGTCTCGCAGGTTGGCTACATTCGTTAAGCCCCTCGCCACCGTGTAGGGCCTCACCGCCGGTATCACGGTAGAAGGCTGCAACTTATACTCGGCAAATACGCTCGTCTGCTGCCCCTCCGACCTGTAGCGCCAGTCGTAATAGTGCGCGCCGATGTTGCCCATCTGCACCTTGAAGCCCTGCGGCGCGTCAGGCTGGTAAGTCACCACCCGCCGCTCGAAAAGCTGCACCAGCACGTCGGTCTGCTTGCCCGCGACCTTCACGTTAGCCCAATAAGGCTCCGATATGGCATACCCGGTCGTGTAGAACCACGGCTCCGACAACCTGGCATTAGCCTGCCTGCCGTCCGGGTTCGTCACGGGGCCGCTGCCGTTCAGGAAGTCCCAAATCTGCCCCGCGATGTTGTGCTTCGTCTCGGTGTTATAGAACCCGTACTTCACCGCGTACTTGTCAAACGCCGCGTCCTTGCTAACCTGCCCCGCCTTGCTCACCCGCTGGTTCACCGTCTGCCCGGTCAGGTTCTCCGCCGTATGATCCCCCAACGGCGTGTTCGCTAGCTGCGTGAAAGAGGCATATGTCGGCGCATTAGCATCATCATTGTCGGAAGCCAGCGGGATATTGGCCGGGGTGCGATCCGAGTACTCCGCGTTACCCACCTGCATCTTGCCGCTCACCAGTTCCACCGTCAACAGCCCGTTGGTCACGTAAAAGGGATTGTTCCTATCACCCGCCGGGTTGTTGATCTCCATGCGGCTCTTGTCGAAGTACTGCACCCGCCGCATGCCACCCACGCCCTGCGCGTAAGGCTCCATCCGCGACTCGCCCGGTGCGGGACCCCAGTAGAACGAGCGCTTCACCATCCCATCGGCCACCACCTTGTCGGTGCGCGTCCACACCCTCTTGAAAGCCTGGTCCGCAAAGTCGGCGGCCGAGGCCGGTGTGGTGCCCTGGAGGGGCAGCGCGGGCAGCAGCACCAATAGCAGTGCCGCCCCGGTCAGTAAACGTCTCTGTTTAGCCAAGTTGGTGCTCCTTTCATCTACTAGCCCATATTGCCAGCAAGCCCAATCCACTCCTCGACCACAACACACAGGAGGAAGCACGGACCGTATGTAAACGGCCCGCGCTTGCCTTTGCGTTCAAAACTACTTTGCTGAGTTGAAGCAACTTAGCGGCATTATATTACATCTACCGCGGGCGTGCTTCGGCCCTATGGCGTATAACCGTACGTCTTGTGAAACTGCTCCGTACCCAGCAACCCCAACAGCATCTCGAACTTGGTGCCCCGGTTCTCCGGGTGGTACTCGAAGCGGTTCCGCTCGAAATACTGTACGGTGTATACCTTGCTATCAGTGGCGCTCTTCTCCTCAAAGGCCTCCGACCTCGGCAGCCCATACACAGGCAGCCCACCATTCGCACGCCAATAGTCTATGAATGGCGACCCCACATTATGCTGCGTCTGCGCAAAGTACTGGCTGCCCGCCGCGTTGGAGGCTTGCTTCGGTTGGAACGGCCCCTCACTCAGACGGCCCTCCACCAATGTGTTCCCCAGCAACCCCAGCAGCACCTCGTTAGGCGTGCCCCTGAACTCCGGGTGATACTCGAATCGCGCCCGCTGCGTGTACTGCACCGTATACACCTTGCCGCCTATGTTCTCCTGCACTTCAGGTGTAATCGGGTACCCAAACAGGGTCAAGCCGCCCCGCTGCCAGTACTGCGCGAACACACCCCTCATGCAGTACGCCACCTCCGCCCAACAAAGCCCCGCGCCCGGAAGCGGGTTAGCTGCGGCAGGCCGGTCATGGCTCCACGGCTCGTGAATCTCCCCAAGCCGTCCAAACCCATAGCCGTCCGACCCCACCAGCCAGGTGTGCGCCCCCTCCCGCGACGAAGCCACGTTCCAGGGGCTGAAGTTCTGCTCTCCCTTATACCCTGCCTGCGCCACAGGCACCAGCGTGGCCCTATCTCCATCCAGACGGTACAGCCCCGGCGCGTATAGTTCCTCAGATACCGGCGGGTCTTCACGGGTGCCCAGGTAGTAAGAAGCGGCCAGCCACCCTCTACCCGCCAAATCTATAGTCAGCCCCCTCAGACTGAAGTCGGGGTCGTCCGCATTAACCGGCCCAGGCTGTTGCATGTCCAGGTCAACCACCCTCGACTCGGCATTACGCGACAGCCGCACCAGCAAATCGCGAGGGGTAAACTGCACCTGGTTAGCAACCCTGGCGGCGTATGCCCTTCCCTCCGTCCTCATACCAATATCGAACAGCAGCCGCCCGATCATCCAGCCGTTCCCCGCGTTATCCGCCACGACAGACGAAGCCGCAATCGGCGCGCCCGAGAAATCGCCCTCGACCACCTGCCACTGCCCACTATTCAGCCTGTACGCCGCCATGTTGCCAAGCGGATCGGTGGTGCTGCTGCGCGGCCCCGCCGCCCAACCCTGCTTGCCGTCGGGGCTGAGTGCCACCGCCTCCAACGCCCCACCGTTGGCAGGCAGCGACACATAGTCCCAGCTTCCATTGCGGAACCTGAGCAGCCTGAACCGCTCCTGCCCATCGTCGTAAGCCGTCATCCAGCCGTCGCTCTCGTCAGGCGCAATAGTAATGTCCAGCAGGCGCAAAGTCGCGGGAAAGCTATGCCGGGCCGGTGCCCATGCACCATTACGCAACCGCATCAGCAGCGGGCTGAACTCGTCAGTCTCCGGGTCGCGAATATCTCCAATAGCCCACCCAAAGTCCCCTTTACTCGTAAGCACGATCTTGGTCGCTAGCGCCCCGGCGGGTATCACGTCGCGGTTCCCCTCCGAGGAAGTCGCCACCCGCCACGCCCCGCCCTCGATCCGCAACAGAAACCCGTTGAAGAAAGTCTGCGGCGGGGACGTGCCCCACGCCCACCCATTCCCGCTCGCATCCAGCGCCACCGCGCTTACAGCCCCAAACTCGTTGCCGGCTTCCTGGGCGACCACAGGCTGGCTACCCGTCATAGGCGCCAACCCCAAAACCATCAACCCCAACAAAATAACCCGCACCCACGTGCGACGTAAACCGCGCATTAACTACTCCTCTGCTCTCCTCATACTCCGCGAACTGAATCTCTCGGATTACAGGAACCAAGCCCCAATTTTGTCATTCTGAACGCAGTGAAGAATCAGGTGGGTAGGGATGCTGTTGAACTGCGGCCACCCAATCAGGCCCTGTCATTCTGAGCGCAGCGAAGAATCTCGTCGCTCACCACCCAAATACCACCTTTCCCATGCAGTATGCCTTACCGTATTGCTTATATCACAAGCGCGTACCCCACCGCAAAACCACGCCCCTGTCTGCAAAGTCGGACTTAAGTATACACGTCCGGCTGCTCTGCTTCATCCACCAGCACCACACTCAAATCGCCCTCCCGCACCTGCGCGTCCACCCTCACCATCTCATCCCGCCCCACCCGGTCGAACCGCAAATCAACCCTGGAAGCCCCCACCTGCACCCCCTTCATCTCCAGCCAATCGAGGCCCAAAGGCAGCACCGGCTTCACCACTCGCAACGTGTTGTTAAGCGCGTTAGCCCGCAGCCCCAGCAGCGTCCACAACGAATGCGGTATCGCCCCCGCCGCCCACGCCTGCGGGCTGCAAGCCACCGGGTAGCGTACCGGCTGCCGCTCGCTCTGCCGCTGGTATCCGCAAAAAAGCTCCGGCATCCTGTACTCCGGGAAGTTGCAGGCGGCGGCGAACAGCGCGTCCAGTATCTTCGAGGCCACCGCGTCGTACCCGTAGCGGCAAAACCCCCCGATTATCAGCCCGTTGTCATGCGGCCAAACGCTACCCAGGTGGTAGCTGATAGGGTTGTACGCCCGCGCCTCACTCGACAGCGTGCGCACTCCCCACCCCGAAAACATATCGGGCTGCATCAGCCGCTCCACCACCCGCGCCGCCCGCTCCGGCTTCGCTATGCCGCCCCACAGCACCTGCCCGCTGTTGGACGACACCACCTCCGCACGACGCCCGCCCTTCTGCAACGCAAGCACGTAACAGCCAAGCTCCTCCGACCAGTAGTCTCTGTCAAACCGCTCGTGCAGGTCCGACGCCCGCCGCTGCAACTCGTCCGCATAGCTATGCTCCCCAAGCTCCCGCAGCACCACCGCGATCTGCCGCCACGCCCGGTACAAATACGCCTGCACCTCGCACACTGCCACCGGGGGCACCACGTTAGAGCCGTCCGCGTTCGGGACTGAGTTCCCCGCGTCCTTCCAGCCCTGGTTGATAAGCCCCGTCTCGTACATACCCACGTAATCGAGATAGCCGTCGCCGTCGTGGTCCGCGTAGTGGTCTATCCAGCCCAGCGCCGCGTCAATATTCGGCTTGAGCTTGCGGGCCAGTTCCAAATCCCCCGACCAATTGACGTACTCGGCCATCATCACCAGGAACAGCAGCGTGGCGTCAATCGAGCCATAATACGCCGGGCTTTGCGGTATCGCCCCCCTCCGCGCCAGCTCTCCCGACCTGAATTCGTGCAGTATCTTGCCCGGCTCGGCATCCCTGTACTCGTCCACCTCGGTAGCCTGGTAGCGTGCCAGCAATTGCAGCGTCTCTCGCGCCATGTTCGGCCCGTACGGCATCGTCTGGATAGCCACCACTGAAGCGTCCCGCCCAAACAGCGTGGAGAACCAGGGAATACCCGCCGCGAAGTAGTGCAGCCCGTCCAGCCGCGTGCGCAGCATCCGCAAATCGAGCAGCGCCCGCCGCAGCACCTCGTCAAACAGGGGATTGGAGCTAGTCACCTGCGTGGATCCGTTCAACCATATACGCTGCGAACGTTCCAACCACTGCCGCGCGTGCTCATGGCTGACCTTTGGCGGCTTGCTGGGATATAGCAGGTGGTCTATATGGCCGTCCTTCCACTCGAACGGCGTGATGACAATGGTAATAGTCTGTTGCTCGCCCGGCCCAAGCTCGCATTGGTAGGTGGCGGTCCCCGGCTCCAATTGGTGCGGCGGGGGCGCGAAGGCAACCGCCGTAGCCCTAGACAGCCCATCGGTACCTTTGTACCCCATCACCATCACGTTGCCGCCCCGCACCTCCACAGGCAGCAATTCACCCTGCGGCTCATCAATGAACCCCTTCAACACGAACAGGTCTTCGAACTCCGCCCTGAACCGTAGCACGATCTCCAACTTCGCCGCGCGCAGTCCATAGTTATGCAGCGTCAAATGCTCGAACAACCTGCCCCGCTGCAAGTACCGCTCGCGCCGCACCCCAACCGTGTTCTTGGCGATGCCCGCGCTTCCGTTAGCGGGGGGTAGCTCCGGGTTCGCCAGGTCGTGGTAGGTCTCAAGCCCCTGGTCGTCAATGCAGGACAGCACCGTGAGCGGCAGCCCGTTCACCTCCAGCGAATACCCATCCAGGAACCGGCAGTCCTGATAGAACAGCCCCAACGCGTGCGGCAACTCCCACGGCACGTCGCCACTCCCTGAAGTCAGCAGAAATATGCTGCCCTGCTTCAGCACCGTGGCCGAAGCGCTCTCCTGCATCTTCGTAGGCTCCGGCTGCGTGAGGATCAGTTCCTTGCGCCTGTGCTCCTCCGGCGTAAGCGCCCCCGCACGCACACCCTTTACAACCTCTTTCTGCCTAACATCCTTCATCGCACGCAATACTCCGGCTGTCGATAAGGTAGCATTTCCGCCGCACGTTCCTGTAATACTAACTGCCAAAGCAAGCGACGGACCAGACGGCAGTCCTCCGCATTCCTCCTGGCTACTCAGCTACCAGCGTGCTCTTTCACCAACTCCACTACCTCTTCCGCACAACCCCACGACAGCGTCACCCCCGACCCACCATGCCCGTAGTTGTGCACCACCACCCGCCCATCCCCAATCACCTCAGCCTCCAACCGAATAACGTGCCGCCCTGGCCTCAGCCCCACCGCGTGCGCCAGCACCTTCTTCTCCCGCACCTCCGGCACAAACCACGCACACCGCTCGATAATCTCCCTCGCCGTACCCATATCCAGCTCCAGCGACCAGTCACCCACCTGCGCCGTACCGCCCAGCACGCAATCGGTCGAGCGCGGCACTATATACGTCACTCCGTGCAAGTCGTCCCCGGCGTCCGCTTCCCCGCCCGCTTCAATCTCCACCGTTCCCCCACCTTCACCGTGCTCCTCGTCCTCGTCCAGGAAGAAATCGCGGGTAGACAAAGGCTCCACCCGCACTATCTGTCCGCGGATCGGAAAAAGCGACTCATCCCTTACCAACTCCCGCGCTCCCAGCCCCGCGCAGTTCACCACCACCCTGCTTTCCCCGAACGCCTCTTCCAAAGAGCGCACGTCCCTCACCAAGACCCGGCCGCCCAGTTCACGGAACCGTCCCATCAGGTACTCAAGATAAATCGACATCTCGATAACAGGCGTCTCGAACACGTAACCGTCGCGCCGCCCCCGTGGCAGTTCCTCCGCAGTCGCCCGCCGGAAAGACCGCACGCACGAAATCCACCACAGATCGCCTACCTCCCCACGGAATACCTCGTACCCCGTCGCCACCGACACCCCCGTCCCCTCCACCCCCGCAAGCTCCACAAACACCCCAAACGCGCGCTGCCCCCAGTCCGTAACCTTCTCCACCGGGTAAGCCTTGTACGGGTACCAAATAGCCGCCGCGACATTCGAAGTCGTATGCGGCGGCAAATCCCGCGCCCAAATCTCCACCTCGTACCCTGCCTCCAGCAGCCGCACCCCACACGACAACCCCGACACCCCACACCCAACCACAATAACACGCATACCTCAAACCCTCACAGCGGACGATGGACGATGGACGATGGACGATGGACGATGGACGATGGACGATAGGAGTGATGAGGACTGAGGGCTGAGGAGTGAGTACTGAGTAGCTGTCTGCACTCTTGCCAACAACAATCCTAATCTCTGCGCGTTCTTTGCGCTCTTTGCGTCTTTGCGTTTTCGTCTCCTATCGTCCATCGTACATCGTCCATCGTCCCCATTATACAAAGCCAGCACCCGGAACAAAGTCCGAGTGCTGGCTGGGGATGGGGATGATTATTGCTTCTTTAGTCGCCGGTGCCCGTATGGTTACCGGCTACGGCTCGCGCAGCTACTAGCTGTTGCCGTCTGCGCCGCGTGCCGACGAGCCACGCCTGCCGCCACCGTGCGAGGCGATGCCGCCCTTGCGGCCTATCTCGGCCATGTAGTCGCGGTTGCTGCTAACGGTCTGGCCGCCCTTGCGAGCGATCTCGCGCTGCTGCTCCGGCTTCATCGCCGCGAAGCCACGCCTGCGGCTGCCACCTCCACCGTTCTCATCTACTGCGTTCATCTTCTTCATCTCATGCTCCTCCCATTGCTATTACCCTGGAAAGGAAGACCGGAGGGTTGGTCGATTGGTAGATTTCCGGCCCTTCCCAAAACCTCTGATCGCGTGGACCCCGGCCTGGAAGCTACACCTGCCTTACATCCACGTTCCCTTGTCGCTCCATTGCGCAAGGTGTTATGGACAAAAGGCAAATCCTGGTGCTTCCCGACCTCATGCGGTCCTGGCGGTCAAAACCCGGCTGTACTCGCATGCGCCGCTTATACAACCGTCTATACCGGCGTAACGCCCGCGACAAGCCTCGTTGCTTGTCGTTACTTTGCCGTGGCCCCGGTCATGCCCCGGCAAAATAACTGCTACCCGGCGCGATCTATGCACGTACTTGAACGGGGGGGGTGTTCGTACACGCACCAGAGCGTGCCGGGCAGAGTTACCAATTTTGGGGAGGAACGCTTACGCTCCTCAACAGGCCGCGTGCGGCCCTATCTATCAAGCTGTGAAGGTATGTGCAAAGAGCCTTGCTAGAAAAGGTCCTCGATGCACGGTTAGTTTACCGGACCCACCTTGCCATTCCCATAAGTATTCGTGAATAGTGCTACGGCCGCTGGTGAATAATTGTCAATTGCCGCTTGTAAAGGTGAACAGCCACTAACCGGAGACTATGCGGAAACGCCAAGACGCCAAGACGCCAAGGACGCGCCAAGTAGATAAAGGCTTGGAGTATAGAAAAGGGACCAGAGTAAAACATCATGTACTCTGGTCCCTTTTGCTTTGAAAACCTTCCTTAACCTTGGCGCGTACTTGGCATCTTGGCGTCTTGGCGTCTTGGCGTTTCCGTCCCTGGTAGCTACGACCTGGAAGCAGGCACGAAGCGATACCCTATCCCCCACTCCGTTTGAATAAACCGCGGGTGGTCGGCGTCATCGGCCAGCTTGCGGCGGAGGCGGCGCACGAACACCTTAAGATAGTGGTCCTCGCCCACGTACTCCGGCCCCCACACCCGTTCCAGCAGCGCCTGGTGCGACAGCACCCTGCCCGCGTTTCTCGCCAGTTCCTCCAACAGCCGGTACTCCGTCGACGTAAGCGGCACGAACTCGCCCTGGAGGTGCACTTCCCTGTTCGCCAGGTTGATCGCCAACTCTCCAAACACCAGGTCAGACTCTCCCGCCTGGTTCTGCACCACCTCTTGCGCCTCCACCGGCTCCGGCTGCAACTGGGCACGCCTGGTAAGCGCCTTCAGCCTCGCCAGCAGTTCCAGGTTCTCGAACGGCTTGGTCAGGTAATCGTCCGCCCCCATATCCAGCGCCCGAATCTTGTCCGCCGTAGAGTCGCGGGCCGTCAGCATCAAGATCGGCACCTGCGAAGTCTCGCGTATCTGCCTGCACACCTCAAAACCATCGGGAGGCGGCATCATGATATCGAGCACCACCAGGTCAGGCTGCTCCTGCCTGAACAACTCCAGCGCCTCGGCCCCGTCATATGACATAACCACCCGGCAATCGGGCCAGTTGATTCGCGCCCCGAAGCCCACAAGGTCGGCAATATCTCGCTCATCATCCGCGACGAGCACTGTAAAAGTCCCAGATTGCTCAATTCCAGACGCCATAGGCGAACCCGTCACCCCCCTGCTCCCGTGCAATACACACCACTATGTAATTGCATTCCACGTGTCGTACCGGAACACCCTATAGCTGCCGCCACAAGCCCTGGCTACTTTACACACCAGACAAACAGCACATCCTTCTCAGCAATAGAGAGGAACCGGCCAAGCGGCACTAGCACCTTTTATAGCTCATAAGTGCAATATATGTCAATACGTCAAACATCTGACCTATCACCTGGTCAGCCGCACCACCACGTCCAGCACGATTGCCCCCGCCACCATCCACAGCAACGTGTTCACCCGCCCCTTCACCTCCCCAACCTCCCGCTTCAACTCCTCCAACATCTGCCGCGTCACCACCTCAAACACCGACCGGGGCCGCTCGTCCACAACAACCCCCACCGCCCCATCCCCCACTTCCCGCCCCAACACTCTAACTACCATCCTCTTCTCCCATCTCCCAACAACACGACCACCCCACATAGTACCCGCGCTCCTATCCCACCCACCTCTCCATCCACACCCCGCAACTCGTAATTAAGAATTAAGAATTATTTATTCACTCCTCCCCAAGCCCCATCTCCCGCAACACCCGCTCGGCCTCCGAATGCAGCGCGCTCGTTCCATCCCCGCCCACGGCGAGCTTGCTCTGGACCACCAGCGCCCGCCCCACCGAATCCGTCAGCCGCGCCACCACCGGCCCAATCCTCACCAGGTCCTCCTCCTTCAGTTGCTTCCGCGCCAACCGCAACGACGCCCTCAACCCCTTGATCTCCCTCACTAACGACATCTCTATGCTCTGCTTCCCTCGCATCTCTCTCCCTGCCTATCACAATCTCACAACACTCTACTAACTACTCGAAGCCCCCACTTAACTAATCCCACTTCACCCCCGGCTTCGGACATATTCCCCGACCCCTGGACCGCAGCGTTTCGCCACACTTTTTGCCGTACAAACGCGTACAATATCTATATCTATGGCGAGGAAGTACCAATATGAGAGCTAGACGTCCCGCGCATGATACGGCCAAAGGCTCATCCTATTTGCGTCATTATCAGCTAACATTGTGGATTGCAGCTTCAAAATCAGTTGCAACATTTAACATAGTCTCACGTAAAGAGTCCAGGAAGATTTCACCACGACGGATACACAGACGTCCCCGTTCGCACTATGAACGTGGGGCACAAGGAGATGCAAAATGAGCGGCAGAGTACCGCAAGCACCGCAAATTCCGCAGCCCCCTACCGGCAGCGACATCATGGTAGAAGCCCGCAACGTCCAGAAAAGATACGACACCGGCACCGTCCAGGTGCACGCCCTCCGCGGCCTCGACCTGCAAATCAGGCGCGGCGAGATGGCCGCCATCATGGGCCCCTCCGGCTGCGGCAAGACCACCCTGCTCAACTGCCTCGCGGGCCTCGACAGCGTGGACGCAGGCGAAATCATCATAGACAACGTGCCCCTGCACAAGATGAGCGACCGCCAGAAGACCGACCTGCGCGCCAGGAAGATGGGCTTCGTCTTCCAGTTCTACAACCTCCTGCCCGTACTCTCTGCCATCGAAAACGTGGAGCTACCGATGCTCGTGTCGGGCACCAACCCCAACGAGGCCCGCCGCCGCGCCAACGAAGCCCTCGCCCTCGTCGGCCTCACCGACCGTGGCAGCCACAAGCCCAACGAGCTTTCCGGCGGCCAGCAGCAGCGCGTCACTATAGCCCGCGCCCTCGCCAACGACCCCGCCATCATCTGGGCCGACGAACCGACCGGCGACCTCGACTCCGAGACCTCCCAGGAGATCATGGACCTCCTCGTCCGCCTCAACAAGGAGCAGGGCAAGACCTTCGTAATCGTCACCCACTCCCCCGAAGTAGGCGCACGCGCCGACCGCATCATCCGCATGCGCGACGGCTCCGTCACCGATTACGGCCTGACCGAACCCGCCAGCATAGAAGAAGCGGTCGAAGCAATCAGCTAGATTTCGAAATTGGAATTTCGAATTGCGAATTTGGTTGGCATCGGCATATCCGAAGGTCCAATTCAACTGTTACTTTTGAGGCTCCTGCCGATGCTGGTGAATATGGCGATTAGTTCTCTGCATTCTAGTAGCAACTTCTGGCGTGTTGGGTTGTCACCCAAAGCTATGGCATCGCATAGTTCTAGCCAATACTGTGTTTCGGCTGCCTCTTTTTCAACGAGACCTACCTTATGAGTGAAGTCATTGCGCGATACCGCCCTGTTTGCCTCACGATAATTAGCGCCAATGGAGGTGCCTGATCGCAGCAGTTGATTACCCAGTACAGAGCTTACCTGGGTTTTCGGTAAGCCACTTACGAACCTGATCACATCAATTGCAAAGCCCTTAGTTCTTCTTTCCAAGTCGGCCTTGTTCATGCTAACCTCCTAACCTCCACTGTCGAGCAAGCAAACAAGAAATACCCTTCAGCAGTAATTCCACTCAGGAACTACAACTTCGAAATCAAATTCGCAATTCGAAATTCCAAATTCGAAATCGGAGAACACCATGGAAACTCTATTCGGCATCTCAATGGACACCATCATGCTCATCGTACTGAGCATGAGCATCTTCGTGCTCGCAATCGTGGCCTTCCTTGCCTGGCGCAAGCCTATCATCGCCAAACTCGCCCTGCGCAACATTCCTCGTCGCCGCGCCCAGACCGTGCTCATCATCTTCGGCCTCATGCTCGCCACCATGCTCATCACCGCCGCCTTCGGCACCGGCGACACGATGACCTACTCCATGCGCGTGGCCTTCACCGGGGGCCTGGGCGGCATCGATATCGAAGTGGTCAAGTCCAACCCGCAGGCCGTCAACTTCAGCGGCCCGCCCGACTTCAACCGCCCCGTGCCCACCTTCAACGCCTCCCTGCTCGACGACCTGAAAACCCAATGGGGCACTGACGACCGCGTAGACGGCTGGTCCCCCGCCTTCCAGCAGATCGGCCCCATCATCGACACCACCACCAACCAGGGTTCCGGCCAGACCTTCGTCCAGGGCATCACCACCGACCTGTCACAGACGATGGGTGCCCTCAACACGACTTCCGGACAGCCGTTCGACGTAGCCTCGCTCAAGGACAATGAAGTGCTGCTCGACAAAGCAGCCGCCGACAAGCTCAACGGCAAAGTGGGCGACTCGGTGCGCTACGTCATCCAGGGCAAGTCTTATGAGATGACCGTGCGCGACATCATCGTCAACACCTCTCCCAGCACGCAGTTCCCCAACACCTTCGTCACCCTCACCCAGGCGCAGACGATGTTCAACGCCCCCGGCCAGCTTACCGCCGTCCAGCTTTCCCTCAAGGGCGGCCCCCTCGACGGCATCAAGTACAGCGAAGAGGTAGCCACCAGGCTGGAAGGCTTACTTGACGAGACCTACGAAGTCTCTCAGGTCAAGAAGGGCGCGCTCGATACCGCCAACCTGATCGGCAACTTCTTCACTACCGTCTTCATCGGCATCGCCCTTTTCTCCATAGCGGCGGGCATCCTGCTCATCATCCTCATCTTCACCATGCTGGCAGCCGAGCGTAAGAGCGAGATGGGCATGGCCCGCGCGGTCGGCATCCAGCGCGGCGACCTCACCCGCATGTTCATAATCGAGGGCATGGCTTACGACCTGGTGGCAGCCGCCGTGGGTGCCGCGCTGGGCGTAGCCATCGGTTTCGCGATGGTAGGCATCATCTCCTCGCTCCTGGGCACCTTCGGCTTCAGCCTCACGCCCCACGTCGAACTTCGCTCGCTGGTCGTGGCCTACTGCCTCGGCATGCTCATCACCTTCATCACGGTGGCTATCGCGGCGGCTCGCGTCTCCAGCCTCAACATCGTATCCGCGATACGCAACATCCCGGAGCCTCTCAAGGCCGAAAGAAAGCTAGGCCAGCGTTTCCTCGACGCGTTCGACTTGATGGCCGAGGGCCGCTTCGGTGCCGCGCTAGGTGGGATTATCGGGGCCTTCTGGTCGATGATCGTCAGCGGCCCTGTCCTGGCCGTAATCGGACTGCTCATGCTCGTGGCAGGTTGGGCGGGGATCAATGGCTTCCTGTTCCACACCGGGGTTTCGCTCACCATCATCGCGTTGGGCTTCACCATTCGCTGGTTCCTCAACAGCCGCAAGGTACGTCCCACACGCCGCGACCGCATAGCCTTCACAATCGCAGGGTTCGCCCTCCTGGTCTACTGGGCACTCCCCATCGACGCCCTGCACGACTGGTTCGGCCTGCCCGAGTTCAACCTGGGCATCGAGAACTTCTTCGTCAGCGGCATCATGATGGTAGTCGGCGCGGTGTGGGTGGTCATGTACAACTCGGACATCCTGCTCGGCATCATGAGCGCGGTGCTTGGCCGCGTGGGCCGCATGCGCCCCATCCTCAAGACCGCTGTGGCCTACCCTATGGCCTCCATCTTCCGCACGGGCATGACGATAGCCATGTTCGCCCTCATCCTGTTCGTGCTCATTATGATGTCGGTGCTGACCAACCTGAACCAGCAGATAGACCCGAACAAGCCCGAAGTGTCCGGCGGCTACCAGATCGAGGCCACCGTGTCATACGCCAACCCGATAGCCGACATCAACGCCATCATCGCCGCCGACCCCGCCCTCAACGGCAAGTTCGAGGCGATAGGCGGCCAGACGGCCCTCCCCTTCCAGCTTCGCCAGCCGGGCCGCAAGCCCCCCGCCACCCCTCCCACCGAGGAGGAGCTACGGGAGAACCCCGGTGCCGCCGAGGGCTGGAGCTACTACAACGTGCGCCTCGCGGACGACTCCTATCTACAGACCAACCAGTTCCCCCTCCAACTGCGCCTCAAGGACTACCCCAACGACCAGGCCGTGTGGGACGCCATAGCCAATGACCCCACGCTTGCGGTGATTGACGCCGTCCCGGTGCAGTTTGGCGAGATAGCCGAGCAATCGGGCAGCTTCCAGGGCGGCGGCATCGCCGGGGGTGGCTTCTTCTACATTACCGGCATCAAGCTGTCCGATACAACGATGGACAAGCCTGTAGAGATCGAAGCCAGGCTGCCCAACGCGCCCAACGCCCCACCCATCAAGCTGAAGGTCATCGGCGTCCTGAGCCGCTTGTCCAACTTCTACACCGGCGTATACGCTTCCAACGAGATGTTACAGCAAGCTTCGCCCATACCCGTGCCCACCACGACCTACTTCTTCCGCGTCAAGCCCGGCGAGGACCCCCGTGCCCTGCGGCGCGCTCTCGGCTCGGCATTCCTCGAAAACGGCATGGAGCCGGTGGTCATCTCCGATGACCTCAAAGAGACCCAGGCGGTAAGCAACGGCCTCAACGGCCTCCTGCAAGGCTTTATGACCCTGGGCCTGTTCGTAGGCATCGCGGCCCTGGGTGTAATCAGCACCCGCGCGGTAGTCGAGCGGCGGCAGCAGATAGGCGTGCTCCGGGCCATAGGCTACCAGCGTCGCATGGTCGCCGCCTCCTTCCTCCTCGAATCGTCCTTCATCTCCATGCTCGGCATCCTGATAGGCGTGGTGCTCGGCCTCATACTCTCCTACAACTTCGTGGAGTTCGCCCGCAAGGACACGCCCCAGATCGTATTCGACGTACCCTGGCTGCAAATAGTAGGCATAGTCGTGCTGTCGTACGTAGCCTCCCTAATCACCACTGTCCTACCCGCCCGCCAGGCGTCCCAGGTCTACCCCGCCGAAGCCTTACGATACGAGTAACACGTAACGCGTAACACGTAAGGGTGCATCAAGCAACAAAGCGGCTCATAGGGTACAGAGTCCCTTGAGCCGCTCTACGAGTTACGAGTCACGAGTCACGAGTTACGCGTTACGTCTGACGTGCCTACTTTATCCCATACACCACACTAACCTCAACCCTAACTTCCTGCTGGCCGGGGTTGATAGGCGGCAGCGCGGCGTCCTGGGCCATCGCGTTAGATGCCCTCGCCTCCATCACCGGGCCGGGCATGTTGGAGCCGCCATCGTCCACCACCATCACCGAGCCAAGCGTCACCCCGTTGAGACCGGCAAGCTGCTCCGCCTTCTCGCGTGCGTCCTTCACCGCTGCCTCACGGGCCTGCTTCATCACCGCCGATGGGTCCGAAAAGCCAAAGCTCAGGCCGTAGATCGTGTTCGCGCCCGACTTCACCAGGTCGTCAACCAGCTTGCTCGACTTCGACAGGTCTCGGATCTTCACCTCGACAATATTGGTCACCCGGAAGCCCGTCACCGTGGGCGACTGGCCGTCCCTGTAGTCCATCACCGGCTCTACGTTGTACTGCGTGGTGTTGATGTCCTTCTCCTCGATGCCCGCGCCCCTAAGTTGTTGCATTAGCGCGTCCATCTTGCTAGCTGCTTCGCTCTGCGCCACCTCAAGCGACAGGTTTTGTATCGACACGCCCACCTGCAAGTTCGCCATGTCCGGCTTGGCCGACACCACACCGCTGCCGCGCACCGAAATCCGTGGCTGGTCGCCCACTCCAACACCCGTGCCTACCACCTGCCCCTCCTGCGCGCTGACGTTGTTCAACTGAGCGTCCCCGGTGCGCCCCGTAGAAGCCACACCGCCACTGTTGCCAACATTCCCGCCCGCGTTAGTCCCGGCGGAGCTAATACCCGCTTCCCTCGGCATCAGCCACACCACCAGGAACGCCGCCAGCAACAGCGCCACCCCCGCGAGCGTGCTAAATACCCTCAACTTGTTCTTATCTACGTTCATTATATAGGTCTCCTTCTTACGATGTGATAGTTGGTTAGTCCTATGCAGCCTTCGTATCTCTCTCATGCTGCTAACCCGCCGCTTGATATACAGACGATTATGTCACCCCAAAAGTTCCCACACAAACAAAAGAGGGGCCGCACTCATCATGCAACCCCTCTCCGCTAAACTATTCCCCTAAGAACTACTCAGTCTTCAGTCCTCATCACTCATTACTGACAAGCGGTCAGGCTCACATCATCCACGAAGAACGAGGTGGGATACAGGCGGTCGGTAGTACCCTGGAAGTGGATGCGCACCGTCTGCCCCTTGTATGCCAGCAGGTTGAATGTAGACTTGGTCCAGGTGTTCTGCACGTCGGCGTTGCTGCGGGTCTCGAGCGTCGCCAGGTTGGTGCCGCTACTGTTCTGCACCCGTGCGTACAGGTAGTCGTACTTGACTGTACCAGTCTCCTGAGTAGCCATGTTCCAGTAGTAGGTCAGCGTAGCTGAGGTAGCGTTCGCCGGTATCGTCACCTGCTGGTAGATCGTATCGTTGGCCCGGTCGTAACCCGCCAGGTACGCGCTCATGGTGCCGGTGCGAGGGCGAGTGTTAGCGATGATCGCGTAGCCGCCCTTGGAGGACTGCACCCACGGGCTGGTGCCGCTCTCGAAGCCGCCGTTGGTCAGCGTCTCGGTGCAGCCCACAGGGGTAGACGTAGCCACAGGAGTAGCCGTAGGCTCGACCACCGGCGTGTTGGTCGCAGTCGGAACAGGCTCTCCGCTACCGCAAGCGTCGAACTTGAACGCGCCTATGCGGGTGGTCCACGAAGCCTGGCCGGTGGTCGGCATATACTCGTGCGTCATCCAGAAGGTGCAGTCGTCGGTGGGGTCAACCGCCATCTGAGCGTAGTCGCCCCAGCGGCTGCCCGTGCCGGTCTGCGAGCCGCTACCCGCGATGAGGGTGCTCTCGCCCTGCGGCATCTGCCCCAGCGCATCACCCGCCAGGCGGCCCGTGTAGCGTATGCTCGGATAGACGCTGCTGCTCGAGGCGCTGTACACCATAGCGATGTTGCCCGAGCCGTCCATAGCGATGCTCGACATCCAGCGGTGCGTCGCGTCGGGTGCGTAGGTGCCCTGCTGGAAGATGCTCGGCGTACCGGCGGGGTTGCGGATTTCGTACCAGCGCACGCCCGCCTGGGAGCCGCTGCTCAAGGCGTTCACGCTGTGGCTGGCTACCAGGGCCTCGTGCGTGCCCAGGTTGCGATATGCGAGCCTGAACATCAGCCTGTCACCAATGCCGTCCAGGCCCACCGACGTGCCAGGCTGCGGCACGCACGACCTCGTGCTGGTGCACAGGTTGTTGAAGGCAGCCGTTGTCAGCGTGGTAGGCCCGCTGAAGGTCGAGCTGGTAGGCGTGGTCCAGTTCACCGAGAACTTCCACAGGTGCAGAGCGTTGTTGGCCTTGGCTGCGAACACGTTGGGAGCACCCGCCGGGGGCAGCCGAGAGCCATCGAGGTCCGAAGGCAGGAGCGTGCCGTACATATTGCTCAGGTTGAACGCCTGGTAAGTGGCAGGCTGGCCCAGGAGCATCTTGGCGCGGTCGAACACCACCGCCGCCGGGCCTTGATACTGCGACGTGAAGCGGTTGGCTCCCATGTAGTAGCCGTCCGGCCACACGCCCAGGTGGGGATAATCGTAGAAAACGGTCGTGCTGAACTGGAAGAAGTAGCGGTACCAGGCCCCCGTCGGGTCGCCCGTCTGCGAGATAGCGATGCACTCTCCGTAGGGGTTAGCCGAGGTAAACTGGCTCACCAGGAAGCGGTCGGAAAGCTGGTCGTAGAGCACCACGGGGTCGCCGTCGTTGCGGGTCTCGCACGCGCCGCCGAAGCCGCTCCAGATCGTGTTGCTGTTGGTCGGGCCGTACAGGGTGTTGCCGTTCTTGTCGAATATCTGGATCGAGCTATTCACCATCTGCACGTAGTGGTTGGGGCCAACGTCGCCGCTCGGGTCGGGCGGGTATACGCCGTTGCGGTTGCCCAGGCCCGCGAAGTTCTTGGCGGGAGAGGGCGCGGCCAATGCTGCGAGCGAGTCGTTGCCGCTGAACTTGTTTTGCACCACCGGGTCAACTGCCTGCGGCCGGGGCGAGGTTTTATCGGCGGCGCTCTCGCCACCCTTAGGCTCCGGCATCTCTCTCGGCACGGTCCACTGCGGGGCCTCGCCCGCGGGCACGTCGCGCAGCGGCCTGGAAACGTCGTTCTTGGACGAGTGTCCGGTCTCGAACGGCCTCTGTGCGGGGTCGGCCCCCTTGTCGTTATCCTGCGCCTGGTAATTTGTAGAGGCCAGGCGCGGAGTGTTCTCGCCTGCGCCGGCTGCCGTGTTAGCGTTACTTGTGGTGCCCGCCGGGGCCACCCCGATTTGCCCGCCGAGTTGCGCCGCTACGGCCACCATGAGGGCTACTATAAAGAAGGACAACGACCGTTTTTTAGATAACATTCGTATAGCTCCTTTTTCCAATTACTGAATCTTCTTCGATCCACCCGTTGCCACGGCGCTTTGCGAACACCGCGAACAAACAAAAACCATAGCCACCCGGCCAAATAATCGGCAAAGCCCTAATGAAAGTAAGTACTTTACAGGACGCTTAAGAACGAAGGTAGTACGCTCCGATTATCTATACAGGTCGGCTATGGGTTTGAGTAGGGAAGTATACCCAGTCGAAAGACCCAATAGCAAGCCGATTCAGCACCAATACCATAGCAGCCGGTAGTACTTTGGTACTATAGCTATTGAATAGTACTACAATACGTACTCTCCTGAAGTACTTCCCTGCTCAACATCAATGCTCCCGCTCCTGCCAACCAGACCCAGCACGCCCAACCAACGGCACCCCCGCACTCCCCTTTGTTATTCCGAACACAGTGAGGAATTAGGTGGGTAGAGATGCTGCTGCATTTGAGAACATCAGTGGCCCTGCCTTACCTATCTTCAATATTGCAACAGATAAAGACTGCCACCTGATTAGAGGCCATCTCAGAAATTAGGAATGAGGAAATGAGCACATCAGCCCCCTCTGTCATTCTGAGCGTAGCGAAGAATATCGTCCCTCACCACCCAAATACCACCTTTCCTTCAGCAACAGAGTCCCATAAGAAAGACGACACATCCGGGCGAGGGACGAGATCACTCACGGACCTTTTTCCCTGAGCGTAGCCGCATGTTCGAAATGACGAAGGGCAGATTTTATCGCCAGTACTCTGGGCTGCTATTTATGAGATGGCTTCTCCTCACTGCGTTCGGCTTGACAAAGTGAGGGGCTTTGCGTTCAGACATCGCAGTACAGGAAATGGCCCCAATCCTTAAGGAACAAGAGTCTCCCTTGCCATGCCAACCCAGTAGTGGTATGCTGCCTACGCCGCGAACAGCGGCAATAAAGCCAAGGTGAGGAGCAAGCGTGCTGAACATAGATTTGACCGGCCGCCGGGCTTTCGTGGCGGGCGTAGCAGACGATGCAGGGTACGGATTCGCGATTGCCAAGACGCTGGCCGAGGCCGGGGCCACGGTAGTGCTGGGCACATGGCCGCCCGCGTTATCCATCTTCCGCAAGCTGATCGAGCGCGGCTCCATGGAAGAGTCGATGCGCCTCGACAACGGGGGCAAGCTAGAGTTCGAGGCCATCTACCCCCTCGATGCTGCCTTCGACACAATGGATGGCGTGCCCCCCGATGTGCTGGAGAACAAGCGCTACCAGGACCTGGGCGACTACACCGTCTCCGGGGTAGCCGAGCGCCTGGTGCAGGACTTCGGGGAGAAGCCCCTCGACATCGTGGTGCATTCCCTTGCCAACGGCCCGGAGGTCAAGAAGCCACTCCTGGAAACGAGCAGGCAGGGCTACCTCACCGCCGTCAGCGTCAGCGCCTACTCCAACGTATCGCTGGTGCAGCGCCTCGGCCCCCTCATGCGTCCCGGCGGGGCCTTCCTCTCCCTCACATACCTGGCAGCCCAGCGCGTCATCCCCGGCTACGGCGGAGGCATGTCCTCGGCTAAGGCAGCCCTCGAAAGCGACACACGCACCCTCGCATACGAAGCGGGCCGGCAGTTCGGCGTCCGCGTCAACTGCATTTCGGCAGGCCCCCTCGCTTCCCGCGCGGCCCGCGCCGTCGGTGGCATCGAGAAGATGGTGGACTATGCCGCCGCCAACTCCCCCATCCCTGAGTCGACCACCGCTCCCGAAGTAGGCGCGACCGCAGCCTTCCTATGTAGCCCCCTCGCAAGCGGCATCACCGGCACCGTGCTCTACGTCGACAAAGGCTACAACATCATGGGCGTCCCGGTCAGCGAAGGCAGCCCGACGCTAGGCTAGTCTGAAACGTAAAACGTGAAAGGTGAAACGTGATGCGGCTTACTCTTGTTAGTTCCTGAACATGAGACTGCGTCAATTACGCGGCCATACCCCACCCTGTCATTCTGAGGGTAGCGAAGAATCTCGTCCCTCAGCACCCAAGTTGCCCCTTTCCTTAGGAACCATCTTGCATAAGAACGGTGGAACACCTACATAGAGGACGAGATTCTTCGCTACCCTCAGAATGGCAAGCTGGGATAGGGTTCTAAGGCCCCAACAAGATCACGTTCACGTACTAAAGACCACAAGCCGCATCGCGTTTCACGTCTAAACAAAGCGGCCCGGCCACGACAACGCGACCAGACCACTCTCCTCCCAAATAATCCCAATCTCGCGCTACCTTTGCGCTCTTTGCGCCTTTGCGGTTAAGCCTCTGCCATAACACTAACGACTCAGCCGGAAACTTCCTCTCCACCGTCCACCCCCAGCACATTGCCCGTCAGCCAGTCCGCGCTATGTCCAGGCTTCGCCAGCAGAGCGATGAACCGCGCCACATCCTGGGTCGTGGTCAGCCTGCCGGAGGGGTTGCGAGACAGCGCTCCCTCCACCAGCCGCTCGTTACCGGGTATCCTGCGCAACGCCGGGGTATCCGTCACGCCCGCCCTGATCGAATTAGCCGTAATGCCCCTCGAAGCAAGCTCGTAAGCAAGCTGCCGTATGTGCGACTCCAGCGCCGCCTTGGCCGCCGACACCGCCCCATAGTTCGGCACCACCCGGACCGACCCCGCCGAAGTCATAGCAAAGATGCGACTACCCCGCCCCAGCATGCCCCGCGACACGCAGTCTTGCACCCAGTACACCAGCGAGTGCGCCATGACATCCAGCGTCATCTCCATGTTCTGCTGCGAGATAGCATCCTCCGGCTTGGCGGCAAAATACGGCTTAAGCGTCCCAAACGCCAGCGAGTGTAACACCACCCTGAACCCGGACCCACCCATCTCCGCCGACATCTTATCAAGCGCCTCCTTGCGGCGGTCGGGGTTGGCAGCGTTCATGTTGAATGGGATGTACCGGCACCCAGCCGCCTCGATGCGCGCCCTGGTCTCCTCGAAGGCGTCCTGGTCGGTGGGGCGGCGCAGGTGCACCCCGCAAATGCTAAGTCCCGCCTCCTCCGCGAGCGCAGCCGCCGTCGCCGCCCCAAACCCGGAAGACGACCCCAGCACCAGCGCCCACCTCAAGTCCCTCGGCTCCGGCGGCGCCAACTCGTCAGTCTGCTTGCTGCCCTGCCCGCCACTATTCTCGTCCATGTAGCTACGCTCCTTCAAAGAGGTTACCGGGGCACATTATAGCACACGTGTTAGCGGCTCCCGGCTCCCGCTAAGCGGAACGGATGCTATGCTATAATTGTGTGACACGTCAGTTTTGGAACATGAGCTGCATAGGTGGAGGCTATCAGTATGGACGGCAATGCGAAAGTCCAAACAACTACCTACCCACATATCATAAAGATAGAAGGCGTATGTGGAGGCGAGGCCATCATCGAGAATACACGTATTGCCGTGTGGCACCTTGTCAATTTCTACTACAAGGTCGGCATGACGGTGGAGGCAATTCTACTTGACTGGGATTACCTCGCGCCCGCCCAGGTATTCAGTGCTCTAGCCTACTATCACGACAACCAGGAAGAAGTAGATGCCGCCCGTTGGCGCAATAGCTATGAGTACTGGCAGCACTATCCAACGAATGTTATTACTTCGCAAACCCACAATTAGCTAATCAGGGTTCACGAATCGTCGCAATTAGACGCCCGTCGACTAAAGTCGAGGGCTATATGTTGCGAAATCCCCCTTGGGGACTATTGTATCTTGTTAGGCCTCTTCAGGTTCTCCAAAATGAACCAGTCTGCCGCATGCAGACTTTGCAAATTGTAGCCCTCGACTTTAGTCGACGGGCGTCTAATTGCGACAAGGCTCAGCCCCAAGGATCACCCTACCACCTCACCCTGACATCCCCCACCCGCCGCGTCACCTTCTGCTCGTCCAGGTGCTCCAGGAACGGTATCGCGTACTTCCGCGTCGTGCCGAACAGGTCGCGCATGATCGCCACGTTGATCTCCCCCTGCTCGTCAATCGTCCTCAAGATCCGCTCGCGCATCTGCTCGTAAGCCCGGCGCGTATACAGCAGCCCCTCGTCCAGCTTCACAAGTTCCCCGCTCTCCACCAGCGCGGCCACCACCTCCGGGTCCAACCCAATCTCCGAGGGCGCGGGCGGCGAGTACGGGCTAGCCTGGTGCAACTCCATAAACTGTGCAACTTGCTTTTTCTGCTGCGGGCTGAACGTCGGCTCGAAATCGGGCAGGCGATACGTGGTCGCATCCTCCGCAATCACCCCACGGCTCACCCCCAGACCCATGATGTGCGGAAACGCCTTCACCGTCACTTCCCTGGCGAGACGGCTGCGCAACTCCTCCTTGCTCATGCCCCTGCGCAACGGCTGGTGATGGTGGTGGTGCCCCAGCAGCGTCACCACCCGCTTCATCAACACCTCCCACGCGGGCGCGGCCATGACCAGCGGTGGGGACTGAGGACTCAATTGAAGCACCTGCCCGCTGTCAAGCAACTTGGCGAGGGCCTCAACCGCCACACCAGCAGGCACGCCCGACTTCTCCATCACCACCTTCACCTCCTGGGCGGTGTTGCCCAACGCCTCCAGCAGCAACTCCTCAGGCGTGCCCTGCTGCAATGTCCGTAGCGTCTGCAACGTCTCCTCGCTGAACCGCTTGTGCCGCCTGGGGTGCGGGTCTATCACCTCGCCCCCGCCTATCGTGAGGCTGGGGGATGGACGGCGCACGATGTAGCGGTCGCCCTTGGCAACCGCCACAGGCTCCCGCAGCCGCAACTGCACCAGCCCACTCTGCCCCGGCTCCAATCTATCAACGTCCAGCAACGTCGCCTGGGCCGGGGTCTCAGAAGCCCCAGTAAAAAAATCAAGGCTGCTGTTCTGTTCAAGCGTCACGGGGGAATCGACCAGCAAATCGAGGCGTACATCCACCCGCGTAGTCGGTTCCAGCGTCCCCGGCAGTGCCACCACCATGCCCCGCGCCAGTTCGTCAACCTCCACGCCCACCAGGTTCACCGCCACCCTGTTCCCCGGCCCAATGCTATCCACCTTGTGCTTGTGGCTCTGCAACCCCCTGATACGGCTCCGTAGCCCACCCGGCACGATCTCGACCTCCTGCCCCACCTTGAACCTGCCATCCGTGAGCGTGCCCGTCACCACAGTCCCGAAACCCGCTATCGTAAAAACCCGGTCCACCGGCAACCTGGGACGCCCCTTATCCGCCCTCGGCTCCGTCTGCTCCAACAGGCGGTCCATCGCCAGCTTCAGTTCCTCCAACCCCTGCCCCGTCCTAGCCGATACCGCCAGGATAGGCGCGCCCTCCAACGTCGTACCCTTCAGCCGCTCGCGCACCTCCTCCTCCACCAGCGCCAGCCACTCGTCATCCACCGTATCCCTCTTGGTCAGCACAGCAATGCCCCGGCTCACCCCCAGCAGGTGCAATATCGCCAGGTGCTCCTCCGTCTGCGGCATCGGCCCCTCGTCGGCGGCAATCACCAACAGGGCCGCGTCCAGTCCCCCCGCCCCCGCCAGCATGTTCTTGATGAACCGCTCGTGCCCCGGCACGTCCACCACCGATACCTCACGCCCCGAAGGCAGCGTCAGCCACGCGAACCCCAGGTCAATCGTCATCTCCCGCGCCTTCTCCTCCTGCAACCGGTCCGGGTCAATTCCCGTAAGCGCCTTAACAAGAGTAGACTTCCCATGGTCCACGTGCCCCGCCGTGCCGATAACATACATTGTCACTGACTCCTGAAACATGGTTCTGAAACGTGAAACGTGAAACGTGATGAACTTAAAGCACCACAGGCATTGTAAAGCAACACCCTCACCACTACAAACAAAAAGGGACCGAGCAACCACTCGATCCCTAACCCCATCACGTTTCATGTTTCACGTTTCAGATCTATCTCACCGCCACGTACAGCGCCAGCATCGACGCCTGGTAGATGAGCGTTGCCACGGTCGCCAGCAGCGCGGGTGTCATAGGCAGGTAGTACAGCTTCTGCACGTAGCGGGTGACCAGTACCGTCGTCAGCACGATGCCCACTACCCAGAGACCCTGCGCGATCAACGCGGGCATACCAGCGCCCACCACTGCCGCCGCCATGAAAACGAGCACGGCCCGTGGGGTCTGTAGCTCCATATACGCCAGCACCGACCGCTTATACTGCCCGCTGCCCACCATCACGTCGCCCACGCCCTGCACCATGCGGGCCACGAAGGGCAGTTCCGCCAACCCCAGCACCACCAACCCAATCGTCCATATCAGGTGGATGAGCATCACCGGGCGCTCGCTCTGGCGGCCAAGCACGTCGCCAAGCATCACCAGCGCAGGACCAAGGGCGATCAGCAATTGCACCGGCAGTATCTTCGACCAGACCAGCTTAGGTTCTGTGTCGGCTACGGTCACACCATAGAAGTCCTCGTGCTGCCGTGAGCTTCGAGTCAGACGGACCAGCGCGGCCTCAGGCGCGAATACCAATTGCGCCGCCGGCATGGTCACTTCCTCGTCCACCAGCGTCTCGATTTGCGGAGTCGCTTGCCCCGCCGCCTGCGCCAGG
Organism: Chloroflexia bacterium; assembly: GCA_036386675.1. Classification (GTDB taxonomy): domain Bacteria; phylum Chloroflexota; class Chloroflexia; order QHBQ01; family JADMIH01; genus JADMIH01. Next base: position 29,040 of record DASVVE010000079.1, on the reverse strand, counting down.
TACGACACGATAAGCTGCAACAGGCGGTCGAAGTTCTTCATGTCGGAGGTGACCACCACGCCCCGCTCGCCCTTCTGCGCCGCGCCCAGCAGCCTGGGGATCAGTTGCAGCATAGGCCCAGGCCCGCCGGTCTTCGCACCCTTCTTGAACGGGATCATGACGACGTAGCGGCCGCTGCCAGTCAGCTCCATCACCCGCAGTACGCCTATATCTTTCCACGCGACGCGCCGCCAGCCGAACATCTCCGATACACCAAGGCCCTGCGGCGTCACTTGCAACGTCGGGAGCAGGTTGAGCACGAACGCGCTCGCCACCGCGGCCAGCGCGAGGCCGAGCACCGCCCCTGCCATTTCGGGCGACAACAGGCTCATAGGCTCGAAGTTCGGTTGCACCAGAGCGTTGCCAATAGTCACACCCGCGTGCAGGAACGACACGATCAGGAACATGCCCGCTACGAACCGCGCGGCAAGCAACCAGTACTTGGAGTAGTCGAACACACCCTGTAACGCCGCCTGGTGCAATTCCGCCGCCAGCGACTGCAAGTTAGGCGCGTTCGTCTCTCCGGCCGAGACCTCGGTCTCAGGCTTGCTCTTGCCCCGCCCCAACGGCAAAGCCGAAATCAAAGATTTACCCTGTAGTCTCATATACGAAGTGCCTCCGATAGTAATCCTACCAGCGTCCACAGGCACCAACAATAGCCAATCTGGTACGACCCAGGGTGGGACTTTTGCTTATGGGCAGCATAGGAAAATCCACCAGGGGAAGTAAACGGAACACAGAATTGCACCGTAAAGACGCAGAGAACGCAGAGGACGCAGAGGTTACGCAAAGCAAGGAGGAATTTATGGACGAAGCAGCGGCTGGCTCGTGTATCTCGTCACCTGGCACCATACTCCCCCCTGTCATCCTGAGCGCAGCGAAGGATCTCAAGAAGCTGAGTAGGGATGCTGTTGAACGTCACGCAACCCGGTCCTGCAGGTTCAGCATTGGGATAGGACCCACATCTTAGATCCTTCGCTGCGCTCAGGATGACAGGGGGGAGTAGTGTACCGGATATCATAACAGAGGCCGCGAACCTTAACTCACATTGCTCAGCGTATCCTCTGCGCTCTCTGCGTCTTTACGGTGAATAATACTTATCTACTTTGCGCGTCCTTTGCGTTCTTTGCGTCTTTGCGGTTTCGTCTCCTATAATGCTCCTTAGAGGTACAATGCCCCATGCACGAGACAAACCAGGGCGGGCTGAGCGCCGCCGAGGAGGCCAACCGCTACAACACCCTCGGTATCACCCAGGCCAGCCAGAATATGCTCTCCCAGGCTATAGCCTCCTTCTCCAAGGCGATAGAGTTCGAGCCTGACAACCCCGGCTACTATTACAACCGAGGCATCATCTACGCCAGCGAAGGCACATACGGCCTCGCCCTCCAGGACTTCACACAAGCCCTCGACCTGCGCGGCGACGACGCCGACATCCTCAACAACCGGGGCACCGTCCACATGATGCTGGGCGACTACGACGCCGCCATCACCGACTTCACCCGTTGCATAGAGCTAAACCCCAACCAGCCCGAACCCTACAACAACCGTGGCATAGCCCTCGCCCAGAAAGGCGACCTGGCAATCGCCGCCCTCGACCTCGGACGCGCCATCGGCCTCAAGCCCCAGTACGCCGAGGCCCACTTCAACCTCGCCCGCATCAACGCCCGCTCCAACCGCTGCGACCTTGCCTCAGCCCACCTCAAAGAAGCCATCAGCCTCCAGCCCGCCTACCGCCAGATGGCCCGCGTCATAGGCGACTTCGACACCTGCAAAGGCAATCCCGGCTTCACCTTCGCTTTATGACGTCGCGCTATTATGTTTGCAGTTGGGGCATGCTTGAACCACCCCCATGCCCCATCTCCTGGGTCTTGTAGATGACGGCAGAAGGAACCTCATTCGAGCATCTAAGCCGCCGCGTTCAGATCGCGAGACTGCGTAAACTAGCCGGGGTAGCCCTCGAAGCCTATGACCTCGGTGCGCTGCGCCTGACCCTGCTGGCCCATCTATTCAACACCACTTTTCGCGTGGACACCGACACAGGGCAGCGATACGTCCTCCGCATCCACCGGGCAGGCACCCCCACCGTGGAAAGCGTCAACGCAGAATTGGCCTGGCTCCACGCACTGCGGCGGGACACCACCCTCGAAGTGCCCGACCCAGTGCCCACCCGCACAGGCACGCTCCTGACTGTTGCAGCCATTACAAGTGTGCCTACTCCGCACATCTGCGTGCTATTCCGCTGGCTAAACGGCCGCCAGGTAGACGCCGGGTTGAAGCCTACACATCTTGAGCGCACCGGGGCACTCATGGCCCGGCTACAGGACCATGCAGCGCAATTCGGACCACCGCCTGGGTTCGCACGGGGCCGGGTGGACTACCCGGTTGAAATGGCGCGCAACCTGCCCGACCCCTTCAGCCTGGCAGTCATCAACTATTGTCGTACCCTGGTGGCAGATACCCTCTCAGAGCAAGAGGCGGAGCAGGTTACAGCAGTAATCGAGTGGGTCCACCTCGCGGAGCAGGCCCTCGGCATCAGCGAAGGGGAGCGCCCACCCACGTTCGGGCTGATACACGCCGATTTGCACCAGTACAACCTGATATTCTCTCGTGGAACAGTACGAGCCATCGACTTTGACGACTGCGGCTTCGGCCCCCTCCTCTACGACCTTGCAGTGCCCCTGACGATGTTGCAGGGCCGCGCTGAGTACCCCGCCCTCCGTGCCGCCCTGCTTCGAGGCTACCGCCGGGTCCGGCCACTATCCGACGAGCACGAAGCTTACCTGGATACCTTCATAGCCCTCCGCCACTTACAAGACGCGCTATGGGTGCTGGAATATCGTAAGCACCCGGTCATCAGGGACGATTGGGATGCCCCCGCCCAGGCCCGTCGCTCTCTGGCACGAGTCACCGCCTTCCTTGCAGCGGGAGGCCGGTTCCCCGACCCGACTTAGCCCACCAAGCAAGAAGGGGGTGGTTCAGGTACCACCCCCTTCTTGCTTGCGCTATTCGCCCTACTTCCTTACTTCCGTCTCAGCACCGGCACATCCCCACGAGGGACCATCGTGCCGCCCGGCATACCCGAAGCCGCCATCTCCTTGCCCGCCTCCTCGGCCACAGCTTCAGCACCACCCTCGGCCATAGTAGCCATAGACCGGCCTGCGTTGCTCTTGCGCAGGGGTATCTCCCTGAGGAAGAACGTCGCCACCAGCCCCAGGCCCAGCATAATTGAAGCTATGAAGAAAGCTTCCTGTATGCCTGAGAAGAGCGCGGGCTTCATAGCCTCCGTAATGATACCCATAAGTTGGTCTACGAACGCAGCCGGGGCGCCACGCTCGATCAGCTGCGCCTTCATCTGCGCGATGCCTTCCACGCTGGTCAGTATCTGCGGGTTCAGGTTGCTCAACCCCGTCAGGAACGTGTCAGCGGGGGGCACGTTGCCCTGAGCGGCAGCGGGAACGGTCTGCTCCACGAACTGGTTGTACTTCGCCGTGAACTCCGCCGGGAACTTGCTGTGGAACTGGTTGTTCACCACGCTACCCAGCACCGCCACGCCTACCGTGCCGCCTATCGAGCGGAAGAAGGTCACCGCCGCCGTTACCACGCCCACACGCTGTATCGGGAAGGCATTCTGCACCACGAGCGTGTACAGCGGGAACGCGATACCAAGACCAAAGCCCATAACTACCATATAGCCAATCGTGAGCAGGCGCGGCGTGTCCATGTTCATCGAATAGAGCAGCACAGCGCCCCCGGTCACCAGGACCATGCCAACAATACCAATGATGCGGTACTTCCCCGTGCGCGAGATGATCTGCCCAGTCACAATGCTGGAGAGCACAATCGCCAGCGTCATAGGCGTCACGCTGTTGCCGCTATTGGTCGCGGAGTCGCCCTGAATGGCTTGTATGAACAGCGGAATGTAGAGCACCGCGCCGAACATGCCCACCCCCGTCAGGAACACCGTGATCATCGACACCGTGAATATGTTGTGCTTAAACAGGTCGAGCGGGATAATCGGCTCCTTAGCCCGGCTCTGTACGAAGACGAAAGCCACAAGGAAAGCCACCGAAGCGGCCAGCAACATAATTACGCCCGGCGAACCCCAACCCCAGTCGGTTATGAGGCCGATACCAGGCAGGTCCACCTTGGTAGTAGTGCCCGCAAGCGATAGGGCCAGCAACAGCGGCGTCAATCCCGCCACCAGCGTGCCCGCGCCCAGCCAGTCGATAGAACGGCGTGTGTGGTGCGTCTTGCGGTCGTTCGGGAAGAGGAACAACAGCGCTGTGAGGGCGATGGCACCCACAGGCAGGTTCACGTAGAACACCCAGCGCCAGTTCAGGTTGTCGGTCAGGAAGCCGCCGACCGTGGGGCCGATCACCGAAGCCAGGCCGAACACCGCACCAAACGCGCCCTGCCACTTACCGCGTTCCGCAGGGGGGATCAGGTCAGCGATGATAGCGAAGGCGGTTGCCATCATGATACCCGCGCCGATACCCTGGAGACCCCTGAATGTGATCAACTGGGTCATATCGGCGCTCAACCCGGACAACACCGAGCCGAGCAGGAAGACCAATATACCGCCGATGTAGAACCACTTGCGCCCGTACATGTCCGACAGCTTACCGAAGATCGGCACCGTGATGGTAGACGTCAGCAGGTACACCGTGAACACCCACGAATACGCTTCAAAGCCGTTCAGGTCGCCAATAATCCTGGGCATGGCCGGGCCGACAATCGTCTGGTCCAACGCCGAGAGCAGGATGCCCAGCAGCACGCTGATCATGATCGTCGCCAGCTGCCGGGCTGGCAGGCGCGGGGTCTCGTCAGCCTCCTGGTAAGCGCCGCCAGTCGCGCCCGTGGCTCCCGTCGTACCCTTCCCCACTATCTCTTGCGTTTCCTCTTTATTCACTTCTCTAAGTCCTCCGACCCTCAAAAATGCTTGTATGCTGTTCTAAATACCCTAGTTGAGACCGCGCTCGCCCTCGACATGTGCCTGTTCGATACGCGGCACCGGGCAATGAGCGGGATCGCGCAGCGCATCAGGCAACAACCTGCGCAGGTGGCCGAAAGCCCTCGAAACGTCTGCCAGTTCCTCGCCGCTCAAGGGCCGCAGGTACTCCACCAGTGCCTTACGCCCGTGCTCGTGCGCAATCGCGGCAAGCTCTTGCCCCTCCGGCGTCAGCGCCAGGAAGATGCAGCGCCTGTCCTTCGTATCCGGCTGCCTCTCCACAAGCCCCTTCTTGACCAGTTCGTCAACAATGCGCGTCATAGTTGGGTTCGCAACGTGGTACCGCCGGGCCAACTCGCTGGTAAGTTGCCTGCCCATGTGCATCAAGGTAAAAAGCACCATCACCTGCGAATCGCCCAGGTCGCGCAACGGCCCAACGTCCTCGCTATGCCGCGCCGACTGCTTTATCACTCGTATCATACGAGGCAATACCGACAGTAATTCCGCCGCCGTGTCCCGCAGCAATTCGCCCTGCGAAGGCTCCGTTGCCCCCTCCACCTCTGCCATTATTCGCCTGGTATGCGCCATCGCCTTTCTCCCACTTCCTGGACCCTGACTATCACTTAGCACTAACAATAGTTAGCATAGCTACATATTAGCTCAGGCAGCCTTCTATGTCAATCGTTTTACACATCCTTGCCCCAGAAATACAACCAGAGACCTAGAAGCACCATAGGGGCACGTTGCAGCATCCTCTCCCACACCCACCCCGATGCAGGGCCAATAGAACCAAGCCCCTTCTTTGTCATTCTGAGCGCAGCGAAGAATCTCGTCCCTCAGCACCCAAAGCTCTATCCTGTCATTCTGAACCCGTCGGCTACGCTCAGGGTAAACTCCGTGAGCAATCTCGTCCTACAGCACCCAACGTAGCACCTTTCATTAGGCTCTACTCTTCCACAAGAAAAGTCAACACCTTCTCGGAGGACGAGATTCTTCGCTGCGCTCAGTACCATGCCAAGGAAGGAAAGCCAGCCAATAGGGCTACATGCGTGTGGGAAGACACCTATGGTGCCAGGCGACGCCCCGCGATTGAAATCGGGGGCTACACATTACGAAGTCCCTGCGGGACTGGCTATTTGCAGGAAGACCGTTCTTAAGAGAGTAGAGAATAGGTGGGTAAAGAGTAGAGAGTAGAGAGTAGAGAGTAGAGGAGTCCCCTTGTGGGACTTCGTAATGTGTAGCCCCCGATTTCAATCGCGGGGCGTCGCCTGGCACCAGTCGCCTGGCACCATAGGTGTCTCTATTTGCTGACATTCCTTCGTTAGCCTGCTACTCAGCATGACAAGGACGCAGCTTGGTCCTGGTTAATTGACCATACTCATCAGCAACAGGGCACAATGTAGCATGCCCCTACAACCTCACTTCGCTACATCCGTTACTCCTACAGAAGCACAAGTTGGCGAGCCTATCTCTCACGATACTTTTCCTCATTTTGACAAACGCCGTAACCCGGACCTATAATCGGCCCGACACTTTATGACAAGCTCGCCTCCGCACGGGAGAAACCATGCGCCTTCATACACGCAACATCTACATAGCCTGCGGCGTACTTGCCACACTCCTCATAGCGGTGGCCCTCAACAGCAGCCGCCCCGCCGAAGCAGCACAGAGCCAGCCGGGAGTGCGCTGGGCCTTTTACGTCACCCACAACCCCAACTCCCTCGTTTCGCTCCGGGCGAACGTGCAACACCTAAACTACGTCTCGCCCTTCTACTACACCGTCAACATCAGCGGTACCGTCGCGGGCAGGGACCGGGCCGACGCCAGCACCCTCATCCGTAGCGCCGGGGCCAAGAGCCTGCCGATGGTCCAGAATACGGCCCAGTACAACGCCTTCAGCCCAGTGCTCTCCGACACGCTCAAACGCGACTCCCTGGTCAACCAGATAGACAACATTGTCACCTCCAACAACTACGACGGCATCACCATCGACTTCGAGGGCCTCAACCCCACCGACAAGCCGCACCTGACCGCCTTCATGGGCAAGCTCTACGAGCGGCTGCACGCCAAAGGCAAGTTGGTAGCGATGGCGGTAGCCCCCAAGACGCGGGACGTCACCACCGGCTGGGCCGCCGTTTACGACTACGCTGCCTTGGCCCAATACACCGACTACATCCTGGTCATGGCTTACGACTTCCACTACCGAGGCGGCAACCCAGGCCCTATTGCTCCCATGTACAGGCTGCACGAGACAGCGACGTATACCCTTGCCCGCATACCCGCCAACAAGATCATCTGGGGCGTGGGCGTCTACGGCTACGACTGGCCGACTAACGCCGAGGGCAAGTCCACCGGCAGCGCGGAGTACCTGACCCACGAGCAGGCCCAGGCCATTACCAGGCTGCCCGGCGCGTCCTTCGGCTACGACGAGGAAGCCCAGTCCCCCTACGTCCGCTACACCCGCGCCGATCACACCCGCGAGGCCTGGTACGAGGACCGCCGCAGCTTCGAGGCCAAGCTGGACCTCATAGCGCGCTACAACATGGCCGGCTTCGGCATCTGGCGGCTCGGCCAGGAGGACCCCGGCATCTGGCCCGCCATCAACGGCAACCGCCTCCCTGCACAGCCCACCCAACCAGCGAACACACCAACCGCTGGCCGCACAATCGTACCCAGCTCCACCCTAACACCTACCCACACGCCTGCGCCACCCACCGCCACACCCACGCCGACTCCCCCCGCCGCCTGCCTGCCAATCGCCGCCTTCAAATCGTCGTCCAACAAGCTCTTTTTCGAGGCGACAGGGCACAGTTTGGGTGGCATATTCCTCCAGTACTGGCAGAAGAACGGCGGCCTGCCCATCTTCGGCTACCCTCTGACCGAGGAATTTACCGAGGTCTCACCCACCGACGGCAAACCCTACAAGGTGCAGTACTTCGAACGCAACCGCTTCGAGCACCACCCCGAATACTCAGGCACCCCCAACGAAGTGCTGCTGGGCCTGCTCGGTGTCCAAGCACTGGGCAATCGCGTCTTCCCCGAGGCTATCGACCTCCAACCAGGCCCCGACACCCTCTACTTCCCCCAGGTCAAGCACAGCCTGAGCGGGCCTTTCCTGAAGTACTGGCAGGGCAACGGCGGCCTCACCCGCCTCGGCTACCCCGTCACCGAGCCGGTCCTGGAACAGAGCAGCATCGACGGCAAGACCTACAGCGTCCAGTACACCGAGCGCGCCCGCCTCGAATTCCACCCCGAATACGCGGGCACCCGGTACGAAATCCTGCTCGGCTTGCTCGGGCTGGACATCTCTCCCTGCCGGTGAGACCAATACTTTAGGTGCTGGGTAGGTCCAGGCTCAGTGAATCTTGTTGTTGGATGCGCCTTAGGGAGGGGATACTGAGAATGGTAATTCTCATTAACTAAGTACTTCGGTACTAGGAGATTAGTCAATAGCTAAAGTAAGACGAGAACCGGCACAGAAGCTAGGCTAATTGCCAAGAGAGTCATAGCTAACCAAAGAACATAATAACCAAAGGCATCAAAAAAAGGTCGGCCTTTGATGTTGTTGATCACCAAGTATCTTGTGTAAAGCCAAAGGGCGGCCAAAGCACTCGAATAAAAAATGATACCTCCTAACCACCTGAGGAGAGTGCGCATAAAATCGGCCGTAATTGTTTTTGTAGAAACCTCAGGTATCGAAGCAAATAAGAAAAAGCCTGCTGCGGCAACCGCAAGTGCGACTTCAATTGTGCCAGAATCGATTTGTTCAGTCGAAGTATCAGCCATTCTGTTGCTCCTATAGACTACAAGGTAAACAATCGTTATTGCACAGAGTAAGGGATGCATGCGGCCAATGCGTGTGAATCCACTAAACAAGCAAAGGGTAGAAGCCTACCACAGAGGCTATAAAGCAGGCGGCGAGGGGCAGCCGTTCGAGCGCTGTCCGTACGGGAACGAACAGCAGTGGCCGAAGTCGGCACAAGGCAAGCCACCCCAGATGTGTTATAATCCCCTATTACCCCAAGCAATGACGCAGGAGGCAGGCCCATGGCCGATGTACGCGATTTACAGGACGAGCAGGATGAACAGGAAGAGCCTGTAACCATAGACCTCGACATACAGCGCGAGAGGCTGCTATCGCTCCAGACCCAGTTGGAGCACGACATCGCCGTGAAAACCGAGCAGATATCTGAGAGCGGCGACGAGTTGGACCCGGAGCGTGGCGGTGTCACCAACCACGTCTCGGACGACGCCAACGAGACCGTCGAGCAGGAGATGATGCTCAGCCTCCAGATGACAGCCGAGCGCCAGCTTGACCGCGTGCGCCAGGCACTAACTCATCTGGATGAAGGCACATATGGCACCTGCGCCAACTGCGGCAAGGAGATCGCTCCCGCCCGCCTGGACGCCCTCCCCTGGGCCATTTATTGCATTAACTGCCAGCAGCTAGACGACAACGGCAGGCTCTAGTTAAGGGCCGCCCCGAATAGTGCTACCAGGTCCAGGTTACCTCCGCAGCGCATGAGATTTCACCGCCAGTCCATCATAATAGTTGCCGTCGCAGCCGGCCTGGTGGTCCTCTTGGACCAACTCAGCAAGCTGTGGGTAGTCGAGAACATTTCGCAAATACCTTCCCAGGTGCTGCTAGAGGACTTCTTGCGGCTGCGCTTCACCCGCAACACCGGCGCGGCCTTCGGCATCTTCCAGGGCGGCGCGGGCGTGCTCAGCGTGGCGGCCATAGCCATCGTGGGCGCGATTATCTTCTCGGCCACCCGCATGGGCAGCAACAACCGCCTGACCGTCCTCTCGATGGGCCTCATCGTGGGCGGAGCGCTGGGCAACCTGATAGACCGCCTGCGCCTCGGCTACGTGGTTGACTTCATCGAAGTCTACGGCCCTCGCGTCCAGATAGGCGACAGCGTCTACACCTGGCCCGTCTTCAACGCCGCCGACAGCGCGATCAGCGTGGGTGTAGTCCTCCTGGTGACCACCATGCTCTTCGGCAACTCAGACCGGCCCATCGAGCCTGTAACCACCGACCAACCAGAGAGCACACCCACTCCCCACCCCGACGAAAAGTACATACCCACCGCCGACGACAGGCAGCCCACCAGCATTCGCTAACTACCAAACCTCAAAATTCGCAATTCGAATTTCCAATTTCCAAATGTCCCCTCCCCTCCAGTGGCAAGTCGAACCCTCCAACACGGGGGAGCGCCTCGACCGTGCCATAGCCGCCCGCATGCCCGAAGTATCCCGCTCGTACGCCGCCAACTTGATTGAGCGAGGCCACGTGTCGGTCAACGGCGTGCCTGCCACCAAATCCAACCACAAGCTCAAAGCGGGCGACCTGGTCTCAGTAGAAGTACCCGCGCCCGAGCCGAGCAGCCTGCAAGCCGAAGACATCCCCCTCAGCATCGTATACGAAGACGCCGACCTGCTGGTGATAGACAAGCCCGCCGGAATGGTAGTGCACCCCTCGCCCGGCCACGCTGGAGGCACCCTGGTAAACGCCCTCCTCGCCCACGTGCCCGAACTGGAGCTTGACATGGGCGACGAGGCCCGCCCCGGCATCGTGCACCGCCTCGACAAGGACACCAGCGGCCTCATGGTAGTCGCCAAGCGGCGCGCCGCCCACGAAGCACTCTCCCGCCAGATGGCCGCCCGCACCATGCGCAAGGAGTACCTGGCCCTCGTACGCGGCAAGCCCAACCCCCCGGCAGCCGTAATCGAAGGCCCCATAGCCCGCGACCCCGACGACCGCCAGCGGATGGCAATCATACGGGGAGGCCGCCCCTCACGCACCCACTACACCACCGAGCAAGTCTACGGAAGTTATACCCTCGTCCGTTGCGTGCTCGAAACAGGCCGCACCCACCAGATACGCGTGCACATGTCCTCCACCGGGCACCCGCTCCTTGGCGATGCCACCTACGGCAGACCCACCCTCAAAGACGCCGAGCGCCTGGGCCTCACACGCCAGTTCTTGCACGCCACGAAGTTAGGCTTTACAATCCCCTCAACAGGCGAGTGGCGCGAGTTCGACAGCCCACTGCCGGAAGAGTTGCAAAGGGTGCTGGACGAATTGGGAAGATGAGACCGAGCAAGGGCATAGGAATTATTGTATGGCTATCCACGAGCTAATTAGAGACAAGCGCCAAGAGATACTAAGCATAGCTAAGAGCCACGGCGTAACTAGTGTGCGCATCTTCGGGTCCGTGGCCCGTGGCATAGAAAAGCCTGGCGACCTCGACCTACTCGTGCAACTCGAGCCCGGCTACAGTTTGTTCGACCTGATTGCCATCAAGCAAGACCTTGAGGATTTGCTCGGTTGCAGAGTTGACGTAGTCACCGAGGCAGCACTTAGCCCCTACATACGGGAACAAGTGCTACGAGAAGCCTTAAGCTTATAATGGGCGATTACCTTTACCTGAAGCACATCTTGGATGCTATAGAGAAGATAGGCTCCTATACCTTGGTAGGCAAGAAAGCCTTCATGGACCAGTCTCATTGGCAGGATGCCACGATCCGACAGTTAGAAATCCTCGGTGAAGCAACCAAGAACCTCTCGGAGGGTTTGCGTTCCAGGTACAGGGATATCCCATGGCGACGAATCGCCGGACTGCGAGATGTGCTAATTCACAACTACATGGGTGTCGATCTTGAGGCAGTCTGGAAGGTGACCCAAGATGAGGTACCAAACCTGAAGAAGCGGGTTGAAGCTATCCTTACAGAAATTGATATAAACTAGAGGTGCTATAGACTCACAACAAAGGAACCCCATGCGCGTACTAATCACCGGCTCTAGCGGACAAATCGGCACCAACCTCGCCCTGCGTCTCCAGCAGCAAGGCCACTTCGTCTTCGGCGTGGACAAGCGGCTCAACACCTGGACCAACGACTTCCCCTACCTCCTGCAAGACCTCTCCAGCTATTACCCCGCCTATGAGAGGGGCATCGGCGGCGTAGAGTACCCGGAGGTGGACATAGTGGTACACCTGGCCGCCCACGCCAAGGTGCACGAGTTGGTGCGCCACCCCCACCGCGCCATGGAAAACATCACCATGACCTACAACGTGCTGGAGTTCTGCCGCCTGGCCCGCCTGCCCATCGTCTTTTCCAGCAGCCGCGAGGTCTACGGCGACATCCACCGCTACATCGAGGACGAAACCAAGCGCCCCAGCACCATGCACGAAGGCACCTCCGACTTCGCCTACACCGAGTCGCCCTACTCCGCCTCCAAGATAGCGGGCGAGGCCCTCATCTACTCCTACGCCCGCTGCTACGCCCTCCCCTACATCGTCTTCCGCTTCTCCAACGTCTACGGGCGCTTCGACAACGACATCGAGCGCATGGAGCGCGTCATACCCCTCTTCATCCGCCGCATCGCCGACGACCAACCCATAACCATCTACGGCGAAAGCAAAGTGCTAGACTTCACTTACGTGGACGACTGCGTATCCGGCATCATCGCCGGCACGGAAGCCCTGCACGCCGGCCGCGTCAAGAACCAGACGATCAACCTCGCTTACGGTCGGGGCAACACCCTTGTCAAAATGGCCCAACTAATCGCTGAGGCCCTGGGCAAAGACCCCAAGATCACCCTCGCCCCCTCCCTCCTAGGCGAAGTCACCCACTACGTAGCTGACATCTCCAAAGCCCGCGACCTCCTCGGCTACAACCCCCAGGTGCCCCTCGAAGAAGGCATCCCCCGCACCGTAGCCTGGAACCGGGAATGGCAGCGTTTACAAGACGAAACCGCCAAGACGCCAAGGACGCCAAGGTAGCGCCAGGAACAATCAACGTTTGCACCGCAGAGACGCGGAGAACGCAGAGGGTGCGCTGAGATTGTGATTGTTGGGCATGTACAAGGGCCGCATCGTACAGCCAGGTGCTGCCCCCTCTAGCAGAACACCCTCAACTATTCTCTGCGTAACCTCCGCGTCCTCTGCGTCTCTGCGGTGAATAATCCTTATCTACTTGGCGCTATTCTTGGCGTCCTTGGCGTCTTGGCGGTTTCGTCGTATCAGCAACCGCCGAGGATGCCATTCGTTACATTTGTAGACACGTCAATTGTGCAACGGGAGCAACATCTTACAGGTAGATGTTATCATGGGGCGGATGTCAGTCCACCTTTAATGTTGCCCGCGAACGGGGATAGATGGACGCCAGGTCACTTCGCAACCGCATACAGAAAGCCCTAGCCCTAGCGATGCTCCTGGCGACCGGCCTCGCCACAGCCGCACCTGCCTTGCCACCCAACGCAGCGCATGCTCAGGCACAAGGACGCTTCTACCCACAGACCAGCAAGACCCTCGCGCCAGAGTTCCTCGCCTTCTACGACGGCAGAGGCGGCGTGCCCATCTTCGGCTATCCCCTCACCGACCCTGAGACCGAGGGCGGCGTGAAGGTGCAGTACCTGGAGCGGGCGCGCATAGAGTACCACCCGCAGAACCGCAGCACCCCCTACGAAGTGCAACTCGGCCTCCTCGGCAGCATACTCACCGCCGGGCGGCAGTTCCCTACCGTGGCGCAAGGACCGCAAACAAGCGCACCCGACACCCAGTACTTCCCGGAAACCCGGCACACCCTCTCAGGCCCCTTCCTGCGCTACTGGCGCGGCAACGGCGGCCTGGCGCTCTTCGGCTACCCTATATCGGAGCCGTTGCAGGAAGGCGGCCTCACCGTGCAGTACTTCGAGCGCAACCGCTTCGAACTGCACCCTGAGATGGCGGGCACCCCGTACGAAGTGCAGCTTGGCCTCCTCGGCCGTGACCTCCTCGCCCAGCGCGTGCAGGTGAAGGAGACCACCGTCTCCATCCCCACTTACGCCTACGAGCAGGCCTTCTACTCGCCCGCCAACGATCCTATCGCGCCCTACCCCCGCCTCGATTTCGACAAGGTAGGCCCGCCCGCCCCCCGCAACTACCGCCTCATCGTGCTGGAAAACAGGTACATCAAGCTCACCATCCTGCCGCAGGTGGGCGGCCGCCTCTACGAAGCCATCTACAAGCCGACAGGGCACAACGAGCTTTACCGCAACCCCGTAATCAAGCCCTCGCGCTTCGGGGAGCGTGGCTGGTGGCTGGCGGCGGGCGGTATGGAGTGGGCCGCACCTACCCAGGAGCACGGCATGATGGAGTACCTGCCGTGGGACGCCTCAATCCAGCGCAACAGCGACGGCGGCGCGACGGTCACCCTCAGCGCCAACGACAAGCTCACGGGCCTCACTGTAGTAAGCACCGTCTCTCTCAGCCCCGAAGAAGCGGCCTACACCACCTCGAGCCGCCTTGAGAACCGCACCAACAGGCAGGCGACGGGCCAGCTCTGGTCCAACGCCGTAGTCGCCCCCGGCGGCACCAACACAGTGTCGCCGCGCACCCGCTTCATCGTGCCCGCGAGCAGCATGGTGGTCCACAGTACCAACGACAGCAGCCTGCCCTCCGAGCACGGCATAGTCGAGTGGCCCCGGCACAACGGCAAAGACCTGGCCGACATGAGCGCCTGGAACGGCTGGCTTGGGGCCTTCGCCATGCCCGCCGCCGACCGGGGCACCTTCGCCGCCGTCTACAACCCCGACGCCGACGAGGGCCTGGTCAAGACCTTCAAGAGCAAGGAGATGCCCGGCCTGAAGATATTCGGCTTCGGCCCCTCTCTCAACCCCGCCAACTACACCGACGACCAGTCGTCCTACGCCGAGCTATGGGGCGGCATCGTGCCCACCTTCTGGGACAACGCTCTCTTTCCCCCCAACAGCGCCCTCGGCTGGACCGAACGCTGGCAACCCGTGGCGAAAACGGGCGGCGTGAGCCTCGCAAGCGCCTGGGGCACCGTGTCGCTCAACGGCACCAGCCTGAGCGTCCTGCCAACCCGCCGCATCGAAGGCGCAACCCTTACCCTGCGCGCCCTCGATGGCACCACCACCCGCACCACCTTCAACGCCTACCCCGATCGCCCCACCACTCTCCCCGCGCCATCCAGGGTAGCCGAAATCGAAATCACCGCCCCGGACGGCACAGTCCTGCTCAAGGGTGCTCCCGTTAAGTAGGAGACGAAACAGCAAAGGCGAAGGACCTGGTAGATTGTGAAACTATCCCTAAAGAAGGACCCGAGTACAACATCATGTACTCGGGTCCTTCTTCTAGCACCTAAACCTTAGCTACTTAGCGTTACCTTTGCGCTCTTTGCGCCCCTTCGGCTGTGCTCAGGGCATGCTTTGCAGTTTCGCCTCTAAACTTAACTACATGGTTACGGCCTCGCTTCGACGGCGCAGCTAGGAAAGAAGGTGTTGCCCACGATCTTGGACGTTTGCCCGCGTGTGGCGTGCGCGCCGGGCCGGAAGTAAGTCCTGTACTCAGCCCCGCATGGCTCTCCGGGGCCGCCACATGGATAGCCCGACATGACGCCCAGCTTGGTGAGTCGTTCCACGTACGGGTAGAACGAGCTTGCCTCGAAGCTCGGCGGCACGTCCGCGTAGGTGTGCCCCGTAACCGCTCCACTGATGCCCGCCGCATTGGACACGATCTTGGCGATCTGCCCGCGCGTGGCACTTGCCGTCGAGCGGAAGTAAGACTTGTTCCCAGCCCCGCAGAGTTCGCCCGCACCACCGCACGGGTAGCCTGACATGACGCCGTGTCGCGTCAGCCGCTCGATGAACACATAGAAGGTGTGCCCTGGGCCAACGTCCGCGTAGGTCTGCCCTGACACCACATCCATGTATCCCACCGAGTTCGCCACGATCTTGGCAAGCTGGCCCCTGCTCACGTTGTAGTCCGGGTGGAACATGCCGTCGGGGAAGCCGCCCACTATTTGCTGGCACACCATACAGTGGATGTAGGGATAGAAGGTATGGCCCGGTTGCACGTCCGGGAAGTCCGTAGTACAGCCGGCGCTATCTTCGTCCTGCCCCACCTGCAACAACACTTGCGCGGTGTTATCGCTCACTTTGCCGCGCCCGTCCGTCACGATAAGCCGCGCGTAGTACGAACCCGGATTGTTGTAGGTATGATGGACCACCGAGTCCGCCTGAGTCACCGGCAGCGAACCGTCCCCGAAGTCGAACGTGTAGCTGGCTATCGTGTCGCCGTCAGGGTCATTCGACAACAGCCCGTCCAGGACCACCTCCAACGGTGCAACGCCCGAAAGCGGATAGGCCCTGATTATGGCTACCGGCGCTCTGTTCGTCGCGCAGGCCAGGTTACCCACTACCGCATAGTCGATGCTCGCGGAGGGGGTCGGCCAGTTGGCGTTGTCGTTGTTCACGGCAGGGCCATTTATGCGGGCGAAGATGGGTACGAGAAGCTGGCCCGGCTGCGGATTGCCAATCTTACTCTTAGACGCTACAAGCCTGATGTCGCCGTTGGGGTCATACGAGCTTTCCGGGTCCAGGTCACCTACTGTAGTAGTGCCGAGAAGTCCGTTGCTGTCAATCGTGGCCGTGCCATACTTGTAACTGACGGTCCCTGCGGCGTCCGTCTGCATCCCCACGAAGTACATCGTAGAGAACTGCGTGGATGAGATGTAGACCTGCCACCGCGTGCTGGGTGACACTGTTTCAAGGCCGCCCGTCCTCATCGTGAAGACCATCTTTTCGCCACCGGGGAAGTGTGGCTCGGCGGCGAACACGGTGCGGATGTCCTGGTCAGGGGTGACGGCACGTTCGTCCCCCACCGCGTCGTTGAGCACAGTCACGCCCGGCTCTTCGCACGGGTTCTCAGCGATTACCGGCACCACAGGCTCGCACGGCTGGCTCTCACCCACCGCGTTCACCGCAGACACCTTGTAGTAATAGGTCGCGCCCGGCGTGTTGGCAGTGCTATCAACGTAAGAGGTGGTGTTAACCGTCGCCAGCAGCGACATAGCATCGGGAGACGTGCCCCTGTATACCCGGTACTGGGTGATAGGCGAGCCACCGTCGTCAGGTGCGCGCCACGAGAGGTTCACCCCGCTCAGGCTATTCACCGCTGTGAGGTTCGGTGCCCCTGGCACGCCCGGTTCCGCCGGGTCGAACTGGGCGTACAGCCGCTTCCCACCCGATTGCCGGGCTATAGTTGCCAACGCGCTGTATGAGTTGGCGGTCCCCTGCACGCAAGGACCGACGCAGCCGTCAGCGAAAGCTATTAGCGTCCGCCCTTCCTCGTCCACTGTCGCGTCGTTGAAGTCGAGCAGGTTGCGGTCGTTGGGAGTGCTGGTGCAGGTGGTGCCGTTCGTACAGATGGAGCCGCGCTGCACCGGGTCGTTCGGCGTGGCGTTTACGGTCGTCCAGGTCTGTCCGCCGTCGAAGGTTGTGGCGATATACAGGTGCCACACGCCTTCAAACACAGGAGGAGTGTTGTCCTGGTAGTTGCCAGGCGTGGTCGTGCCCAGGAAGGCAAAAGCCGCCCGGTCGTTGTCGCCCGCTACCATGACCGGGAAGACGCTGTTCTGGATGCCCAGGTCTTCGCCAATGCGCTGGCGATGCTTCCAGGTTACTCCCTTGTCGTCGGACACAGCCACAGCTGGCGGCCAGCTATTCACGCCCCCCTGGTTCACGTTGTTCTGCATGCCCATGTAGATGCGCCCGCCGCTGCCGATGCCTATCTGCGGGTCCACAAGGCCGTCGAAGATAATGGTCGGGTTTGCCGGGTCGTCTACGTGCCGCACGGCCCAGGTCGTGCCGCTGTCGGTAGACACCGCCACTCCCTGCGTGTTGTAGACGTTAGCGCCCGCCAGTCCGCAACGCCTGTTCGGCACGTAAGCCGTACCATCTGGCGCTATCCTCACATGGCCGTGCAAGCCGCCGCACTGCGCCGCGTTGTACAGGGGGATAGGCGGTGGGAACGTAAAGCCGCCATCGCGGCTCACCGAGCACGAGGCATCCGCCACGTCCTGCGAGCAATAATAGACGGCATGCGTATATGTGTCCGTGGAGGTTATCGGGGCGGCAGCCGCCCACGGCCCGCTTGCCACGCTCTGGTGGTCCACACCCGACAGCAGAGCCGAGCCTCCCTCTGAAGGCACCCACGTCTCCCCATCGTCGTCGCTGAAGGCCATCAGGCTGGTGCGGACGTTAAGCTGGGAGGAAAAGGTGCGGCCCGTCACAGGGTCGGTATAGAGTATCGGGTCTACCGTGGCCGCGTGGTAGAACACGCTAACGTCTTCCCACGTATCCTGCGCGGGCGACACGCAATTGTCGAAGGTGACGCGCAAGGTCTGCACGTTGGCGATGTACATCACAGCGCCCGTGTTGTGGTTCACGCCTATAGATGGCTCACCGGCGCTCGTGCCGAGACCATCCGGGGGAGTAAAGATGTCGTACCGTGGCGTACCTGCCGCCTGGGGCCGCGCGGGACTCGCCTCACTCTTAGAGATATCAGCCTCGGCCTTCTGTTGGGTAGGCACCGCCGCCTGACTGCTTTGCACCGACTTCAACGTCAGCACCAGCGCCAGCAACCACACCAACCCCGTCACCAGAAGCAGAAAGGGTAATACCCGCCTGCGCTCTCCTTCCTTGCTCGTCACCACGTCAAACCCTCCTCTAGCTCGCCATTGAACCACATCGTGCATCAAAGCACGACCTGTAGATGTAGAAGGTACGCACCCCGGATACGCAAGAGTAGTACCACCATGCCCTACGGCAAGTCTAAACGCCAAGACGCCAAGACGCCAAGATTAGGAGTGTTACTCAAGCAAGAGGACCAGAGTACTAAATTATGTACTCTGGTCCTCTTTGTACTCTCCCAACCTTAATTCTCTTGGCGCGTTCTTGGCGTCTTGGCGTCTTGGCGTTTAGACCTGCTTATCTATCTCCCGCCGTTGTACTCCCTGGCGTATTGCTGCACCGCGAAGTACGATGGACGCTTGCTACCGTCGCGGCGGATAATGCCCCAGGCGATGCGCTCGTCGGTCGACTCCGTCGCCACGCTAGGCAGGGCGAAGTTGAGTTGGAACAGCAGCATAGGCCCCATCCACGGGTAGTTGTCGCGGCCCATGCGGAACGCCCTGCCTATGTAGTCGGCCTGCTCCTGCTCGCTGTTCTGGGCCGCGTACTCGAAGCCCGCGGCAGGAGTCTCGGTGCTCGCCCAGCCGAACTCGGTAAGCCACATCTGCTTGCCCGCGTCGCCGTTCTCCACCATCACCTGCCGTATCTGCTCGATGCGCCGGAAGTAGAAGCTCGCGTTGGTGTTCCAGCCCGGCCCCGGTCCCGGCTTCTCCGGGTGCAGCGTATCAGGCGGGTTGGCGTTGGAGCCGGGATGCGCCCCAAGCACGTCGAAGTAGCCCTTTAGCTCGCCGTTGTTGTACGCGTACAGCCTGCGCAGGAAGATAACGTCGTCCACAGCCTTGTTCGGGTCGTTCACGCCGGTAGGGGTTAGCGCCGCCGTCACGATGATCGCGTTGGGGTCCACCGCCTTCACTGACGTATACCCCGCTTTCAGCACCTCCGCGTAGCGCGCCGCCACCACGAACTTACCCGACTCAATTGCCAGGTTCGGCTCGTTCCATATCTGGTAGGCCGCCACCTTGCCCTTGTAGCGCTGGGCCGCCAGCGTCATGAACTTCTTGAAGTTGTCGATGTTCTTCGGGTAGCCCACCTTACCCACGTCAGTCCACTCCCACGGCGGCGAGTGCACCGGGTGCAGTATGATCTTGATACCCGCCTTGTGGAGCGCGTCAACCGCCCGGTCGATCTTCTCCCACTTATAGACGCCCGGCGCCGCCTCGATCTGGTACCATGAAAGCTGGTGCAGCGCCCACTTCGTGCCCAGGTCGTCCATCCACTGCACCACGGGCGCGGGGTCCTGTTCGTAGATGTAGACGTTGAGACCCGGCGCGGCGTGCGGCCCCTCCAGCAGCGGGTAATGTTGCGGGCTGGCCGAGATGCCTATCTGCCTGAAGCCCATCGCGTTCGGCTCGCCTACCTTCACCACCTTGTCGTGCCGGAACTTGCCAAGCTGCGACAGCAACACGTCAAAAGGCGGCTTGTTCTCCGGGTGCATCTCAAACACCGCGCGCTCGAAGTACTGCACTCGATAGGTCTTGCCGTCAAGCTCCGACTTCTCCATGAACTCCTCAGAGATAGGGTAGCCCTGCTGCGCCAGTCCACCGTTCTGCTGCCAGTATTGCAAGAACCGCCCACCTACCCGCTTGCCCGTCTCCTTGAATAGCTGCGAGCCTGCGCTGGTGTTGGGCTGCTGGCCCGGAGCGCCGTTGGGGTACTTGCGGCCATACTCGAACGTGCCAAGCAGCGACAGCAGCACGTCATAAGGCGGCTTCTCTTCGGGGTGAAGCTCGAACACGGCTCGCTCGAAGTACTGAACGGTGTAATACTTGCCGTCAGTCTCGCTGCGCTCCACCATCTCCTCCGAGATAGGGAAGCCCTGTTGCGCCAGCCCGCCGTTCTTCAGCCAATATTGCAGGAACTTGCCCCGCACCGACTTGCCCGTCTCCTTGAAAGTCTGGGCAGCCCTCTCAGTAGACGCCGTGCTCTCGTTGCCGCCCACAATCACGTCGGCCACCATCCAGGGGTGGAACTCGCAGTAGTAGTGATAGCGGCCCGGCTTCGTGAACGTCATGGCCCACTTCTCGCCCTTGCGCTGCTCCGGCGACACGTTCAGCTCAGGCCCCTCAAGTATGGCGATGTTGTGGCTGTCAACGTCGTAGTTGACCCAGGTCACGGTGTCCCCTACGGCCACCCGCAACGGGTTCTGCACGTACTTGAACTCGCGCATCGCCACTTCGTATGAAGCCGCCCGCACCGGGGCAGCCGCGCCACCACCGTAACCCACAAACGTCACCAGCATCACGCACAACGCCAGCCCCACGCGCCACGCCATGCTCCGGGGCACCTCAGCAAACCACCTCTTAATAACGCTCATGGACCCTCCATGCAAAATGATAGCTAAGACCGAAGGCCGTCGACTCTGCCACACTCTTTTGGCAACAAAAAGCCGGCGCGGAGACACGGCTCAGAGACTATATACGCGCCGAGGATACACTCAATATCGGGCTAGAGTGCCCCGTGATGGTGGGCAACACCCTGTTGGATGCCTAGGACCAAGCCCCTCCTTTGTCATTCTGAGCGTAGCGAAGAATCTCGTCCAACAGCACCCAAGTAACCCCTTTCTTCATCGACAACAGGGTAATTGTCGCCTGCAAGAAAAGGGCCACATCGCGGTGGAGGACGAGATTCTTCGCTACGCTCAGAATGACAAAAGGGGGATTGCTCCTGTTCCTTCAACAAAGGGACTACATAAGGCCACGACGCACCGTGCCCCTATTTCACCACCACCCAGGTCTCATCCCTGTCGATCTCCCTGTTGTCGGCGTCGTAGCCTATCGCCGTGAGGCGGTGGCGGCCCGGAGTGAGCCTGATACGCGCTATGTAATCACCCAGCATCGGGTCAAGTAGCTTTTCGTAGACCACGAACGTGGCGGTGGGCGAGGGAGAAGGCGTGCTCGTAGGCGGGATGGGCGTGGCGGTGCTGGTCAGCAGTTCTACGCTGGCCGTAGCCGCGGCCGATTGTGCAGTAGCGGTGACACCCTGGTTCTCTGCCTCTCTCCGCGCTGTGGCTGTAGCCTGCTGGCGGGCCGTGCGCGTCTGCGTGGCCGCCGCCACCCTGGTGGACTCCACCTCCTGCGTGGCCGCGGCCACAGTAGCCGTGCCTATCTCGTCCACGGTGAGCGTGTTGGTCGGCGTGGGCGGCATTGGCGTGTCCGTGGGCACGGGCGTGGGCGTCCAGAGCGGGTTCACCCTGTAGCCGGGGCCGGTGGCGTACCCACCCGGTAGGCCGTCGATGTAGATGTCCACGTGGTGCACCCGCGAGCCTTCCGTCACATCGATCCAGATGTCGTGCTCGCCCGGACGCACCTCCTGGTATAGCGTCGGGCGGCTGATCCACATAATCGGTGCCCTGGTGGCCGTTGGAGTAGGCCGCACGCCCTGAGAATTGATACGCGCCCCCAACGAACGCGCCTGTTCGCCCAGCGCCGTGTACACAATCGCCTCGACGTAGTGCTCTCCCGGCTCGGCAACCCACCGCGCCACCCACGGCTCCGAGGTCATCGAGTCGATGTGCCTGCCGTCCACGTAGATCTCCACGCCCGCGACCTGCGCCCCGCCGCCGTCGGGTGCCACCAGGATCTCCAGCACCTCGCCGTCATACACGCCCTGCCCATCCGCCGGAGAAAGAAGCGCCACCGAAGGTGAGGCAGTGCCGACTCGCACCCTCACGTCGCGCCGCACCACGCTGCCGCTCAACGTCTCGACCGTCAGCCGTAACGTGTACGGTCCAGGCTGCAAGCCTTCGGTGTTCCACAGGCCGAGCGTGCCCAGCATCGGCAGCTCGGTAGCCTCCACTATGGTCGTCATCCCCGCGTCACCCGAACCGAAGCCGTACTCCAGTCTGTAGCGGGCGAAATCGTCGGCACCAGCCTGCCCATTCACAAGCACTAGCCCGCTAACCGTCTGTCCCGTGCCCGGCGAGTAGATAGCCAGTTGCAGGCCCGGTATCGGCTCAGGATACTCCTCGTAAGCCACCCCCGCCGGGCCACCGGCCTGCCCCCGCGCCTGGCTCGGCATGGGCGTCAGCATGGCGGCTATGGATAGGGGGGCTTCAGCCACAGGCGTAGGCAGGACCATTACAGGGGCCTGTGCTGTCTCGGTAATCACCAGCGTCTGGCCGGGAGGGCCGCCCCCGATCCAGTTGCGGTACTCCTTCGGTGGGATGGTATATATGCGCTCGATTACGTCCTCGTGTGGCACGCCCGCCCCCGCCAGGTGAGCGCCACCGTCGTGCAGCGTCACGGGCACCCAGTGGTGCCAATCACATTCCTCGGTGGGCAGGTTCTCCGCCGTGAAGTACTCGTAACGCAGGTGCGTGCAGGCGCTGGTGGGGGCCTTGCCCGACACGGCGCACACGGCAGCCCTTACCATGCCCGTGGGGGGCACGAAATGCTCTTCCACCGAGTCCCTGCCGGGGGCATACAGCCGCGACTTTAGCTTGGGGTCGCTGTACACCGTCTTGATGAAGTTGTGCCAGATAGGGGCCGCCCCGATAGCCCCCGCCACGTTGCCCATGCGCCTGCCGTCGTTGTTACCCACCCACACTCCGACCGCCAGCGCGGGCGTGTAGCCCATCGTCCAGGCGTCCTTCGAGTCGTCGGTGGTGCCGGTCTTCACTGCCGCGTCTATGCCCGGTATGTGCAGGGGCGAGTTAGCGCCAAATATAGGCGTGCGGGCCTGGTTGTCCGACAGCATGGAGCTTATCTGGTAGGCCACGCCGGGGTTGAGCACCTGCTTGCCCTGCGGACGCTCCAAGTCGACTTCCTCAAGCACCTTGCCATCTCCGTCCACGACCTTCAGGAACGGCGTAGCGGGCACCCGGTAGCCATAGTTGGCGAAAGTGGCGAAGGCCGCCGTCATGTCCACCAGCTTTACCTCGCCCCCGCCCAGCGTCAGCGACAGCCCGTACCGTTCAGGGTCGTTCAGCGTGGTGATACCCAGCCGGTGCGCCAGGTCGAGCATGCCAGGCAGGCCTACGTCCTCAAGCACCTTCACCGCCGGGATATTGAACGAGTTCGCCAGCGCGGCCTTCATAGTGACCGGGCCGTGGAAGCGCCCATCGTAGTTGCGGGGCGCGTACACCAGCGAAGAGCCGTCGGCGTACTTGACAGGCAAGTCGGGCAGGATCGTGTAAGGGTTGTAGTCGCCGCGCTCCAGGGCCGCCGCGTACGTGATCGGCTTGATCGAAGACCCAGGCTGTCGCAGCGAGGTAGCCACGTTCACCTGCCCGAACACCGCGTTCGAGTAGTCCACCGACCCGACCATCGCCATGATCTCGCCCGTGCGCGGGTTGATCGCCACCAGGCCCGCGTTGCTAGCGCCCTGCCGCCGCAGGTTCTGTATCTGGGCCGCTGCTATCTTCTCAGCCTCGGCCTGCCAGTCCAGGTCAATCGTAGTGACCACGCGCAGGCCGCCCCTGAGCGCCATTTCATGCCCGTACTTTTCTATGAGCACCTGCCGGGCGTACTCCACGAAATGCGGGGCTTTCGTTGGGACGTGGGGCGGGAGCACTCGCGGGCGGATGTCCTCAGCGTAGGCCAGGTCCGCCTGCTCCTGGTCGATGAAACTGTTCTTCACCATCAGGTCGAGCACGATCTTCTGGCGGGCCTTGGCAAGATCGAAGTTGACGTTCAGGTCGTAGTCGCCTGGGGCCTGGGGCAGACCCGCCAGCATCGCTGATTGCGCCAGGGTCAAATCGTGTATTGGCTTGCCCCAGTACGTATCGGCGGCGGCTGCCACACCGTAGGAGAGCGACCCATAGTAGATCTCGTTCATGTAGATCTCAAGGATCTTCTCTTTCGGGTACTTCTCGGTCATGCGCACGGCAAGGATAGCCTCGCGTATCTTGCGCAGGAAGGTGCGCTCGTCCTTCTCCGGCAGCAAGATGCGCCTCACCACCTGTTGGGTGATTGTGGAGCCGCCCGCCGTGCCCTGGTTGGTGTAGTTTATATAGGCAGCCCGGACTATGCCGAGTGGGTCTACCCCGTTGTTCTCCTGGAACGACGCGTCCTCCACTGCTATAGTGGCGTCAATCAAATCCTTGGGCATCTTGTCTACGGTGACGTAGGTGCGCTTGCCCATTTCCGTATCGTACAGCTCGTAGAGCAGGTTGCCGTACCTGTCGTAGATGCGGCTCGTCTCGAACTGGATGCCGCCCGCGTGAACATCGTCCACCGAGGGCAGGTCGCTGGTGATCCACAAATAGGCCCCGCCCACACTCCCCAACGTAAGCACCACGAAGAACAGCACAAAGAGCATCAGGCTGCTGGAGGCCGCCATGAACCACTTGACGAAGCCGGGCACCGAACGCCGCTTGGGCAATCGCGCGTAATAACCACCCCGTGCCCCCTCAAGCCTTGCCTTACGTCGCTGGGCCGTGCGCAGGATAAAAAGGGGTCGCCTGCTATGAGCGCCGGTGCCTTTAGGGTGCCGCTTAGGCAATGGCCGTGTCCAGGCCACGGGCAGCGGGGTTTTCTCCTGCTTACCCACCGACGAAGCGACCCTCACCCTCACCCCGTTCTCTCCTGGGACTTGCACGCGCGCCTTTGAGCCGTTACCATTCGCGGCGTGCAACATGCCGGTGTTTAGGGAGACAGTCCGATTTGAAGCCGAAGGTAGAGGCTCGGTCAGCCTGCCGGTAACCCTGTCGCGGACGGCGACAAGCGCGCGGGCGGACCTGGGGAGGCGACGCGGGGTGTTTCTGTGCGCAGGTTGTTGAGGGGCCTCACGCATAAGCTACATCGAAAGCATACATCTAAACCCGGCTACTTTATATAACGAAAAAGTACCTCGCATGACACTGCAATAGTCCCGCGCGGGAGAATCTACAGCAGCAGTCATGCCTTCATCCAGAGAGTGCGCTATAATGTGTGCCGTGGCCCGCATGCAACGCACGCCGTCACCTGTGCGACACACTGTAATATGCAGGATAAATCAGAGCGGCAAATAAGGCAAACGGCTGCTGCACGCTCCCTGTCTCTCCGAGGAACCTATGGACCAGTATCTAGAATCCAACCGCGACCTGTGGAACGCCTGGACCGACCTGCACGAAAGGTCGCCGGCCTACGACGTAGAGGGCTTCAAGAAGGGCAAGTTCCGGCTGCGTTCAGTCGAGAAGCAGGAACTGGGCGACGTAAGTGGCAAAACACTGCTCCACCTCCAGTGCCACTTCGGCCTCGACACCCTATCCTGGGCCAACCTGGGCGCTATCGTCACCGGCGCGGACTTTTCCGACAAAGCGATTGCCCTGGCCCGCAAGCTGAGCGAGGAGACCGGCATCCCGGCAACGTTCATCCGCTCCAACGTCTACGACCTGCCGGATGTGCTGGAAGGCCAGTTCGATATAGTCTTCACATCATACGGCGTGCTGGGTTGGCTTCCCGACATTGACCGTTGGGCGCAGGTAGTGGCTCACTTCCTCAAGCCGGGCGGCACGTTCTACATAGCCGAAGTCCACCCCGTCGTCTGGATATGGAACGCCGACCACCCTGATACGCTCGTGCGCCAGTTCTCCTACTTCCACAAGGAGCCGCTCCGCTTCGAGACGGTAGGCTCCTACGCCAGCGCCGAAGACTACCGAGGGGTGGAATACGGCTGGAACCACACCCTATCCGACTACATCAACGGCCTCATCAAAGCGGGCCTCAGCATACAGCAGTTCAACGAATACCCCTACCTCACATGGAAGAATTTCCCCTGGATGGTAGAAGATGAGCAAGGCTACTGGAGATTGCCCGAAGGCCAGGAGTCTATACCGCTCATGTTCACCCTGAAAGCCACCAAATAGGTAAGAGCAGTCGTGGATGCCGCCCGACCCGACAGCGGGACCATCTCCCCCTCTGTCATCCTGAGCGCAGCGAAGGATCTCAAGAAGGTGGATAGGGATGCTGTTGAACTATC
The DNA here is from genome assembly GCA_036386675.1 of Chloroflexia bacterium. Classification (GTDB taxonomy): domain Bacteria; phylum Chloroflexota; class Chloroflexia; order QHBQ01; family JADMIH01; genus JADMIH01. Next base: position 2,614 of record DASVVE010000079.1, on the reverse strand, counting down.
AGCAACAAGGGCATGGTGCTGATAGTTCAACACAGGGGCAAGAGGAGCATCTGAGATCCTTCGCTGCGCTCAGGATGACAGAGGGGGAGATGGTCCCGCAACACCGGCTAAGTCGTATTCACAGACCAACAAGAGCAAGCCACATCACGTTTCACGTTTCACGTTTCAGCGCCACGTTTCAACAACCGATGAAAATCTCCCTCACCACCATCTATAGCCTCCTCCTAGCCCTCTTCATGCTCTTCATGCTGTACCAGTACGCCTTCCAGTGGAAGAACCTGCCCGACCTGGGGCGGCTGTTCGGGTAGCATGTTCGGCTTGCCCCCGCTGCTCGCCCATATCGTGGAGTTGCTGACAATCACCCTGCTCGTAGGCATTGCTGTCGGGGCCGGGTTAGTTGTCTTGCGGCTCTTGCGCATAGCACCGCTGCTCAGTGTGGGTGAGAGACTACTATTCGGCACTTTGTTGGGCTATGGCACCATGTCCGTGCTGGTGCTAGGGGTTGGCTTGCTGGGGCTGCTGTACACCCCTGTCGTGCTGGGCGTACTTATGATATTGGCAGCAGTGGGCGCCGTCCCGCTTTTAGTTACGTTACGGGAAGCAGCGCCCGCCTTCCGTAATGCACTCAACAGCCTCCGCTACCCACCTAACCTCTTTCTGGCAATAATCGTCGCGCTGTCCGTCGTCGCTGCACTGGTGAAGGCATTGGTGCCCCCGGCCACGCAGGACGACTTGATGTACCATTTCGCGCTACCCCGCCGCTACATCGAGCAGCACGCCATCAACTTCTACCCGGACAGCAACTACAGCCTCTTCCCGCAAATCATGGAGATGCTCTACACGGTGGGTCTGCTCCTCGGCAGCGACCGCATCGCTATCCTGTTCGCCTTCAGCACGGGCCTGCTAGCCGCCGCCGCAGCCGCCCTGTTCGCCAAGCGCCTGCTGGCCGAGCGTGATGGACACCCGCTCTGGCGCGCTCTCCCCCTGCTGATGGCCGCCATCTTTTTGAGTGCCCCGCTGCACAACTTCGTCATGCGCGCCGCTAACACCGACTTCGCCCAGGCCAGCGCCGAGATGCTGGCAATCTATGCCTTCTACCTGGCAGTGGCTACTCGCCCCCAAATCGACACCCGTCTGCTGATGCTGTCCGGCATCTGCGGTGGCATCTCTTTTTCGGTCAAATACTACGGCATTCTACTGCCCGGCGCGCTCGGTCTCGCCCTGCTCGCTTTAATCCTCACCCATTGGCGAAAGGGCGACTCCACCGAGCGGGAACGCATAGCTGGTAGCGCACTGCGAAATGTGCTGGCTTACGGGGTGCCTATCCTGGCTATAGGCGGGGTGTGGCTATTGCGCAACTTCATCGAGTCGGGCAACCCTGTGTGGCCCGCGCTCGGCAACATCCTGGGCGGCAGTTACTGGTCGCCCGCCGCTGACCCTGAGGTGCTGCTCGGCACCATACCGGGACTCAGGTGGGAGAGCATACCGTCTGGCCTGGCTTACCAGTACAACGCTACGCTGGGACGCCAGCCACTACCTATTGACAACCATACGTACGTCGTGAATGTTGGCCCTCTGCTGCTGACCTCTCTATTTGCCCTGCCCCTCGCCCGGTGGAAACCTCCCCTGCGCCTGGCGCTATATGCCGCGACTTTCGTGTGGGTGGTGTCGCTCTTCTACTTCTCCCGCGCCAGCATCCGCTATCTCGCGACCGTGTTCCTGTTGTGCGCGCTCATGGGCGCATACGGCCTCATCTCCATAGCGGTGCGCTCCCGCATCTCCGCCCTTGCCATGGGTAGCGTTGTCGCCCTGAGCCTGACTCTTATGACCCTCGACACTACCCTGAGCACACGCCCCTTCCTCTCAACCACCTTCGCACTGGACCGCGCCGCCGAAGAACGCTACCTCGAAGCCCATATGGACGACTACCCGGTCATGCAATACCTTGCGGCTAACACCCCGCCCAATGCCGTAGTCTACGCCTGGGACAGCCGTCCGCGTGGTTACCGCATCCCGCGCCCGTACGTCTACGGGCGCCTGGTGCCCAAATACAGCGGCGTAAGCCCCAACCCCGACGAGTGGCACGCCCGCCTCGAAGAACTGGGTATCACACATGTGCTCGTGCATAACCGCGCCGTGTTCGCCCCCGGCTACCCGCCCGGCTACGACCCCGACCGCGAGACGTTTCAGGCCCTCGCCGCCCGCTATTTAGGTCCTCCCCTAATCACAGCGGGCAACTTCACCCTTTACGAACTCCGCTGATACCTCATACGGTTATACTAAGATGCGACGATAGCCTTAGAAGCATCATCAATCCAAAATCCGAAATCCGAAATCCCAAATCTAAAATGGAGCACTCTCCGTGCAACCAAGAACCAAGATAGTAGCCACAATCGGTCCCGCTTGCTGGGACGAGCCGGTATTGAGGACCTTGCTTGCGTCCGGCGTGAGCGTGGCCCGCTTCAACTTCTCGCACGCCGAGCATACGCGCACCGCCGAGAAGTTCGCCCTCATCCGCCGCCTCGAGGAAGAAGCTAGCCTCAGCATCGCCATCCTGGCCGACCTGCAAGGCCCACGCGTGCGCGTGGGCGACCTCCCCGATGGTGGTGTGACC
>DASVVE010000078.1:0-34668 GCA_036386675.1 Chloroflexia bacterium | reverse complement strand
AGCGGTATCTGGTAGATGTTCTTCACCGTGGGCATCGGCATTACCGCGCGCGGCTCTACGTCGCAGAACAAGGCGATCTTGTTGATGATGTCCTCGCCCACCTCCTGGTCGGAGCGGCACACTATCACGTCGGGGTTGATGCCGATGGAGCGCAACTCCTTGACCGAGTGCTGCGTCGGCTTGGTCTTTAGCTCGTCGGTGGCCGTGACTTGCGGCAACAGCGTGACGTGCATGTAAAGCACGTTTTCGCGGCCTGCGTCCCGGCGCATCTGGCGAATGGCTTCGAGGAAGGGGAGGCCCTCGATGTCGCCCACCGTGCCGCCGACCTCCACGATTACCACGTCGGGAGCACCGGAGCGCGCCACCGCCGCTATGCGCGACTTGATCTCGTTGGTGATGTGGGGAATTACCTGCACGGTCGCGCCCAGGAAATCGCCCCGGCGCTCGCGGGAAATGACGCTGGAGTAAATGCGGCCCGTGGTGACGTTGGAGGCCTGGGTGAGGTTCTCGTCGATGAACCGCTCGTAGTGCCCCAGGTCAAGGTCGGTTTCCGCACCGTCGTCGGTGACGAACACCTCGCCGTGCTGGTAGGGCGACATGGTGCCGGGGTCCACGTTGATGTAGGGGTCGAGCTTCTGGACGGAGACGGAGATGCCACGGCTCTTGAGCACCCGCCCCACCGAAGCGACGGTGATGCCCTTACCCACGCTCGAAACCACGCCACCGGTCACGAAAATGTACTTCACCATCACCGACACCCTTTCCCCTTCGGGGAATTACGAATTACGAATTACAAAGTGTTTCAAAACCAACATACTATTTTACAGGAAAGGAGGCATGAATTGGAAGCAAGATTTCCACAAATAACTCGCAATTGGTAACACGCAATTAGTAATTCGTAATTCGTAATTCGTAATTCGTAATTATCTAAGCGGCCCTTACCTGGGCTTTCATACGAGGCTGCACGCAGACGGCGACCCCGGCGGCTATGTAGAGGTTGCCGAGGCGGTCGTCCAGCACCTGGAGGATGCCCCGGAACTCGTCCCGCTCGGTGTAGACGTCGATGTAAACACCCAGCGGTTGCGTGCCGATGTAGGTGGCGAACTCGGCGTCGGGGTACTTTTCGCTGATGGCCCGCTGCACGCGCCCCACTACGTCTTGCACCCGCTCGTCCTGCAAGTCCACGTACACCATGTACTGCGACACCACCGGCTGCGTATTCACAGGCTGCATATCGCGCCGCTCCTCCGCGAAGCCGTTGAAGTAATACAGGTCGCTCATCCTTCTCCCCTTCGCGGAATTACGAATTACTAATTACGAATTACGTGTAGCTCCTGTAATTCGTAATTAGTAATTCGTAATTCCGCTAGGTCTTCGCCTCTAATATCACCACGCGGGTCGTCTCGTCCAGGTCTGAGGCTTTGAGGCTCAGCTTGTCTTCGGCGGTCCATTCCTTCAGGCCCATTTCCTTGGCGAAGGCTTCCAGCGAGCCTGGCTCCACCGATTCGCGGCCCGTGGAATAGTGCATCGGCACCACCAGTTTAGGCTCCACCTGGCTGATGACTTCGCTGGCCCTGGTGGGTGTCAGCGTGGTCTCACCGCCGACCGGTACGAGCAGCACGTCCACGTTGCTCAAGGCATCCAGTTGGCTGGCGTTCAGCGTGTGGGCCAATGAGCCGAGATGGCACACTACCACGTCGTCCAGGTGGAACAGGAAGATGGTGTTGCGCCCGCGCACCTTCCCCTGCTGGTCGTCGGCGAACGACCACACCCCGGTGATGAATACCCCACGTACCTCGTACTCGCCGGGGCTTTTCACTACGAACGGCTCGCCCTTGACCCCAGCGAGTGCGCTGTGATGCGGGTTGTCGTGGCTCACCGTGACGATATCCGCCCGCTGGTTGAGGGTGCCCAGCCCCAGCGACTTGTCGTAGGGGTCGGTGATGATAGTTGCGTCCCTGCTCTTCAACCGGAAGCAGGCATGTCCAAGCCAGGTAATTTCAGCCAATTGTGTCTCACTCTCTAGCCCGGCTCCTTACTCACAAGCCCAAACGGCCCGTGGAAAGGGTCCCCGGAAATACCGTTGCATTGTACAGCCGCGCCGAGGCTACTGCAACATGTGGAAATGTGCATATTACCCCCGGAAAGGGCAAAGTGACATAAAATCCAAGCAATGATGTGGAAAACCGTATTGACAGCCTCTCCAGAATGGCGCTATTGTTATTATAGAACATAAGTTCTAGAAAGTCCACAAAGAGCATCAGAGTGATTACGAGGTAGGAGAGAGACTGTGAAAGAGGTTACCAGAGCCAGCTTTATGAGGATTGCGTTAGCGGGTGCGGTCACAGTGGCTGCCCTCGGCATGTTTGGCACCGCCAGCCCCGCGCAGTCAGCCCCCAACTCCAACGGCAACCCCTATCCCTACGCCCGGTCCACCTACTGGGCCTGGCAGAATCGCCCTGACCTGCCCCCTAACCTGGGCCTCCCCAAGGAATGGGACACCACCGCAGCCGCTCAAGGCTGGCCCATCAGCAAATACCCTCGCCGGGGTGACATTGCCGTGTTCGAGCCGGGCGTCTACGGGGCGCATGAGGTGGAAGGCCACGTGGCTGTGGTGGAGCAGGTGTTTGACGACGGCACCTTCGCCACCAGCGCGATGGACGAGCACGACTGCCACTACACCCCCGCCACCTGCGGCGAGATACACCAGCGCACCTATCCGATAGTGCACGGCACGAGCTTCATCCACTACAAGAAGGACACCCGCACCACCTGGGGCTTCGCCAGCGGCGCTTCCGGCTGGACCGAGTGGGACCTGGGCAAAGGCAACATGGGCGGCCCCGGCTGGTACTATCCTATCGCGGGCGCAGACCCCCAGCTAGTCAGCCCTGAGCTTGACCTGTCGCTCGCCAGCTACAACGCCGTAGAGGTAGACATGGTAATCGGCGCGCCGGTGGCCGATCCCATCCTGCAAATGTACTTCGCTACCGAGGCAAACCCCGCATTCTCGGAAGCCAACTCGCTCATGGAGAAGGGCAAGGCAGACGGCGAACTCCACCGCTACACCTTCTACTTCGGCAAGCACGGCGATTGGCAGGGCAAACTCACCCGCCTGCGCTTCGACCCATCCGGCCCCGGCAGCATAGGCGGCGTCCGCATCGACCGCGTCCGCCTCGTCCGCGTCGAACTCCCGCAGACCACCTACCGCACCCTTAGCGACAACAGCGGCGGCAGGCGTAGCAGATAAAAGACGGAAACGCCAAGACGCAAAGACGCCAAGGACCACGCCAAGGTTTAGAATTGTTATTCATGTAAAAGAACCAGGATACGCATCACGTATCCTGGTTCTTTTTATATTCTCCAAACCCTTATTTTATCTCTGCGCGTCCTTGGCGTCTTTGCGTCTTTGCGTCTTGGCGTTTAGCTCTATTCCTGCCACGCCTTCAACACAACCACGCCGTTCTGGCCGCCGAAGCCGAAGCCGTTCACCAGGGCGGCGCGGACCTTTAGCTCGCGGGCCTCGTTGGGGATGTAGTCGAGGTCGCAGTCGGGGTCGGGCAGTTCCTGGTTGATGGTCGGGTGCACCATGCCGTCGTGGATCGACATCGCGGTAGCCACCACCGAGATCGCCCCGGCGGCCCCCAGCGAGTGCCCGATCATGCTCTTATTGGAAGAAATAGCCACCTTGTAAGCCCGGTCGCCCAACGCCTTCTTGATCGCGGCCGTCTCGGAGGCGTCGTTGAGGGTGGTAGAGGTGCCATGCGCGGCTATATAGTCGATGTCATCGGGTGTCAGGTTGCTGTGCTTCAGGGCCTTCACAATCGCCTTGGCAGCGCCCGCGCCACCAGGGGCCGGGGCCGTGACATGGTAGGCATCGGCGGTCAGCGCTCCACCTACCACCTCGGCGTAGATGTGGGCACCACGAGCTAGGGCACTCTCGGCGGTCTCAAGAACGGCGGCGGCGGCCCCCTCGCTGTAGACAAAGCCGTCGCGGCTGCCGTCGAACGGGCGGCTCACCTCTTGAGGGGCGCGTACCGAGTTGCGGGAGAGCGCCTGCATGTTGGTGAGGGTAGCAATCGCCAGGTCGGTGATAAACGACTCGGTGCCACCCGCGATCACCATCTCGGCCTCGCCCCGCATCAGGTAGTGGTACGCGTCCACGAAGGAGAAGATGCCGCTGGCGCACGCAGCCACGCCTGTAGTCGTCGGCCCGCGAGTACCAAAGGTGAGCGACACCTGGCAGGAGGCCATGTTAGCGATCATGCTCGGCAGCACGAACGGCGTTATACCACGCAGCCCCTTGTCCCGCATAATGACGCTAGACTCCTGCATTACGTCCAGTCCGCCGCCGCCCGTGGCAAACACCACCGCTACGTCGTCCGCGTTCTCGTCGTTCACCACGTAGCCCGAGGCGTCCAGCGCCTGCCGGGCTGTGGCTACCGAGAACTGCGAGAAGCGGGCCATGCGGCGGGAAGCTTTTGGATCGATGTAGTCATCGGGGTTGAACCCCTTGACCTCTGCCGCGATCTTCACCGGGAAGTTAGAAGCATCGAAGCGAGTGATGTAGTCGACACCGGACTTGCCCGCCAACAGGTTCTTCCACGTCTCTTCGGCGGTATTACCCACCGGGGTTACCGCCCCCATACCCGTGATCACCACACGGCGACCGTTGTTATAGACTGACAAAGAAATCTCTCCTGCTTGGGTCTAGATGCCTTTATATGCGTAGCACAGAAAATAGCATGCTACTATCTATTATACCCGTTTACGAGGCAATAGTGGGAGTCCGGCGGCAATATACGTTGTTTCTCACGCACGTACATCTTCGATTTAACAAACAGATGTCGCGGTAGGCTGGAAGGTCGCCAGCCGACGCCCGTCGATTGAAATTGAGGGCTACACATAGCGAAGTCCGCCGCAAGGCGGACTACTCAAGCGACTTTTTCACCCCTTTAGGAACTTCATGCCACACAGCCAGTCCCCTATGGGGACTTTGCAAGGTGTAGCCCTCGATTTCAACGACGGGCGTCGGCTGGCGACTCCAGATAGCTTCATTCCGAAGCGGCACTCACTACAACACAACCACCTACCTTGCGTACAGGCTACTCGTCCTCCACCCGCTTCAGGATCACACACGAGTTGTGCCCACCCAACCCAATCGAGTTAGACATAGCCACGTCCACCTTCGCGGGCCGGGCCGTCAGCGGCACGTAGTCGAGGTCGCAGTCGGGGTCGGGCTGTTCCAGGTTGACGGTGGGCGGGAGGCAGTTGTCGCGTATGGCGAGGGCGCACACCAGCGATTCCAACGCCCCGGCGGCCCCCATCATATGCCCCGTCATGCTCTTGGTGGACGACACCGCCAGCTCGTAGGCCGCCGGGCCAAAGACATTCTTGATCGCCAACGTCTCCACGCGGTCGTTGAGGGGCGTGCCGGTGCCGTGCGCGTTGATGTAGTCCACCTCTTCAGGCTCAAGCCCCGCCTTCCGCAGGGCGCGCTTCATAGTCATCGCGGCACCCGCCCCCGACTCTAGCTGCGCGGCCATATGGTAGGCGTCGTTGGTCGAGCCGTAGCCCACCACCTCGGCGTAAACCTTCGCCCCACGAGCGCGGGCGTGCTCCAACTCCTCCAGCACCAGCACTGCCGCGCCTTCCGAGAGCACGAAGCCGCTACGGCGTACGTCAAACGGCTTGCTTGCGGTCGCAGGGTCCGGGTCGTCGCTCAGGGCGCGCATATTGATGAAGCCCGCCACGACCACAGGCACAATCACGGCCTCGGTGCCGCCCGCCAGCATCACATCGGCATCCCCGCGCCGTATCGTCTCCATCGCCTCGCCCACGGCGTGTCCGCCCGTCGCGCAGGCCGACACCACGGCCATGTTCGGCCCCCGAGCGCCCACCGCGATAGCCACCTGCCCCGAAGCCGAGTCAGGCAGGAAGTTAGGCAGGAAGTGAGGCGACACCCGCCGTGGGCCGCGCTCCTCAAGCACAGCCTGCTGGGCCAGTAGCGTGTTCACGCCGCCGACCGCCGTACCGAATATGATACCCACTCGGTCGGAGTCCTGTTCGGGGATTTCCAGCGCGGCGTCTCTTAGCGCCTGCTTGCTCGCTACCACGGCGAACTGCACCGAGCGATCCATGTGCCGGACCTCTTTGGCGTCAATCTCCTCGCCTGGGTCGAAGTCCTTCACCTGGCCCGCGATCTTGATGGCGTAGTCGGTCGTGTCGAACAGGGTGATTTGCCCGATGCCCGACTTACCAGCCAGCATATTGCGCCAGGTCTCCTCGGCGGTGTTGCCCACCGGCGTAACCGCGCCCAGACCCGTGACCACTACTCGCCTGTTGTTCTGCATATGACCACCCATGGAATATAGGTTCGACAACTCGTCTAGCGCGCTGCCCGCTCTTGCAGGTCGGTTTGCAAATCGTGGTGCTGGAAATAAGGCCGCCACGGCCCCGTGCCCTGGATTAACGGCTGCATCAAGGCGCGCTCGGCCTGTACGGTGTGCATCAGGTCGTGGGCCGCCCACTCGTGGAGCAACTGCCCCAACGTCACGGTGCCAAGCTCACTGTGCCGCGCGGTAAGGTCCAGGTCCGATGGGGTAACTCGCTCCAGCAGCGCCAGGTTCTCGGCGCGGCACCGGGCAAAAGTAGCGGCAAGCTGGGCGGTGGTCTGGCCGCCACGCTCGGTGCCCTGCGTGTCCGGGTCAAACGCCTCGAAGTCCTCTCCGGCGAGCAGCGAGCGCACACGGGCGGGAAAGATGGGCGACTCTGTATCGAGCAAGTGGCTCAGGCAATCGCGGGCCGACCACTCGCCGGGAGCCGGGGTGCGGCGCAACAGGTCTTCCGGCAGCTTCGCGGTCAGGTTCAACCAGTGCTCGGCAGTGGTCGAGAGCACCGCGCGTATTTGGTCCAGCGCATCGTCCATAGCATCACCTCGGCAGTGTTTGTGCAACTACAAGTATATCCTGACGAGGCTGAGAAGGCCAGCAATAAGCTAGTATGTGAGTGAGCAAGGGGAGGTCCCCCAGACGTTGCGTTGTAAGTGAAGTGGCATACCAAGCGACGCCCGGCGATTGAACGTCTATGTTGCATAGTCTCCAGCCGACGCCCGGCGATTGAAATCGCGGGCTACGCAAGACAAAGTCCGCCCTGCGGCGGACTGTTTTACCTATATTTTCACCCCAATAGAAACTCTAAGCCATACAGCCAGTCCCCTATGGGGACTTTGCAAAGTGTAGCCCTCGACTTCAGTCGACGGGCGTCATATTCCGACTCTGCTATCAATGCACCCGCCGAACCTCAAAATCAACATATTAGCAGGTGACGGTTTACTCTTACATCAAGCCCCTACAGGACTCTCCTGCGGAACGTCACCCCGCATCAGGTCTTCCAGCTTCACCACCTGTACGTCGTCCGAGATGCGCTTTATCAGCCCCGAAAGCACCTGCCCCGGCCCTATCTCCACGAACGTATTGACCCCGCCCTCCACCATCTGCCTGACAGAGGCGACCCAGGCCACCGGCTTGCAAAGCTGGTCAGACAGTTCGCGCTTGATATCCTCGGCGGTGGTGAGCGCCTGCCCGGTGATGTTAGCTACGAGCGGCACAAGCGGGTCGGTGAGCTTGATGTTGTTGATTACCGCCGACAACTGCGTGCCCGCCTGCTGCATGAGCGGCGAATGGGACGCGATGCTCACCGCCAGGCGCGCCACGCGAGCCGCACCCTCGTCCTTGGCAAGCTCCATCGCCTTGAGCAGGGCCTGTATCTCGCCCGAAATCACCGTTTGCACCGGGGAGTTCGAGTTGGCGATCACCACCACTCCCTCCGAGCTTGCTTCCTCGACCACTTCTTTAAGCCGGTCGTCGTCCAGCCCTATCACCGCCGCCATGCCGCCGGGGCGCTTCTCCCCTTCCTCTTTCATCAGGCGGCCCCTCTCCCACACCAGCTTGAGCGCGTCGGCAAACTGCAACGACCCCGCCGCCACCAACGCCGTGTACTCGCCCAACGAGTGCCCCGCGACGTAGTAAGGCTCTATCGGCGTACCACTCTCCCGCAGCTTCTCGCGCATCGCCTCCAGGTAAGCCACGCTCACGGTGAGGATGGCAGGCTGCGCGTACTGGGTGTCGTTGAGCAAGTCCGCAGGCCCGTAGAAGCACAGACCCGTAACAGGGAACTTCAGCACCCGGTCGGCCTCCTCGAACACCGCGCGTGCCGCCGCCGACCGCTCGTACACTTCCTTCCCCATCCCCACGAACTGCGACCCCTGCCCCGGAAAAACAAAGCTAATCTTTTGCATAGCTACCTTTTGGGAATTTGGAAATTGGAATTTCGAATTGCGAATTTGATGGATACCTACTAAATTCGCAATTCGAAATTCCAATTTCCAAATCAATACATGACCATGCCGCCGTCGGCGTTGACCACCTGTCCTGTAACGTAGGCCGCGAGGTCCGATGCCAGGAAGAGGACCACGTTGGCGACGTCCTCCGGCTGGCCGTAGCGTTCGGCGGGAATTACCTTGAGCATGTCGGCTTTGAGGGTGTCGGGCAGCCCGGCGGTGATATCGGTCTCGATGAAGCCGGGGGCCACGGCATTGGCGGTAATGTTGCGGCTGCCCACCTCTTTGGCGAGCGACTTGGTAAACCCTATCAGGCCAGCCTTGGCCGCCGCGTAATTGGCTTGCCCCGCGTTGCCTGTCAGCCCCACCACGCTGGAGATGTTGATGATGCGGCCCCAGCGGTTGCGGAGCATGGTGCGCAACACCGCCCGGCTGGTGAAATAAGCCGACCGCAGGTTGGTATCGAGCACCGCGTCCCACTCGTCCTGCGACATCCTCATCATCAGGTTGTCGCGCGTGATGCCCGCGTTGTTCACCAGGATGTCGAGGCGGCCCCAATCTTTCGTGATGCCGGTCACCAGGGCGTCCACTTCCCCCGCGTTGCTCACGTCAGCCTTGAAGATGTCGGCTTGCCCGCCCGCTGCTGCAATCGCGTCCGCTACCTCGCGCGCCGGGGCCTCGCTGGCGTTGTAATTGACGGCCACCCTGGCCCCCGCCTCCCCCAGCTTGAGCGCGATAGCCCGGCCGATGCCGCGCCCGCCGCCGGTCACCAGGGCTATCTTGCCCGACAGGTCAATCGTTACCGCCAAAACACCCTCCCTAGCTACAGAAAGTAGGTCCTCGATGTGCGCGCTCTCACAAGGCCGGGTTTACGTGGGGTAACCCAAGACCTCACTCCACAACGGTGTGGGCGCGGCAATGGCAACTATACCATGCCGCATACCCACTGTCAATAAGGATAACGAGTGTAGCACGCGGAGTGTTATAGCTCCGAACCTTGACAACTAATAGCAACCAGCCTGACCGAAGCAGGCCCTGATACGTGCAGGCTCATTATTCAGATCTACTCAACCTACCTCAGTGAAGGCCCCACCTGCGTACACTTCCCCTGTAGCCTCGTTCATCGCAATCGCATAGACTCGGTGATTAGTACCACTCCCCATACTGGACCACTCCCTGCCGTCCCACCGCGCTATATACCTGCCAGGCGCGTTGAACCACCCCCCAATGTAAAGATAATCGCGGCTCGCCCCGATCGCACACACGGTGTCGCTGGTAACCTCGCCCAGGTCATCCCAGGCCCGCCCATCCCATTTCGCTAAACAGTTCATCGGCATCTGGTTATGGGTCCAATGCCCACCCGCGTACACGTCCTCGCCCCATACTGTGAGGGCCGCAACTGACCCCACGACCGGGTTTCGATCGTCCTCGTCCATTTCGTGCCAGGTTTCTCCGTCCCAGCGGCCTATATATCGGGTAGTCCTCCCTCCCGCATCGATGAATCCCCCACCAACATATACATCACTCCCCTTGACCGCTATATCTTCAACCCAGGCCGCCCGGGTGCCGCCGCTCTTGCCGCCGCTGCCCCTCTTGCCGCTGCCGAGCGCGTGCCACTCCCTGCCGTCCCACCGCGCGATATTCCTCGCCTCCACCCCTCCCGCATGGCTGAAGATGCCCCCCACGTATACATCGCTCCCCTTGACCGCGAGAGCCCTCACCTTCGGGTCAAACTCACCTAGCCCGCTCCCCAAGCCCGACCACTCCCTGCCGTCCCATTTGGCAATGCACCCTGTCTTCACGCCTCCCACCCGCCCGAACGTCCCTCCAACATATACATCCGTACCGCTGACAGCAATAGCATTAACCCACCACCACTTGCCCTCTCCTACCCCACTCCCAACGTCATTCCACCGCGTTCCATCCCACCACTTGCCCTCTGCTACCCCACCGCCAACGTCATGCCACCGCGTTCCATCCCACCGCGCAAGGCGTTTGGTGCCAGGCACACCCCCCGCCTGATTGAACACTCCGCCAGCGTACACGTCCCCGGTCGCCTCGCTCACCGCCACCGCGTACACAATACCGTGCAACCCCATCCCTTCCCCCAGCGCCGACCACCGCGTCCCATCCCACCTCGCTATATGATTGACGATCACACTACACCCCCTCGCCTCAGGTAGCGCTGGACGTAGCAGAGGCTAATTACCCAACGCAGATTACTGCCCCAAATGCATTCTGACATACCCACATTCTACAAAATACAACAGGGTCTTGAAATTAGTTCTTGTCCACTGCGGTGCAATAAAGTAATAATGTTCGTGGCGGATACTTGGCGCTCGTTGCATCCATAAAGGTAAGAGGACGAAATAGTAACACAGGGGTATGCCAACCAACCCCAGTACAACCAGGCTTATGAGGAGCGCATATCGTTTGCCCATATGATAAGTCTCCCTAATACACCCCTTAAAGAGAGCCGCGTCTGCCTCCTCGACTCAACAACCTCCCAGTCACCCTCTACACTTTGCGCTTTCTCATATACATTTATATGTTAGCAGCTGTCTATGGAATAATCACTGCGTCTCCTTTCGGTGCTGAAGTTGCCGCCCATGCAGTCAACGAATTACCCACTGGCATACCTCTTGCCCTTTGGTAGGCGACCAATATGTGGGGGAGACTAAACAGCTTAGGGAGAAACAAATGGAACTTACCGGCTTGAAAGGCAAAGTGGCGTTTATAACGGGTGCGGGTTCCGGCATAGGCCGCGCGGCCGCACTCCTGCTCGGCAAAGAGGGCGTCAAGATAGGCGCGCTCGGCCTCAACGAAGAAGACCTGCAAAAGGTGGTAAAGCAGATAGAGCGCGGCGGGGGTGAAGCGATACCTATAGTAGCCGACGTGTCGCAGCCCGAGCAGATGTTGCAGGCCGTCCAGCAGATCGCGGACAAATGGGGCCGCGTGGACATAGTGTTCGCCAACGCGGGCATCAACGGCGTGTGGGCACCGCTAGAGGACCTCGAACCCGACGAGTGGGACAAGACGCTTGCCATCAACCTGAAGGGCACTTTCCTCACCGTCAAGTATGCAGTGCCCTACCTCAAGAAGCGCGGCGGCTCGGTGATCGTCACCTCCTCGGTGAACGGCACACGCATGTTCAGCAACACCGGCGCGACCGCCTACTCAAGCTCTAAGGCGGCCCAGGTGGCCTTCACCAAGATGGTGGCGCTGGAGCTTGCCAAATACAAGGTCCGCGTCAACGTGATCTGCCCCGGCGCGATTGAGACGAACATTGAGGAAAGCACCGAGGTCCGCGACGTGGAGGAAGAGAAGGAGCCGGTCGAGTACCCGGAGGGCACCATCCCCCTCACCAGGGGCGAGCCCGGCAAGGCCAGCCAGGTAGCCGAGTTGGTGGCCTTCCTCTCCTCCGACCAGTCGAGTCACATCAGCGGCACCGAGATCTGGATAGATGGCGCGACCACGCTGCTCGTGGGTTAGTCCAAGCAACAGGGCAACAGAAGATCAGTCTACGGTACGCCGCTACTACCAGGGGTAACCTGCATGGTAGCGGCGTCTTTGGCATTCCAGTGCCTATGACTCCTCCAGCAGCACCGACGACTCATCATACGGCCTGGGTGGCTCGCGCAACGGGCCTACAGGCGAAAGCCACAAATAGAGCGCCCCCAGCAACGAACCTGCACTAGCCAGCCCCAGCGTAAGCCGCAACCCCAGCCACTCGCCCAGCAACCCACCCAGGATAGCCCCCACCGGGTAGGCGCTGCGGCTGATGAACCGTGCGCTTGCCGACACCCGGCCCTGCAAACGGTGTGGAGTTACCGACTGGCGCAGGCTGCCCACCGTGATAATGTAGGTCATCGCGCCCAGGCTTGAGAGCAGCATGCCCAGCACCAGCACCCCTACCACAAGAGGCAGCGGCCCCGCCGCCAGCGGAAAGAGAAGCCCGCCCACGCCCATAAGCAGGTCGGCAGCCACGATTGTCGGGCCGACGCCGAACCTGCGCGTAACCCTCCCCACCAGCAGCGCCGCGGGCAAGCCACCCACGCTCCCGAGCGCGAATACCAGCCCCAGCATCGCAGGCTCCAGGTCCAATTCACGCGTGGCGTAGAGGATGCGTAGGGTAGTGTGCACAGCCAGGACCAAATTGGCGGCTGTCGAGGCGACAACCAGCGCCCGGAGCAACGGGTCCTTCAGCAGCGCACCCAATCCCTCGCGCACCTCTCGCGCCAGGCTCCGCTCGCCCCTCGGCGCGGACTCAGGCTCCTTTATGCGAATCAGCCCTACAAACAGCGCCGAAACCATATAAGACACCGCATCCAGGGCAAGTGCGATGGGTGCCGTGACGAGTTGCACCAGCGCACCCGCCAACCCAGGTCCCGCGATTTCGGCGGCTGAGGCGCTCGCCAGCAGCTTGCCGTTGCCCTCTACTAACTCGTCACGCCTCACCAGCGAGGGCAGGATAGCGTTATAGGCCACCTCGAAGAAGACGCTGAGCGTGCCCGCCAGGAAGGCCACCACGTACAGCAGCGGCAGACTCAACTGCCCCAACATCGCGGCCAGAGGCACGGTCAGGAGGAGGAGCGCCCTGCCCAGGTCCGCCGCGATAAGTATGGGCCGCCTGCGCAGCCTGTCCACCCAGACCCCCGCGAACAGTCCCACCAGCAGCCATGGCGCGAACTCGGCGGCCCCCAATAACCCCATCTCGGCCGGAGTAGCCCCCAGCACAAGTACTGCCGTAAGGGGCAGCGCCAGCAACGTCACCTGCGACCCCAGGTGCGACACCGTCTGCGCCCCCCACAGCCTGACAAACTGCGCGTTACGCCAAAGCCCGCCAAAACGTGGCATAGCCTGCCCCACTAGCAGTGACGAGTGATGAGTGACGAGTAACCCGTAACACGTAAAGGTGCAATAAGCAACAATGTGGATCATGAGGTGTGGAAGCTCTAGAACCGCGTTACGGGTTACGCGTTACGGGTTGCGGTTTACCCGTCACTCGTCACTCGTCACGTTTCAGCCCCTTCTCCCAATGGGCCACAATGCCCTCAATATGAGGTCTGCCGCTGCTCTTGTAGATGTCGAGCAGACGCGGCACGTCGTAAGAGACGCGGCGTAAGTCGAGACTGAGGCTGCCCGCACTCGAGGTTAGCACCGCATATTCTGCCCAGGGGTCCAGGTGGAACTTGTCCTCAGGGAGGTGGCGGTTGTAAGGCATGCCGACGCTGCCCGGATTGAAGAAGAAGTAATTACCTATGCGCCTGGTCTGCTGCGCGTGGGTATGCCCGCCGCACATTACAGCCCCTCTGTGTGCTCCAAGGAAGCGCTGGAACTCCTCCTCCGGCGTATCCATGAAGATCAGGTCGTCAAAGGAGGCAGGCGAGCCGTGGAAGCACAACAGCCGCTGCCCACCCTCCAACTGCAACTCCACGGTAGGCTGGAAGCCCTGGATGAAGCTAATATCCTCCTGCGAGAGCCGCGAGAGCGACCACTGCCGCACCGCCTCTTGTTGAGGCGTGGTCGTCTCGTTGGGGCTGCTGTCGGCCCCGGTCAACAACCAGGCATCGGCGTTGCCCATAACTACGGGGCAGCCCAACTCTCTCAGCCGCGCCACCACCTCCGCAGGCTGCGGCCCACCCTGCACCGCGTCCCCCAGGCAAACCACCGCGTCCACAGGCTCCCGCAATAGGTCGTCCAGCACCGCGTCCAGCGCCAGGCAGTTGCCATGTATATCCGAAATCACCCCAACACGTCCAATCTGCGACATGACACCCCTCCACCCGACCCCTCAACATGCCCACGTAAGTACCACAAAGATAACACAACCGGCAATCACAGCACCAACCTACGGCTGCCTATGCATGCCTACAATACTGGGACTAAAGCCACCCCTGTCATCCTGAGCGTAGCGAAGGATCTCAAGAAGGTGAGTAGGGATGCTGTTGAACGCCAGGAACTACGGTGATAATAGTTCAGCAGAGGGGTAAAGGTGACATCTGAGATCCTTCACTGCGTTCAGGATGACAGGGGGAGTGTGGTCCTGCATGACAAAGTTGCTTGCAGCCCGTGGCCTGTGTTCAATCAACCACAGCAGCGAAGCGCACTATTGCACCCTGTTGTAGACTATACACAAGGCAACCACCAATCCAAATTCGCAATTCGAAATTCCAATTTCCAAATCTCAAATCACCCATGCCAACTCTTCTGCTCAAGAACGCCGACCTGCTCGCCACGATGGACGACGCAGGCACCACGTGGCCCGAGGCCGGTATCTACGTGGTAGACAACGTAATCCGGCAAGTCGGTCCCACAGCCACGTTACCCCAGACCGCCGACACCGTCATAGACGCACGCGGCATGCTCGTAATGCCCGGCATGGTGAACACCCACCACCACTTCTACCAGACCCTCACCCGCAACGTGCCCGCCGCGCAAAACGCCACCCTCTTCAACTGGCTGGTGACCCTCTACCCCATCTGGGCGGGCCTCACCCCCGAAGCTATATACGTCAGCAGCAAGGTCGGCATGGCTGAGTTGATGCTCTCCGGCTGCACCACTTCCAGCGACCACACCTACATCTGGCCCAACGGCTCGCGCCTGGACGACCAGGTACAGGCCGCCACCGAGATGGGCTTCCGCTTCCACGCCGCGCGAGGCTCTATGTCCGTCGGCCAGTCGCGTGGCGGCCTGCCCCCCGACCACGTTGTCGAGGACGAAGAACACATCCTGCGCGACTCCCGCCGCGTCATCGAGCAGTACCACGACCCCAACCCCCATTCCATGCTGCGCGTAGTGCTGGCCCCATGCTCGCCGTTCAGCGTATCGCCCCAGCTGATGCGCGACAGCCTGGAGCTAGCCCGCGCCTACGGTGTCCACTCGCACACCCACCTGGCCGAGACGCTGGACGAGGAGGTCTACTGCAAGCAGCAGTTCGGGCGCACGCCGGTCGAGCTTGCGGAGGAGCTAGGTTGGGTGGGGACGGACGTGTGGCACGCCCACGTGGTGCACCCCCACACCGAAGAGATAACCAGGCTCGGCGGCACCCGCACCGGCGTGGCCCACTGCCCGACCTCCAACATGCGCCTGGCTTCGGGCGTGGCCCCTGTGCTGCCCCTCCTGGCTGCGGGCGCGAGACTCGGCCTGGGAGTGGACGGCTCGGCCTCCAACGACGGCTCGCACATGCTGGCCGAAGCCCGCCAGGCCATGCTCCTCCAGCGCGTCACCCACGGCCCAGCAGCCCTCACCGCCCTCGACGTGCTGAGGCTGGCGACCCGTGGCGGTGCCGAGGTGCTTGGCCGCGACGACATTGGCTACCTCGGCGTAGGCATGTCCGCCGACTTCATAGGCTACCGCCTGGACACGCTGGGCTTCGCCGGGGGTGCCGTCCACGACCCCCTAGCCGCTGTCGTATTCTGCCAACCGCCTAATGTGGACCTGTCGGTCATCAATGGGCGCGTGCGGGTGCGGGAGGGTCGGTTGGTGGATGGGGAACTGCCTGCGTTGGTGGAGCAGCATAATAGGTTGGCCAGGGGGTTGGTGAGAGGCGAAATGTAGGGTGAAGTATTCGATTCGTTTCAAGGTGCAGCTTTTATGTTTACCTAGATGGGAATTTCGCTAACCAGTGAGGCATTGAGATGTTGGGTCCATTACTTCCCAATTCGTATTGCAGCACCTCTATGTTGAGCCTAGATAAGACCTCCATAGTGGCTGAATTAGGTATACCAGGCAGCACTAAAACACGACGTAGTGTAGCTGACTGCCTGGCTCCATGAAACATCAACTGCCCGATGCCCTCATAGATACTACTTGACGATAGGTCCGTTTTTGCCTCAAAGAGCACATACATATTCCCATCAGGCCCGTTAACAAACAAGTCACGTGCACGATCATTGGAAACCTTATAACCCTGACTTGTTAGTGCCTCACGTAACGCGGAAACAACAAGGCCATGATTACACTGGCTCGCGATAGTCTTATTCAAGACGTAACTCGTGCGCCAGCCACTAAATTCAGGTGTGAAAGAGGGTTCTGGAAACGGTAAGCTTACAGGCTTGTTACCAGAAGCTACTCTTCTCTTGAATTCAGCCACTTCCGCTACGAACCATGCCACTTGCTGTCTGAAGAGGGGTTCATCAATGGGGCCAATGAGGAGGGCGGATGTTTCTTTACCATCCGGCCACTTTATGACTTTCCAATTACCATGTGAGCAAAAGTCCACAAAAGTAGATTTTCCGATCCCCTTGCGACCGCCGCCTACCTTTCCACTATGGGCGAGATATATAGTATCGTCTCCATCCTTGGCAAAAAGACCCGCACAGCGCCGGTCAATCCCTTTATGTGGGGAATTGATTTCACAAACTATACTTTGCATGCCCTCATAGATAGTTGGATCTCCTGTACCGAAGCAGAACCAATATCGATCCCCCGCAATCTTTGGGTTCAACACCGTCCAGATTCCTATGTCGCGTAGCCAATACATGGTAACGGGAGTATTACCCCCATGCCAACCAACAACTCGGGGAAACTGCTGAGCACTATGTGTTAAGTTATCCCATGCCACCTGCATGGAGCGTTGGATTTCAGAGGCTTCTGTTATTGCTGTTAGGCTCATAAAGAACTAAGTATCCTCAGCTACAATGTTATCTGAACTAAAGTATGTTGCAAAGCCATTCTGGCTGGCGCGAAGTAACAGTGTTGAGACAGATGAGAGCACCCGGTAAGCTCGCCACTAGTATAGCATTTCCTCAGAATAGAGCGGCTATAACCACAAAGGACTCATACCAGCCGCACCTCAATTAAGCGCCAGAACTATATCTCCACACCCGTAGCCTCCCGCACGCCAGGCCGCACCAGCCGCAGGAAGTACTCATCTAACTGCTCCGACGACTCCGGCATCCCCCGCTCCAACCACCACTGAAACAGCGTCAGCAACACCCCCGCCACGTACTGCCCGACAATCGGCAGAGACAACGCCGATGCCTTCCCAGGTGGTAACAAGCGAGCAAGTCTAGCCTCGACGTGCAGGCTGAGATGGGTCTGCATCGTCCTGAGCACCGTCTCCATCGCCCGCCCCCGCACCAACGCCTGGATGAGCGCGTGGCTCTCGCGGAAGTGGCGGAACAGCGCCAGGCTGGGGATGATACGGTTGCTGCTGTCGTCAACCTCCATGTGGCGGTCCAGGTTGACCACCACCTGCGCTACTTCTATCTGCAACAGGTCTTCCTTGTCCAGGAAGTGCGCGTAAAAGGTAGAGCGGCCGACGTTCGCCCGGTCGATGATCTCCTGCACCGTGATCGTGTCGTAACGCTTCTCCAGCATCAACGCCACGAGCGCCTCGCCCAGCATCCGCCGCGTGCGACGTGATCGCCTATCGTTGCGTGGCGGCTTGCGTTCCTGCGGTCCCGGCATCTCGTACCCTCCCCATGTTAGCGAACAATCTGCCCCATCCGTTCACTAAGAAACAGACGCGCCAAATTGTAGATTGACCCATGTTGCCTGCGGTGCTATCGTAGCTCTAAGGAACAGTATATACAATACTGTATAGTTTGTTCGATTATCTAGAGAAGGGGGATACCATATGAACGCATCACATACTCACGGACAGAAACACAGAGAGGGACAAGGGCACGGGTATGGGCACGGGTATGGGTCGCACGGTCACAGACAAGTTGAAGCCCCGTCAACCGAGGGCCTCTTGATACGCCAGGCACGATTCTACGATTTGCGCGTGGGGCTTATGTTCCTGGGCCGGCTTGGCTCTCTACGTAAGTTGTCGCTGGACCTGGCGGCTCTCCGGCCTGGGGACCATGTGCTTGACGTGGGTTGCGGCACCGGTGCCCTGGCCCTCAGAGCCGCCCGCCGTGTTGGTCCCACTGGCATCGTTTGGGGCATAGACGCCGCGCCGGAGATGATCGAGGTGGCCCGCGGCAAAGCCCGTCGCAGGCGCAACACTGCCCAGTTCCAGGTCGCGGCGGTGGAGCGCATGCCCTTCCCGGACGCTTCGTTCGACGTGGTGCTCAACACCCTCGTGATGCACCAGCTACCAGGCGACCTGCGGCGCCGCGCCCTGGCCGAAATCAAGCGCGTGCTACGACCCGGCGGCCGGGTGCTGCTCGTAGACTTTCAGCCCGCGGCCCAACTGCCACGCCCCTGGGAACCAGGCTGGTTGGTAAGTCACCGCCACGGTTTGCACACGGGACACAATCATCCCGGAGCGCAAATGCCGCCTGCCGGGGGACCACTCGCTGAGATGTTGCGCGAAGCAGGCTATGCCGCCGTCGAGAGCGGGCCAACGCGGTATGGGTGGATTGTGTACGCCAGGGGACAGGTAGCTGCATAGGGTTTCCACCAGGCCAGTAAGTGTTGTAATGAGGCGCGATAAGGTAAAGAGGTAGCTCTGCCCCATTGCAGCTAGGAAGGCTCATTCGCGCCAATGGTTCAGGGCGTCCAAAGCCTTGTTACTTAACAGTAGCAAGGCTTTGGTTTTGAAGAAATGTTTGGCTCCGCCGCCTCGCCCCTCCAGTAGTCTCCCCCTGGTCCGCTGCCAGTGCAACTAACATTAGCAGGGTCTTCGCGGTGCCAGGCCATAATCTCCCCATTTATGATAAGTCTTCCAGTGTGCATCGTCAGGCATGAGAGGCGGGTATCGCCTGGATTCTTAGTGGAAAATAGATAGACTCCGAACCTTTCTCTCAACTCACAGATAATAGCTACAGAAGGCCTTCACCAAACAGTTAGAGGAGAACACGTGCGGGAGAGCGAAGCAGTTGCCAGGCTAAAGCGAGGCGACATCGGTGGGCTGGAAGCGTTAGTCAGTCTCTACGGGGTGCGGGCAGTACGCGCCGCCTACCTCATCTGCCATGACCGCCCCCTGTCCGAAGAGATCGCGCAAGCTGCCTTCCTGCGCGTCTACGAGCGTATCGAGCAGTACGACGTAGGTCGCCCCTTCGCACCCTGGTTTCTGCGTGGCGTGGTAAACGATGCTCGAAAAGCCGCCGTTGGCCGCGAGCGCCGGCTACCCCTGGAAGAGATAGGCGAATGGGAAGAAATCGCTTCGGACGTCAATATCGAAGAGTTGGCGCTCGCGTGGGAAACTAGCGAGGCCATAGAGAAGGCATTGGCAAGGCTGACGCCGGGGCAGCGCTCGGCCATAGTGCTACGCTACTACCTTGACTTGAGTGAGAGTGAAATGGCCGAGCGGCTAGCGGTCCCGCCGGGCACCGTCAAGTCGCGCCTTAATTCCGCCCGGCATCGCCTGCGCCAACTCCTCCCAGCCTGGATCAGACCGGGGCGGGATGACTACAAGAAAGAAGATACCGGCTACCTGTGAGGGTAGCTTAGAAGCGAGGTGACAAATATGGACAAGCAAGTTCAAGAACAACGCTTGCGAAGAAGGCTGCAAGAGTACGCCAAGCGGGACGTGCCGGATAACCTGATCATCTGGCCCAGTATCTACAATCGAATACAACAGCAGGCATCAGGCAGGATGGTCGGACAACCTGCTACTTCGAGCAAGCCTACTATGTCCACGGAAAACTTGCGACCTCCCAGAGATGTCAACCGTGAGCCACTGCTAAATAACGAGCGTCAACGCCGACAGCCTATGATCAACCTGGGGCTTGCTGCTCTGGTGGCTCTTATTATGGCAGCCGGAGTCGCGGTGTTTACACTGTGGCTGCTTCCACAGAGAGAAGGCCTGCCCATAAGCGCACCAGGCAATTTAGATTCAGCCTATCCGCAGGCCTCACTTCCAATCCAGCAGTCAATCAATGGTTACACTGTCAACCTGTACCCCTGGTACGCTGCTGACAACCATATCGTTATTACTTATACCATCGCAGACCCGCAAGGGAACAACGTTCCAGTCTATAGGTCGTACCAGGATGCTATGCACGTTTATTACCAGGGAGATCCAACGGGAAGTAAGGGCGCACCAAAGCTTAGCGATGACCTGGGAAGAGTTGCCCACTGGATGGAGTCCCGCTTTGCCTGGTCTAATCCTTCTCAGCCAGAGGAAGAAGCACCAGTCAGCGACATTGAAGCCCACATGGATAAGGCTGCATGCTGCCTCAACCATGCTGACGTGATGTGGCTAGACTTTGTCCCACCCACAGATGGAGAGCCACCGCCACTACGCAACCTACACCTGGAGCTGCCTGTCTTTCTACCGTCAGCAGTGCTCACCCCGGTAGCGGAATCGAAATCCACCCCGGCACCTGTGCCAACTCTGACAAAGCTTAATTATGGAGATGTAGTTGACGCCCGGCTTATCTTTGACTTCCCTCTGCAATCGGACCCTGAACGTCATGTTGTTCAGCTAAAGCGGACTGTAGAGGCTGCGGGTGCTACAATCACCCTTGAAAAGGTGGTTGTCACACCCAGGGACACCTTTGTTGCCTTGCATTATGGCGACGCACCAGACGGAAAACCTTACTCACCCAGAAGTATGGAATTGACCGCCGGCGACTGGACATCGGGTATTGTCACCAGCCAGGACGGCACCTTCTTTGTCCCGCCCACCGACCGGCAAGGGGCCTGGGTACTGACGATACACGAGTTATATAAGTGGGACACATCGACCGACCCGTTTGAAGAGACCACTCTGAGCGGCCCATGGGTCTTCGAATTCACGGTGCCGCCAGCCCTATCAACAACCCCATAGTCGTAGCACTCACAAAGAGACCTGGTAAGTGCTACGCCCGGTCCCGTACGACAAGCAGCCTAATCAAGAAGGGGGGTGAGGCATAATGCCTCACCCCTTTCTGGTGGCATGCCAATAGCCTTGCGGCTCGCCTGCCCTTATCCCCGGACTGTTCTTGTCGTCTGAGTGGTCGTGGTCGTAGCATTCCGCTGCACGGTGGGTCATAAGGTTCTAACCTACAAAGTATCCCGCAGCTTCTTGATACAGCGCAGCACCTCTTCCCGGCTGTGCCCGCGTTTCATCCACTCAGGCAGCCTGCTGGCAAGCGTCTCATTTCCATAGCTTTCGCGAATGCCCGCGCCCACGAACGCCTCCAGGAAGTCGAGGTGCTCCTCGTTCAAGGCCCACAGCACCTCCCCGCAACAGGGCGTCTGAAGCCATAGCGGCTGCCGGAAGTACCAGTCGCATGCCCCTTCAACCTTGAGCTTGCGGTGATGCCACTCCGCGAGGTAGCCACAGTAGGTGCATACCAGGCGGCGCGCCCCAAACAGCAGGTCGGCGTACCACTGCGGCGAGGTCTGCGGCCCCTGCGTGTATTCGTCACGCAGCACCACCCTCGCCTGCCTGTCGCAACGCGGGCAGCGCACCAGGAACAGGGTGCTGAACCTGTAGAGGTAGAGCTTTTCTTTGTTGCTGAACCGCGTCGTCATCGCTCCGGACTTCTCTATGAGGTGCTTTTGCGGAGAGCAGCCAGCACCCGCTCCGGCGTCATCGGCTGCTGGCTGAGCCACACCCCCGTAGCGTCGTGGATGGCGATAGCTATCGCGGGCGTGAGGGGCACAAGGGGCATCTCGGCCATGCCACGCGCGCCATACGGCCCCGCCGGGTCGGCAAGCTCCATAATGACCGGCACGATCTCGGTGGGCATGTCCAGGGCGGTGGGAAGCAGGTACGTGCTGAAGTAGGGCGTGAGCACCTTGCCGTCTCGCATCTGGAAGTCCTCCAGCAGCGCGTAGCCGAGCGCCTGGGCCAGACACCCCTCTATCTGCCCTTCCACCTGTTGCCGGTTGACCGCCTTGCCCACGTCGTGCACGCTGATCACCTTGAGCACTTGCACCAGCCCCGTCAGCGTGTCCACCTCCACCTCCACTGCCTGCGCCGCATAGCCATAAGCGAAGTTGGGCGTGCCCGCCGTGGTCTCAGGGTCCAGCCCCGTGGTCTCTTCCGGGCGGAACTGCGCCCTGGCACGCGCCGGACGCTCCCCGCTGTCCCACTTCGCACGCGCGGCTTTAGCAGCATCGTATACCGCCCGCCCGCCCATGTAGGTCATGCGAGAGGCCGAGGCGCTGCCGGCATTGGGTGCCTGCCCGCTGTCATCCGTCACCATCTCGATGAGGGGGGACTCGCCCGCGCCCTGCGGGTGCTCGAACGGCAGGCCCAGCGTCTCGGCCGCTATCTGCCGCAAAATGGTGTGCGCCCCCTGCCCCACGTCAGCCGCGCCCACCCGCACCGTGGCGTGCTCTATCTTGTCGCTGCCGTATAGCTCCACCTCGGCGGTCGCCTGGTCGGGGTAGCCGAACGAATAGCCGATGTTCTTGATGCCGCACGCGATACCCACGCCCCGTCGCAGGTGCGGCTTCTTAGGCTGCGGTCGCGGGCTGCCGTAATCTAGCCGCGAAATGGCCTCTTCCACGCAACGCTCCATCACCGGCAGCGCGCTCACTCCCGGCGGCAGGGGGTTCTGCGACGGCTCGATGCTGCCCTCACGGTAGATGTTACGGCGGCGCATCTCTATGGGGTCGATACCGAGCGCGTAGGCCAGCCGAGTGATCATGCTCTCCACAGCGAACTGCGCCTGCGGTGCCCCGAACCCCCGGAAGGCCCCGCACGGCACGTTGTTGGTGTACACCGCGTAGCCGTCCACCGAGATGTTGGGCACCTCGTACGTGCCGGTGGCGAACAGCGCCGCGATCTTGAGCACCTCCACGCTGGTGGAAGCGTACGCTCCGCCGTCGGCCACCATCTCGGTCCGCACACCCACTATGCGCCCGTCCTTCATCGCGCCCCACTGGCAACGTATCGTAAACGGGTGGCGCTTGTGGTGGGCGAACATCGACTCCTCGCGGCTCCAAATGATAGCCGTGGGCCGCTTCAGCTTCCAGGTGGCGAGCGCCAGCAGGTGCTGTATCGACAGGTCCTCGCGCCCCCCGAACGCCCCGCCAATCGCCGCGTACCGGATAATCACATCCTCTTCCGGCAGCTTCAGCATGGCGGCTATCTGGCGGCGGTCCTCGTGCAGCCACTGCCCCGCCGTCTCTATCACCAGTTTGCCCGCCTGGTCGATGTAGGCGATGCCCGCCTCCGGCTGCAAATAGGCGTGCTCCTGCCAGGAGGTAGTGAACTCGCCCACAAGCACCAAATCAGCCTCGGCCAGCGCCTTGTCTGCGTCTCCCTTGCGTATCGGCACGTGCCCCAGCACGTTGGTGCCCTGCGCGTCGTGCACCAGCGGCGAGTCCGGCGACATAGCGGCGCGCGCATCGATCACAGGCGGCAGGTCCTCGTACTCAACCTGCACCAAAGCGGCCCCAGCTTCGGCAGCCTCCACCGTCTCGGCCACCACCACAGCCACCCGGTCGCCCACGTAACGCACCTTGTCGCCGCAAATCGCGGGCTGGTCCGACTCCACCAGGCCGTAGGCGTTGAAAGGCACGTCGGCCGCCGTCAGCACGTCCACCACGCCGGGATATTCCAGCGCCTTGCTCGTATCCAGCTTGAGGATGCGGGCATGCGGACGGTGCGCGAACACGATCTTGAGGTGCAGCATGTCGGCCCGCACCAAGTCAGCGGGGTATTTCGTCGCCCCCGTGACTTTGCCCAGCGCGTCTGGTCGGGGAACTGAGGCTCCTATGAGGGTTGTCATGTTTCCTCCTCATCATCTTCCAAATCGAAGGCTGTCATGAAATTCGTAAGGAACTGCAAATATCGGTGATAATGAGGATCATAGAACGGAGCCATCTGTTGCTGCTGCACAACCTCGTGTTCAACGATCTCCTGCAAGCACTTTTTGAATTCATTACGTTCATCGAACGTGAGCGTTTGCAGTATGGTAACCAGGCTCTCCAGCACCTTACTGGCCCAATCAGGATGGACATCTTCACCATCACTGAATTCAATGGATGCTGAAAGGTAGGTGATGGCTTCCACGAGCACAGACATCATGCTTTTGGTGCCACGGTAGTCTGCCATCGCCACTAACCTACGTTGCTGACTTTCGCAGCCGCCAGCATCGCATCCAGTATCTTCCTGTATCCCGTACACCTGCAAATGTTCCCGCTAATCGCCACCTGCGCCTCTTCCAGACTCGGCTGCTGCCGTTCGTCCAGCAGCTTGGCCCCGGCCATAATCATGCCTGGGATGCAGAAGCCGCACTGCACCGCCGCATGGTCGATGAACGCCTGTTGCAGGGGGTGCAGGCCGTCGCCCGGCGCGGTGTCCGCCAGGCCCTCTATGGTCACGATATCGGCGTTGTGGGCCTGCGGCGCGGGCACCAGGCACGACATAGCGGCTTGTCCGTCGATCCAGACGGTGCAGGCCCCGCACTCGCCCTCGGCGCAACCCTCCTTGGTGCCGGTCAGCCCCGCGTTCTCGCGCAAAGCGTCCAGCAGCGACTTACCCTGGGCACCTTCAAGGCGCAGGTGCTGCCCGTTGACAATCGTCTCTATAGCACCCTCGAACTGCGCCCCTCCTTGCCTTGTGTGCCCGCTGTCGAGCAGCACGGGCATCTCGGGGAAGCCCTCCCGCTCCGTGCCCGACGCCAGCCGCCGCAAGCAATCCGCGACCACTGCCGCCAGCGTAGCCAGCCGGTAATCAGCCGAGCCGCGCAGGTCGCTAATCGGCTTCACGTCCAGGCACGCCAGCCGCCCCGCCTCAGCGCACACCTCGTCATCGAGCCGCTCCCCCCGCAGAAACTCCTCAGCCTGCCGGGCACGCGCAATCGTAGGAGCCACCGAGCCGAGCGTGATGCGCGCCTCGCTCACCATGTCGCCATCGAACGTCAGCACCAACCCCGTATGTATCACCGAAATCGCCTGCGCCCGCCGCAAACCCAGCCTGCTCCACATGCCCCGCTGGTTGTCCCCTAGCGCCGGAAAGCGGATTTCGCGCACCATCTCCCCCGGCTGAAGCACGGTGCGCCGCACGCCCAGGTAGAACTCGGCCAGCGACACCACCCTCTCCCCCGCAAGGCTGACAAGCGCCACCTCCGCGCCCAACGCCATGAGCGCCGAGATCGTGTCGTTGGCGGGTGAAGCGGTGACCAGGTTGCCCGCCACCGTAGCCCGGGCGCGTATCTGGGGAGCGCCCACCTCGATGCTCGCCTGCGCCAGCGGGAAGCCACCTTCCAGGCACTCACGAGAGGACAGCACATCGTTGTGGGTGGCAAGCGCGCCCAGCCGGAACACGCCGTCCTCCAGCCGCACGTACTTGAGGTCGCGCAACTTACTTATGTCAATGAGAGTGTCGGTGAGTTTGATGCCGCGCTGCAACTCGACCAGTACGTCGGTGCCGCCCGCCACCAGCCTGGCGGCATGATGGTCACGCAACAGTTGCAGGGCCTCTTCAAGGCTGGCGGGCTGAAAATAATGGTGCCACATATCATGTCTCGCTATTCAGAGTGCCACACGGTTTGGGGCTGGAGGCTGGCACCGGCTGCTTAGCGATTCGGGCCTCCTTGCCCTTGATACCCGGCGGGTGTACGGCAAAATCAGAACAATCCAGGGCTTGGCCTGAAACGACATTCTTCGCAGGGTGCCCCTATCGGCACTCGACCAACCCCGGTGTAACGTCCCACCACCAAGAGCGAATCATACATGCGCCCCTTACTACGGAGCCTAGGGCTAGTGTACGAGCAAAACGGCCCGTGCGTCAATAGGTCGCAACGGAGTTCCAGCGCTATATGGAACCAGGTCATGAAACAATAACAGCACCCAAAGCCCCGCCCTTGTCATTCTGAGCACAGCGAAGAATCTCGTCCTACACCGAGATGTTACCTCTTTCTTATGGGACTCTATCGCTGTAGGAAAGGGGATACTTGGGTGCTGAAGGACGAGATTCTTCGCTGTGCTCAGAATGACAAAGAGGGGCTTTGGCCCGTGTATGCCGCTTTCATTAAGCTCGTTGAGCTTCGATGACTCAGAAGGCCCCGCCAACAATCTGGCAGGGCCTTGCATGTTACCAATGTTTCGCTATCTACTCACAACAGCTACCGGCAGAGCGACATGCCTGCCGTGCTCCCTAAGCTAGTGGAAGTTGCCAGGGTTTAGCTCACCACCGTCCGGGGTATAGCCATCCAGCCCCGAAGCACGTCCGCGCTCGGACGAACGTGACTGCCCTTTGCGCCTCATACTTGTTAGAGCGCCGTCATGCAGCAGCACAGCGGGCGGGACGGGGTAAGTTCCGTATGGGGCGTACACACCCTGGGCGGCAAGCTCGGCCACCGCTTCGATGCGCTCGTGAGGGCTGATGCCGTCACCGGCGCCATTGCCATTGCCGTGCTTGTTGGACTTACCGTTGCTGTCGCCGCCTCGTCGCCGGGCGGAGGGTGCCTCGGGCACCGCAGGCACGCGGCGGGCCATCTCCTCGCGTACCGTGTCCAATGCCTTGCTGGCTCTCTTCACCCGCTCCAGGACCTCGTCAATCTGGTCCGCGAAGATGACCACCAGGTCGCCGTCCCGCGCCATCCCAAGCGCCTGGTCCACCGACTCGATTTCGTCCTCCACGATGCACACAGGCGTCGAAGGGCAGGTATGATTTATCGTCTCCGACATGATCTGAGCCACTTCTCCGCGCTCTCGCCCGCGCGTATCGTCGTCCTCCCGCAGGATGATCCAGTCGAAGGTCTGTGCGGCTATGCCCGCAAGCTCACGTATGTCGGCGTCTCGCCTGTCGCCGGGTGCCGTTACCACCCCAATTGAGCGTCGAGGCTGCATCGCCTGGATCGCGCCCTGCACCGCTCTCATCGCGTGTGGATTGTGCCCGTAGTCCACGATCACGCGGGCCGCGCCCACGTTGAACATGTTGAACCGGCCCGGCGCGTTGTGGTCGTCCGCCTGGAAGGTGCGCAGGCCGAGCCGTATCGAGTCAAGCGGCACCCCGGCACCCCAGCAGGCAGCCGCAACGGTCATGGCGTTCTGCACCTGGAACGGGATGAGGCCGCCATACGTGGCCGGGATGTCGCGCACGTCCAGCAGAGTCGTCTCCTTGATGCCCTTAGCCAGCACTATCTTGCCGTTCGACAGGTAGACCGCCCGCTCGCCCTTTGCCAGGTGCTCGCTCATCACTGCCGACGAACACTCCAGCCCAAAGAAGATCACTTTGCCGGGGCAGTCCTGCGCCATATCGGCCACAAGCTCGTCATCGGCGTTGAGCACAGCGTACCCGCGCGTGCTCACGCTCTCCACAATCACTCGCTTGACACGGGCCAGGTCTTCCAGAGTGTCTACGCCGTCCATGCCCAGGTGGTCGGCGGCAATGTTGGTTACCACACTCACGTCCGACTGGTCCCAGGCCAACCCCGACCGCAAGATACCACCACGCGCGGTCTCCAGTATCGCCACCTCTACTAGAGGGTGTTGCAACACAGACTCCGCGCTGCGCGGCCCGGAGGCATCAGCTTTCACCCGGCGCACGCCATCGAAGTACACGCCGTCGGTGCTCGTCATGCCCACGAACTTGTTCATGGTCCGGTAAGTGTGAGCGATCATGCGGGTGACGGTGGTCTTGCCGTTGGTGCCCGTTACCGCTATAAGAGGCACCCGCGAAGGCGTGCCCTTCGGGAAGAGCATGTCCACGATGGCCTCACCCACCTGGCGCGACCTGCCCTCCAATGGATAGACGTGCATGCGCAGCCCGGGCGCGGCATTCACCTCCACAATCCCGCCGTCCTGCTCGGTCAGCGGGTAGTGTAGGCTGCGACAGATAACGTCAATCCCGGCGATGTCGAGGCCGACGGTCTTCGCGGCCAGCACGGCTATCGCGGCGTTGTCGGGGTGGACGCTGCCGGTTACGTCTATGGCGGTACCCCCGGTGGAGAGGTTGGAGTTGTCGCGGAGCAGCACGCTGACACCCGCGGGCGGCACGCTCTCCACGGTGTAGCCCTGCTTGCCCAGGGTCAATTCGGCTGCGGCATCCAGGTTGATGCGGGTGAGCACCGAGCCATGCCCGGCACCCCGGCGAGGGTCCGAGTTGAGCATCTCAACAAGCTGCTGGATGTTGTGCAGGCCATCGCCCACCACCTGTGCGGGACGTCGCTGCGCGGCGGCCACCAGCTTACCGTCTACCACCAGCAGGCGGAAATCGTTACCTTCGTAATAGTGCTCGACCAGCACCTTCTCGGAGAAGGAGCGGGCAAGCTCGAAAGCCTTGCGCACTTGCTGCTCGGTGGTGAGGTTCACACTTACGGCCTTGCCCTGGTTGCCATCAACAGGCTTCACCACCACCGGACCGCCTAGCTCCCGCGCCACCTTCCAGGCGCCGTCCGCGTTTTCAACCTCTTCGCCCCTGGGCACAGGCACGCCAACCTTCTCCAGCAGAGTCTTGGTCAGAAGCTTGTTCTGCGCTATATCGACCGCGATACTGGATGTGCAGGAGCTTTCGCTCGCCTGGATGCGCTTCGCGTAGCGGCCGTGCCCAAGCTGCACCAAAGCCCCATCATCGAGACGGAACCAGGGGATGCCGCGCCGCTTTGCCCCGTCCACGATGGCCTGGGTAGATGGCCCTAGCATGCGTTCGGCGGCAAGGTCGCGTATCTCAGCTATGCGCTCTGACAGATCAAAATCGAGCGGCCTGTCCTCGGCCAGCGTCTCTACCAGCTCGATCCCGAGGTGCACGCACATCTTGGCCGCCTCAGGCTCCCGGTAGTGCACCACGATGTTGTACTCGGCGTGGCGGCCTGTGGAGCGGGTCTTGCCGTACGTTGTCTCCATCCCGGCGAGCGATTGCAACTCCAGTATCACGTGCTCGAGGATGTGGCCCATGTAGGTGCCGTCGCGCAGCCGTTCCAGGAAGCCTCCCGGCCTGCCCTCGGAGCAGTGGTGCGACCAGAGGCTGGGCATAGCTTCGGCCAGGCGGGCGGGAAAGCCGGGAAGTTTGTCGGAGGGGAGTTCTTCGTAGGGGCCGATGTTGACGCGCACTTCGAGAACGGGCATATAGGCCCACACGTTAGCGCCCTGGAGCACCTTAAGGCGCTCGATCTTGATCTTACTCATGTCCAGCTATCCTCTCTGATAGGTAAGACCGCTTGCCTCTAATATCGGACAAGCACTATTCTATTGTGCACTAGAGGTCGTATAGATGGGGTGAATAGTCATTTACGATGCGGTAAACGATAATAAATGCCGCTTGTTCGTTCCAACATAGCTGGAGCAGTAGCACGAAGGCTAGGCAACAGGCAGGCTCACGATATAGAATGTGTGGCAACCGCCATCCCCCAGGAGACAATTGATTTGCAGACAACCCCGCCCGCTACCCAGGAAACACTCTTAGAACTCTTCACCGAGCGTGCCCGCGCCGTCGCCGCACTGGTCACGCACGTGCGAAGTGTCGAGGAAGCAGCCCAACTGCTCGTCTCCACGGAAGCACCCACCACTACGGGCCGCTACACCGCCACCTCCCAGGTGCTAGCACGCTACCCCGAACTGCGCGCCGCGCTACAAGCCCAAGGGATAGACCTCAGAGTAGCCGAGGAACTGGACAGCGGCACCGAAGGTCCACAGCATACGGCGGCGAACCTCGCGGGAGACATAGGCATAGTGCTAGCCATGTCGGGAGTGGCCGAGACCGGCTCTTTCCTCTCCGTCGAGGAGACCCTGACCGCCCGCCTCCTCGGCATGCTATCCGACACCGTGCACGCCCTCCTCCCCGCCTCGAACATAGTGCCGACCCTTGATGACATGGGCCGCACCCTATCACAACTGGGCAGCGAAGGCACGCGCTACGTCTCGCTAATAACCGGCCCCAGTCGCACCGCCGACATAGAGCGAGTGCTGACCATAGGAGTACAGGGACCGAAAGTACTTCATATCATCGTAGTGGACGAAGATTAACCCGTAACCCGTAACCCGTAACCCGTAACCCGTAATTCGTAATTTGTAATTCGTAATTACCCAAAGGGGCAAGCATGAAGCGTATTCCAGGGACGAGCATCATTCGCAAAGTACCTGCGGGCAAGCGGTCGCCTTCCAACGTGGAGGAGTCGCCGCACATACCGCTGCCGTTCGAGCAGAGGTACAGGCGCGCCCTTGCCGACGCGCAGCTACAGGGCAACCTGCTCAACTTCCAGCGGTCGTGGCGCAACTCGCGAGATGCGGCCTGGGCCGCCTACCAGGAGAACCCCCTTACACCCAGGTTCCAAGGTAGCGAGGGCGCGCCAAACGCCAACCCGCTTGTGCACCTGCCTGACATCCCCGGTACGGAGGAGTTCAAGGCGCTAAGGGATCGGCTGGCCGCCATCAAAGACGAAGTGATCGAGCGCCTGCCGGAGTACATCGATCAGTTCCAGCGGGCAGCCGAGGCCAACGGGGTGCGCGTCTTCCGGGCGAAGGACGCGGGTGAAGCCAACCAGTACGTGCTGGACCTGTGCGCCCGCAAAAGTATCACCCACGTCGTCAAGTCGAAGACGATGGTGTCGGAGGAAACCAACCTGAACGCCGCGCTTGAGGAGTACGGCATAGAGGCTGTGGAGACCGACCTGGGCGAGTGGATAGTGCAACTGGCGCACGAACGTCCCTCCCACATGGTCATGCCCGCGATCCACAAGAGCCGCCAGCAGGT
Organism: Chloroflexia bacterium; assembly: GCA_036386675.1. Taxonomy (GTDB): domain Bacteria; phylum Chloroflexota; class Chloroflexia; order QHBQ01; family JADMIH01; genus JADMIH01. Next base: position 3,856 of record DASVVE010000078.1, on the reverse strand, counting down.
GGGCCAGCTATTCACCGACACCACGGGCTACGAGGTGAGCCGGGAGGATATAGCCGAGCAGGTGGGCGTGGCGCGGAAGGAGTTGCGGCGCGACTTCCTGGAAGCAGGGCTAGGCATCAACGGGGCCAACGCCCTCATCGCGGAGAGCGGCACGGTCATGTTCATCGAGAACGAGGGCAACGCCCGCCTGGTGACCTCCCTGCCCCGCGTGCACGTGGTGTTCGCCGGTATAGAAAAGCTGGTGCCCGACTACGCAGCCGCCATGCTGCAACTGCGACTCCTGGCACGCTCGGCCACCGCCCAGACCATCACCTCCTATACCTCTTTCGTGTCGGGGCCGCCTGAGCCGGGCAAGGAGATGCACATCGTCCTGCTCGACAACGGCCGCATGGAGATGCGCGAGCACCCGCTCATCAAGGAAGCGTTGCGCTGCATCAGGTGCGCCGCGTGCGCCAACGTCTGCCCTCCCTACGCGGTCGTGGGCGGCCACGTCTTCGGCTACATCTACTCCGGGGCTATCGGCCTGGTGAACACCCCCTACCACCACGGCCTGGAAGCGGGCGCGGGGCCGCAGAGCCTGTGCGTGTCATGCAACGCCTGCGCCACCGTCTGCCCGGTAGGCATACCCCTGCCCCAGCAGATACTAACGGTGCGCTCGCAGGTGGTGGAGAAGAAGTCATACCCCCTGCCGGTGCGCTTCGTGCTTTCCCTGTGGTCGCAGCCGCGCCTGTTCGACCTGGCGATGCGCCTCTCCTCCCACATGGCGGTCCCCTTCAGCGAAGACGGCTTCCTACGGGTGAAGCGCACCGGGGCCAACATAGTGCCGAAGGTGCGCGCCCTCACCGCCTGGCGCACCCCGCCCTCGCCCGCCACCTTGCCGGCACGCGACAGGCTTGCCTCCCGCACCCCCGGCAAACCAACAATACCAAGCAAGGCGGAGGGCCTGCGCGTGGCCTACTTCATCCAATGCATCACCGACCGCCTCTTCCCCGGCATGGCCGAGGCTGTGGTGTCCGTGCTGGAAGCGTGCGGCGTGGAAGTCACAGTGCCGAAGGGGCAGCACTGTTGCGGCCTCCCCAACCTGGACGCTGGCGACCTGCCACGCGCCCGCCGGATGGCGAAGCAGACCATAGAGGTGCTGGAGAGCGTGCGCGCCGATTACATACTCACGGGCGGGGCGAGCTGCGCCATAGCCATGCTGCACGAGTACGAGGGCTTGTTCGAGCACGAACCCGCCTGGCAAATCAGGGCCATCGCGCTCAAGGAGAAAGTGATCGACTTCGTCACCTTCATAGACCGGGTAGCCCAACTGGAGCCGGGCGCGTTGAACAGGCCAGAGTCCTCCATCGGCCCTGTCACGTACCACAGCTTCTGCCAATCAACCAACGTCCTGGGCATACACGAGGCCCCCAAGCGCATCATACAGGACGTGCTCGGCCTGGAAGTGCGCGACCTGCCGGAGGGCACCGTCTGCTGCGGCTTCGGCGGCTCGACCTCCATTGGGCACCCCGAAGTGGCCTCGCAGATACTCAAACGCAAGCTGGACAACCTCGCATCCACAGGCGCAAAGGTGCTCGTCACCGACAACCCCGGTTGCATCATGCACCTGCGCGGCGGCATAGACGCGGCCAAAATGGACGTGAAAGTGATGCACCTCGCGGAGCTAATGGCAGCGCAGCTAAAGTAAGTGGACGGAACCGCCAAGACGCCAAGGACGCCAAGAACGCGCCAAGGTTAAGAAGGGTGTTCTAAGCAGAAGGGCCAGAGTACGACATCATGTACTCTGGTCCTCTTTTACTCTCTAAACCCTTATTATCTTGGCGCGCTCTTGGCGTCCTTGGCGTCTTGGCGGTTCCGTCCCTTTACCACCGCGACTTGTATCACAAAAAGCCACTGATACAGCCATGTGTAACGGTTTTTGTCCGTTTCTTGTGCGTACCACGACAGCCATTTGTCTGGTAAAAAGTAAGTGTCAACAACAGCGTGCCTGCCCACACGAAAACAAGCTCGAACACATTACCAACACAAATAAGGAGCAAACACATGGGCGGTACAGATTACAACCACGTTATACGGTCGCAGCCGCTGTTGTTGCGGATATGGGAAGAGGAAGGGACCGACGGTCGAAAGGAACTGTGCGGGAAAGTCCAGCAAGTCGTGGGTGGACAGGCACGCAGCTTTCGAGGCTTACCGGACTTACTTGAGACACTCGTCTCCCTCACCTCCCCGGCAACAGGCGGCAACACCACCATCGAATAGAAACAACAGAGACACAGAATACAACCAAATACTCATGCCAAATGGAAGACCAAAAGATATAGTGAACTAGGATCAGGCAACGGCAAATAACCCAATAACAACATCAAGGCAAACGGGAAAATAGGAACTTGAGCAGGCCCCGTACCTATAAGCACACAAAAGCTAGAGACACGGGGCCACCACAAACCAGCAACAGAACAAGAACATTAAGCACCAATTATATAAACCGGCTAAATAGAACTCGTACCTCACTCAAATCGCGATATTCATAAACAATTACATTTAGAAGGCGGACCGAAATGACCTTTCCGGCATATATAACGGCGTACAAACATCGCACGGGTAGACTCCTCACAACGGCCATACTGGTCGGCACCACTCTCCTCAGTGTAGGTTGCGTGGGTAACCCCGCGGCGCTAGCCGACGACAGCACGTCCCGCGCTACCTCTCGCGCCTCACAAAGCTCCAACACACCATCTAACGAGTCTGATTCTCCAAGCTCCTCCAACTCTGGCGGCGAAGGTGGCTTAGACCTCACCTTCGGCAAGGATGGCAGGGTTACCAGTGACTTCGGCGGCGGCCTCGAACAGATCGAGGACCTTGCCGTGCTGCCCGACGGCAAGATACTGGCGGCCGGGCACACCTGGGAGGAGGACGCGGCAGGCCCCAGGTTCAGCGTGGCCCGCTACGACAAGAACGGCAAGCTGGACAAAAAGTTCGGCAAGAATGGCATTGTCAGAGTCGCCGTCGCGGAGGAACAGTTCGACTACTCGGAGGGCCGGGGGCTGGCGGTGCAGCCGGACGGCAAGTTCATCGTCGTCGGCAAGGCCCACAACCCCCAAATGTACCACGCCACCTTCGGCATGGTGCGCTTCAACGCCGACGGCACGCTCGACAAGACCTTCGGCAAGGGTGGCAGGGTGCTCACGCCCCTGGACGACATCACCGGCTACGGCCACGACCAGGAAGCCTTCGATGTAGCTATACAGCCGGACGGCAAGATAGTGGTGGTGGGCGCGACCGCGGGCTACCCGACGGATTTCGCGGTATTGCGCTACGACAGCAAAGGCAAGCTGGACAAGAAGTTCGGCAAGGGTGGCATAGTCACCACCGACTTCGGCGGCGACGATAGCGCCTCCGCCGTCACCATACAGCCCGACGGCAAGATAGTGGTCGCCGGGAACGGCGTGATGGGCGACAACGACTACGCAATAGCCCGCTACAACAAGGACGGTAAGCTCGACAAGACCTTCGGCAAGGGCGGCAAGGCTGTCGTGGACTTCCTCGGCGGCAAGGACTGGCCCTACGGCGTGCACGTAGACGAGGACGGCAAGGTGACAATCGGCGGACTTGCTCAGTTCGGCGCTCCCGAATGTGGCTGGTACCCGGAGGATGATTTGGTCGTCACCTGCGAGTTGTACGGCACGGCCCTGGCACGGTTGAACGAGGACGGCACTCCCGATGACGATTTTGGCGATAAGGGCCGGATAATCTCCAACTTCACCAGCTCCAGCTCCGGCTATTCGATGGCCGTGCGGGAGGACGGCAAGATAGCCCTGGGCGGCTCCATCGGCAACGACGACATGATAGTGGTCGT
>DASVVE010000077.1:0-13700 GCA_036386675.1 Chloroflexia bacterium | reverse complement strand
ATGGGCGGGCCGCAAACCCGCCCTATTGTATAGGTAAGAGAGGTAGTAAATTGACGCAGATGCATATTGGAGTGCTGGGTGGTGGGGCGCTAGGCCTCACGGCGGCGATGCGGCTGGCCCGGCGGGGCGCGAAGGTTACGCTCATCGAGAAGGAGCACGAGCTTGGCGGGCTGGCGGCGGGCTTCCCGGTGGGCGACAAAGGCACTTACCTGGAGAAGTTCTACCACCACCTCTTCCGCACGGACAAGGATATCGTGGCGCTCATCGAGGAGTTGGGGCTGGGGGATAAGCTGGGGTGGCACAACGTCAACACCTCCACGCTTATCAACGGGAAGAAGTGGAAGGTCACGCCCAAGGACTTGCTGCTGACGTACCGGGTGATGTCGTTCGCGTCGAGGTTCCGCATGGCAGCGGCTAGCGCCTATTTGAAGTTCGAGGGGAACTACAAGCGCCTCCGCAATCAGACGGCCGTCGAGTGGATAAAGAAGTGGATGGGCAAAGAGGCTTACGAGGTGCAGTGGAAACCGCTGCTGTACGGCAAGTTTGGGGAGCACTACGACACGATTGCGCTGCCCTGGTTCTGGTCGCGGGTGCACGAGCGGAGTTTCAGCCTGGGGTATTTGAGGGGCGGGTTCCAGCAGTTGTACGAGCGGCTGGGCGAGGAAGTGCGCAAGGCGGGCGGGGAGATCCTGCTGGGCACGGCGGTAACAAAGATAACCCCGGTGGAGGGCGGCAAGACGCAGGTGCAGACCGATAACGGGGGCATGTTCGTGTTCGACGCGGTGGTGTCCACGCTGCCGACGAAGCTGTTCTTGAGGCTGGCTGAAGGGCTGCCGGAGAGCTACAGGGAGAAGTACGACTGGGGCACCGCGCTGGGGGCGCACGTGGCGATACTGGAGCTAAACCAGTCGTTGCTGGGGGATGCTTACTGGCTGAACATCAACGACCTGGGATACCCGTTCCTGGTGGCGGTGGAGCACACTAACATGATGCCGAAGGAGGAGTACGCTGGCAACGTGCTGGTGTACCTGGGAAATTATTTGCCGATGGACCACCGTTACTTCAAGCAGCCCGACGAGCAGACGTTGGCCGAGTTCCTGCCGCACTTGAAGAAGCTGAACCCTGACTTTGACGAAAGCTGGATAACGAACACGTGGTTCTTCAAGGCCCCGTTCGCGCAGCCGGTGGTGACGCGGGAATACGAGGAGCATATACCGCCGCTGAAGACGCCGCTGCCGAACGTATACATGGGGAATATGTTCCAGGTGTACCCACAGGACCGGGGGCAGAACTATAGCGTGCGGCTGGCGAACAAGCTGGCGGGGATGGTGCCGCTGGAGAAGGGTGGTAGTGGGGGTGCGGGTAAGGGGGAGTAGGGGTAAGGGAATTTAGGTTATTCACCGCAGAGACGCAGAGGGCGCGGAGATACGCGGAGAATAGGTGAGGGTTCCCTGGGCAAGGCAGCGTCATCTGGTGGGTACGGCCTCAGGTAGGGACGTATAGAGGGGCGGCGCTATGGGAGGGGAGGTGGGCTCAGGCTCAGGCAGAGGGGGTCGCGGGGTGCGGGTTGGCGGCGGCGGCTGAATGTAGTCCCAGGGCTTGCCATCTTCTCCCGCGGTGATGCTCACATAAGGACCACCTTCACGATAAACAACAATAATTGTGCCTGGTTTGTAGCCTGGAGGAGCGGAATCGGGAGAGGAGGACTCACGAGACCAGGGTGTCTTGCCGGAGGATAGTGGCGGATACCTGCTGGCAAGTGCCACGCTATGATATGTCTGCACAATTGTATTCCATCTAAATGGAAATTTTTCGGTCTTCTCTAGCACAGAGTCGGCGGGCAGAAAGGTACGGATCACCGGCTCCATTTGCTCAAATGTTACATATTCGCCTCTGTACCCGGTAGTTTCACTCATCACGATGCGGGCATTAAAAGATATTCGGCTAATGGGGGCATTCTCAAGAGGTGCGCCTTGCTCGCTCCAGAAGTAGACTTCTGTCCCTCTCCAGTAGAGCGGGTGCGTCCTATCGTAAAGATAACGATAGGTCTCCTCTGGATCGCTAGCAGCAAACGTATGGTTCTGCTCCCATTGAGTCTTGGTTAACCCCAGGCCACCAGACGCAAAAGTGTCAGCAGCTGATGATGGTATGGAGGAGCCAGGACTAACCACACTCGAGGACCAGGCTACCAGCAGCCACATGGCACCTAAAGCAAAAATTAGCACAAGCAACGCTCTGGGTATCATGGGTCGCCTCCAATAGAACCCTGGGATGTAAGCTACTATACCTTAGAACTGATTCCAACGTCTATAATAGTAACAAGGACCTGCCTACACAGGTTCTAAATTGGACAGTTAGTTGCCTGCATTGGACGCTCTCTTGGATAGCAGGTGTATGTGGCAGGTCGGCCATGTGCCATGTGCATTGATGAATTAATGGATATTGGTGCGGAAATTAATTGATGTAAGTGATGTTTCTGGCTCCCTCTTGCGGCAAAATATAGTTAGGCAGACACGATATGCCAATTGTCAAAGGAATGTGCGGTCCGGAAGGGCCTTAGTCGCAAGGAGATAGGAGAGCACGCGATGTTTTTCAAGTTCAACTTCAGGGCTAATCTGAAGGTGGCGGTGCTGGGTGTGGCGGTGGCTTCGGCGGTTATGATGGGCAGTGTGGCTTTCGCGGACGCGGGCAAGGGGAGTGGTGCGGCGGAGCAGGAGCAGCCCCCAAGTATGCCGTCGGAGTGCAAGGAGTTCCCCGACGTGCCGCCGGGTAGCCCGTACTACTCGCATGTACAGTGCCTGGTGTGCGCCAACGTGATTAGCGGGTACCCGGACGGTACCTTTGGGCCTAACAACCCTATCACGCGGGGGCAACTGTCGAAGCTGATCGCCAACGCTATTCCGCTGAACAACAATCCCGGATCTCGGTTGTTCGAGGACGTGCCTGTGGGGCATACTTTCTATGACTATATTCAGCGGTTGGCTCAGTTGAGCATTATCAGTGGGTACGACTGCGGCGGCCCTGGGGAGCCTTGCGGGCCGGAGGGTTATAAGTATTTCCGCCCGGCGGCGAACGCCACGCGGGGGCAGATAGCCAAGATCATCTCGGCTTCGCAGGGGTTCTCGGAAGAGCCGAGCGAGCAGACGTTCCAGGATATGCCGGAGGGTGTGCCGTTCTACGCGGAGGCGTACAGGTTGGCGCTGCGCGGCATCATCAGTGGGTATCCCTGCGGTGGGACCGGGGAGCCGTGCGGGGAGGGGAACCTGAAGTACTTCCGGCCTAATGCTAATGCTACACGGGGTCAGGTGTCGAAGATGGTGGCGCTCACGTATATGAGTTGTGAAATGGCACAAGAATAGACGAAAACGCCAAGGACGCCAAGAGCGCGCCAAGGTTTAGATGGTTTGAATGCAGGGGCGCGACGTATCGTGCCCCTGCTGTTTTTGGCTGCCATGAAGGTATTGACAGGATGGATTGGTGGATGTATGATGTTGATTGACCGGTCAATCAATTATGGTGAGGAGGACAGATGCCGCCACGGGACGAGCAGGACTACGAGACGCGCCGCCAGCAGATTATTGATGGGGCGTTGCAGGTGTTTTCGACCAAGGGGTTCGAGAGGGCTACTAATAAGGATATTGCTGAGGCGGCGAAGATCGGGTCGCCGGGGCTTATTTATCATTATTTCAAGGATAAGACGGACCTGTTCAGGCAGGTGCTGGAACAGCACGCCCCGGCTTTGCAGTTGATTGCGAACGGCGAGGAGATGATGGACAGGCCGCCTGAGGAGGTGCTACGCGCCTTCGCGGAGGCGTTCGTGGCGGCGTTCAGCCACAGGTCTTCGGTGGCGATGTTCAAGCTGCTGCTAGGGGAGTCGTTCAAGCACCCGGCGATGGCGGACCTGTTCAACCAGATCGGGCCGGGGCGGGGTTTCAAGTTCCTGGGGCGGTACATGGAGCACCAGATGGAGAAGGGTACGTTGCGCCGGATGCCCCCTGGCGCGGCGGTGAGGATCTTGATGGGGCCGATGCTGGCTTACGTGATTACGCGGGAGGTATTCGTGCAGCCGGATTCTGGCACGCTGGACCCACGCACGATGATCGAGGCGCACCTGGATGTGTTTTTGCGGGGGATGAGGGTGGACGGTGGACGATGGACGATGGACGATGGACGATGGACGATAGGTGAGGGGTAATCTCTTTTTTCTTGTGATATTGATTGACTGGTCAATCATAGGTGAATGGAGGGTATATGGTTATGGTTATGGTAGAGAGAGATGGGGCGGGAGCGGGGGCGACAGGTGCGCCGATGGTTGAGGCGCGGGGGTTGGTGAAGAAGTTTGCGGAGGTGCGGGCGCTGGATGGGTTGAGCCTGGCTATAAGGCGTGGGGAAACATATGGGCTGCTGGGGCCGAATGGGTCGGGGAAGACGACGTTCATCAGGATGCTGGCGGGGCTGGTACGGCCTACTTCGGGGGAGCTGGTGGTCATGGGGCACCGGGTGCCGGCGGAGGCGTCGAAGGTGCTGCCCCACCTGGGGTATATGACGCAACAGCAGGCTTTGTACACTGACCTGTCGGTGTGGGAGAACGTGGAGTTCTTCGCGCGGATATTCGGGCTGAAGGAGAAGGAGGCGCGGCACGGGCGGGTGCGGGAGGTGCTCGAACTGGTGGAGCTGCTGGATCGCAAGGATTCGGCGGTGGGCACGCTTAGCGGGGGGATGAAGCAGCGGGTGTCGCTGGCCTGCGCGCTGGTGCACAACCCGGAGTTGGTGCTGCTGGACGAGCCGACGGTGGGGGTGGACCCTCAGCTGAGGCAGACGTTCTGGGGCTATTTCAGGATGCTGAACGCGCGCGGGGTGACCATCGTGGTGTCCAGCCACGTGATGGACGAGGCGGACAGGTGCGACCGGCTGGGGCTGATAAGGAACGGGGTGCTGCTGGCGGAAGGGACACCAGGGGAGTTGAAGGCGCTGGGCGGCAGCGAGGACCTTGAAGACGCATTCCTGGCGCTGTCTAGCCGGGAGAAAGTAGCGGAGGCAGTGAGATGAGCCTTGCACGCATATTCGCCATCACGGGGCGGGTGATATCACAGTTCAGGCACGACCACAGGAGTTTGGGGCTGCTGTTCGTCGCGCCTATATTGATTATGTCAATCTTTGGGTACGTGTTCCGGTCGCAGGAGAACGAGGTTACCCGGGTGGCGATTGTCAACGAGGACAGCCCTGCGGCGGGACAGGAGAGCGCGGCGGGGCCACTGATTGACAGCCTGAAGGCCAACGACGACTTAGTGGTGACGGAGCTACCGAGGGAAGCAGGGATCGAGGCTGTGCGGGATGGGACGCAGCAGGTGGCGCTCATATTCGGCCCCGGTTTCTCTGAGAGGTTAAAGGCGGACCGCAAGGCTGTTATTGAGGTAACGGTGGAAGGGTCGAATCCTGGGGAGGCTAGCGGCGCGCTCGCGGCGGTGTCACAGGCGATCATGGGTGAGGTGGCGGTAGTGTTCAGGCAGATTGTGCCCCCTGCGTTCGCGTCCGCGGTGCCGTCGGAGCCACCGTTGGAGATCGAGGTGACGCGGCTGTACGGCAGCGATGATTTGGAGATGCTCGATTTTTTCGCGCCGATGTTCATCGCGTATATCGGGTTCTTCATGATCTTTCTGCTGACGAGCGTGTCATTTTTGAGGGAGCGGACGCAGGGGACAATGGAGAGGCTGTCGGCATCGCCTGTGACGCGGCTGGAGTTGGTGTTGGGGTACATGTTGGGGTTTGGGTTCTTCTCGGTGTTGCAGGCGGCGGTGCTGGTGCTGTTCACGGTGTATGCGTTGCAGGTGAAGTATAGCGGTAATCTGGCGTCTATTTTCGTGGTGACGCTGGCGCTGGTGCTGGGGGCGGTGAACCTGGGGATATTGCTGTCGGCGTTCGCGCGGAACGAGTTGCAGGCGATACAGTTCATCCCGATTGTGATACTGCCGCAGGTGCTGCTTTCGGGGCTGCTGTGGCCCGTGCAGGAGATGCCGGGGTGGTTGCAGGGGGTGGCGCGGTTGATGCCGCTGACTTATGCGATTGACGCGCTCACGGACATTATGATAAGGGGGCGGACGCTGGCGAGTAACTGGGTGCCGCTGGTGGTTTTGTTGGGGTTCGCGGCGGTGGTGGCGGTGCTGGCGGCGGGGACGGTTAGGAGGGAGGTTGCCTGAAGGCGGATATGTCTCTGCTGGAAAGCAGCCACTTCTTCAGCGAGCATAACACCGTAGCCGTGGTTATTAGCCGCTGTGAGTCGGCATTTCCGAGCAACTCCCTTGGGCCAACTTCTCTCTGTCCAGGCCCCAGTAGGAGTGGGGACGCAGGCCACGAGCAGTCGTCGTTTTGCGTGCTAAGAAGGCTCTCGACTAGATCGCGGGCGAGGGGGTGGTCGCACAGGCCGAGATCCAGCATGATTGCCACGTGGTGGGCGGTCTCGAAGGCTGTAGGATGGGCACCGGTGGTTATGGCCCAGTTCCGAAGATCCTCAAGGATATGTTCCGGGATGGAGCCGGTGGCGGCCAGGAACTCCAGGCTCTGCGAATTTGCGTAGACATCCGTTGCCCACCAAAATGCCTTCCAGCCGCTTCCGGGAGCGTATGCCGCCAGCACTGCTCTCCGCACCTCGTCCACCACGTCTTGCTTGGCTCCCACGGCCAGCAAAGCCAATCCTACTACCGGCGTAACGTCGGCATGCTCCCAGGCCCAGCTACCGAAGCGGTCCTCAGACAGGAAGGTGCGAGCGGCCCCGTTCTCGGTTAAGAAGGTACTCAGTGAGGTAGCGGCAGGCACTCCACGATAGTCGTCCAGGACCGCAAGGAGCCTCCAAACCCATGCCGTGGAATCGGCGTCGGCCGCAGTGTGCCGGTTGTAGCCCCAGCCCGCGGGCGTGCGGATAAGGTGCAGGGTGGCTTTGGCACGGTCCAACGCCGGGGGGACCGCGACGGACGACGGTGGTTGGGCCACTGCCCAGCCGACAAAAGCGGTGGTCCACCCTTCGGATTGGCCCGGCTCCAGGTCGTAGTCGCGCCAGAGACCGTCCGCACCCTGGTGGCTCAGCAAGAAGGCTTCCGCACAGGACGTGGCGGACAGGACCCTATCCAGGAGCGCAACCATCTGGCTTCGTATAAAGGGTCACGTGGTCAAGCTCGCCACGGAACCCCAGGCTAAGGAACTCCACAACGTAACCTCCAAAACACTCGCGCAGGTCGTCCAGGTACTCGTGAAGGTAAGTTGTATCAAAATCCCAGGCGCTAATAATATCAGAAAAGACAGGCACCACATCTGCCCTCTTGTCGGATGGGAGCAACTGGCAGGAGATGTCTACTTTGACTCGGGCTATGGCGGGGTGGAGCGTGCCTGTGGCTTCCAACCGGAAGTCGTACCCCATTGTGACAGACTGAGGTTGGAACGTGCCGAGCCACCCCGTAAAGGTATCGGTCAGGAGCTTGAGCTTGAGTTTGTCGCCGCCAGCCATGTCCAGGCAGGCAGCCTCCATTGTCTCCTGGGTGGGCGCGTAGAGGCCGGTATAGACGCGCAGCCCCCGCACGCGCCCCCCGGCGACCACAACGCCGAGGCCCACGGGAGTGGCATGGGAGGAGACAGCGGCTAGCCACCGGTTGAAGGTAGCACTAAGGGCCTCGTCGCCAAACCAGCCCAGTACATCGGCTACTCGTTGCCAGCGTGCTAGAGCTTCGCCGTGCCGGAGATTTAGATAGAGACGCAGGTCGGCGCTCTGGTGGTCCAGGGACATTCCAAGCCAGATACCGCCCCACCAGTGGCTTACAGGCGTGGCTTCGGAGGGGAAGACGCGGGAGACAATGGCATTTACGTCCTCTACGGACTCTTGCCACCCCAGGAGGTGCAGCAACTGGTCTAACGCCCGTAGTGAGAAGCTGATTTGCTGGGGGACCGTAATGCCCGTTCCTCCTGGTTCAACCAACAGTCGAAATGCGGGGGCTTTATCCCCCTTGTCGAGTTGCAACGAGTAGACGAGCGGGGTACCGTCGTGGCACATCGAGGGGCGACGCCGCGCTAGCTCGCCGGGAGCGGGTGTGACTATGGAGTTTATCAACGTATTATGCAAGAGACTCCCCTGTTGTTGCAGGGGAGTCTCTTGCATGTGAAGACGGCCAGTACGGCGCGTGAAGAAAGCACCCACGGCCGGCTTGCAGGTCATCAAGGGTGTTCGAGTATATCTACGGTGGCGGGACTGCCGGTAGTTCCGGGCGCGCCGAGGGAACCTTCGTCGCCGTCCTCACCTGGATCGCCACCGTTCCCGGCGGGGTTGCCGGGGCCGCTAGCGCCGCCAGCACCACCGCTGCCGCGCGCGCCGCGCGCACCCCCCGCACCACCGACGCCGCCGGCAAGCCCGTTGGCAGGTTGCGCGACCACGTTGGGGAATATGCTGCCCGGATCGTAGAGGATTACGATGTGGCCGCCGCTACCACCGTTGCCGCCATTGCCGCCATTGCCGCCTCTGCCGCCCCTGCCGCCCCTGCCGCCGTTGCCTCCAGGACCATCTGAGGCGTGAGGCTCGCACCCCTTTCCGCTGCCGCCCTGACCGCCGGGACCGCCATGCTGGCCCTGCTGCCCGTTACCGCCGTCGCCGCCTTTGCCCCCGCTGCCGCCGTTGCCACCACGGAAGTTGAGCGTGATAGTGCCTGCGAGCAGCGTCGCATCAATGGTGACAATACCACCTGAGGAGCCGGAAGTGCCGTTACCACCGTTGCTGCCAGGATTGCCTGTTGCTCCTTGCCCGCCGTTGGCACCGCTGCCACCATTAGTGGCGGCTTCGTCTCCCCAGGTGCTGCATTCCGCGTCGCGACCTGCGGGCCCGGCAGGGGCCGTTGTCGCTCCGGCGTGTGGTGCCCCGTTGGTACCTGGATCTCCATTGACACCGTCGGTGCCCGGACCTTCAAACATTGCCATAGTTAAGCCTCCTAGTTTGCGCGACGAGCGCGCAGGACACGACTCAAGACAGGGCTAAGGAACGTGCTTGATATGGTAGGCATGCAGCTTCGTGTTGTTGCCTAGCCTGATGCGCCCGTTCCCATAGACGATGACGTTGTTGAAAATGAGCGTGGAGAAACCAGTAAAGGACACTGTATCTCCGGGGCAGACGATGAGGTCTGGAGCTACGAACGCCTTGAGGTTGCCGCGGGCACGCTCTAGCATGTACTCCACGACCCCAGAATAGGGCGGGCGCTTGATACGCTCCTCGTCAACGTAGCCTAATAGGAGGTTCTCGGCCATTTGGCGGACCGCCACTCTTTCTTCCTGGTCAAGTTTCTCGAAGTCAAAGCGCTTACGGGCCGGAAGGCGGTGCATTGGGACCTGCTGCTCCCTGGTAGAGCGCAGCTCTAATGAGCGCTGCTGCTTGAGGGCCACTTCATTAGGCACACCTACCCAGTCCTTCAAGTCGAAGATGCTCACGGGGTCAAGCGGGTGAATATGCACCTTGTACCTAACGAAATCAGCTATGATGTCATCAAGGATGCAGATGAGCGGGGGCGTGGTCGAGAAAATGTCGTCGCGCAGCCTGAAGCGTTGCAATCGCGCGATATTTACTTCGCGGGGCACTTCTACCAGGTGCTTCTTGTGACGCTCGAGATCGCGGTCATCTTTCGAGGGACGAGACATAAGTACCTCCTTCAAGATAGAAAGCAGCCCGGTGCGTCAAATCAGCCGCCACCTGGTTAAGACACGCGAGGTAATCTATCTGTAATGCACTCCACGCCTTACTATAGTGACGTTGGAGTAAGACCGACAGTAAGTGTTGACACAATACTGCGAAAACAAGCGGCTGTCAATAGCTTTTTGCAATTTTGTAGCAAATTACCATGAGTCGTGCTTGATCTGTGGTGATACCAGTCCTTAGCACAAGTTTAGCAAGACCTGAGTGCAGACCTAAGAATCTAGTTGTTGATGAAATCGGCAGCGCGGTTGCCGGTGAAGGGTATGGAGTATGAGGTGCCGGAGCAGGACTTGAGTAACAAGCTGCGGAAGATGCGGGCTATACCGGGAAGTAGGTTTGTGATGAGTAGTGTTAAGGTAAGGTAGAAGGTAGAGCACCGGGCACTTGAAACCGCGGGCTAAGGCAACGAAGCCCACCTAGGTAGGTTGTGTTTCAGAGAGGCATGCTACTTTGGGTGCTGAGGGACGAGATTCTTCGCTGCGCTCACAATGACAGAGGGGAGCAGAGACCTGCAATAGAGGCTGCCTCTTTTTCGCGTACCATATGGAGTAAGCCATGGAGCAAGCCGCATCACGTTTCACGTTTCAGCCACGTCCCTGGCACCCTTCTTGCTTGCCTTCAATCTCTTGCACAAGCCATAATGGGCGTGAACGTGGGTGGCCCTGCTGCTACCCGGCAAGACTTTAGGAGGCAACGTAAATGAGCAACAAGAAGACCCTCAAAGCACTTGAGGAGCTGGTAAAGACGGAGTATATGGCTATCGCGGCGCTCGATGCGGCGATGGACGAGGCCGAGGATAGCAAGCTGCGCAAGCAGTACCGCAAGTTCCGCGACCAGCACGCCAAGCAGGCCGAGCGGTTGAACGACCGGCTGGAGGAGCTTGGCGGGGAGCCGCTAACTTACGAGGTGGGCACGGGCAAGGGCCAGGCTACGCTGTGGGGCAGAATTACGGGCATGCGGGACGACACTAGCGTCGAGGGTATGCGCGTGGGTGCCGAGCGGGGCATCAAGCGGTATATCGACCACATTGACGAGATCGAGGATGCCAAGGCGCTGAACCTGGTCCGCAAGAACCTGGAGAACAAGTCGGACGAGATGCGCTGGTACGATGAGCAGTCCCAGAAGGAGCGCCAGCAGACGGTTGACACCAAGCTGGAAAGCTCGAAGGACAAGGCGGAAGTGGCGGCTGAAGTCAGCAGCAACGGGCACAAGAAGAAGGGCGGGCTGCCCCTGCCTCTGCTCCTGCTGGTGGGCGCTATAGGTGGCGCGGCCTACTTCCTCCTGAAGCGCAACGACGAGGACGATTTCGACGATTATGGTGAGGACGCGTTCCGCTACGAGGGCGACGATACCGCCAACGTCGACTCGGGATCGAGCAGCTACATATCGACCAGCGCCAATGATTACGACGCTTCTACCAGCCACGGCAGCGGCCAGTAAGATCGCTTGACGGTTGGTACTAAAGAGGGTCTGCGTAGTCGCGGACCCTCTTTTTTGTCGCTCGATTCGGGCGCTAGCTTAGGCTACCGAGGGTCGAGTATGCGTTCTAATACGGTAACAAAGCTCGTGAATACGAAGTAAATCACCACAATTGTTGACAGCGCGATGGTCACAAGGTAATACACTGCCTGGGGAATCCAGACGGCCCATTGTGCCTTGGCGCGGTCGAGTCCGTGTGATACCTGTAGAGTTACCCCCGCGCAGTAAAGGTGATAGAAATACACCAGTATCCCCACGAAGCTACCGAGGAACGGTATGATCGCCAGCAGTGCTATGAGAGTGCGTAGCGGAGTATAAACCAGCGACAGCAAATAGCAGTGAATCAGAAAGTTCTCCTTGAAGCTGCCCGCCCTGCCACGCCCATCAAACCGGCGCGACATCCACATCAAGAAGAGCGCGCCAAGGAAGAAGGTAAGGAATGGAGTCAGGAAGCCGCGTAGAGGTCCGCCCCAGAACGCCAATTCTCTGATGGCCGCCACGGGCGCGGGGTCGAGGTTGAGCGCCCTGAGCATAGCGTCGAAGTCTTGAAAGTACCAGTCGTACTGCCACGCCAGGGCCACATGCTCTATGGCGCAGGCGAGGGCGACTATGAGCAACCCGAACCAGACCGACGGCCAGTTGGCGCGCCTGGCGGCGATCTCGAACTTCGCGGGGTCGGGACGGATGACGGCGCTCCTGTAAGAGTCCCAGAGCTGCCTGAGCCATTGTTGTAGTTTGCTCATAAGATTTCCACTTTGGGTGGGTATATCGGGTGTAAAACTGTTGTCGCCGGGTGCATAGTCTTCCCGTTTTAGGGGCTGTGTGGCTGCAAGAAAAGGGCCATTCGTGGGGTGAAGGACGAGATTCTTCGCTGCGCTCAGAATGACAAGGGCGGGAGTTGGGTGCTCATCTCCTTGATGGGTAGCTGGTGAGCTGGGTTTTCCGGTGTTAGGGGCCTAATCAGCAGGCAATTGCACGGATAACCGTGCTCTGTTTGCTTGCTTGGGCTGTGAGCGGAAGCTTACGTAGTCTGTATAGTGCAAAATTACGGAGAATTACGTAGGCTGAGCGTTGTATCTTCAAGCCGCTGTATGCTATCTTCCCAACACTGACATAGGGACTACATTATGTAAGTCCCTCGGATGAAGGGGGCGCATGGCTACAGTGGTGGAGTTGCGACACCTGTGCCTGTTACTGGCGGCGGGTGGAATGGTGTACGGGAAGCGGGGCGCTATGCTACCGGCTGCTGTGCGCTGCGCGCTCTACATGATCGTGGCCTTCGCGCTGCGCCGGGGCAAGCTCGGCAGAGACTTGCTGCGCGGCACCCTCTCTCATACTCGCGAATACTCCTCTAGAGACGACCGCTCACTAGCGCCCTCCGTGCGCGCTCACATCTCAGTTGAGAGGCTGGGCGACCGCTTCACCATTTTGAAGGACAAACAGGGTCTTCCCCACCCCCGTTGCAGTTAGGCACCAAGCCTCTAGCAGCAACCGGAATACACGTACTCTCACCGATTACCCTGAAAAGGTCGCAACAGAATACCGGCAGCGTAAGCAGACCAGATTATATACAAGCGCCCGTGTTCGTGTGCGGCAAAGTCCCAGCCTGGAGGAACCAATTGTCTCTCAACAGACGTATCAAGACAGCCACCGGCGCGGTAATGTTATCGGCGGTAATTCTCCTAAGCTCGTTCTTCGGCAGCGCGCGGCCTGCTTTTGCGGCGGAGCCTATCACGGTGGGCGGCAAGGTCGTGGTGGTTGACACGGACGGTGACACGATACGGATGCGCGGCGGCCCAGGCAAGAGCAACGAGCAGGTAGGCGAGGCTTACGAGGGGCAGGTGCTGTCGGTGCTCGCGGGGCCAGAGCGGGACGGGAACAATTACCGCTGGTTCAAGGTGAAGGGGCCGAACGGCACGGGCTGGATCGTGGCGGGGTACCTGGAAGGCAAGGCGGGGACGGCACCGGCGGCTAAGAACGAGAGCGCCACGACCAGCAAGCCTGCCGCCAAGTTGGAGACCGCCGCCAAGCCCGCCGCTAAGATTGTGGGCTTCGGCAAGGTTGCTAACACGGACGGCGACCCCCTGCGGGTGCGCACCGACGCTAACAGGCAGGGCAGCGTAGTCACGAAGCTGGCGCCCAATACGGTGGTCGCAGTGAAGAAGGGTCCGGTGACGGACGGCGAGGGGATATCCTGGTACCAGGTTTCAGCGAACGGGGTGACCGGGTGGGCAATGGCGCAGTATTTGGCTCAGTCACAGGCGGTTACGGAAGTGACTACCACCGCCGCCAGGACGGAGAGCAAGGCGGTACAGGCCCCGGCCGCTCCCGCTGCGCCCGCCGCTCCCGCTGCGCCCGCCGCTCCTGCCGAAGCTAAGCCCGCAGTGCAGGCTGCCGTCGAGCAGCCGGTGGCTAAGATCGAGGCCCCGGTGGCGGTGTCGGGTAGCGCGGATACGATTGTGAATACGGCGATGAAGTACGTGGGGTACAGGTACCGCTTCGG
>DASVVE010000076.1:0-21779 GCA_036386675.1 Chloroflexia bacterium | reverse complement strand
TGGCGGTTGCGGCCCGGTCGCGGCAGGCCGGTGCCCCTCGATAGTCTCCACCTCAAGCGCGTGGTGTTCGTCAAGCCGTGCTGCATGGGCGACCTGCTCATGGCTACCCCCGCGTTCGCCGCCCTACGCAAAGCCCTCCCCGAGGCTCATATCGCGCTTTCCGTCGGCGGCTACTCGCTCCCGGCGGTGAGAAATAACCCCAACCTCGACTCTATAGTAGACGCGGGGGTGCCTGACACGGACCACTCTCTCGGTAGTTACATGCGATTGGGGCGTTACCTGCGCCGCAACCAGTACGGCACCGCGCTGGTGCTCGACCGCTCCCCGATGCTCAACCTGGCGGCCTACCTCTCCCGCGCCCACTTTCGTGCGGGCCTGGACAGCGATGGCCGGGGCGTAGCCCTCACCCACCCAGTACCTTGCCCGCCCAACCGCGCCCGGCACGAAGTCGAGTGGTACCTGGACGTGGTACGTGGCATAGGCATCAAAGCACCCTCCGACACTGCATACCTGGAGTTTTACCCCACCGATGCAGACAGGCAGCGCGCCGGACAGGTGCTCTCGGAGGCGCTGGGTGAGGAAGGCGAAAGCGAGCACGGCCTGGTGGCGCTGCACCTGGGAGGGGGAGCCAACCCCGGCATGAACCTCCCCGCCAAACGCTGGCAGCCGGAACGCTGGGCGCGCGTGGCCGACTGGATTGCCGAGACATACGAAGCCAACATCCTCATCCTGGGTGGCCCCGGCGAGCAGGACAGGGAGGCCATCGAAGCTTTTAAGGCCGCCCTCTTCCCCGCTACCCGCCCGTACGTGGCCGACATGGTGGGCAAGCTACAGTGGGGCGAGATGGGCGCGCTGTTGCAGCGATGCAGCATCTTCCTGGGGCACGATACCGGGGCCATGCACCTTGCGACGGCCGTGCGCACCCCGGTGGTCGCCGTGTTCGGCCCCAGCGACCCGGCGCGATACGGCCCGTGGGACCCCTCCGGTCGTAGCGTGGTAGTAGCGCCCGCAGGGGTGTCGTCGGGGGCCGAGTCGTTGCGCAAGGCTGCGGCTGGGGGCGATAAGTACCACGACATGGTCACGACAGACGAGGTTTGGGCGGCTGTGCAGAGGGTGTTCAGGCCGGGGCGCATGGGGTAAGATAGAGCATCATGTTCGACACAGGCTCCACAGCGCCCACGGGACAAACGGCTATCGTTATCGTGCCGCCGCCCGACATCCGGGGCTTCGCAGACCACTACCGCCAGAAGTACGCCGCCGAGCAGATCTGGCGCATCGAGGCTCACATCACGGTGGACTACCCCTTCGTGCCCTTCGAGCAGATAGAGGAAGCCGAGGAGAGGCTGCGGCAATTGTTCGCCAAGTGTCCACCCAGGGCGGTGGCTATACGCGGCTTCGGCATCTTCCCCGACGATGGCGTACTCTACCTGCGCCTCGCCAAGCCGGAGCGTGTAACGTCGCTGTATGAGGCGGTGCTAGCCGAGTTCCCCGAGTACCCGGCGTACGGCGGGCAGTTCGAGGAGTTCATCCCCCACATGACCGTCGGACTCTTCTCCGACCCTGAGGAGCTTGAGCGCGTGTACAGCGAGCTTGCGCCCCTGCGCCTGTTCATCGCCTGGGACGTGGAGAGTGTCTACCTCATCTACAAGACGGCGGACGGCACGTGGCACCCCTGGTCGGAAATCCCGTTGGGTGAGGGCTGACACCAATGCCGGGCGTAGCTGACCCGAAGATGCTGGCGCGCGAGCTACTGGTGCGTATCTTCTGCCAGCCTCACGCGCTCCGAAACAAACTGGCACGCCGTGAAGGCAAGACCGGGCAAATAAATCGCATCCTGGTCATGCGTCCGGACCATCTGGGCGACCTGCTTTTCGCTACTCCCACACTGGACCTCATCAGGCAGGCCTTCCCCGCTGCCCATATAACAGGATTAGTAGGGCCGTGGGGCCGGGCCATGTGGGAGGGCAACCCCAACCTGGACGCGCTGGAGGTAGTGCCCTTCCCCGGCATCGTGGAGCGCGTGGGCGGCGTCGAACCGTACAGGTTGCTGGCGCGGTCGGCGGCGCAAATAGCAAAGGGCGGCTACGACCTGGGTGTCACCCTTCGTTTCGATCACTGGTGGGGCGCGGCCCTCATGTGGGCGGCTGGCGTACCGAGGCGGTGGGGCTACGACACCCCCGGCATGCAAAGCTGGCTCACCGACCGGGTACCACACACTCCCGGCAGGCACGAAGTCGAACAAGACCTGCGGCTGGCCCAGCTTATGATCGAGGCAATAGGAGCACGACGTGGCGTCCCCTCACAAATAGACCGCACGCAAGGCCAACCTCCACTCGCCCCTCCCAACATGAGCGAACCACCAGAGGGGCTACTTGGCCCCTGGCTGAACGTGGACGAACAGATACGGGTGGTAATCCACCCCGGCACGGCGGGAGCTAACAAGCTCTGGACGATACAAGGCTGGGCGGAGGTAGCGGACAGGCTCTCATCAAAAGGCTACAATGTCATCCTGACGGGTGCGCCCAACGAGCAGACCCTGTGCGCCAGTATAGTGGAGGCCACCACTAGCAAGCCCTTTGACCTATCCGGACGCACCGCCAGCATCCCGGAGCTAACCTGGATACTGGACAAGGCTCACATGGTGCTGGGCGTGGATAGCGGCCCCCTGCACATAGCCGATGCGCTGGGCAAGCGCACCCTCCACCTGTACGGTCCAAGCGACGAGCGTAGCTGGGCACCCTGGGGCAACCCACGCCTGCACCGTGCACGACGCGCCCCAGGCACCCACGCCACTGAGATACTGGGCGTGGACGTGCGTGACATAGAAGGCGGACCGGAGATGCGGGCTATCACGGTGGAGATGGTGATGTGGGAGATAGAGGAGCTAGAGGACGCATGAGCATCAAGAGAAGTCTATACCTGGATAAGGAATATTGGGGCGGAGGTTTTTACGAACTGGTTTTTGAGTATTCACCAGGTGGTAGCGAGGAGCACTTGCAGAAGGCACTAGATACTCTTTGGACGTCACCCCAACTGCAAGGCCCCTGGCTCGACAGAGAAGACCTCGGCAACCCTCCAGTTCAAATCAGTGTAGAGCCCTGGCGTATGTACGGTCTCTTAACCTTGCCGGAAAATAAGTCTGTTGGATGTGTTACGTTCACAAGACGTGAGGAAGATGGTAGCGGCTGGTTGGACTTTTCGGTGCCCACAGCAATGTTAGCAGGTCTGGACTGGTACTACGACAAAACAATGGACACAAGCTATAGCCCCCGCTTGAAGTTGGTTGATGCGACGTATGCTGAAATCGCAGATCGAGTATACAGAGAGACCCCCTTCCAGTTTGCGGAGCTTGGTTTTGAAGTCAGTGGCGGTCACGATCAAACTACTTTAACCGCCGGGCAGATATTAGCTTCGCGTGGTTACTCAGGTTATCTGCTCCCTCCCGAACTATACGCTAGACTGGCAGACACTGATTTCGGTGCAGTAACTACTCTACCTAGCGGACTCGTCTGGATACCGAGGGTTACCCTTAATGTTTGAGAGTGGACGCGTTATAGGCATAGACGCCAGCCGCGCTGTAATCGCCCAGCGCACCGGCACCGAGCACTATTCCGCCAGCCTACTCTACGCCTTAACTCGGCTGCCCGAAACGGGGCATTACAATTTTCGCCTTTATGTCAACATATCATCCGCTGAAGAAGCGAGAGAGAGGCTAGGGTTCGACCTGCCCCATAACTGGCGAGTGGTGGCGGCACCCTTCCCGCGCATGTGGACGCACCTGCGGCTGTCGTGGGAGATGCTGCGCAGGCCGCCGGGCGTGCTGTTCGTGCCCTCCCACGTCGTGCCACTCCGGCACCCCCGGCGCACCGTGGTGACGGTGCACGACCTCGGCTATCTTGAGTACCCGCAGGCACATACGCGCTTCTCCCGCCTCTACTTGCACCTGTCTACTCTCTTCAGCGGAAAATCCGCCCGCCGGGTGATTGCCATTTCCGAGACTACCAAGCGCGATCTGGTAAAGCACTATCACGTACCCCCGCGCAAGATCATCGTGATAAATCATGGCCGTGACTCTATCTTCGCCCCTGTGGACGATGAGGCGC
This sequence comes from Chloroflexia bacterium, assembly GCA_036386675.1. Lineage (GTDB taxonomy): Bacteria > Chloroflexota > Chloroflexia > QHBQ01 > JADMIH01 > JADMIH01. Next base: position 17,676 of record DASVVE010000076.1, on the reverse strand, counting down.
GCAGAGCAGAGATAGCAGCTAAATATGGCATACAAGCACCTTACTGCATCCACGTCGGCACGCTGCAACCACGCAAGAACCTGGGCCTGCTGGTAGAAGCGTGGGATATCCTGAGGGGCGGCATGGAGCGACCGCCGCAATTACTGCTCGCTGGCAAGCGTGGCTGGCTGTACGAGAGCCTGTTCGATATGGTGGAGGCCAGGGGACTAACTGAGTTGGTGCGCTTTGCGGATTACGTCGAACGGGACGACCTGCCTGCCCTCTACTCCGGCGCGCTGGCCCTCACCTTCCCCTCGCTTTATGAGGGGTTCGGCCTGCCGCCGCTGGAAGCCATGTCCTGCGGCACCCCGGTGATCGCCTCAACCGCCACCTCCCTGCCCGAAGTAGTAGGCGACGCCGGCCTGCTGCTAGAGCCGCACGACCCGCACCCTTGGGCCGAAGCCGTTCAACGGCTTATGCTCGACCCTGCTCTCCAAGCCGAGCTACGCCGCAAAGGGCTTGAACGCGCCTCCGGCTTCACCTGGGAACGTTGCGCCCGCCAGACGCTACAGGTTCTAACAGGTTAGACAATGCCGGCTGTGAGTATCCGCACCAGTTCTTTGGGGCTGGGGTGGTCGGAAGGGTTCTCAGAGCGGTGGGCGTACAGCAATTTGCCGGTATCATCCACTATGAAGTAGCCACCTAACTGAGCGACATGCTTGGTGTGCTGCGGCGTCGTGCGCAGGCGCATTGTGGCCCTGAGTCCGGGGAGCCAGTTCGGCGGGCCAAGAAGCTCCATAGTGCTGGCCTCACGCAGGACGTAATCGAAGTAGACTTGCCTGCTCTCGTCAGAGGCTAGCAGGTAGGGCAGTTCATAGCGGCGCGCCCAGTTGCGAGCACGGCTAGGTGGGAAGAAAGTCACCAGGAGCACCTCGGCCCCTACCGCTTTGATGTTGGGGTAATGCGGGCGCAACTGCGCCACGTAATCGAGGCAGACCGTTCACCCCAGGTGGCGCTGCAAGATGATGAGCGTACGCTTCGCCGTTAGTTCCGCGAGTGTGATGTTGCGGCCGTCCGGCGTGTCGAGGTTGAAGTCCGGTGCCTGTTCGCCTATTGTCAGGGGCTGTGCTATAACCATATCTGTTACGCACCCCTTTCTCATGTTGGCTCAATATTACATTAGTATCTACAGTATCTACAGTATCTACGCCCCGGCTGATAATACAGTTTGCTCCACCACATAGCGGTTATCACCTGCCCCGCCAGGATACCCTGTAGATGAACCCCGCTTTGTCGTCTGAGATGAACAGGCTGCCGTCCTTACCCACAGCCACACCTGCAGGGCGGCCCGTAACCGCATCCTCCGCGCCAAGGAACCCGGTCGCGAAATCAACCGCTTCACCGGCCACCCGCCCATCCTTTAGGGGCACCTGCATCACCTTGTAGCCCACCTTCGAGCTACTGTTCCAGGAGCCGTGCAGGGCGACGTACAGGCTGTCGTTGTACGGAGTGGGGAAGTTGCCACCCTGATAGAAGGCGATACCCAGGGGTGCCATGTGGGCCTGCATCTCCACAACCGGGGCCTCCACCCCCTCACATGCGTTCCCGCTTTTGCCGAAGTCGGGATCGGGTATGTCGCCCGCATGGCAGCCGGGCCAGCCGTAGTCACCGCCCTCACTTAGCGCGTAGACGGTCTCCGGCGGCAGCTCGTCGCCCATGAGGTCGCGCCCGTTGTTGGAGGCCCACACCTCGCCGGTCCAGGGGTTGAGGTCCAGCCCCACGGCGTTGCGCAGGCCCCTGGCGAACACCTCCCCTCCCGACCCATCCAGGCCGTACACCGACACCGCCGCCCGCCGTTCGTCGCTCTCGTCGCAGACGTTACAGGCAGAACCCATCGCCACGTAGAGGCGGCCATCCGAGCCGATAATGGCCGTCTTGCTGCTGTGGAAACCCTCGCTGGGCAGGTCGGGCACCAACACCGTCCGCTCGATAGATTTGTAGCCCTCATCAAGCCGGAACCGTGAAATTTGCCCCTGTTCGCCCACGATCAGCGTACCTGAATACACAGAGACGCTATTGGGCTTGGCTAACCCGTCTGCCACCGTGATACTATTGTCCGCCTGCCCGTTCCCGTCCTTGTCTGGCAGCGCAACCACACGCCCGCCATCCCGTTCCGCCACGAACAGGGTGCCATCCGGCCCCACATCCATCAGGCGTGGGCCACTCAATCCGCTGGCGTAGATATTCACCTCAAACCCATCGGGCACCCTGACAGAAGCCGCGTCCCCGCCGCTCACATCTAGCGAAATGCCAAACGGCCTCGTCAGCAGCCCCAGCACGCTATTCGGCCTCCATACCAACAACCCCAACACGACCAGCAGCGCCGCCAGCAGCACCAAGCGACGATTGCGTCTGCTATTCATAAACAACCCCCAGATATCTCCGCCAACCACATCATGTTAATACTACGTTACAAGTCTCACTACAGATGAAGGTAGGTGCGGCAATGTGACCGCACCTACCTTCATCCCAAACAATATTCTTCTTCGCGCGTCCTTTGCGTTCTTTGCGTCTTTGCGTTTTCGTCTCCTAATTACCGGCCGCCCTTCAACTTGGCAATGAGCGCGTCCGCCACTTCGGAGGTGGACTTGGCGGTGGGGTCGTCGCGGCGTTGCTTGAGGTCATAGGTCACGTCCACGCCCGCCTCTATAGTCTCGTCCAGGGCGCGCTCCAGGCGGTCGGCGGCCTCGCGCTCTCCAATCCAGTTGAGCATCATTACGCCGGAGTACATCATCGCCATCGGGTTGACCTTGTTCTGCCCGGTGTACTTGGGCGCGCTGCCGTGAATCGGCTCGAACAGGGCCACTTCCTCCCCTATGTTCGCGCCGGGGGCCACACCTAGTCCGCCCACCAGACCAGCGCACAGGTCGGACACTATATCACCGTACAGGTTAGGCAGCACCAGCACGTCGTACAGGTCCGGCTTCTGCACCAGTTGCATGCACATATTGTCTACAATCACGTTCTCGAACTGGATGTTGGGGTGTTGCGCGGCCACTTCCTCGGCGGTGCGCAGGTACAGGCCGTCGGTGGCCTTCATGATGTTGGCCTTGTGCACCGCCGACACCTTCTTGCGCCCGTTGTCCTCGGCGTACTTGAAGGCGAACTCCACGATGCGGCGGCTCCCCGATATGGAGATAGGCTTGATGCTGATGGCCGAGTCGGGGCGAATGGTAGCGCCGTTGCGCTCTTTGATCCAACCAATCAAGTCGTTGGCTTCCTGGCTGCCCTCGAAGAACTCGATGCCGGCGTACAGGTCTTCAGTGTTCTCGCGCACGATCACCAGGTCCACGTTGTCGAAGCGGGAGCGCACGCCCTTGCGGGTCTTGGTCGGCCTGATGTTGGCGTACAGGTCGAGCGCCTTGCGCAATCCTACGTTCACAGAGCGGAAGCCCTTGCCCACGGGGGTGGTGATGGGGCCTTTGATCGCCACCTTATTGCGGCGCACCGACTCGAGCACCTCTTCGGGCAACGGATTGCCGCCCCTGGCGATAGCAGACTCGCCCGCCTCCATCACGTCCCAGTCGATGTCCACGCCGAGCGCGTCAATCACCCGCTGCGTGGCCTCCGAAATCTCCGGCCCAATACCGTCGCCCGGAATGAGCGTAATCCGATACGTCATCGTACCCTCCTGGTCATAGTTCTGAAACGTGAAACGTGAAACGTGATGCGGTTTGCTATAGTGGGTGCGTGGGCGCCTTCTTCCCACTACAACAGGACCAAAGCCTCCCCCTGTCATCCTGAGCGCAGCGAAGGATCAGGTGGGTAGACAAGAGTCCTCAACATTGGGAACCGCAGTGGTAAGACAACCATTCTTGCCTCATGCCCAAGGATCAAGAACGGGCTGCTGATCCTTCGCTGCGCTCAGGATGACAGGGGGAGGCTTTGGTCCATAAATACAAACAGCCTGGCATCTGCGCACCAACTATCGCAAGCCGCATCACGTTTCACGTTTCACGTTTCACGTTTCACGTTTCAGAACCCAGCATCATTTTGGCTATATAGTAGTAGGCCTATTGTACCATAGGTACTGGTTGACACCCCATATAGCGGGTGCTATACTCGCACACAGGGGGTCATAGTACCTCTGCACGATTGGTACCATCATGCCTTCTTCGGATTTGGAAATTGGAATTGCGAATTGCGAATTTGCTCCAATTCCAGCTAAATTCGAATTTCGCAATTCGAAATTCGCAATGCCCTTACGCATACTACATCTCGCTGATATCCACCTGGGTATGGAGAACTATGGCCGGATCGACCCGGCCACAGGTCTTTCTACCCGGCTTGGCGATTTCCTGAAGACTCTCAACGAGGCGCTCGACTGGGCGCTGAATAACGACGTGCACCTCGTCCTGATCGCGGGCGACATTTTCAAGAACCGCGACCCTACACCCACCGTCCAGCGAGAGTTCGCCAGGTGCATACACAAGCTGTCGGCGGCGGGTCTGCCCACTTTCATACTGGTGGGCAATCACGACGTGCCCAACGCCCTCTCGCGCGCCAACACGGTGGAGATATACAGCACGCTGGCGGTGCCCGGTGTGAAAGTAGCCCAGAAGCCCAGCTTTCACGTGGTGGACACTAAGGCCGGGCCTGTGCAGATTATCGCCATACCCTGGCTGTCGCGCAGCTACATGCTGAGCAACAAGGACTTCCGCAACCTCGACCCCGACTCTCTCAACCGCGAGATGATAAACCTGGTGGAGGGTTTCATAGACCAGTCGCTTGAGAAGGTGGATACGTCGATGCCGGTGATACTGACCGCCCACGCCTCGGTGCAGGGTGCGGTCTTCTCGACCGAGAAGGAGATCATGCTGGGGCAGGACGTAGTCTACCCCAAGGCGATGCTGATGGACAGCCGCATCGACTACGTGGCGATGGGCCACATCCACAAGCACCAGGTGCTCAGTCACCAGAAGCCGCCTATCGTCTATCCCGGCTCGCTGGAGAGGATCGACTTCGGGGAGGAGCGTGACGCCAAGGGCTTCGTCTCCGTGGAGATAAGCGATCCCGGTCCCGACGGCCAGCGAGAGGTCACGCACACCTTCCACGAGGTAGGGGCGCGCCCGTTCCGCACGATAAAGGTGAACGCCGACTGCGATTTCCCCACCGATGAGGTGTTGCGCCGCATCGAAGAGCGGGCGGTTGATATAGAGGGTGCGATAGTGCGCCTTATCATCGACACCACGCCGGAACACCAGCGCGACCTGCGCCAGGACGAAATTCGCCAGGCGCTCAACTCGCACCGGCCGGCTTTCATGTCGGTCACTACCAATTACACGAGGGCACACCGTATGCGGTTGGGTGACCAGGTAATCGAGCAGATGACCCCGCGTGATGCGCTAACCATTTATCTACAAACCCGCGAAACACCACCCGACAGGGTACAAAACCTGCTAGGATATTACGAAAAATTGAGCGCTACGGTAGCGGAAGCAGAGAAAAGTACCGACTGATTTGGGATTTCGGGTTGCAGGTCCTGGGCGAGGCCGCAATTCTGCTAAATCCGAAATCCGCATTCCGAAATCCCAAATGGAGGAAAACATGGCTCAGGATGATAGTCGCTGGCAGGACTTGATGAAGATGCAGGAGACGGCTAACTCGGCCACCAACCCGGCGGAGGACCAGCCTTCGGGGCAGTTCAACGCGGACGACATCGAGTTCGAGTCGTTCATGTTCGACACCGGGACGGGGCCGCTCCCCACCCTCGGCAGCCTGAACACCGACCCCAACATGGGCGTGGTGACGGCCGTAAACCCGCTCGCCGCCAACCTGGCAGCGCACACGGGCGGCACCGGACCGCTTGGTGGCGGTCAGTCCTCCGTGCAAACACCGGCCCAACCTGCCCCGCCGGCACCCGCAGCGTCCGGCTTCGGCTTCGCGGGCCAGGACGTGCCGCTACCGCCCTTCCTGGCGGGCATGGAGTCCCAGCCCCAGCAGCAGGCCGAGGCTGAGCCACTGTTCCAGCCATACCAGTCCACACTCCAGGGTGAACAAGGCTACGACCAGCAGCAGGCCCTTCCCCCGAGTGCGCCGCGTGGCACCGGGCCGCTCGGCAGCCAGCACTCCGGCAGCAACCTGGCCGCGCGACTATCGCAGTTGCAGGGGCAGCAAGGCACCGACGGCACGCCTGGCGGTACCATGCCACGTGGGACCGGGCCGTTGGGTATGCGCCGAGGCACAGGGCCGCTCGGTGGAATGCCGAGTACAGGCACCGGGCCGTTGCGCACCCCTGCTGCGGCTTCTACGGCGGGCGCTCAGGCCGAGAGCGAGAGCGAGAGCGCGCAGCCCTCGCCCGCAGGTCCTATCAACCCAGCCTATTTCAAGACCCCAACCGGGCCGCTGGGCCAGCGCCTTCGTACTGGGCCGCTGAATCCCTGGAGCCTGCGACCTGAGGCGGAGGAAGCACCTGCCGTCCCCGCTCCCTTGCAGGCCGCCACGTTCGGCACACCGAGCACCTACACCGAGCAGGTACAGAACGACCCCACCACCTGGAACGATAGCACGCTCTCCTCGGTGGATGATTTCAGCCAGGTGCTGCTGGCCCTGTACGGCCTGCCCGCCAATCTACCACCTGTTGTGGCTGAAGCCCCCGCCGGAACGGCAGCGATGAGCGCGGGCACAGCGGTGCAGGAGCGCCCCGAGACCACCCAGGAGTGGGCCGGGCTGCCCTTCGAGAACGCCTACAGCGCGTCCGCGGGGCCAGCCCTTGCCGAGCCTACAGTGGCCGAGCCGGAAGAATCGCTTGTGCCCGGCTGGGGAGATATGACGGGCGCGCCGCCTGAGAACAATTACACATCTACCTTAGATGAAGTGGCAGCCCCCGGCTACGATGGCCCGCAACTGGACTACGTGGTACCACTGGATGAGGCGGAAGCCCATGCCCAGGCCCCGGAGACGGTAGCAGGTGGCACGTCGGCGGGTGACGCTCTCGAATTCGACAGCTTCATGTTCGATGATGGGCACCCCAGCCAGTTGCTCGACCCTTCCGTGCTGGAAAGCCGGCAGCCCGCTCCTACTACGTCCGGCATGGACGCCTTCTTGCAGCCACGGGACGAGTTCGACGTGGAGCCGCTACAGTACGGGGCGACACCTGCTGAGACGCTGGTCGAGGCTGCCCCCGCTGAAGGGCCGGAAGTCAGCCAGGCAGCAGCCGAGATGGAGCCTGCCGCCGATGATGCCGGGCAAGGCCCGTTACCCTTCTGGCTGCAAGACACCTCCGATCTGGAAGTGCTCGCCAGGCAGGGCTACGTAGATATGGACCTTGGCACCGGCACTCAAGACGCCACCGAAGACCAGTCCCTGCCGGTGCAGGCCGCCGAGTCTCTCGCGCCGCCTGAGCCTGTAGAGTTGGAGCAGGAAGCCCTCGTGGCAACCCCTGAAGAACTTACCGGCGTAGCTGCGGAAGACGCTACCGAAGACACTACTGAACCGGCGTTCGCCGCGCCCGTTGAGCTTGAGCCTGCCGCCGAAGAAGGCTTCACCCAGGCTGAGGAGTTCGACGTAGCGCCGTTCGACGCGAGCATGATGGCACCCACCGCCGACGCGGAAGTGCCTGTGGAAGCGTCGGAGCTTGAGCTTGCGCCTACTTTCCAGGCCGACACCTACGCGGGGCCGCAAGCGGAACTTGAGGCGGAACCCGGCCTGGAGCTGGAGGCAGAGCCTGCGGTGGAAGTCGCGGCCCAGGCAGAGGCAGATGCGCCTGCTGACGAGCCTTACTATGCCGACCTGCCGCCCATTGAGCCGTTCGACTTCACTTCGCTCGGCCTGGCACCTGAGGAGGACGCCTACGGCTTCAACACCGAGGAACTACTTGGCGTGCTTCCACCCACCCACGACCCCATGCGCGCCACCGCCGACCTCGACGTGCTGGCGGACATCTTCGACGGCACCCCAGCGGGCAACCTCGATGATATGAACACTACGTTCAGCGCGGCAGCCTCGCTGGACACCACGCAGACAACTCCGAACGCGCAACGCACACCCACGTCGCCCGCCCTCTCGCAGCTAACCTCGCCTATCGCCTCGTTCCTGGAGCCGGAAGAAGACGTGGAACAAACGGCCACTCAGTCGCAGTTGCAGGCCCAGTTGCGCGCTCAGATGGAGGCACAGGCGCAGGCCGCAACGCAGCCCGAACCCGTTGCCGAAGTCGAGACGGTAGAGCCTGCCGAGCCGGTAGCTCCACAGCCCCCACGGCGCGAAACAGGTCGCCTCGGCGGCGGGTGGACCTCAGCCGTTACCACCACGCTCTCTATGGGCGGCCTGGACGACGACCTGGACATGATGGGTAACGAGGCGCAGGAGACCGGCCTACTGTTCGAGCCTCCCCTGGCAGAGCCGGTGGCGGCCCAGCCCGTCGCGCCCGCGACTCCGGTTCCCGGACCGGCAGCCGAACCCGCGGTAGCGGCAGCCCAGGAACCCGCCGCAGACCCCGACTTTGATATCGAGCCGTTCGACTACTCGCAACTCAGGCTGGAGGAAGAGCAGGAGATACCCACGGGTATGCTCGACCCCAGGAAGGCGAGGCGTCCGGGCACCACCGGCGAGCTGATTTCTCCCGACCCCGGTGGGTCGCTGTGGAGCGAACGTCCGGCTGCGGCTGCCGAGGAGCCTGAGGACGACGAGGAGTCGTGGCAGGGCACCGAGCGCGACACCTCCCTCTTCATGAGCACCTCGCGGCCCTCCGCCGACCGTGGCAAGTCTACGGGCTGGCTGACTGACGATGCAGCGCCCCTGGAAGAGCCTGCCAGGCTGGCCGCCCCAATGGCTGCCACACCCGCACTCGCACCTACCCCCGAACCAGCGGTCACACCTGAGCCTGCGGCGGAAGCGCAGACGGAGACCCCTAGAGGCAGGGGGCGCAAGAAGGGCGCGGCGGACGATAGCAGCGCGGTCAAGGCACGTGTGTCCTGGGCCGATGCTACCTCGCCCGGCCTGCCCACTCTGCCCGACACCCCGGACCTGCGAGGCATGACCACCGGCCCCCTCGGAGATGAAGCGCCGGAGGTAGAGGACGTAGAAGCCACGGTTCCGCAGGGCAGCAAGCAGACTCGCGCGCTGAAGCCCACGCCGGAGATGGCATCCGAGGCGACACCTGAGGAAGTACTAGAAACGCCCTCCGCACCGGAGCCGAAGAAGTCGCGTGGCAGGGCTGCTGCTACGGCTGCGACCACAGCGCCCGCTTCCCAGGCTGCCCCAGTGGAAACACCCGCAGAGGAGCCGGTACAAGAGGTGGATACTGTCGAGGAGGCTGCACCTGCTGCTGCGGCACCTGCGCCTGCGGTCCCGTCCACGCCGTCGGTTGCACCTACAGTTCCATCCACGCCTTCGGTTGCACCCACACCCGCTCCCATACCGGCAGAGGTGCCTGAGTACACGTACCAGCCGATGCAGGGCCAGCAGGAAGCCTCGAACGTGGAGATGCCGAAGGTCGGTGACGGCCGCAGCATGTACACCTCCGGCCCGCTGCCGGAGCTTGAGGGCTTCGAGGCTCTACGCCAGCTAGTCGAGGCGAACCCCGACGACATCGGCGCACACATGGCCCTCGCAGCCGGTTACAGCCAGCTAGGCGACCTCAGCACGACCCTGCGCGTCTACCGGCGAGTGCTGCGCAAGCGCAACGTGCCCGCGATGTTCCTCAGCCTCATCGCTGAGGAGCTGAACGACTACGAGCGCGAGATGCAGGGCGACGCCCACTACCACCAGGTACGCGGCGACCTCTACATGAAGCAGGGCCGCCACCAGGAGGCGATCCAGGAGTACAACAAGATCAAGTAAGTTGTTCATTCAACTCGTAAAGCACCGGTCTCCAAAGACCGGTGCTTTTTTGTTGCTGCCCGGTACCGGCGCGCTCTCCTCCTGGTCCAGCGTGTTCGAGTGCATACGAGAGCGACAGACGCTTATTAGATGAATAGCATCTAAGTGCTAGCCGGGTGCTATCTACGTGCTTGCCATGTTGAGTTGACGGCCTGTATACACTCACCAAAGCGCCGGTCCATGTTGCGAACTGATATACCTTATACACAGAAGGGGGTCAAGCAAAGCAGTGCAAGCACTACATGAATCCAACACAGGGTCTGCGTCTCAAGCTGCCAGGCAGCACAACCACACTGGAACGTGGGGGATGTACATGGCTTCTACCGCCTGGTGGACTAATATCTACTTAGGGTTTCTCCTTTGGTTCTTCTACTGCACGGACTATTCGCTGCCCGGCACAACTACGGATATAGCATTCCCATTCATTGTGGCTGTAGCTGGCATCATAGCAATTGCCACTGTCGCCGGATTGCCTCACGACAGGAAACGCCTGGCAAGGTTAGCTTGCATACCTTCTTTAGTAGGCGGTCTTTCGTACATGCTGATGTGCGGGCTGCTGTTCTTACCGCCTTTCACGTTGGGCGCTCTGTTTCTGGTGGACTCTATTGGGAGCGAAACCCTTACGCAGCAAGTCGCATCGCCCAATGGCTTGTATGTAGCCGAAGTGTATACTCGTCCTGGGGGTTACTCCGGTGCGTATAATAAGCCTCTCCTGGTACGGGTCAAATCGCCTATATTGCCTGTCGTTGAACGAGACATCTATGGGACCTCCACGCACGATGGTCACGCCCAGGCAAACAATTACGTGTCCTGGGAAGATAATGATACTCTCCGCATTTCGGAAACAGGAGAGACCATAAGCCTGGGTCTGATAAAGCCTGAAGTGCCGCAGGTTATCGCATTTCCATTTTCCATGTTACAGCGCATGCTCCAGATTAGCTCTATGTCCGAGAGATTGAGGCTGAGATAAAGCGGCAAAGAAAGAGGTTACTAATTATGCAACGGCTTCCCAACATGGATACAGGCGAAGCGCCTGAATGGCTTGTTGCCAAACAGGCAGTAGAGGACCAACTGGTCCATGAGGACAAGGTGGAAGCATTCAGGGTGTGCCGCACCATAGAAGTCTATACTGATGGCTCAGCGCCGATAGCTAACCCTGGAGGACCGCTTGGTTTTGCCGTTGTAGCAGTAGCTTATAGAGACCCAATAAACAGCGACGGGCAGGAGAGGCCGGAACCTTGCGCGCAAATCGAGTTGGGAGGCTTTGTAGCAGCGCGTCGTGCAGAACCGCGGACAAGCAACAACAGGGCGGAGATTGCCGGGGTGCTCGCCGCGTTCCAGTTGATACACAAGCTAGGAGAAAACAAGGCACAACCTCAACATATCTACATATGGTCGGACAGCAAGTACACGGTGTTCTGCGGAAACGGTGTGTGGCAGCGCAAGAAGAACACCGATCTGTGGGCTGCGTATGACAGGGCGCTGGCTTCCGCAAAGAAGTCAACAGGTGCGACCATCGAGTTAGGTTGGGTCAAGGGGCACGCTAGCAATCAATATAACGAAGTGGCGGATGAGCTTGCCACGCTTGCGGCATTCAACTTCGATGAGGTAGCTCACAAGCGTTTCAGAGCAGCCCAGGCCGCCACCGGGCGTGAAATGCCCGGCGACAAGACGCTAGCGCAATTTGGCGTCAAGCTCGACGCAAAGGTAAGTGAAGCCGCCGCAGAGGAAACCACCACTGACAATGATTCGGAGCAGACGGAGTCCAAGTATCCATACGAATGGCAGTCTGATAGTGACTACGTCGTACTCCTGCTGACGCAACTTGATGGCGGTGAGCAGTCCAGGATGGGCTATGCGCCGTGTACAGGCACCTACAGGCTTACCACCAGCAAAGGGCATAGCCACCAAACTAAGACCAGGCATACTGGTGAGCGCCTCCCGGACGAAGGTGAATACCTGACGCTCTTGTCGGCGTTGGACGACCTCACCAGGCGTATCAAGGCCGCCGGACGAGACCCAGGCACGTTTACCGTGACCGTCTTCAGCGGCCGCGAGCTAATGACGAAGCAACTTAGCGGCGCTTACCAGGTGAAGTCGCAAGCACTGAAGCCGCTTTACGAACGGGCAAAAAAGGCCCTGGGCCAGTTCAGGCGCGTGGAAATAATACTGAAACCGAGCGCCATGCTAAAGAACGAACTCAGATAGGTCTGGGGCCGGTGTTCAGGGGCCTCATAAGGGCTATGTTGGTTCCACCAAATTGGCTATTCTGCCGTCCTTCTCTTCTTGCTATAATCATTGCATGGAGTTCTTAGCACGTATCTCAAAAGGTCAGTGGGCACTTGCAATGGTCCTGGCGGCAGGCATGGCACTTTGGGTGATTTCTTCGCCACCTGATCACGGTACCATAAATGCCTCCAGGAGCGACTACGACTCCGCTCTGGCGAAATGGCAATCCCAAAGAGTTATCGATTACGAGATGGTAGTGAGCTATCGTGTGAAAAGCTGTGGATGGGGAGGCTTCAATCAGTGTGGAACCTGGAAGCTAAGAGTAGAAGGGGATAAAGTAAGTATCTTGGAATATACCAAGTTCGACACTCCCTCCGAAACAAATGCCACTGGTGAGGACGTAAGGTTCTTGACCATCGAAAGTCTTCTTCAAGAAGTTGAGAAGACCATCGATGAAGGGCCATTTGAGGAAATGGGGTTCCCACTTGACTACGTGATTAACTTTGACGACGGGAAAGGCTACCCAAGAGATGTTCGAGTAGATGGCAGACAGCGTAATGATGGCAACTTTAGCTCTTATCCCTTGCATGTCTATAGATACATTCAGGTACAGAGTCTAAGTGTTCTGCGGACACTTGAAAATTAAGGCTAATGGCGATAGAAGAAAAGTGATAACTCTTCACCGTGTGAGGGAGTCCGTTGTATTGATTGGGCTCGTCATCCTTGCCCTCTGGCTTTCCGCTACAGCCTTCCAAATGCTCCCAAACGACGAGCAAAACACCTTTAGCAAGATTTCAAAGCCCTCTGGCATCTATCCCCATTTTATTGAGGAGACTCCAGGACCAAGACGATAGAAGCATGTGCGCTATCGGGTCGAGAAGCATCCAGAGTGACAACGGGCGGCGGGGGTGTTGTTATCCAACGTTGGCGTGGTCCCAAAGAATAGGTCTCTAGCCCCTGAACACCGGCCCCCAAACACGTTATAATTGGGGGCTATGCAGCAAAACCCCTCACAAGAAAACCTCCCTCTCCTGGTCGTCGGTCTGGGCAATCCCGGCCCCAAGTACGCGGCTACCCGGCACAACGTCGGCTTCATGGCCGTGGAGGAGCTTGCGCGTCGTCACGGTCTGCGCTTCTCCACGAAGCAGGCCGAGGCCGAGATCGTGCGCGGTGAGATAGAGGGTACCCGCGTCATACTCGCCAGGCCGCAGACTTATATGAACGACAGCGGCAGGGCGGTTGGTGCGCTGGCTCGCTTCTACAAGCTGCCTTCCAGCCGAGTGGTCGTCATCTACGACGAGCTAGACCTGCCGGTGGGGACCCTACGCATGCGCGAGAAGGGGTCGGCCAACGGGCACAACGGCCTCAAGAGCGTGATACAGCACCTGGGCACGCAGAACTTCCCTCGTATCCGCATCGGCATCAGCAGGCCCGCCATCTCCGACTACAAGCAGATAGACTGGGTGCTAGGCCGCTTCACGAAGGACGAGCAGGAGGTGATGGACGGCACCATCCCTCGCGCCGCCGAGGCCATCGAATCGATCATCAGCATGGGCATGGAGCGGGCGATGAACAAGTACAACACCAAGGAAGAACAGGGCAAGCCCGCTCCCGAACCAACTCCACAGGAGCTACAGCAGCGTATAAAAGAAGCAGAAGCCCCGCCCCCACCCAAGCGGGAAAGCTGGGTAGACAAGATACGGCACATCATCCGGGAGGAAGCGAAGTGAGATTTGGAAATTGGAATTTCGAATTTCGAATTTGTTTCGATTCCGTTCAAATCCGAAATTCGAAATTCGAAATTCGAAATCGAGGCACAGCATGAGCCTCTCCGGTCTGTTGCCGCTGCTGTACGACCAGCGGGGGTACGGGGCGATTGCGCGCGGTGTGGCGTCGGGGGAGAGCGTGTGGGCTGAGGCCTCGATGGACGCGGCGCGGGCTTACGTGCTGGCAGCCCTTCACGCCGACCTAACCGCTCAGTCGAGTCGCCCGCTGATAGTGGTCGCACCCCGGTCCGAGCGCGCCCGGCAGCTATACGAGGGCCTGCTTGCCTACTCGCCACCCGGCACGCCCATCCTATTCTTCCCGGCCCCCGACCTCCTGCCCTACGAGCGCATAGCCCCCGACCCTACCATCATCGGCGAGAGGCTGCGGGTTATAGCCATGCTGCAACAGCCGGAGTTACGAGCGCAGGGGGCGGGTGGGGACGGCCAGGCTTCAGGCTCGGTAGCGGCCGCGCTGCAAGAGCTTGTCCAGAACCGCGCCACGGGCACCCAGTTACAGGCACCCATAATCGTCACTTCGGTGTTCGCGCTGATGACCCCGACCCTATCGCCCGCCGACTTGCAGCACGCCATCCGCGTAATCAGGCGGGGCGAGCGGGTGGTGATGAGCGATCTGTTGAGCCACTTAGTCGGCCTGGGGTACGAACCGGCCGCTATCGTGGAGGAACCGGGGCAGTTCGGCAGGCGCGGCGGCATCGTGGACCTCTTTCCCCCTACGTCCAACCTGCCCATTCGCGTAGAGTTCTTCGGTGACGAGATAGACTCCATCCGCCAGTTCAACCCACTCACCCAACGCTCCGAAGGACAGGCCAACGCCCTGGTCGTCACGCCCTCGTGCGAGTTGCCCCTCTGGAAGCACGAACGGGCGTACGAGCAACTGCGCGACATGGACGCCTCGAACCTGCGCGAGGAAGTGCTGGAGGAGTGGCGCGACCAGCTAGAAAAGACCGGTCGCGGGGAGTGCTTCGAGGGGCAGGAACTCTTCTCCCCCTTCTATACGAGGCCCCTGGCAAGCCTCGCGGACTACCTGGCCGCGCTCCGGCCCCAAGGCGACAGTAAGCCACCCCTGCTCGTGCTGGACGACCCTGAGCTGATACGCCTGGAAGCCTCCGAGATAGAGCGCCAAGCCTCGGAGCTTTACCAGGGCTTCATCGACAACGGCGAGTTGCCGCCCGGACTTGAGCGGCCATATCTCACCTGGGAAGAAGTCGCGGCGCACGGCCAGGGGCTGCCCACGCTCTCCATCGGCGGGGGCGCTGAAGGAGCTATTGAAGCCCCGCCATTTACCGGCACACGGCTCTACACGGGCAACATCCCCAACGTGATTGCCGACCTGAAGGAGTACATCAGCAACCGGACGCGCATAGTAATAGTGTCACAGCAGTCGAGCCGCCTGCGCGAATTGCTGGAGGACGAGGGCGTCTACCCCACCCTGCGCAAGGGCAAGCGGCCCGACGATTTGCATGCCGTACCGGGCAACCGCAACATCGTGGGCGTGGAGCCTGCCGCGCTGTCACAGGGAGCGGGCGGGCTGAACGAGGCGTTGACTTCGCCGCCGTCGCCCGGCACGGTCAACCTGCTGCAAGGCTCGCTGGCCGCCGGGTGGCAACTCATGCAGGGCACCCACACCGACACGCTGCTGCTCACCGACATGGAGATATTCGGGCGCTCTCAGACAGGGGTGCGCCGCGCCACCGGACAGACCCGCCGCTCGACCTCCGATGCCGCCGCCATCCTGCGCGAGAAGATGCTGCTGGAGCTAAAACCAAGCGACTACGTAGTGCACGTGGAGCACGGTATAGCTAAGTTCGGTGGCCTGGTACATATGACCGCCGGGGGTGCCGACCGCGAGTACATGCTCCTCCTCTACGCTGAGGGCGACCGCCTGTACGTGCCAGCCGACCAGACGGACCGCGTAGCACCCTACATAGGCGCGGGGCCGCCTCCCGCCCTGCACCGCCTGGGCACCGCCGAGTGGTCGCGCACCAAGCGCAAGGTGAGGGAGGCCGCCGAGCTACTGGCCCGCGACCTGCTGGAACTATACGCCAACCGCGAGGCCGCCGGGGGTTTCGCATATTCGCCCGACACCACCTGGCAGTACGAGCTTGAGGAGAGCTTCCCCTTCGTGGAGACGCCCGACCAACTGCGCTCCATCTCCGAGGTCAAGACCGACATGGAGGAGCCGCGTCCGATGGACCGCCTCATCTGCGGCGACGTGGGCTACGGCAAGACCGAGGTGGCCCTGCGCGCGGCCTTCAAGGCGGTCATGGACGGGCGGCAGGTGGCCGTGCTGGTGCCCACCACCGTGCTAGCCCAGCAGCACTTCAACACCTTCAGCGAGCGCCTGGCCGCATTCCCGGTCACCGTGTCTATGATCTCGCGTTTCCGCTCCCGGCAGGAGCAAACAAAGATCGTCAAAGACCTGGCAGAAGGCAAGATAGACATTATCATCGGCACGCACATGCTGCTGTCGAAGTCGATACAGTTCAAGAACCTCGGCATGGTGGTCGTGGACGAGGAGCAGCGTTTCGGGGTGCGGCACAAAGAGCGACTCAAGCAGCTACGCGCCGAGGTGGACGTGCTCACCCTTTCGGCCACGCCCATCCCGCGCACCCTCTACATGGCTATCTCCGGCGTGCGCGACCTCTCGCTCATAGAGACCCCGCCCGAAGCCCGCCTCCCCATCAAGACTTACGTGACCGCCTTCCGCCCGCAACTCGTGCGCGAGGTGATACTGCGGGAGCTTGAGCGCGGCGGGCAGGTCTTCTTCGTGCACAACCGGGTGGAGACGATAGATAAGCTGGCCTACGAAATGGAGGCGCTGGTGCCGGAGGCCCGCTTCATCGTGGGGCACGGCCAGATGCAGGAGGACCTGCTAGAAAAGGTGATGCAGAAGTTCGTGGCCCGCGAAGCCGACGTGCTCATCTGCACCACCATCATCGAGTCGGGCCTGGACATACCCAACGCCAACACCCTCATCGTGGACCACGCCGACAAGCTGGGCCTGGCGCAGCTATACCAGCTAAGGGGCCGGGTGGGCCGGGGTGCCAACCGCGCCTACGCCTACTTCCTCTATCACTCAGGCCGCAAAGTCACCGTCACCGCCCGCGAGCGCCTGTCCACGATAGAGCAGGCGACCGAGCTAGGCTCCGGCTTCCGCATAGCCCTGCGCGACCTCGAAATCCGGGGTGCGGGCAACCTACTCGGCCCCGAACAAAGCGGCCACGTAGCCGCCGTCGGACTCGACCTCTACACCCGCCTCCTCGCCTCCGCCGTAGACCGCGTCCGCTCCGAGCGCAAACGAGCGCAACGCACGGGCACCACCGACGACCAAACTGCCGTATCCACACCGCCTAATCCAAAACCCGAAATCCAAAATCTAAAATCGGAAGAGCCACCCACGGTATCCATCGACCTGCCCATCACAGCCTTCCTGCCGGAGGACTACGTACCGGACGCCGCCGTGCGCCTGCGCCTCTACCAGAGATTGGCCGCCAGCATGACCCCCGCCCAGGTACGCGACTTCGGCCGCGAGCTACAGGACCGCTTCGGCACCCTTCCCGAACCCGCCGCCAACCTCCTCGAAGTCGTGCGCCTGAAGGGCCTCGCCATCACGGCGGGGGTGGAGTCGATTCGCGCCCTGGCCGAGGAGTACCTCATCGTAGTGCCGGAAGACAGCCCCATACCAGAGCACGTCCGCATGCGCCTCCAACGCAAGCACAAAGACCTCCTCAAGACCAGCCCCCACCAGGTGCGCATCAACCGCGCCCGCGCAGGAGACAAGTGGCAGGCGACCGTAGCGGAG
>DASVVE010000075.1:0-56168 GCA_036386675.1 Chloroflexia bacterium | reverse complement strand
TTGAATATACTTGCTTTAGCCGAGTGGTTCAAAATAGTGCTACTGGGCGGCTGCATCCTGTATAAGTAGCAGCATGAAATACTACATCGCCGTCGCGGGTAACATCGGGGTGGGGAAGTCGAGCCTGACGGAGCTTCTGGCCGAGAGGTTGGGCTGGGAGCCGTTCTACGAGGCTGTCGCGGAGAACCCCTACCTGAGCGATTTCTACAGCGACATGCGGCGGTGGAGCTTCCACTCGCAGGTCTTCTTCCTGTCGCGCCGCCTGCGGCACCATTACGACCTGCTGAACCGTCCCGGCTCCGTCATCCAGGACCGCAGCGTGTACGAGGATGCCGAGATATTCGCCCGCAATCTTTACAACGGCGGCAACATGTCCGAGGCCGAATGGCAAACGTATTACGACCTCTACGAGCTTGCCACCACCATCGTGCGGCCCCCGAATCTCGTCGTCTACCTGCAAGCCACTGTGCCCACCCTCTTGAGCCGCATCGAGTTGCGCGGCCGCGACTTCGAGCTCGGCATCCAGCCGGAGTACATAGCCCAGTTGAACGACCTATACGAGGACTGGACCGCCCGCTTCAACCTCTGCCCCGTGCTGACCATCAACACCGACGGCATGGACTTCGTGCGCAATCCAGAGCACATGGAGCAGATTGCCCTGCGGATACGCGACAGGTTGCAAGGCAAAGAGACGATTAAGTTGCAGTCGCCCTGAGTGTTCAGTTTGTCTTGCTGCGGGGAGCGGGGCACTTTATCTGGCTGGATAGCTCCGACATGCTACGTGGTACGCTCCGGCGTTTCCTGGCAGCGGTGCTGTCGCCGTAGCTAGTGCCGCAACGAGCGCGGCGACAGGAATAAATACGAACTAATAAGAGGGGCGTGCCGCTGGCACGCCCCTCTGCTTCTCCATGTTGGATAATTCTAACGTTCGCGTCTTGCCCGCACCAGGCTACGCAACCCTAAAGCTGCCGCTAACAAGATGGCATTAAGGAGTAGAACGAGCGGACCGTACCAGGGGAGGCCGTCAACAGTCAGTGGTCCGCCGCCCGTGGGTGGCAGGAGCAACGGCGGGGTTGGCACTACCACCTGTGTCGCCAATGTGGTGGCTTGAGGCGCAACCGGCGTCTCCGTGAATGTCGATGCTGGGGCCGCCGGACTCTCGGTTGGGGTGAGCAGAGTCGCCGTCGAGGTGGCGCCTGGCGTCCCCGTAGAGACCGGTGTGCCGGTTAGCGTTGCGTCGGGGGTTGATAGGGTAATCGTGTTGGTGGGAGTGTTAGTAACCGTAGCCGAATCCGACGGCGTGCTTGTGGGCAGCGTCACCGTGCTGGTGGCACCTGTGGCGGTGCTTTCACTGGTGGCGGTGCCGGGCACGGGGGTGTCGACAGGTGTATCCACCGTCTCAGTTGGCTCAGGCGTGTCAGCGGGAGCGCGGGTAGGACGGGGTTGCGGGGTTGCAGTGCTGGCAGGTATCACTGTGCTGGTGGCAACAAGTACCGGCGTGACAGATGCTGTGGGAGTGGACGTATTAGCGGCAGTTGGTGCCACCGTGGTGGACGTGCCGCTAGCCGTCGCCGTGCTGGCGGCAGGCGCTGTGCTGGTGGCGGTTGGTGTATCGGTAGGGGCTGGCTGGGCAAAATCGCAGGCTTGAATGTCGTTAGTGTCTAATGTCACAGCGCCGTTGCGGGCATAGAGGCCGCCCTCTGTTGATGCACCAGTATTGAGGATGATGGAAGTCAGCGCCAGGATATTTCCCGCGAAGGCAGTATTTGTGCCCAGGGTGGCAGAGCTACCGACTTGCCAGAAGACGTTACAGGGCTGCGCACCGTTGATAAGCGAGACGTCAGCGTTACTTGCCGTGGTGAGGGTGCTACCTATCTTGAAGACGAAGACGCCACTGGCACTACCATCCAGCGTGAGCTGGCCGGTCAATTGGGCAGAGCTGTCGAAACAGTACACCCCAGGGCTGAGTGTCAAACCACCCAGGTTCTGCCCGGTCAAATTGAAATCACATGCTTGCCCTGCGGCATCGCTATAGGCGGTGCTCGCATCGCTCTGCGCCTGGGCCGCGACAGCATCACCCGTGTGTATCGTCCCGGTGGCGATACCGGGTGGGAACCCGGTTACCGACGTACCGGGGCTTACTCCAACATCACCGTCCACGGTCGTCGGGCCGGTATTCGTGATGGCGCTACCGGCCAATACCCCGAAGCTGCCTGCTGTCCCGAGGTCGGGAGATGTCGCGATTGCCCGCACAGGAACTGCCAGTGTGAGGACCGAGGCCCCTATTAGCAGTGTGAGCAAGATCCCTCGCGTTACTCGATGTGTTCCGCCGCGCATGGTAGATATGTATTGTAGATGCAAAATTGCCGCCTTTCAGCCTGATTATGCTTGTATATTTAAAACAGTAAGGACTTTCGCTCTGGAGGGTCGCTTCTGGAGCCAAAAGTCCTGAGTATATCGTTGGATTATTCCTGGCGCAGCCAACGCACCGGGTTCCTATCTATTATACGTGCCAGCGGCTGTTATAACAATAGCCCAGTGGTCATTCTACCTAGTGTACTAGTACTATACGGTGACGGCTAGAATGAAGGCCCCACTATGTACATGAGCGTTGTTCCAATCCCACCCACTATGATGTACCGGCAGTGTGCGTCCTACGGAGCGCCGGTTAGCGCGGGAAATCGGCCTTGCCGCGCGCATCCAGATGTGCTATAATTCTGGGTATTGCCAAGAGTGGCGGAGCGAGAAGAGAACGCAAGTAAATCGCCTCCCCGCAACATTAAAAGCAGCAAGCTCAATGTATACGGCGCACGTGCACGTTCGTGCGCATGAGGAGGAACATAACTTTGGGACTGGAGACAGAGCGCAAGCAGATTGTTATAGGCGACTTCAAGGTCAAGGACGGCGACACCGGCTCGCCTGAGGTCCAGGTCGCGATCCTGACGACTCGCATCAACGACTTGAGGGCGCATTTCACCGCGCACAAGCACGACCATCACTCGCGCCGTGGCCTGCTCAAGATGGTTGGCCGCCGCCGCCGCCTGCTTGCCTACCTCGCTAAGAACGACCTCAACAGGTATCGCAGCCTCATATCTCGCCTCGGGCTGCGCGATGCAACACGCACCAATCAGTAGGCTCATAGT
The DNA here is from genome assembly GCA_036386675.1 of Chloroflexia bacterium. Lineage (GTDB taxonomy): Bacteria > Chloroflexota > Chloroflexia > QHBQ01 > JADMIH01 > JADMIH01. Next base: position 53,025 of record DASVVE010000075.1, on the reverse strand, counting down.
TTCCGCAGTGAGTTGTCAGTTCTCAAGATAGGACTGGCAACTTTCTGCTATCTGCCGTTCTATGCTTGACGCATGGCACGCCACGTGCACCACTTAGCTTGAAGCATCATGCATAGGAACATCACTTTAGTTGGCCCGCAGCACAATTGGGTGCTGGCGGAAGAATGAGGAGACATTTTGTGAAAGAAGATAAAGTTTACTCCGCCACGATTGGCGGACGCGAGTTTACGATTGCCACAGGCAAGCTCGCGGAGCAGGCGTCCGGTGCCTGCACGGTGCGCTACGGCGACACGATTGTACTGGCCGCGGTGGTCGCCGCGAAGGAAACGATGGAGGGCCGCGACTTCCTGCCCTTGACGGTTGACTACGAAGAGCGCATGTACGCCGCCGGTAAGATTCCTGGCGGCTTCATCAAGCGGGAGGGCCGCCCCAGCGAGACGGCCACGCTGACGGCCCGCCTCACCGACCGGCCCATTCGCCCCCTGCTCCCCAAGCAGTGGCGCTCCGAGATCCAGGTGACCATCACCACCCTCTCCAGCGACCAGGAGAACGAGCCTGCAATTCTCTCCATTATCGGCGCTTCCGCTGCCATGCTCCTTTCTGAGGTGCCCTACAATGGCCCCGTGGGCGCGGCCAAGGTCGGCTACATCGATGGGGAGTATATTCTCAACCCCACCGCCCAGCAGCTCCAGAAGTCGGACCTAGAGCTTACCATCGCGGGCACAGCCGACGCTGTGTCGATGGTAGAGGCCTGGGCCAACGAGCTTCCCGAGGCTGTGATGCTTGAGGCGGTACGCTTCGGCTGGGAGCAGGGCATCAAGCCGGTGGTCGAGCTTCAGCGGCAGATGGCAGAGGAAGCCCAGCCTAAGAAACGCGACTGGACCCCGCCCGTACAGGATACCAGCCTACAAGACCGCATGGTAGAGTGGCTGGGCAATCGCTTCCGCGAAGAAACCACTAGCAGCAACAAAGTGACCCGCGAGGCCGCAACCGAGGCGTTGCGCCAGGAAGCGGTCAACCACTTCGTGGGCGAAGTGGCCGTAGAGGAACTCAACACGGTAGAGCTTGCCGCCGGTAAGGCCTGGGACGCACTCCTCAAGGAGAACGTGCGCACGGCCATTCTGGAGCGTGGCGAGCGCCCCGACGGTCGCGGCCCCAGGGACATCCGCGAGATAACCTGCGAGATAGGCGTATTGCCGCGCACCCACGGCTCCGGCCTGTTTACACGCGGGCAGACACAGGTGCTCTCCATCGCTACGCTGGGCACGGGAGCCGACGAGCAGATGCTTGACGGTCTCGGCATCGAGGACAAGAAGCGCTACATTCACCACTATAACTTCCCCTCCTTCTCGACAGGTGAGGCGCGTCGTGGTCGCGGACCTTCCCGCCGCGATATCGGGCATGGTGCCCTGGCCGAGCGTTCGCTAATCCCGGTGCTCCCCAGCGAAGAGGACTTCCCTTACGTAATACGCGTGGTGAGCGAGACGCTGTCGTCCAACGGCTCGTCCTCTATGGCCTCCGTATGCGGCAGCACCCTGTGTCTGCTGGACGCGGGCGTACCCCTCAAGGCCCCGGTCGCGGGTATCGCTATGGGCCTCGTGGAAAGCAAGGACGGCTCGCAGCACAAGGTGCTAACCGACATACAGGGCATCGAGGACGCGTTGGGCGATATGGACTTCAAGGTAGCGGGCACCCGCGAAGGCGTCACCGGCCTGCAACTAGACCTGAAGACCTCCGGCCTGGCGTTTGCCATCATGGAAGAGGCGTTCGAGCAGGCCCGCGAGGCCCGCTTGCACATCCTCGACAAGATGGAAGAGGTCATCTCTCAGCCGAGAAGCGAACTGTCGATATATGCCCCCCGCATCCTGCGCATCAAGATCAACCCCGAGAAGATCGGCGCGCTCATCGGACCCGGAGGCAAGAACATCCGGGGCATCACCGAGCAGACCGGCACCAAGATCGACGTTGAGGACGACGGCACAGTGCTGGTGGCCTCCACCGACGGCGAGAGCGCCAAGAAGGCCATCCGCATGATCGAGGGGCTGACCAAGGAAGCCGCGGTGGGCGAAATCTACCTGGGCAAGGTAGTGCGCATACTGCCCTACGGGGCCTTCGTGGAGGTGCTGCCGGGCAAGGACGGCCTGGTACATATCTCGGAGCTTGCCGACTACCGCGTGGAGCGCGTGGAGGACGTGGTGAACCTTGGCGACGAAATCAACGTCATGGTCATCGATGTGGACCGCCAGGGCAAGATCAGCCTCTCCCGCAAGGCGGTGCTGACCGGCGAAATACCGGCCCCTCGCGACCGCGATAGGGACCGTGGCGACAGGCCGGGCGGCGGATTCGACCGCGACCGTGGCCCGCGCCCAGGTGGTGGTGGCTACGGTGATCGCGACCGTGGCCCGCGCGGCGACAGGCCCGGCGGTGGCGGCGGTGGCTTTGACCGCGACCGTGGCCCGCGCCCTGCCGGTGGTGGTTTTGACCGTGGACCTCGCCCTGCTAGCGGCCCCAGCGGTGCCCCCAGTGGTGCCCCCGGTGGAGGCGCTGCGCCTGCCGGTGATGGCGGGCCTGCCGGCGGCGGCGACCGTGGTGATCGCGGCAACGGTGACGGGGGCCGCTGGTAAGTTCTACAACGTCAAAGTGAAGGGGGCAAGTCGCGCGACTTGCCCCCTTTTATTTATGCAGTCTTCTCATAGGAAGGTGGTACGCAAGCGGTAAGGCTAACCATCCGCATACGGGACTTTGAAGGTGAGTGTGGTGCCCTCACCTGTGCCCGTGCTGAGTGCGAAGTCGCCTCGTGCGTTGTGTACGCGCTCCTGCATCGAGCGCAGGCCCAGCCTCTCACCGGGCAGGCTATCAATCTGCTCGGCGTTCACGTCAAAACCCTTGCCGTCGTCGGCTATGCTCATAACCAGGCAGTTGGCCTCTGCCTTCATCTTTATCTCAACCTTGCTGGCGTTAGCGTGCTTCCTGACGTTGGAGAGCGCTTCCTGCGCCAGGCGGTACGCCATTAACTCTATGTGTTTGGGCAGGCGCTCTCGTATATATTGGTCCAGGCGCACTTCTATGCCTGTGATCTCGGAGAAACGGTGTGCGTGGTCGCTGAGGGCGGCAACCAACCCCTGTTGTTGGAGCAGGTCGAGACTAAGGTCCGCCAGCACCGAGCGCACTTCCCCTACGGTACTGGCGAGCGTGACGCGCAAGTTCTCTAACTCGCGCAGGCTCTGGTCTACCTCGCCCCGCTCCCCGCGCCGCATAGCGCGGTCCAACGCCATCAACGATACGCCCAACGACTGCAACGGCCCATCATGTATCTCCATTGAGAGCCTATGTCGTTCTGCCTCCTGGGCCGTTAGCAACTCCCGCAGCAAGCGGGTCTGTAACGCCGCCTGCTCCTGGAGTTGTTGTTCGTTGGCCTGGCGCTCTGTGATATCGGTGCCGGTAACCACGATGTAGTCCACTTTGCCGGCCGCGTCCAACATGGCGCTGTTGGACCAACTTACCAGGCGAGTTTCGCCACTCTTGGTGACCACGCGATTCGTGTACTCGCTTAGCAACTGTCCGCTGCGCAGATTCGCGAATTGCTCTCTAACTGCCTCCCGCTCTTCCGGCGAGAACAGGTCCTCCCACATGGACCGGCCCGCCACCTCGGCAGCCGAGTAACCTAGCAGCCGCTCGCACGCCTGGTTGAACCTGATTATGCGCCCTTCGGTGTCGAGCACTATCACTAGGCTGGCCGTAATATCCAACACGGTAGAGGAAAAATCTCGCTCGCGTCTGAGGGCCTCCTCGGCAGCTTTGCGCTGCGTGATGTCCACCATGACGCCCTGCAAGCGCACCGGGTTACCCGCGTCGTCGAGCGCCACCGTGGCCTCGTCACGGAACCAGAAGGTTCGCCCGTCTTTTGCCTGCATACGGTACTCAGTGAGGAACCGTTTACCGGTACGGTAAGTTTTATCAAGTTCCGCGGCCACACGGTTATGGTCCTCCGGGTGGAGCAGGCGATGCCACATGCTTGGGAGACCGTTCCATTCGTCGGGAGAGTAGCCGAGGAGGGGCTCGGCCTGCGGGCTCATGTACGTTGTGCCGCCGCCATGGGGTATTGCTACATACGTGACGGCAGGTATTTGCTCCACGAGCGTGCGGAACTTCGACTCAGACTCCGTTTGCGCGCCCTTGGCGAGTTGCACTGCAAGCACGGTCCGCCTGATAAGGGCATAGAGTAGCACCGTGGTGGCCGCTATGAAGAACCACCCCTTAAAGGTCTGCACCCATGCGAAGGTCTCCAGGTCGGAGAAGAGGGCGGCAACCAGGCGGTCGGAGAGCACTATCCAGAGCGCCCCCAGCACTAGGTAGACAGCAACTATCCCCCCGGGTGAGAAAATCCATGCACTCTTGCGAGACTCTATGGGTGGAGCCTCGTTAGTGTTTACGGACGGAGAGTTCATAAACTACCGTACGCTTTCGTGCCCTGACGAACTGGCACACGTTACCTTGTCTTGCCACCTGTTTGTAATTGCAAATTGCTATATGCGCGTCTGGTCATGCAATTCGCAGCTACTTGTATATAGTATAATACATGTGTCAATCTATTAAGATAACATTAGCATATTAATAGGTCAAATATTTGACCTGCGAAGTTACTCCGTATCACAATTCCCCGTACAAGCGTGCGTGGCTTTCGGCTATGGTAGCCCAGCTAAAGAACCCGGACAGCACGCGAGCGCCCTCACTCAGCCTGTCGCGCAGTTGAGCATCCCCGGCCACTCTCCCCACTGCCGCCGCCAGTCCCTCGACATCCCCCACCTTCACCAGCAGAGCATTCTCCCCATCCACCAAACGCGGCCAACTCCCCTCAAATCCGAAATCCGCAGTCCCAAATCCTAAATCCCCCCGCGTTGTCACCAAAGGCAGGCCGTGTTCGAGCACCGCCAGGAGGCTCCCCCGGCGGAACGAGGCCCCATCGGCGTAGGGCAACACGGCCATATCGGCGGAGAGGAGAGCGGCGGACACTTCTCGCGGTTCCAGGTAGCCAGTCCATGCGAGACTGCTCTCCACGCCCAATTGCCGCGCCAGGTCCGCTAATTGAGAGGCCGTGGCCCGGTTGGTCGGGTCGCTCGATCCGAGGCCGCCGCCCACCATCAACAGCCGGTAGTCACCCCGCTCCCGTAGCCGCACCAGCGCCCTCAACAGGTCGTCCAGCCCCTTGGAGCTATTGAGGAAGCCGAAGTAGGCCAGCAACGTGGTACCTTCCCCGGCACCCCACAGCTCCCGCCACGCGCGCCTATCGTAATCGGGTGGGGGGTTGTTGGGAATATTCGAGCCGATGGGTATGAGTTCCAGGCGCTTGACGCCCCACTCGTTCAGCCGGGCCGAGTCTTCCGGGTTGGTGGCAATGCAGGCGTCGGCAGTACGCGCCATGAAGCGGTTGACCCACTCGCGGACCGGCCCCGCCTTCGGGAAGAGGTAGGGCACCCGCACGTCGTGGAACGTCACCACAGTGGCCCCTCCCCACTTCAAGCGCAATAGACGGGGCAGGAAGTTGACCGTGGGCCGCATCTCGTAAGCGCCTGTTTGGTACTGGATGTGCGCTATGGGTGCGCCGTCGGCCTTCAACGAGCGCAGTACCGACCGCAAATCGATCCGCCGTGACAGGAACGGGCCACGTCGTACCGGCTTCAGGGGGGCAACCTGATTGTTGGCTGCGGGCTTCGCCTCCACCGGGCGAGTGAGCACATGGTTTCGCACTCCGCCCTTTGCCAGTGCGCTCGCCAGCTTGCAGGTATAGTCGCCCACGCCGCCTTGCGCCGGGGGGTACTCGCCGGTAATCAGCAGCACGTCAGCCTGCTTCCGCTTGCGCCTTCGCTCCCGCAAGCCGCTCTTGAGCACTTGCGCGTACATCCCCAGGCGCTCGGCCCTCAACTCCCGCTTGTGCCCCAGCAGCCACTTGGCGGCCTCGGATACGCTTTGCGCGGCGTAGGTAGCCAGCAGGTAGAGGCGTACCAGCCTGCCCGCAACTTTGCCTTCGTGCAGGCGGAAGTAGCGGGCCTTGCCGGTGTTGAAGTTTACGTGCCGGGCGGCCACCGCCTGGTCCGTGCTCTGGCCGCCGTAGTGGACTATCTCCGCATGGGGCACGTAGACGACCTCCCACCCGGCGTCTTTCACCCGCCTGCACAGGTCAACCTCTTCGCTGAACATGAAGTAGCCGGGGTCGAACAGCCCCGCCTGTTCCAGGGCTTCCCGCCTGCATAAGAGGGCCGCCCCGCTCAACCAGTCTACCTGTTGAGTCTCGGCTTCCGGCTGGTCGAGCATGTAGAAGCGCTGGATATCAGGCAGGTTGCCGAGCCATCTCTGCAAGGGCGTGGACTCCACGAGCGCTGTAAGCAGGGTGGGAAATCGGCGCCTCGAAGGCTGCATGCTGCCGTCGGGGTTGAGCAAGCGCGGGCCAACTATGCCGCAGGCCTCGTTGGACTCCATGTACTCCGAGAGCGTTGCAATCGAGCCGGGCATCGGCACAGTGTCGGGGTTGAGCAGCAGCACGTACTTACCTAGTGCCGCCCTGCTGCCCACGTTGTTGCCGCCTGAGAAGCCAAGGTTACGGGGCAAGGCGATCAGCCTCACATCCGGGAAGTCGCGCCGCACCATATCCGCGCTGCCGTCAGTGGAGGCGTTGTCTACCACCAGCACTTCGCCTCGCTGCCACCAGTCACCCGCCGCTTCAGGCAGCGAACGCAGACAAGCCGCGAGCAATTCCCGCACGTTCCAGCTAAGTATGACGATGCTGAGGTCCCGCCCCATGCTGCCCCCAAAGGTGCTAAATGCCGCTTATCAGGCGTCACGATAACACACCTGCTCTGCCTTGACAACCATCTTGCGCACGCATACAATCCGGTAGAACAGGTAGGAGCCACTCACGGATGAACGTACAGCAAAGTCCGACAACTGAGTCTGATGCTCTGGCGGACATCCCCGGACATCCCCAGGTCAACGACGGGTCCCAGGGCTTAGACAATGTCGATTTCCCCTGGCTCGCACACTACGAGCCGCAGGTGCCGCCCACTATCGAGGTGCCGGAGATTACGCTCAATGAGTTCTTCGAGCGTACGGCCGGTGAGCACCCCAATAGTATCGCCGCCATCTTCTTCGGTCGCCGCCTGACGTACTCCCAGCTTGACGAGCAGGCCAATCGTTTCGCGGCGGGTCTGCAGTCGCTAGGCGTTGCGCCGGGTGACCGCGTAGCTATCTTGCTCCCGAATTGCCCCCAGTTCCTCGTAACCCTGTTCGGCGTGCTGAAGGCAGGCGCGACGGCCATACCCCTCAACCCACAGTACGTGTCGCGCGAGTTGCGCCAGGTATTCAACGACGCGGGCGTGCAGACGGTAGTGGCCCTCAACCTGCTGGTGCCCAGATTGCAAGAGATCATGCCCGAAACCTCCTTGCAGCGAATAATCACGACTTCAATGCAGGACTACCTGTCGCCGCTCATGTCGCTGATGCTCACGGTACAGGAGCGGCGTGATGGTGTCGCGGTGATGGCGCAGGGGGAGGGTCTATATCCGTATGCGGACCTCATCCGCAACAGTCCTACCGAGTACACGCGCCCCCAAATCGGGCCCGACGACACGGCGCTCCTCCTCTACACGGGCGGCACCACCGGCACACCAAAGGGCGCGATGCTGAGCCACCGGAACATTGTAGCCAACGCCCTGCAGATGAGCGCCTGGGTGTGGGACGCCCGGCAGGAGCGCAAGGACGTGTTCCTCGGCGTGATACCGTTCTTCCACAGCTACGGCCTGACGGTTGTAATGAACCTGGCGATCTCGGTGGCGGCGTCCATCGTCCTACTGCCGCGCTTTAATATGAAGGACGTGTTGAGGGCCATCGCTCGGTTCCGCCCCACAATATTCCCCGGCGTACCCACCATGTACAACGCTATCGCGCACCACCCGCTGGCGACTCGCTTCGACTTACGTTCGATCCGGGTGTGCATCAGTGGCGCGGCTCCCCTGCCCCTGGCGGTGGCCCAGGCTTTCGAGAGCGTCACCGGGGCGCGGCTGGTGGAGGGCTACAGCCTAACCGAAGCCTCCCCCGTCACCCACTGCAACCCCATACACGGAGAGCGTCGCGCGGGCAGCATTGGCCTACCTCTCCCCAACACCGAGGCCCGCATCCTGGACCCCGACACGCGCGAGCCGCTGCCTCCCGGCGAGGTGGGCGAGCTTGCGGTGCGCGGCCCGCAGGTGATGCAGGGCTACCGTGGGCATAAAGAGGAGACCGCCGCCGTATTGCAGGATGGCTGGCTCTACACCGGCGACATGGCGCGCATGGACGAGCAGGGCTACTTCTACGTCGTTGACCGCAAGAAAGACCTCGTCCTGGTCGGTGGCTACAGCGTCTACCCCCGCGAGGTAGAGGACGCCTTGTACGAGAGCGAGAAGGTGCAAGAGGTAGTGGTGGTTGGCGTACCCGACCTCAAGCGGGGCGAAGGGGAGATCGTCAAGGCCTACGTGGTGCTCAATGCCGACGTGGAGGCCACCGAGCGGGAGTTGGTAAAGTTCGCCGCCGAGCGCCTGGCCCCATACAAGGTGCCCAGCAAGATCGAGTTCCGCGAAAGTCTCCCGAAGAGCGGCGTAGGCAAGTACCTGCGGCGGGAGTTAGTGGCCGAGGAACTGGCGCGGGCTACTTCTTAGGAGACGGAAACGCCAAGACGCCAAGACGCCAAGGACGCGCAAAGAGGATTAATGAATGGAAGCATTTGAGCTAGCAGAGTTGCTAAATGAGCGCACGCGGTCTGAGCGCCCTTACCTGGAGTTCCTGCGCAAGTCGTCTATGAGCGCGGGGATTTACGTGCTGCCCGCGGGTGGCGTGGACGGCCAGAAGCCGCACACGGAGGACGAGGTTTACTACGTGTTGAGCGGCCGGGCTACCATCACCGTAGGCGGGGAGGACCGTCCGGTGAGGGCAGGCAGCGCGGTCTTCGTGGCGGCTAACGTGGAGCACAGCTTCCACTCGATTGAGGAGGAGTTGGTGATATTGGTGTTTTTCGCACCCGCAGAATACTCGCAAGTGCCACCTGGCAACCAAGCGTTAACGTAGACTCCTTGATCCCTAGAGAACGGATAGCCCTGCGCTTCGGCTTATGTACTGGATTCCTGCATCTTCTGTCGGCAGATTAGATAATATGTTGTCTCCAACGCGACATCACCCTGAAAAACGCCGCTAAAGCTTTCTACCCATACCTGTATATAGTCTTGCGAGAATTCCAAGTGTATTCCGTAATCGCGGGGCTGTTGTCCAATGACCTCATATTTAGTTCCAGGTGCTAGTGTAAGCAGATCCCCCATTGGCTCAAGGATGATTGAAAGCGGCCCGGATGAACTGTTCTCCAATTGGAGGCTGACAACATGCCAGCCTTCGCTGCATATGCCCTCCAGGTACTTTATGAATTCCTCTTTGTCAGACATTTGGCACCTCGGTCCTTCTCTACACCCCTACCTCTTCCCTAACCTCAAAGCACGGTATCCGACCGCGCACCTCGTCCACAAGCCCCATATCCAGCTCGGCCATGACTACACATTCCTGCTCTTCGGCTTCGGCCAGGATGTTGCCCCACGGGTCGATGATCATCGAGTGACCGGCCCAACGGTTGTTGTCGCCCTCGCCCGTGCGGTTGGCCGCGACCACGAAAAGCTGGTTCTCTATCGCCCGCGCCCGGAGTAGCGTCCGCCAGTGCTCCAGCCTGACTGCGGGCCACTCGGCGGGCACCCATAGCACCTGCGTGCCGCCGTATGCAAGCTGCCGGGAGCTTTCTGGGAACCGGATGTCGAAGCAGATGAGCGTGCTCCAGGGTCCGTGCTCCGTCCGAGTCACCTTGCCGGGCACGCCGGGGCGCAAATACTCCGGCTCCCCCAGCAGTGGGAATAGATGTTCCTTGCTGTAACTGCCCAACACTTCACCGTCCGGCCCTATCAAATAGCTGGCGTTATAGACGCCGTCATCGCGCCGCTCGATAAAAGAACCACCCGCGATTGTGATGTTCCATCGCTTTGCCGTGCCCTGCAGAAACTCCAACGTCTCAGCGCCACAGCGACTAGCAAGCTCTTCCCAGCGGTCCACGCAGTACCCGGTGGTCCACAACTCCGGCAGGAGCACGGCCTGGGCACCGTTGCGCGCCGCCTCGTTCAGCATCGGCTCGACCCGCACCATGTTCTCCTTCGGCTCGCCCGATACCACCTGCATCTGTATAGCCGCCACCTTGATCCTGTTTGCCTCAGCCATCTCTTCGCCCCTCTCGCGCTGCTAGAGTTAGTCGCCGAAATTATAGCACATGTGCCTTGAGTTACTTGTCTGGTAATAAGAGACGGAACCGCCAGGGACGCCAGGAACGCCAAGCACCCACCAAGGTTAACTCCCCACGTTGCTCTTAGTGTTCACCTCTTCATCCGATGTTAATGTTGGTTCGGTTGATTCTTGCGCTGCTACGTTGGTATGCTTAACCTGTATATGTGGCTTGACGGTGAATGGAAGCTGGGTCTCACTCGTTATACTGTTGGGGCTTTGGTCCTGCCAGGCAAGGACGGCCTGCTTGGCTGCTAGCATTATCAAGTCTATCTGGCATATTTTATGCTGACTTACTCCCCTCGCGCGATGTCACATTCCAGCCGATTGAACTTCTAAGGTTGGTCAGGAACCGGGCCGATAAGAGTGGAGTTGGGACTGAAGCCCCGAATAGTTAAGACTTTAGATGTATTTCTAATCCGACGTTAAGCTACAGCTATTGACTTACTCTGTGATTTCTGATACAAATATAGTTTAGAGGCGAAATACCATTGAGCGAAAAATCGGGTTAATTTGGGTTGAAAGTATGCGCGCGGACCCAGGCACTGGGAGCCGCGCCTTATAGTCTTTAGGGGAGTTACCTCATATCCCAAGGCCAGGTGTGTTGCTGCTCGAACGATGGGGCCAAGCTCTAAGCTGTGAAACTTAACGTGATGCAGAAGCGTTAAATATATATAGGTAGGTTCGTACGCTGTCCCTACCTCTGCACAGCCAGTGCGGTTGACAATTACGAATTACTTACTACGAATTACGAGTTAATAACTTAGATCTGATTACTAGACCTTATCAGCTTTCGCGGCTTTCCGCGTGTGTAACTCGCAATTTAGAACTGACAATTTCTTGGAAGCACTTGCTTGGAGGTAGTGTAGAACTTTGGAGATAACGGTGCAAACTATACGATCTTCCTCGAAAGAGAAAGAGAAAGGATGGCAACTAAATAACCGTGATATATGGCGTCACCTCCACGGAGATAGTGAGTTGCACGGTGATGCCCGGCATAATGGCGACTCCGAACATGAGCACGTCGATCTTGAGATGCTCGGGTTTGGAGAGCTAGAGCTTGATATTCGCGATTTCGACGGCGACGAACCTGAAATGGCGGAAATAGGTTTAGCTGTAGAGGGGAGCGATATTATGAATTTAGATACAGGCCAGTCGGCCATCATCGGCGGGGTTGAAGAGGACGATTTGCTGCACTACGAAGGTGCGGCGGGCGTCGAGCACAAGAGCGCGGAAGACTCGGTGGGTATGTACCTGCACGAGATTGGACGCGTGTCCCTGCTGTCGGCCACCGAAGAGATAGCCCTGGCAATAAGCATGCAAAAGGGTAAGAGGGCACAGGAGCGCCTCGATGGCGACGACCCGCTCACTTACGAAGAGATCCACAAGCTGAGGTCGGAAGACGCTCGCGGTCGTGCGAGCCGCCGCCGCCTGATAGAGGCCAACCTCCGTCTGGTGGTGAGCGTGGCCCGCAAGTACGCGGGGCGCGGCATCTCGTTGCTCGACCTGATACAGGAAGGCAACTTCGGTCTGCTGCGCGCGGTGGACCGCTTCGACTATCGCAAGGGGCACAGGTTCTCGACCTACGCCACATGGTGGATCAGGCAGGCTATCACCCGCGCCATCGCGGACCAGAGCCGCACGATCCGCCTGCCGGTGCATATGGTGGAGGCGGTGGGCCGGCTGACCCAGGTGTCGCACAGACTGCAACAGCGGCTTGGGCGCGAGCCCCTGGCAGACGAGATAGCCGCCGAGATGAACATCACCCCCGACAAGGTACGCCAGATCGTGGGTGCTGCCCAGCAGACGGTGTCGCTTGAGATGCCCATCGGTGAGGAGGAAGACGCCTCGCTTGGTGACATCATCGAGGACCGCAACACGCTTGCGCCCTCGGAGGCGGCTTCGCAGCAGTTGCTCAAGGAGGAGGTCATCAACATGCTTGAGGGCCTGACCCCCCGCGAGCGCCGCGTGATCGAACTGCGCTACGGCCTGGAGGACGGCTACAACCGCACCCTGGCCGAGCTAGGCGACGAGCTTGGCGTAAGCCGGGAGCGCGTCCGCCAGATCGAAGCCGAGGCACTCACCAAGCTTCGTGGGTCGCAGGACACCAAGAAGCTGAAAGAGTACCTGGACTAGGGGCCCACAATCTGAGGAATAAGAAAACACCCTGCCACGAGACTTGTGGCAGGGTGTTCTTCATCCAAGTTGCGTCTCGTGAGAAGTTACGTATAAAATCCATTTATGCAAGGGCAAGATAAGCCACATTCGCCCACAATTCGCGGCCTCGATTCGAGTCTCTATACAAGATTAGGAATCCGGCTGCGAGTGGTAAGGGCCAATCCACTTGTGTCAAGATGGGCATTTCCCTGCCTATTGTTAGTGCTGGCAGTGGCTTTCATGCTGCCCGGTCTCCCGCCGGGGCGGGTAGCAGCTCCGATGGAAGAACTGCTCCGTCACGTGCCCTGGAGTCCCTACTATCCCGGCTTAAACCCATTGTTCCAGGGAGGCGACCAGGTATACCAGCAACTTCCCTGGCGGCATTGGATGCAAAACGAGCTGGCGGCGGGTAGATTCCCATTGTGGGCCTCAGATCCCGCCGGTGGCATGCCCTTATTTGCGAGCGCCCAGCCTGGTGTGCTTTACCCCCTGCACTTGCTCTGGGTCCTGATGCCTGTAGCAGTGGGACAAAGCATCATATTGGTGCTCAAGTTCTGGCTTGCGGGTCTTGGCATGTGGGTCTTTTTGCGTGCTCTTGGTCTCCATAAAGCCGCGTCGGGACTGGCTGCCCTGAGCTTCATGTTCTCTGCTTCTATGGTGAGCTGGTCGGTGTGGCAGCACTCAGGGGTAATCTTGTTGTTTCCCTGGCTCGCCTGGAGCATATATGCCTGGTACGCTCATGCGCGGCCCATGATCCTGGTAGCTACGGCGCTCATAGTGGCCGCGGGCATTCTCGCGGGCCACCCGGAGACTTTGTTTCAGCTTGGTATTGTGGCGACTATATGGGTGGCCGGTCTTTTCCTGTTTGTCAGACCCCATGGCGCGGAAGCCTGGAAGGTCAGACTGCGCCGCGTCACGTCGCTTGGGGTCGCTACCGTGCTGGGGTTCATGATGGGGTCGATCCAACTGCTGCCCTTCTTCGAGGCGGTTGGTCTCAGCCATGCCAACGTGGTAAGGGAACAGTCCGGGGATGCCGGGGCAATGTACCACATCGCACCTGAAATGATGCTCAACTGGGTTGTAGCGCGGGCCCAGGGCCATCTTCCGGATCGTGTGTTCGGTGACGGGCTGCTTTTCACCGAGGGCAATGCTTACGTTGGTTTGCTTCCTTTGTTTGGCATACTCATGTTGGCTGCGGGTATATGGCGGCGGGGTATCAACGTTCGCCTGGTGCTGCCTTGGTTAGGAGTGGGCGTATTTTCTTGGTTCGTGACTTACGACGACACGCTTGGTACGCTAATCCGCAAATTACCGGGTTTCAGCCACAGTGTGAACGTGCGCTGGGTTATTGTGCTGGGCTTTACGGTAGTAGTGGCCGGGGCGTTTGGCCTGGATTGGTTGGCTCGACGTATCGAGAGAAACCTTCCTGGCACTAGCGGACGGGCGGCAGCTCTGCTTACTTCCGGCGCGTTGGTTCTGGGAAGTCTAGGCATGGTTGCTTATGCTCTCAGGCTGGTTGCCCCCCCCATTTTGGAGCCGCTTGGTACAGTCTACAGACTGGATGACAATTACAGGTGGTATTGGGTCGGCTGGTCGGTCTCTCTGACAATAGCCATCATGGGCGTGCTCGGCGTGTGGGTCGGACGGCGCTGGGGCAGCCGTATTGCGCCCTTAGCACTTGGGGCTTTGTTATTGTTGGACCTCTGGTGGCTACTCATCCCGGTCAATCGTACGTCTCCAATGGAGTGGTATTACCCGCAGACCAGCTTCCAAACGCAGGTAAAAGAGATCGTGCCGCCAGCGGAGCGCATATTAGTGGTGGGCGAAGCTATGCCGGCGAATACCGGCCTTATCTACAATATCCGTGATTGGCGAGCGGGCGACCCCATGATTACCGAGCGGTCGAACCTGGCACTACGTCTACTTGCACCCGACATCCACAAGAGTGTGTATGATGAATATAACGTCTTCATACGGGGGCCTCGGCGCGAGATAGCACCTCTCCTTGGCATGAGCTACTACATTTTCCCCGCCGGAACCAACCCGAATTACCCTGAGGAGGAAAATGCGCCACCCTATACGCGCCTTGCCTACAAGGATGGGCTGAGTCTTTGGAGGGCAGAGGGCGTGCCTAGTTTCACTTATCTGACCGATAGGGTGCAGGCTGTGCCGGATGGGAATGGCGCGTTAACCTGGCTGAACGACGCCAATTGGGCCAACACGCGCACATACCCTGCTGTTGTCGAAGCGGATCCCAGCCTTTTGAGCTTGGTGATGCCGGCGGAACCCGGTAGCTCCCCAGGAAGTACTCAAATCGTGCAATATTCCCCCGGCCATATTGTAGTGCAAACTGAGGCTGTAAGACCTGCCCTGCTGGTGGTCGCTGAGAGTTGGTACCCAGGGTGGCAGGCGAAGCTCGATGCGCAACCTGTAGCCGTGCTCAGGGCTAACTACCTTTCGCAAGGAGTAGTTGTGCCTGCCGGCAGGCACGTCGTGGAGTTTGAGTATAGCCCCGATTCTTTCGCGTACGGTATGTGGCTGAGCATAGGGGGATGGCTAGGAGTGCTTGCACTTGCTGCGTGGGCCTGGCGACGAAGACACACCACGGACGTACCATGATTGAACAACAGGCCAGCCTGACATGAGTCGGGAGCACATGCGCCAAGGCAAGGCCGAGGCCCTCACCAAGCTTCGCGGGTCACAGGACACCAAGAAGCTGAAGGAGTACCTGGACTAATCAGGTTGTGACGTGAAATAGAGAGCACTCTGTTCTGAGGCAAGGTACTTTTTTGGCCGGTGTCGATACTACGTTTGACGCTCACCCGCAAATCCCGTATAATAACAGGCAGGCTTTCCGCCGGTACCTTGCTAAAGATGGGCTTTTGTAACACTGCCCGATATTGCACGCACAAACAGAGGAGTTCAGACAGACAGATGCTCAAGATCAGGCTGCGCCGCATGGGCGCTATCAGGCAACCGCATTACCGCATCGTAGTGGCCGATGCTCGCGCCCCGCGCGATGGCGCCTTCATCGACACGCTCGGTAGCTACAATCCACTCACCAACCCCGCTACCATCAATATTGACGTTACGCGCTATGAGGAGTGGAGGCAGAAGGGGGCGCAGCCGACCGAAGCCGTGGTTAGCCTCGTGCGGCAGTACAACCGGGCCGTCCGCCAGGGCACCCAGGCCCCCACCCCGCTCACCAAGAAGGCCCAGCGCGCCCAGGCACTCGTCGCCCAGCAGGCACTCGGCAGCGATGACGAGATGGCGGCCCAGTCGCCCGGCGGTGGTGACGAGCAGATCGAGGCAGGCGCGGGTGGCGTGACCGGCATAGGTGCCGGCGTGGCCCCGGCGGGCGTAGAGGGCGAGGATGTCAGCCTTGTCGAGGCCATGTCACCCAGCCTGCCTGGCGAGACTACCTCGGACCCCATGCTCACCGGCACAGGCCCCGGCGGCCAGACCGGCGACACCACCAGCAACACCACCCATACCAGCTAATTGATAACACGTAACGTGTAACACGAATTGATCGCATTGAGTATTACGCGTTACGTGTTACACCTTCGGAAGAGAAGTGCCATGAAGACCCTGGTAGAGTACATCGCCCGGAACCTGGTAGATAACCCCGACGAGGTGCAGGTGCGCGAGCACAAGGGGCAGTACATCGTACGCGTGCAGTTGCACGTGAGCGACGAGGACAAGGGCAAGGTCATCGGCCGCGAAGGCAAGATCGCCCGCGCCCTGCGCACCGTGGTCAACGCAGCCGCCTCCCGCGAGGGCAAGCGCGGCGTGCTCGAAATAGAGTAACTTCCATTCACGGGCTACTATGACCGTCGATCCCTCCGGCGAGCAATCTGTCGCGCGTAAAGGCAAGGCTGCTGAGGCTGGCGACTCTGGCTCTGCCGGTGCTCCCATTAACTCAGACGCTACACAGCCCGGCTCCCAGGTTCCAGCCCCGCAAGTCCCCGAACATCTCATCGTCGGCCAGGTGGTAGCTCCCTTCGGTGTGCGCGGGGAGATGAAGGTCAACATCCTCACAGAGTTCCCCGAACGCCTGGCAAAGATGGACGAGGTAATCCTCGCACCTTATGAGTACGAGGACTTAGGCGACCCCACTAGCCGCCGCCCGGTGTTGCGCCCCCGCACCCGCACTCCACAGGGCCTGGTAGCGCCCCGGAAGCCCACCCCGTTCCAGGTAGAGACTACCCGCGTCCACAAGGGCCAGATGCTCCTCAAAGTGAGGGGAGTCGACACCCCTGAGGCGGTGGAGGTGCTGAAGAATTGCTGGGTGCTGGTGCCCATAGAAAAGGCGAAGAAGCTACCCAAAGGCTCGTACTACCTCTACCAGATAGTGGGCCTCGACGTGTACGACACCACCCGCCGCTATATCGGCAAGATAGAGGACGTGCTGACCCTCACCGCCAACGACGTGTACGTGGTGCGCGGCCCCGGCGTAATCGACGTGACGGGCGAATTGCTGGTCCCGGCCATCAAGGCAGTCGTCAAACGCTTCGAGATGAAGCGCGGCAGGATCGTAATCGCCCCAATCGAAGAATGGACGTGAACGGGATTTGGAAATTGGAATTTCGAATTGCGAATTTGATGGATACCTACTAAATTCGCAATTCGAAATTCCAATTTCCAAATCCAAAAGAGGTGCTTCTTGGTAACTATTATTTCCATGCTGCTGTTTATCCTGGTGCTGGGCTACCTCGATTCGCGGCTGCGCTGGCCGAAGCCTAACGACAAAACGCCAAAGTACGTCAGCATAGCCGAACGCAGCAAGACGCTACGGCGAGACTAGATGAGTGCCGAGTTCTGAGTACCGAGTGCCGAGTAAGTAAATACCACTCGGTACTCGGCGCTCAAAACTCGGCACTTCCGAAGGGGGAGAGATGTTAGCGGGACATTTTGGGCTGGCGGCGATGGTGAAGGCGCGGGAGCCTCAGGTGCCGCTATGGTCGCTTATGCTGGCGGCTAGCCTTCTCGATATCGTGTTCCTGGGCACGTATGCCGCGGGCATCGAGGGCTTTAGCTCGGCTACGGGTGGCGGCCTCGGCTATGGCGAGCTTCATATAGACGCACCGTATTCGCACTCGCTTGTTGGCGCTTTGGCGATTAGCCTGCTCGCTTTGATTGTGGCGGGGGTGGCGTGGGGCAGGCGCAACGGCCTAGTGATAGGCTTCATGGTCTTATCGCACTGGCTGCTCGATGTGCTGGTGCACCGGCCCGACATGCCCATACTGCCGGGCAACGCGGGCAACCTGCCTCTCCTGGGGCTTGGCCTCTGGATGGTGCCGTGGTTGAGCGCCTTCGTCGAGTTGTGCCTGGTGCTGGCCGGGGCTTACATGTACTACCATGCCGCCATGCGAAGTGCCGTGCGTGCCGAGAGGGCCGAGGCCAAGGTGGGGTCTGCTGCGGCGGTGGCTGGCGGCGGTTACAGGCAGCAGGCTATGCTAAGCTCTATTGTGATGTTTGCGCTGTTGCTGGGCACGCTGGCGGCTAACTTCTTCCTGGGGGGTTAGCGGGCGCTCTGATAGCTACAGTCGCTGGCACGGGTCGTGCACCTTACTGTACGTGCGCGGGTAGTCCGCGCTATATGCAAGAGTAATCATGGGCGTGCCCGCCTCGCCCTACACTCAAAGGAGCTATTATGAAGATTAGCGACATTATGACCAAAGACCCCGATTCGGTGAACTTTGGCACGAGCATTGGTGACGTAGCAGGTATGATGCGCGACCTGGACGTTGGCATCATCCCGGTGGTCCGCGACGGCGAGCTTCGGGGCGTCATCACCGACAGGGACATCACCATCCGCGTGACGGCTGCCGGGCTTGGCCCCTACGAGGCTTCCGTGCAGGACTTCCTCTCCCCCAACGTGGTCACCATCTCCCCCGACGCCGACGTTGATGAGGCCCGCCGCCTCATGTCCGAGCACCAGATTCGCCGCCTCATGGTCACGGAAGACGGTAAAGAGGACGGCAAGCTGGTCGGTGTGGTCTCCATAGGCGACATCGCGACGAAGGACAGCAGCGAAGACACCGAGACAGGCGAGGTATTGCAGGATATCTCGGAGCCGACGCGGGACTGACGTGGGGTTCTGAAACGTGAAACGTGCTGCGGTTAGTGTTACCAGAGACCGCATATGAGAAGGGCATCACAACTCAAAGTGTGATGCCCTTTTGATGTTTTTATGGCTCTGCCAAGATGCCTATAGAGGGCCATGACAACGTAGGAGAGCAGCACAACATCGGCCCTTGTCATTCTGAGCGCAGCGAAGAATCTCGTCCCCCACCCCAATGTTTCACCTTTCCTATGGCAGAATGCTCCCCAAACAAAGGTGCTATTTGGGTGCTGAGGGACGAGATTCTTCGCTACGCTCAGTAGCATGCTAACGAAGAAATGTCAGCCAGTACAGCAACAAGGTGCCAGGCGACGCCCCGCGATTGAAATCGGGGGCTACACTCTGCAAAGTCCCACAAGGGGACTCCTCTACCCACCTTCTCTCTCAAGAGTGGCCCTCCTGCAATTAGCTAGTCCCGCAGGGACTTTGCTTTGTGTAGCCCACGATTTCAATCGTGGGCGTCGTCTGGCACCCCATGCTCCGTATAACCATATAACCGTATACTAGTTTATTTGCTGGCATTCCTTCCTTAGCTAGGTACTCAGAATGACAAGGGCTACCTTTAGCCTCTAATTTCGACTCTTGACACAGCCGATGGTGCCTAGAGACTGTTATGAACATCCGCAGCCAGGCGGGTTGAGGAACTGAACAAGTTGAACGAAGCGAGCAGCCATCAGAATAGCGAAGGCGCCGAAATGCAGCCCCGCCAACGTCTCAGGCAGCCGTTCGTAGTCACGAGCCTGAATGTAGAAGGTATTCCCCCTGATTTGGACTGATCCTGCGCCCCCTGCAACCCTGCCTTTCGGCTCATAAAAAGATGCCGCCTGAGTGTTCAGGCGGCATCTTGCTAATTGCGGATAGCCAGACTAGAAGATGTAGCGGGTGCAGTGGCTGATGCCCTCATCGGTGATGCCAAGGACGAAGACTTTTCGCAGGGTCATTTCGTAGACGTCATAGGGCGCGGGACCGGTAGTTGGAGCATGATAGGGTGCGTCCAAGGTGGTGCCCCTGGCTTCGACGGGCCAGCCTGCCGACCGGCAGAAAGCTGCTAATTGCTGAACTTTCGTTTCGTCGCGAGTTATGGCGGCGGTTCCTTCAGCGACTATGTCGTAGTCACCGGCGTGGATGCAGATGGTGCAACTTGGGTTTTGATCCAGGTTGGCGCGCTTGCGGGTGCCCTGGCCCATGCTGAAATAATATGTCTCGTTGACGAAGAAGGCCCCGATAGGGACCGTGTGAACCTGACCCTCGCCGCTAACGGTCGAGAGCCAGCTTGTGCCGTTAGGATTGGTGAGAAGTTTCACAACTTCACTCCAGCCGAGCGCGCTGGCGTTTACGATGGGGGGCTGGGTCTGTTTGTATGGATAATCGACCATGACTTTTGCTTTGGGTTCGGGATGACTCATGTTTTTCTCCTTTATAGACCTAACTCCGGATTGAACTCGCTGTGAGCCGGGATTAGGGCTACTTACTGGCCCAGACCCAGCTCGCCACATCATCCCCGTTCAGCTGCTCCAGCACATAGCCGCGGCAGGTGTCGAGAAAGCGGTTATCAAACCCCGGCACCCGGCTGCACAGATCGCGCAACTGCGAGCGCTCGGCGGTGTCACTACGGAGCGCGGCTCGCTACTAGGCCGCGCCTGCCCGATCGTCCTCTATGTACTACCCAACGATATTGATGGAGCAATCTAGTCCACGATCTCGCCACAGGTTACATTGGCAACCGCGCCGGTGATTGGGCTGGCAAGATCAGAGGCCATCAGCACGGCCACGTTTGCTACCTCGGCCAGCAACGGCAGCCGCTTTAACAAAGTGCTCGCAGCGAATCTAGCCTCAAACTCCTGACGCGATATACCGGCGTTAGCGGCGTGCTGGTTCAATACTTGAGCCAGACCAGGCGCATCGGGCGAGCCGGACGAGCGGATGCAAACCACGCGAATACCGTGCGGCCCTACTTCCGCCGCTAACTGGCGGCAAAAACCCTCGATAGCGGCGCAGGCCACACCAAAGCCCCCCATATTAGCTTGCGCCATACGCGCCGCGTTGGCGGTGATCGCCATGATAACGCCCGACCTGTTCTTAGCCATGTGGCGCGTGGCCGCGTTTGCCGTGTAAAAGTGGCTTGTCAGTGCGATGTTTACAGGCTGCGCAAAACTCTGCTGTGTAATCTCGATAAGCGGCAGCCCTTGCTCATCTTCCAGACCAATAGCGTTAAAGGATATATCAATGCCAGTGGCCCGCTGTGCTACGCTGCTGACAAAGCTTTCGACGGCTTGCTCGTCGAGCGCATCAACCACGTCGAAGTCCGCTTTTCCTCCCGTGGCTCCGATCTCTCCGGCCAGTGCTTCAAGGGTAGCGGCGGTGCGGCCCGCCAGAAACACATGTGCGCCCTCCCGCGCAAAGGCCCGCGCTACGGCGCTGCCAACTGCCCCTGCAGCGCCGTAGACCACTGCATTTTTATCCTCAAGTAACATGCTTCACTCCCTTAGCTCCTGTTGTACGTTGCGGTTGTCAAATCGTGAGACTAGGGGACGAAAATCGGCGTTGATCCATCATCTAGCAGTCAGATCTTTGTCTTCCATTTCCCAGGCGTGATCGAGGGTGTGAAAGGCGGTGTGCCGGATCAGGTACCGCAGCGGCCACTTGCGGGCCATCTTGTTCTGGGAATGTAGCTCCCGAATTGCATTGCAATAGGCCTCGCGATGCGCCTTCAATCCCTCCTCGGTCAGTATCGCCTCCTGATCCTCCTTAGGTCTGTCCCGCGGGGCCCAGTCCTGCTCATTGAAAAGCACATGACGGACGATGCGGTCCCGATCTCGCCCTCCGCCGCGCGGACCACGCTTCAACTCAGCCGACACGCGCGAACGCACACCATCGAAAAAGGTCCAGCATGCCCGCATCAGCGTCAGTTCACGCTCCAACTCTTCGGATGACACGGTTTGCCGGTCGATACTTGAGAACCCAAACGAGATACCCCAGAAGTCGGTCGAGCCGGTGCCCTGATAGTGCTCGACAACGTCGACGGCGCTGCCGGTCGAGCCGGTCGCAAATTCGGCCTCCATCCCTACCAGCTTCGCCACCGGTGCATAACGTGGAACGTAGGAGAGTAAGCGTTCGACCGCAGCCTCCCCGGTCTTTGCCCCGCGCGCTAGACCGGGCCAGTCCGGTGCCACCGCCACCACCTTCTTGCCCTTCGGTCCGGTTTCCAGCATCACTCGAATGGCGTTTGTGTCGTTAGCCAAGGTTCCTCCTATCACACGAGAATATGAGCGTCCACGTTCTTACAACAGATGTTTCGGTCTGATTACGCTAGATCTAACCCGACACTATTTTAGCACTAATGTTCTCCTAATTCAACAATGCGGCGAGCAACAGCGCCCGCTTGTAGTGGGGAGTTTACCACGGTTGCCCCCTCTCCAAAGTTCATAACACGCTCTAAAGAGGCTTGCGATAGGTCGTGGACCGTGAGACGACCTTGTAGCCCATGCTTTCGTAGAGGGCCAGGGCACCGCTTGGGTTCTCGGTGTCAACCCCGAGGGCCGTCTGCGTCATGCCGTTGTCCTTGTGCACCTGCATGCTGCGGGCCAGCATTGCCTTGGCAAGGCCGCGTCTGCGCCACGGCCGCCGCACGCTGATGAACTCGGTATAGCCTAGCTTCTGGCCGGTGCGCTCGTTGTAGTCGTAGTTGACGAAGTTGAGGATCGACCCTGCTATCTGGTCTCCGTCCCAGGCGACCACCCACAGGCGCGGCTCGTTCCTGGGGTCCGCGAGAAAGCGCTCGTAGTCGGACTCATCTACTTCGGTTGCACCCCAGTGGTCCTGAAAGGCCTCGGCGCTGGCCTCCCATATAGCGCGGTAGTGCTCCGGGAGGGCGGGGCGTATTTCCAGACCTTCCGGCATGGGCACGTCCGGGATGTGATCGAGGTCGTCCGTTATCATGAAAAAGTTGTAGCGTACAGGCTCGTAACCCTGGGAGGTGAGCAGGTCTTCGGCGGCTTGCATGCCGGTTTCGGTGGCGGTACTGAGCGAGGCGGCGGCCTGGCCGGGAGCCTCGTCGCGAGCGGCTTCGATCTCACGCGCACGAGCCTCAGCCCAGTGTACCTGTGTGGTGCCTATGTCTTTGCCTCGCCACTCCGGCACTACAAACCCGAAATGCCAGTAAACCCTGGAGCCGTCCTCCTGAAGGCGCTCCCGGAAAACACGGGTAAAGCCTACCAGTTTGCCGTCTATCTCAGAGAGTAGCACGTCTCTCGTCGGGTCGTGGGTCGGGCTGGGGCCGTAGACATGCTTGAGGGTATCTATAGTGTGCAGGTCGTGGCCCATACCGTCGGCTATCTTGCTGCGGGTGTTGACATCCAGGATCGCCTGGTAGTCCTCTTCATCGCGGAAGTGGCGGAAGGTCAGGCCCGGAATGTCCGGCGCGCCTTCCACTGAGATGCCTCCCTTGGGCATGTTATCCAACGTTGCGTTCCTCCCTTAAGAATTCTGTTTACAAGCCATCTCAAAACAACGTTGTCGAACATCGGCACATGGCCCCATCCTGTCATTCTGAACGCAGTGAAGAATCTCGTCCTCTACCGGGGTGTTTCTTCTTTCCTGAAGGACTGTATGGGTAAAAGAAGGGTGGTACTTGGGTGCTGGAGGACGAGATTCTTTACTGCGTTCAGAATGACAAGGTGGGCCTTGGGGTGCTAATCTCCTCCACCTTGTTCTGGTGATAGCTTCCAATATATAGCAGTCTCAGACCCAAGAAAAAGCGGCTCATAGCACATGAACCACCCTTCCATCTTTTTCAGTATCCCATGACCCTTACCGCATCACGTTTCACGTTTCACGTTTCAGCTACGGCCCCCAGCTAAGTCCCCATTGCGCTTCGACGTTGGCGTTGTCGGTGAGACGCTCGATGTTCTCTAACGAGGGGAAGGTGCCGGTCACGCTGAAATCGGCGGCGTAGAGGTCGAAAGTAGCGTCTTCCAGGCCGATGTAGGCCAGCTTTGTGCCGTCTGGCGACCATGCGGGCGAGCGGGAAGCGCCGTCGGTGGTGAGCTTGTAGAGGGTTGGTTCGGTGCCTTTGCCTTCCCAGCCATCCGGGTCGGCGCGCATCACGTAGATGTTGTGGTTGGTGCCTTCGCGCTGCACGAAGGCTATCCACTCTCCATCAGGTGACCATGCGGGGTCGTACGCGCCGTCCTTGGCGCTGGTGTAGTCTACCCAACGGTCCGTTTCCAGCGTGAGCACCCATATCTGCCCCTTGCCCCCCGTGCCCACGTAGTTGCTGGCTGCTATCTGCGTGCCGTCGGGCGACCAGCTAACGCGTTCTATCGCCTGCGTGCTGTGGTCCAGGAAGCTAACCCTGCGCGGGTTGTCGCCGTCGGGGTCTATCAAGAAGAGACCGGGGTACTCTATGCCCCTGTCGTGGGTCCAGGCTATAGCTTCGCCATCAGGCGACCACGCGGGATAGAGCGCCCACAGCGCCTGCTCGGCGTAACCAAGCTGACCGCCGGTGCCCAGGTCGCCCGTCTCGACGCCATTCGGCCTGTAGTCGGTCAGGGCAGTGGGATCGTCGGGGTCGTCAACGTCGAGCGTGTAGAGGTCCGAGAAGCCCTCATCGAAGCGGATGTAAGCTAGCTCCGTGCCATCAGGGGAGAAGGCGGGCATGGCATCACGCTTGTCCTGCTCGTCGGCAGGGCCCTTGGTAAGCCGGACTTCCCTGCCTCCGGTATAGAGCCATATGGCCCCGCCCCTGGTGTAGGCGATCTTGCCGCCCACGTCCTCGGCTGCCCCGGTGACGCTACCCACGCGGCCGTTCGAGGGCATGCTGCCCAGTAATGTTGCGCCCAGGAGTGCCAGGGCCAGTATTACAATGATTTTTCTCATCAAGCCCTTGTCCGTAGAAAGTTTGCCGGGCGTACGCTGTCACGTGTCGCGTACGATTGGGACCTAGCCGAGGTTGGCTCCGCGCCAGCGCATCCAGAGTGCGTACCCTAAACGGTTATACACGTAATCATACGCGCCGGGGTACTCTATTTCTCTGCCGCCAAAGCCTTTCTTGAACCAGTATACACCACGCAGGCCGGAACGTGTATTGACTGGGGAAACCGAATCGCCCGTTCCAGTGGCTTCAGCATCGTCCTCAGTGGGCGCGTCTGGGATGCCCCAGAAGTCGTATAGGGTGCAACCTTGCCCCCGCGCCCAGCGTATCGCTTCCCATTGCAGCAAGTATGTGGGCATGTGCTCGCGCCCGCGATTGGCCGAGGCCCCGTACATGTAGATGGCCTCTCGCCCGAACTTGAGCGCCAGGAGGCCCGCAATTGGTCCCTCCGCCCGTTCTTGCTCGTCCGGGTGCTCTGCCAGCAGCACCAGCGCGCTGTTGTCAGCATGCGGCCCGAACACCTTCCACATCTGCTCGTAGTACGGGAAGGTGTGGATGCCGAACTCATCCCGCTCGCCGGTTACCTCCAGCAAATTGTAAAACGCTCGAAGGTCTTCCGCGGTTCCGGCCCTGCGCACGACCACGCCACGCCGCCCGGCCAGCCGCAGGTTATAGCGCGTCTTGGGCTTCATCGCCTTGAGCAGGTCGTCCTCGCTCTTGTTGAGGTCCAGCACGATGGTGCGAGCGGGTTGCAAGCGCCCGGAAGGTTGGAAGCCAAGCGCCTGCATCTTGCGGTCTACGTCCGCCTTTGCGGTCCCCTCGCCAATCTCGACGTTCGGCTCTACCTTGAGGAAGATAGCACCGCGCTTTCCGGCGGCCCTGTGTATCCCGGCCCAGAAGGCTTGTTCTGCCCGCTCATCGACGCTCGCGCCGGGCATGGCTACTGGTCCGCGTGGTATATACCCGACCGATAGAGGCAGCGGCACGCGCGGGACCGACCTGAACAATAGCTGGGCTGCAATCTCAGGCGTGCTGTTCCCCTGGCGAAGTGCCAGCCTCAGAGGCGACCACCCGGCTTGCTTCTTGAACTCGCCCCAGCTCCACGACTGCAACAGGCTTGCCCCGGCCGCAGACATGCCACGGTCCCAATCGGCGGGACGCGAGGGGGAAATCAGGGAGAACTCTTTGCCGGTTGCCTGGGGTGTGTGGCCCACGTTCTGTGCGGACGCCGTATGACCGCTACTACTCACGCCTGCCGGAGGCGTTGCCGTTGGGCAACTGTCCCTGGTGCGGGCGCGGCAAGGGGATGGAATGCACGTCGGCGCAGGCGTCGGCGTCGGGCAGCGAGAACTCGTCGTGGGTGGCGTAATCGTAGCCGCCGTGGCCCTCTAGCTGCTGCTGGCGGCCTTCGCGCTGGTCCCAGTATGGCTGGGGCCGCTCACCACCGGCGCGGAGGCGCTCGCGCTCCCTTTCACCTGACACCCGTTCGGGCTGCACGCCGTAGCCGGTGTTCGTGCTGATGCTGTAGGCGCTATAGGCGTATACGCTACGCGAGTCGGATCCCGCTCCTTGCATGCTCTTGATATGCACGCCGGGACCGGAGGGGGCGTTGCGGAAGATGCCGGGGAGGCTGCCGATTTCGGTGAACTGGTCGGCCACGTCAATTAGCTCGTTGGAGGTGCTGATGCCGAAGCCTATCACCTCGCAACGTACGCCCTTGGTCTGCACCGCGTCTATCAGGCGTACAAAGTCGCCGTCGCCGCTCACCAGGACGACCACGTCCAGGTTCTCGGACAGGAGCATGATGTCCACGGCCATCTCTATATCGAGGTTAGCCTTAATGCGGCCACCCTCGTACTTGTGGATGTCCTTGCAGATGACCTTGTAGCCGTTGGCCCGTAGGAAATCTATGAACTTGCGCTGGTTGGGGTTTTCGGGATCGACGCCCGTGTAAGCAGAGGCCCTGATGAGGTCACGGCCTGCTGCCGCGTGCTCCAATAGCCTACAGTAATTTACTTCTACTCCCGCGGACTTGGCCGAGTAAAAGAGGTTCGACACGTCCACGAATACGCCTACATTGTGTGACATTCTGTAATCTCCATTGATATTTTATGGCCGGTTTCAATGATGCTGGCTCGTATATGACCTGATTATACCTTAAAATGTTGCTAATTGTATCAATCAAGCGGCAAATTGGGTGGATGGACGATGGACGATGGACGATGGACGATAGGAGTAATGAGGACTGAGGACTGAGTAGCGAGTGGGTACAAGCCAGCACTCTTGCCAACAACAATCCTAAACCTTGGCGCGTTCTTTGCGTCCTTGGCGTCTTGGCGGTTCCGTCTCCTATTATCGTCTATCGTCTATCGTCTATCGTCTATCGGCTATCGTCTATCGTCTATCGTCTATCGTCCAACTATCCCCTCATCGCAAGTGGGTCCGCGCTGAACTCCATTTCGTCTATCGCTTCCTGGGCGGCTTCGCGGATGGCAGGCTCGGAACTCTTCAGCGCCCTGTTCAAGGCTTCTCTGGCCGGTTTGCCCCCTATCTGCCCCAGAGACAGGATGGCTGCCAGCCGCACCTCGGTGTCCCTGTCGTCTATCATGCGGGTGAGGAAGGGTAAGGCGTCGGCCAGGGTCATCTCCCCGGCGGCGCGGGCTGCCTCGAAACGCATGGCAGGCCGGGAGCTTTCCAACTCGTCCAGCACTACCTGCTCCCAGCGTTCGTCCAGGCTGCGGCCCATAGCGAACAGGGCGCTCTCAGCCTGCAACCCACCGCTCTCATACGCGCCGGAAATCAGCCCCTCCACTTCCTTGTCGCCGTGGAAGTAGCCGAGCGACTCTATCGCGCGGCGGCGCACGTCACTATCTTCGTTCTCGTCGTTGGCCGAATCGAGCAGTGCCTGGCGCAGTCTCTCGCCGTTCGCGCCCAGCTTGTCGGTGCAGTGAGCGATGTAGGTGAAGCGGCCAAGCGCCTTCGCTGCCGCCTCGCGCACGCCTTCATCAGAGTCGCGCCTCAGCATATCGAGCAGCCTGCCGAGCAGCAGCCTGCTTTCGTCCTCGTACAGTCCCTCGATGGCCGTGGTGCGTACTTCGGGGTTCGCGTCTTCCAGGGCTACCAGGAAGACGTGCCTGAAATCGAGGTCTATATTGTCTTCCGCCATTTGTACAAGTTCGTGCACTATAAATCTCCGTCGCTCGGTGGGTAGCGCGGGCCAGTTCTCGCGGAAGTCCGACCGCTCCGAGCTTCCCAGGTCGCTAAGGAAAGTAAGGGCCGCATGGGTGGGCCGTTTGTCCCTGCCTACCGCGTCCAATTTCTCGTTGAATGTCGCCATTTTCTGTTCCTGTTCCTCTAGTGGTGGTTCTGAAACGTGGTTCTGAAACGTGAAACGTGAAACGTGATGCGGTGAGGGTGGCTTAGTTCTGCTAGTGAAACTTGGTCGCCTTTGGTACTGGTGCGACACTGCTTACTTAATCAGAACCTGTACCACCTACCGCATCACGTTTCACGTTTCACGTTTCAGAACCACGTTTCAGTTCTTACGATGGTTTCTTAGATGCGTCGTAGAAGTAGGCGCCTTCGTTGGTTTCGTCGGCGTAGAAGTAGGGGTAAGCGCCGGAGAGTAGCGTCCTGAGCCACGTTGGGGAGATGGGGCGCTCTATGTTTACTACCGGGAAGATGTCGTCGAACAAGGCCCAGCGCTTGCCGTCCAGGTCCTCACCGACGGCCTCGAAGGCATTGATGATAATCAGGTCGGGCTTCTTGCGCTCGCCTTCTTCCAGCTTCTTCTGGTTGTGCAGCTTGCCGAACTTGGTCTCGGTCAGCAGCATGGCCGGGTCGGTCTCCACCGAGTACGACACGGGGCGGAAGACGTAGCGGCCGCGCCTCTCGTCAAGTTGCAGCAGGTTCTCCTCGCGCTCCTTGACCGAGGTGTAGCGGACCTCAAATACATCCTCACCGCGGTCAGTGGGCACGATCTGGAACCTCGCGCCCGGCACCAGGTGGCCGGTGAAAAGCTCGTTCAGGCCCATGATGAAGCCGCCCCGGTTGCCGGTTGGGTAGCGAAGCTCCGCGATGAGCGCGCCGTACAGCTGCGGTATCTCGAACCTGATGAGGGAGGCACGCTGGTCCTCGAAGACCGCGCCTGGGAAGATCCGCTTGAAGCGGCGGTCGTAGGGCAGCACGCCGTTCTCGTACTCGTAGTAGGTCAGCGAGTGCTCGTATGCCGGGACCTCGGCCGCATCCTCGTCTTCAACCGACTGGATGGCCGGGTCTTCGAGGTAGCGGTAGTCCTGGCCGATTTCAGCGGGCTTGCGCACCGGGTGGGTAGCGGGCGAGGAGTTGGCGATGATCCAGAGCCGGTCGGTGTCGATGCCCACGAACTCGAAGTCCTTCTTCTCCCTGAGCAGCTTGGTATTCAGCGAGAAGCGAGCGCGGTCGTAGTCGGGGTGCTCGGCCCGGCGGCCCAGCACGTCGGTCATGATGTCGCGGTCGGAGGCCACGCCGCCGGTCTCAGGCTCCTCCAGGTACTCGCGGATGCGGCGGAAGTCCCCCTTGCTGAAGCGTTCGGTCGCTTCCTCCACGAAGATCTCCGAGCCGAACCGGACGATACGCGTGTCGCTCTCCAGCATCGTGCCAATCGTCCCTTCGAGCGTGGCAACCACGGCCTCGTTCTCTAGAAGCTCGTCCAGGGACCTGGTGAGGTCGATAGTGACCGGACCACCTGCCGTTTGCACGGTAACTTCTATAGGGCCGGTAATTACGGGCGCGACGGGTGCAGCCGGGGCAGCAGGTGCGGGCTTGGGCCGCGCCGGGGGCGTGTCGACCGCGGGCTGCGCGGCAGCGGGCCTCGCCTCCGTGGGCTGTGGTTGGGCAGACGGGGTTTGCGGGCGCGGCTGAGTAGCAGGCTGGGCGGACCCGGTGGCCGGTGCAACCGTGGGCGGGGCGGTAGAAGCCGCGGGCGCTACTCCGGTAGCCGGTGTTGTGGCAGCGGGTCTGGGCGCGGCTGTTTCTTCAGGCCGCCTCGCGGGGGCCTCGGTTGCAGGCGGGGTCGTCCCTGTTGTGGCCGCCGGTTGAGTGGCGGGCGCGGCTGTCTGCGGCTGAGTGGGCGCGGGCACCGCAGGGGTACCTGTGGGAGCAGAGGCGGGTGCGGAGGCAGTTGGGGTTTGCGCGGCGGCAGGTGTAGCGGGTGCGGGGACGCTCGGCGTGGTCGGTGTGGGCGCTGCCGGTTCCGTAGCACGTTGCGGTGCGGGCTGTACAGGCTCCTCTCTAGGTTCCTCGTCCGGCTCCTCCACTACGGGCGGCTTCGGTATCAGGTGCGACGGGATAAGCGTCTGGAACTCTACCGGCTTGTGCGGCTGAGGTGGCAGGTGGGGCGTATTGCGGGGCGTGGGCGGCGCGGGCATATCGGCCAGGGTGTCGATGAAAGCCTCGCGCTCGGCGGCCCTGTTCATAAGGGTCTCGACGTACTCGCGGGAAGCCCCGGCATCGAGCGTGGTCGCCTCAGTGTTGAGACGCTGCTTGAAGGTGTGGGTGTTCTGCCCGCCGTTCTGGCTGTGAGGTGCCCGGCCCGACTTGGTAGTGACGAAGTCGCCGCCGGCCTCGCGGCCAAATACTGCGGGGTTCTTCTCAAGTGCGGAGATCAGTCTCGGCGTCAAATCGGCGGCGTTACGCCCCGACATGGCCCCGCCTTCCTTGGTGAGCGCCTTGACGATGGCGTCCGCGCTCATCTTGATAGGCGCGTTGGCCCCGAAGAGCATGCCTTTACGCTTCATCACCTCGAAGGCGCGGGCTGCTATCTCCTTCTCTTCTTTTGTTCCCTCGAACGCTATCTGCGTCTCTGTTTCCATGCTGCCTGCTGCTCCTCGACTCATAGCTCGTCACTCATAACACGTGACGAGTAACTGATCACTCGTCACTCGTCACCTATATCTGCGTTACTTCGCTGCGTCCCTGATGCCGCGCTCCTCGCGTGCCATTTCCAGGTAGCGGCGGACCAGCGAACTGATGGTCTGCGGGCGGCCTGAGCGGCGCATCCAGTCTATCAGGCGCTCCAGGTCGCGGGTGGTTGGTGTAATATCGTTTGCTGCCAAAAGGGTGCCTCCCCTGATACTATTAAATGTAAGCGCTGTAAGCTATTTTACCGGATAGCTCCATTGTTGACAAACGGGACGCCTTATCTCACCTCTTGCTTTCCCATGGGGTACGTTTGTGCCAAAGCCGGATAGAGGGGCCAAGCTCCTTCCTTGTCATTCTGAAGGAGTGAAGAATCTCGTCCCTCAGCACCCAAATACCCATTTCCTACAGTACACACCCTAGAACCAGCATGCTCTTGGAGAAAGGGGCAACACCCACATGGAGGACGAGATTCTGAACGCAGTGAAGAATGACAGAGGGGGGCTTTGGCCGCTGTGATTGCTACACCGGCTGTAGCGGCAGAGTTGCGTTGGTTGGACCCGCATACCTTGACGATTGGCCCCACAAGATGGTATCGTATAGATGAAGGCCTCCGACGTCGTAGGAGGCTTTTTGTATTTGGGTATATATCCTGCTTATGTTAGTTTTGCACCTTGCCCTGGTGTTTACATAGTACGCTATAATATTGGTAGTCAAGTTATGTCCAATAAAACACAGAGAGAAAACAAGATAAAGACGCATACCACCAACGGTTCTCATGACGGTGGGGACGGCGCTACGCCGGTTCCCGCTATAAAGGCGCGCGTTGGGTTTCAGCATGTCGATGTTGCGAAGGATACCCAGGAGTTGCCGGTCGTGAGCAACGGCCATAATGGCAACGGCAACGGCAACGGCAACGGCCACTCTAATGGCAACGGTAAGCATGCTGCCAACGGCACCAACGGCACCAACGGCACCAACGGCACCAACGGCACCACTCGCCTCACACAGGTGCGCCCTGTGAAGGTGCGGGTGGGGCAGACCGGGCTGTTGGACCTGGACCTCGATGCGCACGAGAACGGCAACGGCCACAACGGCCACAATGGTAACGGCCACAGCAACGGGAACGGTCATAGTAATGGCAACGGCAACGGGAACGGGCACAAGGCCCGCCTGATGCGCGATACCGGCCTCCTGGCGGCTTCTGTTACCCAGCGGCCCACGACCTCCCACCTGCGCGAGACCGACCTGATGCGGATACGCTACCGCCTGGGGCAAGATGCTCCCATGCTGGTGCCCGCGCCTTCTCGCCGCCGCTCGGTGCACAGGCGCGACCTGCCCCCCTTCCTCATGCGACACCGTACGCTGCGCTCCACCTCTCGCGTGGGCTACACCCGCAGCCAGGCGGCCGCCCAGCGGTACGGCAAGGGTGGCGCGGCGATAGCTTTCGCCCGTATCGCACTGGCGATGATGTTGCTCTTCACGGTACTGTTCACGGGTGGCATGGGCGCGGGCGTGGCGGGCGCGAGCCTTTACATCAGCCAATTGCCCCCGGTCGATCCGGAGAGCCTCTCGCAGAGCAATTATGCTCTCACGGTGCAGACCACCAAGATCTACGACCGCAACAACAACCTACTTTACGACCTCGTAGACGAAGAGACCGGCCGCCGCGAAGAACTGGACCTGGATGAGATATCGCCCCTGGTGATCAGCGCGACCATCGCGGCGGAGGATGCGAACTTCTACACGAATGTCGGAATCGACCCGGTGGGTATATTGCGCGCTGTGTCGATCAACCTGAGCGGCGATGGCTCCTCCGGTGCCTCCACGATTACGCAACAGGTAGTGCGGCAGATAGTGCTCGACCCGGACGAAGCCCAGGAACGGTCGTGGAGCCGCAAGGTCAAAGAGGCGGCGCTGGCGATACAACTGACGCAGACGTACTCCAAGGACGAGATCCTTGAGATGTACCTGAACCAGAACTACTACGGGCACAGGGCATATGGCATTGGAGCGGCCGCTTTGACCTACTTCAATAAGAAGGCGTCCGAGCTTACCCTGTCGGAAGCCGCCTTGCTGGCCGGACTCGTACAGGCCCCCAGCCAGTACGACCCCTTCATCAACCAAGGGGATGCTAAGACACGCCAGGTCTATGTGCTCAACCAGATGCTCAAGCTAGGCATGGTGAGCGCGGAAGAGCATGCGACGGCGAAGGCTGAGCCTGTGGCGCTCAGGCCGTACGAAATGAACATCAAGGCCCCACACTTCGTCTATTATGTGAAAGAGTACCTGGAGAAGAAGTACGGCCCGCAGGCGCTCGACCTCGGCCTGAAGGTATACACCACGCTCGACTTGCGAGTGCAAGAAGCCGCCGAGCAGGTAGCCCGCGACCGCATTGACGAGTTGCGCAAGCAGAAGGCGACCAACGCGGCCATCGTGCTGATGAAGCCGCGTACGGGCGAAATCCTGGGCATGGTCGGCTCGGTGGACTACAACGACACGGCCATAGACGGCCAGGTGAACGTGGCGACGCGCGAGCGCCAACCCGGCTCGTCGTTCAAGCCTATCACCTTCGCGGCCGCCTTCAAGAAGGGTTGGACGCCGGGCACCGTGCTGCTCGATACGCTGACCGAGTTCCCCAACCCAGGCCAGAAGCCCTACGCACCCAAGAACTACGACGGCCGCGACCACGGCTGGGTTACGGTGCGCGAGTCGCTTGCTAACTCGTTTAATGTCCCGGCGGTGAAGGCGTTACAATTCGCGGGCGTGCAAGAGACGATTGACACGGCCCACGCGATGGGCATCCAGGGCCTCAACCGGGGCACAAGCTGGTATGGCCTCTCGCTCACGCTGGGTGGCGGCGAAGTGACCTTGCTTGACATGACCACCGCGTATTCGACCTTCGCGAATGGTGGTATGGCCGTGCCTGCTAATCCTATTCTCAGGATCGTAGATGCCCAGGACCGCACGATCTACCAGCTAGACCCGAACGTACCGGGCACCCAGGCGCTCGACCCTCGCCACGCCTACATGATCACCTCGATCCTGTCGGATAACAAGGCCCGCACGCCCGCCTTCGGTGCCAATAGCCCTCTCAAGACCAGTTTCCAGTCGGCAGCCAAAACCGGCACGACCGACGACAACCGCGATAGCTGGACGATGGGCTACACCCCGAACCTGACGGTGGGCGTGTGGGTAGGCAACAGCGACAATTCGGAGATGCTCAAGGTGACGGGCGCGATTGGTGCCGCCGTGGTGTGGCACAACGTGATGGAGAAGTTCTACTCGGTGTCGGATTTCCAGGAACTGGTGAAAGTTGACGGCAAGGTGCAGCGCGAGTTCGTGCAGCCGGAAGGACTAATTACGGCCTCGGCCTGCTCCAACAAGGGTACCGTGCGCGACCTCTTCTTGAAGGACGCCCCGCCGAAGGGCTGCACCACCTATAAGGACAACAACAAGCAACTGCGCTCGGCCCCTTCAAACAACAGGAACAACCAGAACAACCAGAACAACCAGAACCAGCCGCGCCGGCCAAGCGCCCCACCCACCCCCATCCCAGGCATCGGGCCGCCGTCCTACAACCCGTAAAGTACGGAAACGCCAAGACGCGGAGACGCGGAGAACGCGCCAAGAGTAGTTAAGGTTTGGAGAGTACAAAGAGGAGCAGGCTACAGGTGTCGTACCCTGCTTCTTTTGCTTCCACTATAACCATTCCTAACCTTGGCGCGTTCTCCGCGTCTTGGCGTCTTGGCGTTTTCGTCTCGTTCAGCGTAGATTAGAGGGTGCCAAGCGCGGTTTTCATGCTATAATGTCTGGACCGTTGGCGCTCTCACATACGTTTTACGAACTTACGGGTTTTCAGATGTTGACTGTCATAACGTTAAGGAGGAAGTTCTAATGAATCGACCGGCCAAGTATTTGGGGCTGGTGTTGGTGGCGCTCATCGCGCTATTCACGCTTGCTGCCTGCGGCGATACCCCCGCACCGGCCAATACCCCGGCACCGACCAATACCACCCGCGCCGGCGACGACGCTAACCCCACGCGCACGCCTCGCGCCACCCGCACACCGAGGGGAGGCGATGCCGAGCCTACCAACACCCGAGCAGCCCGCGCTACCAACACTCGGACCGCGAGGGCTACCAGCACGCCTGAGCCTGCCGCCGATGGCGATTGGGAGACCTATACCTCCGACGAGGGCAACTGGAGCATAGATTATCCGGCCGATTGGACCGTAAACGAGGACCTCGCGCCCAACGTGCAGTTCTTCGCACCCACCAACGATGCCTTCGTGCAGGTGACCTATGCCGACGTCGGGGCCGAGCTTGATCCTGAGCAGCTTGTGGAGATAGCCAGCACGCAGCTTGCGGGCAGCTTCACCGGCTACGAAGAGACCGGCCGCGAGGAGCAGCCCGACGGCAGCACCCGCCTCGACTTTACGTTCGAGCAGCAGGGTGCCGCTTTCGACGGTACGGCTTTCATCGAGCAGCGCGGCACCGGCCTCTACATCTTGATGTTCATCAGCGAGCCTGACGCCACCGATGCATACGGGGAGACATTCTCACGAATCCTGGAAAGCTACAGCCCTCCCAGCGATGACGACGCGGGCGGCGACCCCACTCCAGAAGGGGACTCGGGTGACACGAACACGGGTGAGCTTCTGGCGGTAGGGGATACCGGCGAGAGCGACGGCCTGGAGATAACCGTCAATTCGTTCCGCCGCACAAGCTCCGGCCTGCTTTCGCCTGACGCGGGCAACGAGTACCTGATTATCAACATCACGGCCGCCAACACCACCGACGAAGAGAAGATCGTCAGCAGCCTGCTCAACTTCTCGGTGAAGGACGACGGCGGTAACGGTACTGACTTCGACCAGTCCTTCACAGCGGGCGTCGAAACGTCCCTGGACGGCAACGTACCCGCGGGCGAGGAATTGACCGGCGAAATCGCTTACGAGATACCGGAAGATGCCACCGACCTCGTGTTGCACTTCGACCCGATCCTGGGCGACGAAGAGTTGCGCTGGGCATTGGAGGAGTAGAAACATAGCAGGTATCTCTTAGGAGGCGACTTGTACCAAGTGAAGAAGGCTACCCGCACCGGGTAGCCTTCTTTGTTTGCCTTGATATATTATGCTCAGCTTCTCAGCTTGTCGTGGTCGATGAGCCACTGGACGAAGAGCAGCTTGCGGTACTCTTTGGTGAGGTCGCTGTACTGCCCTGCCCGTATCTTGTCGCGGATCTCGGACATGTGAGCGACTTCTTCGGGGGTGAAGCCCTCAAGCTCTTCCACCACAACCGGACCAGACTCGACCTTGACTGTATCCTTTGCGGCCTTACCTTTTCGCGCTTTCTTATTGCTGGTAATCTCGGCCATTTTGTTTGCCCCTTTCTAGTTGAGGTCACTCGCTCGACGTACGATACAGCCCGCTACGTGTCCCTCACTACAATTATACGAAATTCAGCCGCATTGATGTGTTTTGCACAATTGTTGATAAGTCCCCGGCCGCTCTCCTGGATTTAGTTCGGGCATTTGCCCTGTAATACTTGTATAAAGCAAACCTTGTGCCCTGTTGATCGGCCCTTGTACCTAATTAACGAAACTAGATACGTATTAGTTTCAACCCGGTAACGTGAAACGTGAAACGTGATGGGGTAAGGGTAACATAGTACGTGTAAGAACAATAGGGCCACCCCTAGTATATAAGGGCGGCTCTGTCGCGGATTAAGTACTATGTGGCCCTGCCGCATCACGTTTCTCGTTTCACGTTTCAGAACCACGTTTCAGAACCCTACGGGTATATTTTGTCCAGCATCCTGGGGAAGGGGATCGTCTCTCGGAGGTGCGGGACGCCGCAGATCCAGCCTACCACGCGCTCGATGCCCATGCCGAAGCCGGAGTGAGGCACGGAGCCGTACCTGCGAAGCTCCAGGTACCACTCGAACGCCTCGCGGGGCAGGTTGTGCTCCTGGATGCGCTGTTCCAGCAGGGTGACGTCGTGGATGCGCTGGGAGCCGCCGCAAATCTCGCCGTAGCCCTCAGGGGCTATCAGGTCGGCACACAGCACCACTTCGGGACGCCCAGGGTCGGGCTGCATGTAGAACGCCTTGGCGTGGGCCGGGTAGTGGGTGATGAAGAGGGGGCGGTCGTACTGGGAGGCGAGCACCGTTTCCTCGTCGCCGCCGAAGTCGTCACCCCATTGCACCTCAAGCCCGTTTTCCTTGAGGATTTCGAGCGCCCGGTCATAGGTGATGCGGGGGAAAGGCTCTAGTACGTTCTCCAGTTTCGAGATATCGCGCTCAAGCAGTTCTAGCTCGGCTTTACGCTTTTCGAGGACCGTCTGTACGATATAGCTGACGAAGCTTTGCTCAAGCTCGATGAGGCCGTCAAGCTCCATCCAGGCGGCTTCCGGCTCCACCATCCAGAACTCCATCAGGTGGCGGCGGGTCTTGCTTTTCTCGGCGCGGAAGGTGGGGCCGAAGCAATATACTTTGCCGAAAGCGAAGATGTCGGCCTCGTTGTAGAGCTGGCCGCTCTGGGCCAGGTAGGCCGGGGTGCCGAAATAGTCGGTCTCGAACAGCGTGGATGTGCCTTCGCAGGCGGCGGGGGTGAGTATCGGTGTGTCCACCAGTACGTAGCCGTGGTCGTCCAGGTAGTCGCGTACGGCCTTGACTACCTCGGCCCGGATGCGCAGGACCGCCCGCTGCTTGTTGGAACGCAGCCACAGGTGGCGGTGCTCCATCAGGAAGCCGACGCCGTGCTCTTTGTTCGAGATTGGGAAGTCGGCCCCGGCGACCTGGAATACGTCGAGGTCTTTCACCGAGATTTCGTAGCCGCCGGGGGCACGCTCGTCCTTGCGCACGGTGCCGGTGACCATGACCGACGACTCCTGCGTAAGCTGGCCGATCTTCTCCCAGGCTTCGGCGGGCACGTCGTCGATGAAAGCCACGGCCTGCACGGTGCCGGTGCCGTCGCGCATCACCAGGAATTGCAGCTTCTTCTTGTCCCGGTGGTGCATGAGCCAGCCGCGCACAGTGACCAACTCGCCGTCGTGGTCCTTTAGGTCCGCGATGTACACGACCGGGGCCTGCCGGGTAGTAGTTTCTTCTGTTTGCATCTTGTGGGTGTCTCCTTCTGAGCTAACCCACGAATCATATCACAGGCTGACTGTCGCGGCAAACGCCGGGTGCCTGGAAAGGTTGTGCTGGCGAAGGATAGTCGCACCTAGCACCTTAATCCCCTAGATCCATGCTATACTCGTGTTATGGAATCACCTTCTGCGCCTGGTTTGCAGCTTTCTGGTCTGCTGAGATTGTCGCTCAGGACAGTTCTCTTAGGGATTCTCTTCACGATCTCACTTGGTACCTTGCTCTTGTTGATGCCGGTGATGATCGGGAATCTTGCGTACGCTCTTGTCCGCGAATCTGACGAGCCGAGAGGGCTACCCGCGTTGTATCACAACGCCGAAGACTTGAGCCAGACGATTACAACCAAGGACTATGATGGCAATCTCTTGCGTACCATTACTTTCCTGACGCACGACAATCCCGACGAAGTTAGAAGCTATTATGAAAAGTCAATGCAAGCACTAGGTTGGGAGTACCACGGACATCCCTTTGAGAACGTTCCAACGATGCAGTATTACCAGTACTGGCCTAATGATGGCCCGGTTTCCAGGGTAAAGATAGACATTGTAAGGATCGATTCGGGTACAACAAAGGTAACTATGAAAATGGACTCTAACTATCACTCGTGGCACGGCGAACTGCCTAAGCGATAGCTAAACGGCGAAAATGTAAAGGGTTAGCGTAGGAGCTGACCCTTTTTTAGTCCCTGCGTTATAATGCCTTCCACACAATCCGCAGGAGGTGCCGCCGTGGACAACATCCCCGACCTTTACAGCAACCCCTATCCCTCGACGCGCAGCGTGACCATCGCGCGCGACGGGGTAGTCGCCACCAGCCAGCCGTTAGCGGTGCAGGCGGGTATTTCTATGCTGCAACGGGGCGGGAACGCTGTGGACGCTGCCCTGGCGACGGCTATCGCTCTCACGGTGGTGGAGCCTACGTCCAACGGCATCGGCTCAGATGCTTTCGCGCTAGTGTGGGATGGGGAGAGGTTGCACGGTCTGAATGGTTCGGGACGCGCGCCGGGCGGGCTTACGCTTGAGGCGATAAAGGCTGCGGGGCACGAGGCGATGCCCACGCGGGGCTGGCTTCCGGTGACCGTGCCCGGCACACCCGCTGCCTGGCGCGACCTGCACGCCCGCTTTGGCCGCCTCGACTTCGCGGACCTGTTCGAGCCTGCCATCTACTACGCCGAGCGCGGCTACCCGCTGTCGCCCGTGCTGGCGCAAGGTTGGGGTTATGCTGCCAGGGCCTACGCCCCCAACACTACGCCGGAGTTCCGTGGTTGGCATGAGACTTTCACGCCCGGCGGACATATCCCTCAAGCTGGGGATATATGGGCCAGCCCCGGACATGCAGCCACGCTACAGCGCATCGCCAACTCCAGCGCCGAAGACTTCTACCGGGGAGAAATCGCCAGTCAGATAGCGAACTTCGCCAGGGACACGGGGGGCCTCATCACAGAGGAGGACCTGGCAGCGCACACCAGCACCTGGGTGGAGCCTATATCCACGACCTACAGAGGCTACGAAGCCTGGGAGATACCGCCCAACGGCCAGGGTATCGCCGCCCTCATCGCGCTCAACATCCTGGAGGGATTCAACATGGCCTCCATGCAGCGCGACACCGCCGAGTCGTTTCACCTACAAATCGAGGCGCTCAAGCTGGCCTTTGCCGACGCCCACCGCTACGTAGCCGACCCTGAGTTCGCGGACGTGCCCACCGCTCGCCTGCTGGACAAGGGCTACGCGGAGCGGCGGCGCTCCCTCATCGGTGACCGGGCGCTCGACCCGGCTCCCGGCGACCCTAGCTCCGGTGGCACGGTGTTCCTGTGCACGGTAGACGGCGACGGCATGATGGTGAGCTTCATCCAGTCGAATTATATGGGCTTCGGGTCGGGTGTAGCAGTGCCGGGCACCGGGGTGGCGCTGCAAAATCGCGGTCACGGCTTCAGCATGGAACCCGGCCACCCCAACTTCGTGCAGCCCGGCAAGCGTCCCTACCACACGATTATCCCCGGCTTCCTCACGCGGGACGGCAAGGCTGTAGGCCCGTATGGTGTCATGGGAGGCTTTATGCAGCCGCAGGGACATATGCAGATGGTGGTGAACCTGGTGGACTACGGCTTGAACCCACAGGCGAGCCTGGACGCTCCCCGGTGGCAGTGGGCGAAGGGCCGCACCGTGCAGATCGAGTCGAACGCCGCGCCCGCTATCATAGAGGGCTTACGGCAGCGCGGGCACGATGTAGAGGTAGCCGAGCCTTCGGGCGGGTTCGGGCGCGGTCAAATCATCTGGCGGCTGCTCTCAGGGGCCTACGCGGCGGGCAGCGACAAGCGGGCGGATGGGTATGCGGCGGGGATTTAGAGCTTCCTTCAAGACCCAGCCTGTGCTGTGGAATTGGCCCATGCCCAAACTTCAGTAGTGTCGAGGTGCCTGGAAGCTATCACATAAGTACCGGAGCCGAATACAAGCAGCAAAGCCCCACCCTTGTCATCCTGAGTACCATGCTAACGAAGGAGAGTCAGCGAATAGGGCTACATGCGTGTGAGAAGCCACATATGGTGCCAGGCGACGCCCCGCGATTGAAATCGGGGGCTACACGCTGCGAAGTCCCTGCGGGACTGGCTATTTGCAGGAGGGCCGTTCTTAAGAGAGTAGGTAAAGTAGAGAGTAGAGAGTAGAGAGAAGGTGGGTAGAGGAGTCCCCTTGTGGGACTTCGTAAAGTGTAGCCCCCGATTTCAATCGTGGGGCGTCGCCTGGCACCATATGTGTCTGTATTTGCTGACTTTCCTTCGTTAGCCTGGTACTGAGCGCAGCGAAGAATCTCGACCCTCACCCTTATGTTACTGCTTTCTTGTGGTACAGAGTGACTAAAGGAAAGGTGATATTTGGGTGCTGAGGGACGAGATTCTTCGCTGCGCTCAGAATGACAGGGTGAGACTCGGTCCTGAAGTTCAACGACCTAACTATCCACCTGATTCTTCGCTACGCTCAGAATGACAGGGTGGGGCTGATGTGCTCTGCTCAGACTCAGGGTTTATGAGGTAGCTTCTAGAAACTTTGCCTTTGCCCGTTAGAAGCCGCCTGTGGAGCGAATAATCTGGCCGGTCACCCAACCTGCCTGCTCACTCGCTAGAAATCCGATCAGGCGTGCTGCGTCCTCGGGCAGGCCAATCCTACCCATAGGGAACCTGGGCAACAGGTGCTCTTTGATCTCTTCGGTCATCCAGCCGGTATCGGTGGGGCCGGGATCTACGGCGTTCACCGTTATACCCAATGGCGCTACTTCGGCAGAGAGTGTGACGGTAAACGCCTCGATTGCTCCCTTGGTCGCCACGTACGCCAACTTCCCCGGCATTGGACCCCGACCCTGCCCCGAGGTCAGGTTGATTATTCTCCCTCCCGTCCCATTAACAAAACGGCGCGCAAACTCGACGCTTAGTAGCATTGTGCCCCTGATGTTTACGGCATAGTAGGCATCCAGGGTCGGGGCATCAAGTTCGGAGAAGGGCGCATCTGTGGTGTCGTGCACAGCGTTGTTGACAAGGATTGCGGCAGCGCCCAGGCGCTCCTCGACTGCGTCCATAATGATTTTGGGAGCGTCCGCTTCAGCCAGGTTGATGGACAAATGCTCGCAACGTACGCCGAGCGACCTTAGCCGTGACTGTAGAGCGGCAGGGGTATCTTCTTCAGCCCCCCACTCCATAGACGAATCGTATGGCGTCCAGTGGGTGAACAGGATGTCCATACCGGAGTTAGCAAGCTCCACACAGACTGCCGAGCCGATTCCTCTTCTTCGGCTCGCACCTGTGACAATAGCCACAGGTCTGGGAGACTGCTCAGGTTGTTGGGCTGACAATAGGTCCTTACTCCTTCATTCTTCCAGCCGCCAACCGGCTCTGGAATGCGTCTATTGGATCAATCAGTTAGGCAAGCGACCGCAGCTACGGTGAGTAGTGCGGTCCTTGCTATTCTGATGGTTTCGTACCTGCCTCATTGATGACAATGCCCTCTGCGCCGGTTTGCAACGGGCCTTTGCTCATATCGAGAAGTACCAGTTGGTTGTTCCACGGGTCTTGGACTACAACACACCTCCCGATCTGAATATCGAAGGGTGGCACAACAACGCGTCCCCCTGCAACTACAATCGCTTCTGCGGCTCTATCGGCGGAAGACACCAATAGATCGATCTCGAAGGCTGCGGTCTCAGTCTGGATCACGATTTCCGTGTCAGTTTCGGGCATGCGCAAGCCTGCTGCTGTTTTATCACGCCAGATCAACTCGTGGCCCAGGCGATCACGATAGAACGTCAGCCCGGCATCAAGGTCCGGTACTGGTATCCTCAGGCAGTCAACCTTTTTGAAGAGCGGCTCCGAGAGCGGATCTTCCATCAAGCCCAGCTCTATCTCCCCTGAGATACCAGGCTCTCGATCCACCCCTGGTGCTCGGTGAAGTGGTTTGCGGTGTTGCTGTAGATCATCCCGGCTATGGGCCGCTCGTCGCGCTCTCCCGACACGGTTGGCTCGAAGTCACTGTTGGCTTTGTACATGTCATCGTCGGTCATCGGCTCCAGCAGGCTCAATAGCTGGCTGTGTACCTCTCGTAGCTCGGACAGTGCCTCGGCAAGAGAGATATCCTTCCGCTGCTCCTGTATGGCGGCATTTATCTCGTCATCGTCGCCCCTGTCGTA
This sequence comes from Chloroflexia bacterium, assembly GCA_036386675.1. GTDB lineage: Bacteria > Chloroflexota > Chloroflexia > QHBQ01 > JADMIH01 > JADMIH01. The sequence continues at coordinate 10,815 of DASVVE010000075.1, read as the reverse complement.
TATCTGCTCGTCCACGCCAAGCCCCTCATGACGCGGTCTGCCTTGCAAGAAGACAACAACCGAGCGTTCCCAGGCTGCCATATGGACCAGGTGGTCCTTCACCGCCCAACCCTCTTGATCCCGAATCTCGGTCATCTGCTCAGGGGTCAGGTGGTCCAGGGCCTCGTTCAGCTTTGTCCAGGCCCCTTCTATCGCGTTCGACAGGTCTGCTTTGGTATAGCGCCTTTCCATAGTGTCCACATCTTCCTCCATTGGTAGGTCTAACTTGTGCTTCTCAATATCTCCCAGCCGCGCTTCTTAGCCTCGGTCTCCAGGGCCGCATCGGGGTCCACGGCGCAGGGATGGCCGAAAGCTTCCAGGAAGGGGATGTCGGTGGCGGTGTCTCCATAGGCGTAGCACATGCCGGGGTCGCAGCCTAGCTCGCGGGCGATGGAGAGGGCGCGGTCTCGCTTGCCGGTGCCTTCGCAGATGGGGCCGTCGAACTGGGCCAGGTAGCGGCCGTTACGTACCACGAAGTGGGTGCCTTCGCCGCGAACCCCAAGCTCCTGCCCCAGCCGGGCTATAACCTCGTGCAGCCCCGCGCTCATCAGCACCACCGGCAGCCCCTCGTCTCGTTGTTGCTTCACCCGCTCCCAGTTACGCTGCTTCAGCCTGGCTACCACTTGGGGAGTGACCGCCTCGCAGAGCCGCGTCACCTCAGCCTCCGTGCGGCCTACCATCGCTCTCTTGATGATGTGGAACCGCATCCGCCGCTGGTACTTCGAGGGCAGCACCTTAGCTACGAGTCCGTACAGCGCCAGCTCCACCACCTTCCAGCGCGGGAACACTCCCATCTTGCTCCCCACCTGCAACGATAAGCGGGGCAGGCTGGCGTCTACCAGTGTGCCTTCTACGTCGCTGAACACGGCGGACTTGCTGTTGCTCATTGCGTCGTTATCCTTCTGCTATCACGCTAAATCGCGTCCGCAGCATCTCTATCGCCCGGTTGACGTGGCGTTGATTAGCGCCAAAATCGAATCTGTTGATTGGCACTACTGGTCTGCTCAACACTTGTACGCGGGTGTAGTTCTGGTCCAGAGAGTCAATCCAGAAGCTGATTTCGCTACCCCAGCTTTGCAAGTTGGCTCGTGTCTCAGCGACCAGCACGCCCCTGGCAGGGTCTTGCGTCGTTTCTGTTTTGCAAATAGAGCGTAGAATGTCGGCACAAGCCCTTAAGGCCGCCGGATAAGGTGCTGCAAGATCAAGGTAGCGCCAGTGACACAGCCCCTTAGCCTCCTGTGGACGCGCCAGTGCTCGCCTCCGTGAAGCGATCCAGGCGAGCAGCCAGGTAAAGCCTGCTCCGTATAACGCCGCCAATGCAATACCAACAGGTACTCCCAGCGGAACGCCCAGGGCTATCGTAGCCAAAATAGAGAAACTAAATGCCATGGGCAATGCTATGAGGACACTCAAAGGAAAGAAAGTGAAGAAGTAGCGCCGGACATTGCCGCTCACTGTCTAGCGTCCCTCCATCACTTCCCGCTTGAACGTCTCGATCATCTTAACATGCTCGTCGGGAGAGGTGAGTCCTATGCCCATAGTGTTGACGCTAATGTGGGTGGCCCCCAGGTCGCGCCAGCCTTCGTAGAACTGCCGCCAATCGTCGGGACCGCCGGTGCGCAGGTTGATGCGGGCCTCTACGCCTACGCTGTTGGGATCGCGGCCCGCCTCCTTGGCTGCGGTGCGGAGCTTCTTTACCATGTCGCGGCCACGCTCGTCCGGCGGCACCTGCGGGAACCAGCCGTCGGCTATGCGGCCCGCCCTCTCTACCCCTACCTCGGCGTTAGCGCCAATCCAGATGGGGATAGGGCGTTGTACCGGCAGCGGGTTGAGGCCCGCCTCGGTGATGTTGTGGTACTGGCCGTGGAAGTCCACCACAGGCTCTGTCCACAGCAGGCGCAGCAACTCGATTTGCTCCTCGAAACGCCTGGCGCGGTTGCGGAAGTTCTCGTTGAGGCCCTCGTACTCGACCTCGTTCCAGCCGATGCCCACGCCGAGCCTCAGCCGCCCGCCGCTCAACACATCTACTTCGGCGGCCTGCTTGGCGACGAGCGCCGTTTGCCGTTGCGGCAAGATGATCACGCCCGTGACTAGCTCCACTTTCTGCGTGATGCCAGCCAGGTAGCCGAACAGCACGAAAGGCTCGTGGAACATGGTGTCGCTGGTGTACGGCCCACGCCAGTCGGGACGGTTCTGAGTGCTCGCGCCCAGTACGTGATCGTAGGCGAGGATGTGGGAATAGCCAAGCTGCTCGGCAGCCTGGGCGTAGTCGCGCACCATGCTAGGGTCGTCGCTGATCTCGGTCTGGGGGAAGACCACTCCGGTGAGCATAGCAAGCTCCTCATGGAAAAGAATAGGGGCCGGTGCAATTATACACCAGCCCCCATCTTCGGTTGCTAAGCCTTGAGACCTAGCGCCGTTGCATCTCCAGGTTGATCTCCACGGTCTCGGCCACGTCGCTGAAGACCACGTCGTCCTGGCCGAACGCCCTGTAGCCCTCGGCCACAGCCAGGACCGAGTAAGCGGTGCCAGGCTCCAGCGCTACCGTCAGCATGAACGCGCCGTCCTGGTCGGTAACAACCGCGTCCAGTATCTGCTCGTCGCTGCCGTCGAAGTCCTCCAGGGTGACGCCCTCCACCAGCACGCCGAAGGCTGCGCCTTCAATCGGTTTGCCGCTGGTGGCGTCCACGATGGTGCCCATCACGACCACACCGTCGGTTGAGTTTGGACCGGGGTCGGGGGTCGGGTCGGGGTCCGGGGAGGTGGCGTCGCCAATCGTGGCGCTGCCCCGCTGCATCTCCTGGCCTTCCACCGACAGGCGCAACTCGTAGGTGCCGTCGGGCAGGGCGGAGGGTTCGGGCGAGCCGTAGATGTAGACGTTGGCCGAGCCTTCTTCGCCCAGGTTCCAGTCGAAGTCCTGATTGGAAGCTTCCTCGCCGTCAATCATCCAGGTGATGTTGAAGGTCATGCCGTCCTGGAGGCCCGCGTAGTCGAATATGCCATATAGCCTTTCGATGCCGGACTCGAACTCGGTGGCCTCGTCAAGGGGCAAGCCTTCATCGTCAAGCTCGCTCGCGAAGGCGATAGGGCCGATAGTGGTGCCACCATCGGGGGCAGGCCCGTCGCTCTCGGCAAGCACTACCACCATGCCGGTGCCCGCGAGATTACCGCCGCCGTTCGCATTGAAGAAGATATCAAGGCGATACATGCCGGTCTCGAACGGGGTGTCGTTGGTAACCTGGGCGGTGCCTTCGTCATCGCCGGGGCCGCCGTAGGTGCCCGTGCTCGTGTCAAGCTCAGTCCACGCGCCGGTCTCGTTGTTCTGCTGCAACCAGACCGCCTCCCACTCCTGGTCGTCCTCCATGTTGGCGAAGGTGAAGGTGGCGTTGATCTCGGTGGTGTCACCGAAGATCAGGTGGCTGCCCTCGCTCTCGGTGCCCGCGCCGCCTGAGAAGACGATATCGCTGACGGTCGGCTCGTCCTGGGCGTCTCCGCCGATTGTGATCTCGTTGCTCCCCAGCACCTCATCGTTGTATTCGAGGTCGAACCGGTAGGTGCCGTCCGGCAGCTCCGCTTCCAGGAAGCCGATCCAGCTTTGGCCCGATGTGTAGCCCTGCCACGGTTCCTCCGGCCAAACGTCCTCTATCTCCGTCTCGTCCAGGAAGAGGCGCGGGTGGAAGTTCACACCCTCCTCGAAGCCCGCATAGTCGAAGAAGAAGACTAGGTCGGTGCTGCCCGTAGGTAGCGAGCTAACGATAGTCGTAGGCTGGTCGTCCTCGTCCACGCCCGAGGCGAAGAAGGTGCGCACTACCTCGGCGTCACCCACACCCGGAGTCGGGGTGGTATCAGGCCGGGGAGTGGCGGTAGGGGTAACGTCGGGGTCTGTCGGGTCGACGGGCGGCGCGATGCCTTCCATCGCCTGCCTGATGAAGGGCTTGGCAAGGTTCACCGGGCGGATAGCGTTGATGAAGCCCCCGCCGGGGATGCAGGAGTCGTTCTCGTCAATCACGCCGTCGCCGTTGGTGTCGGCCAGGCGGCGGCAGTCGGCAAAGTTCTCCGCATCGCCGTAGCCCATCTGGGTCGGGATGCCGATTAGCTCGCCCTTCTCGTTCACAGCCGTACCGCCGGAGTTACCACCCGCAGCGGTAGCGGTGTGCTTGATCCAGGCGCGGCCCTCGACGCCCTGCTTAAAGGAGAAGCCGGAGACGTCGCCCGAAGTAAAGGTGATCGTGTCGCCGCCGATGCCCTGGTAGCCGAACAGGTGTATCCTGTTGCCCAGCTTCAGCGCGTCGGAGTCACCGATTGACACTGTCGGGAGGCGCAGCTTGCTGCCGTCCACCGGCTTGCCATTCAGGTCCGTGGTGATCTGGAGCACTGCTATGTCGAGGCCACCGTCGTAGGGCGACTGAGCGCGTACCTCGGCAAAGAAGGCGGGCACGGGCGGCTCGTCCTCCTTCTTGGTGAGCGACACGAGGATCGCGGTCTTGGGGTTCCTCAAGTCCGGCGCTACCTGCCGGACGGTATCTTCCACGTCGGTGCAGTGGTGGTTGGTGAGGATGTAACCGTCGGACGAAATGATGGTGCCGCTACAGGTATAGAGCGGCTCCCAGGTCGTCCGGTTGCCCTGCTTGATCTGCACCACACCATTGAGGCGCACCACCCCCGGCCATACCCTTTCGATGGTCTGGTCGGTGATCTGGGCGGTGACAACTGGTGGCTTGCTTCCAACGAACGCGAACAAGGTAGCCATGAGGATAGTCATCACGGCCAGGATGCGCGTGCGTACAAATTTCCTTCTTGTCATATCATTATCCTTCTTAGTGTGAATGGGTAAGTGATAATTCGTTACGAGTAACTCGTAACTCGTAATTGCCGCCAACGTTATGTACGTAGTTGCACCTCAGAGGTTACGTGTTACTCGTTACGAGTTACCCTTACGGGATCCTCGCATCTTGCACGAAACGCTCGAACCTGGCCCTGGCATCCGCTTCGTTCTCCTCGGTGGACTGCACCGTGAAGATGTACACGCGGTTGTCCTTGCGCAGCAGGTAATCGGTGCCCACCACTACGGTCGGCAAGCCCTCGGTGAAGACGCTGTTCGGCGTGCTAACGAAGGCATAGCGGGTAATCATCGCGGGCAGGCCCTTGATCATCAAAGGGGCGCGGTTGTTACCCTCGCCTGCCTGGTTCTGGATGTCGAGCACCTTGTAGGCGGTGAGGTCCGCGCCACGGCTGGTGGCGAGGTTCTGGCCCACGGTGCCGAGCACGTCGGTGAAGGAGGCCGAGGCGTCTACCACGACGCTGGTTACCTCGAAGGTGTTGGGGAAGCGGCCGGAGCCGGGTTCGCTCATCACCACGCGGTTGGCCGCATCGCTGTCGTTGATGCGCCAGCCCTCAGGGTAGCCGACTGTAAGGTTATATGGTGTAGTGAAGCTGCGCGTGGCCGACTCGGCCGAGTCGCGGAGCAGGAAGCCCGCTACCAGCGCCGCCAGCGTGACCAGCACCACGAGCAGGGCGGACACCCTCTCGTTGGTCGTCCGGCGCGGGGCGGTTGTAACTGTCCTAACTGTTGTTGCCATGCTTTGTGTTCCTCTCTCGCAATTTGGAAATTGGAATTTCGAAATTCGAATTTATTGGAGTTCTTCTAAATTCGCAATTCGAAATTGGAAATTCGAAATTCTGGTTAGACGGTGCCCAGTCCCTCGTCGGCCTTGTTGTTGCTGCGGATGAGGGCGAAGATGCCGGCCAGGAGCAGCAGGGCCAGGACGATGGCGGCGATGAGCGCGGGCCAGGGGTTGTATCCGCCCGTGGCCTCGCCCGCCGCGATGGTGATGGGTGCGCGGGTGATCTCGCTGCTGAGCCAGGTAAAGAGGCCATTCAGCGTGGCCGCCAGGGTCACGCCCACGGGCATCCACCAGGCGGGCATGGCGTCGATCTTGTTGCGGCCCAGGAAATACCCGGTCAGGCCGCCCAGCGAGCCAGCAACCAGCGCGGTGACCACGATATTGATGACGCCCACGCCCAGGTTGACGCCGCCGCTGCCGATGACGTTCATGATATTGAGCATCGTACCGTAGCCGAGGCCAATCGCGGTGCCGTAGATTACGCCGTCCATGCGCTGGTCGAACTCGGTGGAGTAGTACATGCTGAAGCGAATGCCCGCGTACTTGAGGAACTCCTGGATGAAGCCGACCACCAGGATCGAGCCGAGGATATTGGTCAGCATGTTGTTGCCGAGCCACTCAGGTGCGCGGAAGAAGCCGTTGATGAGCGGCTCGCCGATAGAGGCCGCCAGGAGTGCGCCCAGCACCGCCATGAGCACTACGTACACAGTCGGTTCCGGCTCCTCCCGGTCCTGGACGTAGAAGAAGAACAGCCAAATGGCCGCCGGGATAATCGCCAGCACGACACTTGTGCCCACGAGGCCGAAGCCCTCAAGCGTGGGGTTGAGGGTCATGACGAGCAACTCGACGATGCCTACATAGATGAGCATTCCGACGAGCGCGGCGATTTCGGTCACCCACTGGCCCGACCTTCTGCTCCTTGCCTGGAAAAGTTGCATAGAAAACCTCCCGATGGTATTGGGGGCGAGACTGTGGAGTTCTGCGCTCACGTGGCAGGACAACACATGTCCGCATAAGTTGGTCGTGAAGCGCGTGCGGAAAAGCACGCAGCATCATATGATAGCTTGAGGAGAAGCTACGTGCAGGCACTAATATATCTTTTTCTTATTGTGTTGTCAATAGGTATAAAGAAGTATTGGGCATAATTTGCCAGAGAAAGTATGCTGCGTGAGGAATCGTATGTGAAGGACAACGCTCTCAGCCTGAGTAATGCACGGCACAGGTGGCAAAGGACGATGCGGGGGTAGGTGGTAAGGTGACAATGTCCCCTCTAATGCTTCCAAGAATCTACCAGATTAAAGGAAGGTATATAATACCTCACCATGCGATACCTAGACGCCGAGCAGACCCGCCAACTCCTCCCTTATTCGGCCCTTGCCGACTCCCTGCGTGCTGTGCTGGCCGACAAGCGGGCGGGCAAGGCTCACGCGCCGGTGCGCACCTCCATGCCCTTGCCGGGTGGCTCCGGTGATGCCGTGCTGATGCTCATGCCGGCCCACGACGGGCGGTTGGCAATTACCAAGCTGGTGACCGTACACCCAGGCAATGCCGAGCGTGGCCTGCCTGTGGTTCAGGGGGATGTGCTTGTGATGGACGTGGCTACGGGGGAGCGGTTGGCGCTGCTGGATGGGACGGTGGTAACGGCGCGCCGCACGGCTGCTCTGTCCTTGCTGGCGGCCCGGCTGTTGGCTCCCAACCCGAGAGGCCCATTGCTGGTCGTAGGCTCCGGCACGCAGGCGCGGTCTCATGTGGAGGCTATGAGCGAGGGGTTGGACACCTCACAACTTTACATAACTTCTAAGAGCATGGCACACGCGGAAGCGCTTGCCAGCTATGGACGGGGGCTTGGTCTGGCTGCACAGGCCGTCAGCACTCCCGCTGAGGTGCTATCACAGGTGAGCCTCATCGTCACGGCCACTACCAGCACAAGGCCTGTGCTCTCCACGAACGTGCGCCAAGATGCCTTCATTGCGGCGGTGGGTGCCTACACCCCCTCGATGGCCGAAATGTCGCCGGAACTCGTACGAGGCTCAAGGCTGTTCGTGGACACGCTGGAAGGGGCGCAGGCCGAGGCGGGTGACTTCATCCAGGCGGGGGTAGATTGGTCGAAAGTGACCCCGCTAGAGCAGGCCCTTGGCTTGGAGCGGCCTGAGAGCGGCCCCATCATCTTCAAGAGCGTCGGGCACGCCCTATGGGACCTCGCGGCGGCTCGTTTGGCCGTGGGTGCCTTGTAGGTGACTACAGTGGAGCATGCTTTGGTTGGGTAGCCCTTCCGCTTCTTGTTGGCTAACCAACCCTCACCCTGTCATCTTGAGCGTAGCGAAGGATCTCAAGAAGGTGAGTATGGATGCTGTTGAACATTATCCTATAGTGCCCGGCGTGCAGCATTGGGGTAACAGTACCTTCTTGAGATCCTTCGCTACGCTCAGGATGACAGGTGGGGCTTTGGTTCTCCACACCGGCGGTGAGACTGCGCCAGCAGGGCACCAGCTATCGAGTCCTTACGCATCTCCATATCTGCCGGGGGAGGGTTCTCGCAGGCGCAGGGCCAGCAGGAACGGCACGACGCCCAGCAGCAGCCCAGCCACTCCTACCGTCAGGTAGCCCGCGCCCCCCAGCAGCAGCCCGCCCGCTAGCGAGGCTACGGCACCCGTGAGGCCCACCAGCATGTCGTTCGCGCCCATCATGCGGCCCCTCTCCTGCGGGCGGCTCACGTCTGCCAGCACCGCGTTGCCGGCCACGTAGCAGAGGCTCCAGCCCAGGCCAACCATGAAGAGGCTCGCGCCATTATATAGCGGGCTTTCAAAGGAGGGAGCGGTCACCGCCCCGCTGATGTAGATGAGTGCCCCGCCCATGATGACCGCGCGCCTGCCGAGCCGGTCGGCTACCCTGCCTATCAGCAGCGACAGCCCCAGCATGCCGATGAAGTGCCCCGTCATGACGCCGTACACCGACTCTCCGTGCCCGTGCAGCTTCAGGCTGAGCGATGCGGTCACCATGAGCATCACCATGCCCGCCTGCACCAGCGCGGTGGAAGCCACGGCGACCATGATGGGCCGCAGTCGCAATATCTCGCCCAGAGGCCTTGCAGGGGCCGCCGACATAGCAGCCTCGCTCACGGAGGTCTCGCCTGGGTAGTAGCGTTCCAGGTCGGCAGCTATCTGGCGGGGGTCGGGGCGAATGGCGGCTATGGCGACGATAGCCAGCACCGCAAAGGCGGGCAATATGAGCCAGGGCAGCGCGATTTGCAGCCTGGTGGTGCCGGAGCCTGTGATCAAACCGATGAGCACCGGCCCGAATATGGCCCCCGCGGCCCCGCCCATGATTACCAGGCTCATGCCCCCGGCGCGCCTCGATGCGGGGTACATGTCGGCGGCTGCCGACCTCGCCAGCAGGAGAGCGCCCGTGCCCGCGCCCATCAACATGACACCCAGCAGGAAGCCCGCGAACACGCCCCACATCAGCGCCATGCCCGCGACCAGGCTGCCCAACCCCGCCAACGCCTGCCCCGCCGCCAGCACGGGTTTCCTGCCCAGCCTATCGGTCAGTCGCCCCGCGAAAGGTGCCGCGAGGGCCGAAGCCACCGCGAAGAGCGTGACGGGTATGCCCGCCCATCCTGGGTCGCCGGTCAGCTCGAACGCCGCGATGCTGCCCAGCGTGGCCTGCATTTGCAGCCCCAACCAGCCCGCACACTGCGCCCCCGCCAGCAGGTACGTATTGCGCCGCACCAGCGCGGGCACCTCGGCCTGGACGTAAGTTGTAGTGGTGGTAGCAGACATGGTCGGACGATGGACGATGGACGATGGACGATGGACGATGATAGTAGACGGAACCGCCAAGACGCCAAGGACGCCAAGTGCGCGCCAAGATTAGGATTGTTGTTGGGAATAGTAGTGACAGCTACTCAGTCCTCATCACTCCTATCGTCCATCATCCATTTGACAAACAGTCGCCTGTCTTGGACAATTGACAGATAGACCGGGCGTTGTCAGGCTTGTATTGGGTGCTTTGCCGCCCGTATGTCGCCCGGTTGTTTCCATGCCATCTTACCACCGGCGATGTGAGGAGTCCAGCTACTATGTCACTCAGGTCGGGAGGCTCGCGGCCTTCCCATTTTAGAGCAGCCCGTGCAGGCGGCCGCTTCGTGCGACCCCTGGGCTTGTTCTGGGGCTTGTTGTCGCTGTGCGTGGCTGTGCTGCTGCTCGCGGGGCCTCTGGCGGCGGGTGCCAAGGAGCCTGTTGCTTCCGGCAGCGCGCCGGGGAAGGTCACTCCCGGTACAGCCTCCGGCACTATGCCGAGTGGGGCCTACTCCGATGCTGGCGGTCCAGCGGGCACCGAGCCTGCCGCGCCCAACATGGAGGGTGGCCCCGACGCGTTTGGGTACACCTTTGCTGACGACCGCGACCCCGGCGGGCCGGTTTTCAACTATCGACCTGGCGTTACCAGGATAGCTGACAGCGAATGGCTGGACAACGGCTTGGTTAGTGATTCCGAGGGCGAACTCGATGATGGCGTGGTAACGAAGCCGTTGCCTTTCCCTTTCACGTTCTATGGCACTACCTACCAGCAGGTGCATATCAGCACTAATGGCAACCTCCATTTTGGGCAGGCGACCGAGTGGCCTCCGACGGATGCTTCCCGCGCAAATTGTCTACCTTCGTCCCAGTACCCAACTGTACCCCAGGCTCTTGTCGCGCCACTCTGGTATGATTTCGAGATCCCGAGGGTGCCTACTGATTCGGTTTCTGGCGGTGTTTATATCCATACCGAAGGGACCTCGCCTAATCAGAATTACATTGTTGAATGGCGAGACATCCCGGCCTTTAACAGGCCCGACCTGAGAGCTACTTTCGAAGTCATACTCAGCCAGAACGGAGATATAACTTACCAATACAAGGACTTGATCGGCGCGACCATGGATGGCCGTGGCGGCGTAATAGGTATACAGAACTCCAATGGCAGTATAGGTCTGAAATACGCTTGCAATGAGTCTGTGCTGGTGCCGAACCGTGCCATTCGTTTCAGGGTCGTGCAGGCCGCCTTCTTACGCCCCGCTGCCAATTTCAAGGGCGGCGCTCCGGCGTCGGTGCTCACGTTCACCGAGACCCTCTTCAACTACACCGGCATAGATAACTCGTTCGTGCTCACCTAC
>DASVVE010000074.1:0-42009 GCA_036386675.1 Chloroflexia bacterium | reverse complement strand
CTCGCTAACGGGGCCGAAAGTTAGTGCACAACTGCGGGTATGTTATGCTAAAGCCATGTCGAACGCGGGCACAACACAGGCACAGACTCCTGTAGGTGAGAGCCGTATCAGGCGTCCTGCAAGCACGACTGGACGGCCTGGTTTTGCTCTCTGCGCACTACTTACTCTTATGGGATATGTAGCACTGTTCATGCTGCTGCAGTCGACCATCCTCTGGCAAATCTACTCCCCCGTTCAGGCTCAGTTCCCTCAGCTTTTCGGCTGGCTCAATGCGCTGTTCCCCGATCCTCAGTCGCGCACCCAGGCGCATATGGGTTGGGGGCAGTTTGGCCTTGTGCTGTATTTGCTACTGCTGGTGTTCCTTTTCGTGGTCTACCTCGTTGCGATTAGATGGATGTGTCGGCAGCGGCTCTCCGTTTGGGCTTCTAGGCGGCTGTTTCGGAGGCTCATGGGTGTCACGGCAGGCCTGCTACTCCTCCTTCTGGTGACGAGGGAGACTTACGCGGTTGATGTATTCGCCTACTCATGGTTCGGCCGCATCTTTGCGGTGTTCGGCGACAGCCCGTACGTTCACGTGCCACTAGAGTACGCAGCCACGGACACTGCCGGGTGGCTTCCCTACCTGTACTGGCAAGACCTGCCCGCCCCCTACGGGCCGGTATGGCTCATCCTCGCCAGCGGCGTGGCAAAAATCGCGAACCTGTTCGGTGAAGATATAGCCTACCACGTCATCGGCCATAAGCTGCTCGTGAGCGCATCGTATCTGCTCTCGATGTGGCTCATTTGGAATGTAGCCGGGCAAATTGCCGCACGACTACTCACCCCAACCCGGTTGGCTAGAACATCCCATAGTCGGTTTGGTAGGCGCAGGAGGCCAAATATTACCGCTCAGCAGGCGCGCGGTGCCCAGTTCGCCGTTGCACTGGCGTTCGCGTGGAACCCACTAATGCTCATTGAGTTCGGCATCAGCGGGCACAACGATATGCTGATGCTCACGTGCGTGCTGCTTGCCGTCTACGCGCATCTAAAAGGCAGATGGCAACTGGCTGTGCTGGCACTCGCGTTGGCCTTCCTAATTAAGTTCACGGCTATTATCTTCCTGCCGGGTTATCTCTGGTTGTTGCTGTGGCAGGCGCGAAGGAAGAAGCCGGGCGGCTCATGGTCTAAGGGCCTTGTAAGGACCGGCGGCGGGCTGGTGATTTTCACCGTCACCTGCATTGCCTTCTACATCCCCTTCTGGCAGGGGCCGACGACCCTCAACGTGCTCTACCAGGACCCCACCGCCCAATTCTTCGTCCACTCCTTCGGCACTATAATCAACCGCAAACTGCCCGACCTGTTGGCTGCAATGTCTAATGTGCTTGGACCTGGCAGCGAAGCAACGGGGTCGAGGGCAGCAGGGGAGGCGCTATCCGGCAGCATTGCGCGTTGGGTGCCTTTGCTCATCGCCGTTTTGGTGGCCGTATGGCAAACATGGCATGCGCGCCACATCCGGAGCATGTTGCGTGCGTGGGGCTGGTCCATCTTTGTGCTCCTGACGGTGGGGCTTGCCTGGTTCTGGCCGTGGTACGTGGCTTGGCTGCTAGTGCCTGCGCTGCTATCCAGGGACCGCCGGTTGGTGAACGCCACCATATTACTTTGTTTCACCAGTCTGACCATCTACCTCGTGGGCGTGCCGCTGCGGTCCGTCTGGCCCGACGTGCGCCTGTGGACCGCCCTCTGGGTGATGGGCTTGCCGCTGCTTTACGTAGCAGCTAGCCTGTGGCGGGAGCGGACGGGCGTAGGCAAAAGGCTGTCGGCTCCAATGACAGTTACGGAACTCCCGGCGACACAAACGGCAAAAAGCTCCAGCCAGTCTTAGGCCGGAGCTTTTTGCCAGGTCCGAGCTTTTCAGCTTAGCGCCTGGGCGAGGGCCGCGTCGTCCGTTCCCGGCTCTATGTAGCCGCGACCCTCTTCTTCTTCGTTCTGGGCACCCGCTCTGGCACCCTTGTTCAGCGGGCGGGTCGTGTAGTACTTGGCCTGTGGGTGATGCACCACCAGCGCTGCGGTCGATTGTTCGGGCACCAGCACGTAGCCCTCGGTAAGCCTCACGCCTATCGTCTTGTCCGAAGGTAGCACCTTGAGCAGCTTCTCCTGCTCTGCCGGGTCGGGGCAGGCGGGGTAGCCCCACGAATAGCGCCGCCCTTGCCAGTCGGGCAGCCCAAGCTCGCGCTTGACTAGCCGGTGCGTCCACTCGGCCAGGGCTTCAGCAAGCGCCACGCTCAACCCGTAGATGTAGTACCCTTCCGAGTAGTTGCCTTCGCACTGCATCTGCTCGAACACTTCGCTGGCGCGGTCGCCCATCGTGACCACCTGTAGAGGGATGACGTCCATCCGTCCGCTGTCCTTCGACGCGTAATAGTCGGCAAGGCACAGGTGCTCACGGTCGGGCTGGCGGGGGAAGGTGAAGCGCACCTGAGGCTCCCGGTTTTCGGGGTCGTACACGATTACGTCGTTGCCCTCCGACTGGCACGGGAAGTAGCCGTATACCACCTTAGGCGTAAGGATCTGCCGCCTTCGCATATCTGCCCGCATCGTCTTGAGACGCGGCATCAGGTCGGTCTCCACAGCCCGCTCAAATTCGGCCCCATGTAGCTTGTGCGCGCCCCATGAAAGGCGGAACAGCGACTTCAGGTCCAGGCAATCAAACACCTCATCTAGCGGGATATGACGCTGGTCTAGCACCCTGTAGCCCCAGAATGGTGGCTCCGGGATGGGAGCGTTCGGGTCCACGTTGGAGCGTACCGTGGATATCTCCTGTTGAGCATCTTCCGGCAATCCCTTGGCCTCACGGTCTCGAACCATGATGGCCTCCCTGTGCCTCTTCTCGACAAAGGCGGGGCGCTTTTCCTCGTCGGTCAGGACCTCCATCGTGTCCAGGCCTTCAAAAGCGTCACGGCAGTAGAAGACGCCAGGCGCGTAACGCTCGTCCCCTTCAACGAAGCCAATCCGGTAGCCGAACGGCCTGTTGATTGCCGCGCCACCCACCAGCACCGGGATTTCCAACCCGCGCTTGTGCAGCTCCTGAACGCACAGGGGCATCTGCTTGGAGGTAGATACCAGGAGCGCGCTGAGACCTATGGCGGTGGCGTCTACCTCGGTGGCCTTGTCCAGGATGACGTTGATAGGCACCTGTTTTCCCAGGTCGTAGATGGTGTAGCCGTTGTTCGTCAGAATGGTGTTGACCAGGCTCTTGCCTATGTCGTGCACGTCGCCAAACACGGTTGCGAGCACGACTCGCCCCTTGGTGTAGCCCTCTTTTTTCTCGAAGAACTGCTCCAGGTGGGCGACGGCCCGCTTCATGACCTCAGCCGATTGCAGCACGAACGGCAAGATCAACTCACCCGCGCCGAACTTGTCGCCCACATCCTTCATTGCCGGCAAGAGGATGCCGTTGAGCACATCCACCGGCGTGCGCGACTTTAGCTCCTCATCAATCAGGGCCTCTATGCCTTCCTTCCTGCGGTGAAGTATCTGGTAGTGAATTCGCTCGGCGATGCTCATGTGCTGGAACGCGTCTTCCGCCGCAGCCTTGTCCTCAGGCTCGCGCTTATTGGCCTCAAAGTAGGCTATGTACTCGGCAAGCGCGCCGGGCACATTGTTGATAAGGTTGTCGGCCATTCGCCGCTCTTCGGGGTTGATCTCAGCGTACGGTGTTATGTGGGCCGGGTTCACAATAGCGGCGTCCAATCCGGCCTGTACCGCGTGGTGCAGGAAGACGGAGTTGAGCACGGCCCTGGGGTAGGGATCGATGCCAAAGGACACGTTGCTCACCCCAAGCACCGTATAAGAGCCGGGGCACTCTGCCTTGACTCGCCTGATGCCCTCCAGGGTCTCGACGGCGGAAGCAGCAAGGTCTTCCTGCCCGGTTGTAACGGGGAAGGTGAGCACGTCAAAGATGAGAGCGTCAGGCCCGAGGCCGTATTCCTGGGTGGCTATGTCATATATGCGTCGGCAAATCTCCACTTTGCGGTCCGCTGTGTGCGCCATGCCGATCTCGTCGATCGCGAGGGCGACCACCGCCGCCCCATGCTCGCATGCGAGCGGAAGCACGGCTTCAATCTTTTCGCGCCCGCGCTCCATATTGATCGAGTTGAGGATGGCACGTCCCGGATACGCTTCGAGGGCGGCCTGCAAAGACGAGGCTTCGGTGCTGTCGATCATAAGGGGCACTTCCACGCTCATGCTCAGCTTCTTCACGAGGGTGCGCATCATCGCGTCCTCGTCCGCCCGTTCGGTGAGCGCCACCTGCACGTCCAGCACGTGCGCGCCGCCTTCTACCTGCTCTCGAGCTACCTGCACAATGGCTTCGTAGTCCTCAGCCAGCAGCAGGCGCTTGACTTTGCGCGACCCCTGGGCGTTCACGCGCTCTCCAACTATCAGAGGGGCCGGTACCTGGGCCAGGGGCGTAGCACGCATGCCGCTTGAGACGTGCGGGTCGAAATAGGTCGGGCGGGGACGCTGCCTGCGTCGTTCACCGAGCGCCTCCACCAGGGCGCGGATATGCTCAGGCTCCGTGCCGCAGCAACCCCCCACCACGCTTACGCCGAACTCATTGACGAATTCGTACATAGCACGCGACATAGGCTCCGGTTGCAGTGGATAGACGGCCTGCCCCCCCACGTTTATCGGAAGCCCCGCGTTCGGGATGCAGGAGACCCAGCGGGTGGCGCTCTGCCCCAGGAAGCGTATCGGCTCGCGCATGTGCTCCGGTCCGGTGGAGCAGTTCAAGCCGACAATGTCCGCCCGGAGCGCCGAGAGGGTGGTGAGCGCGGCCACGATATCGGTGCCCAGGAGCATGCGCCCGGAGGTGTCGAGCGTCACCTGCGCCTGGATAGGCACGCTGCGCCCGCTTTCGCGGAAGTACTCCAACGCGCCGTTGATGGCCGCCTTCAATTCGAGGATGTCTTGTGCCGTCTCGATGATGAGCAGGTCCACGCCACCCTCCACGAGCGGCCGCGTCTGCTCCTTATAGACAGCCTTGAGTTGCTGGTACGTTACATTGGATAGAGTGGGGTCGTCGGCTGACGGCAGGAACCCTGTAGGACCCATTGAACCGGCTACGTAGCGCGGCTTGGTGAGACTGGAATAAGAATCTGCCACCCTGCGGGCAAGCTGGGCGGCGGCGAAGTTCTGGCGGTAGACCTCTTCTCCGATGCCGTATTCGTCGAGCTTGGGCCGGGTGCTGCCGAAGGTGGCCGTTTCCAGCACGTCGGCACCAGCTTCCATGAAGGAGGCATGGATTTCTTCAATGACGCGCGGGTTGGCTACGGCAAGGTAGTCGTTGCAGCCTTCAAGCTGCGGCCCACCGAACTCTTCCGGTGTCAGGTCGTACTTCTGGACCGAGGTGCCCATCGCACCGTCGAATACCAGCACTCGCTCGCTCAGACTCTCAAGAAAGGTTTTCCTGCTCATGCTTGCCTCTTTTCACGTGCTCCACGCGGCCATGCTAGGTACGTCGTATTGGTGCGTCACCGGACAATAAAAATGCCTCTACGCGGAGAGGCAACGTTTGCCGGACGGCCGAATCCTTCCCCTTGGGGCTGGGTGGGGCACCGCGCTTTCGCCGGTTGCCGGGTAGGTCTCCGAGCCAGTTCTCTCGCTACCACTCTCGATTTCTATTCAGTTCACCATTTAGTCTACACGAGACCCGCCGGGCTGTCAAGACTCATCGGGTCGGCAGCGGGGGCTTGCTAGCGCCACTTGGTAAGGATGTTCTCGCGCCCGAAAAGTTGCACCGTAAACATGATTACCAGGGCGTCCACCACCAGCAGGCCCAACGCCGTGCCCGCGATGAGGCCCACATTTATTTGCACGGCCCCCGTTACCTGCCCCACGAGCGCGCCCACCACCGGCAATATGACGAGTGAGCCAAGCTGCTGAGCGCTCTGCACGTCACGCACCTTTGAAGAGATCAGTATGCCAAGTCCTACCGCCAGCAGCGTAAAGAGCGGGGTGAGGACCGCCATGCTAAGCACCCAGGGTCGGCTCAGCACTACTTCGTTGAAGACGGCATCGCTCACCGTAAAGCGGGCCACGACAACGAACGTCAGGTAGCTGTACCAGGTGGCAAGCACGCCGGGTATGGCCGCAGCGAGCGCCTTGCCGAGCAGCAGCTCCCACGTGCGAATGGGTGTCGCAAGCAGGGCCTCCAGCGACCGGCTCTGCTTCTCACCGACAATGGAGTAGCTCGCTATAGTAATTGGCACCACGAGGGGAATAAGCTGAAAGAGCAGCACAAAAGGACTCACGAGCGCGGCCCTAATCGAGTCAGCGCCGGTCATGGCGGACAGGGCCGAGCCTTCGCCCCCTACGAGCGCAGCCGCCGAACTGCTCACACCCGACAGGTTCTCGTCCACAAAGGTAGAGAGTAACAGCACAGCTATAGAGAGCAATACGAGCAGGAGCGGAGGCGCAATCGTAGTGAAAATTATCACCTTGTTGCGGAGCAGTTGGTTCCACTCGTTTTCGACCACCGCGGTCACCCGGCTGTTGAGGAAGCGACGAGACTTCATACGACCGCCACCGCCTCCTGCAACCGCGCGTCCGAAAGCATAGCGCCTGCAAGCTCGTCGGTATCGTACCTCGCAATCAGGTCCAGGTACGCCATCTCTAGCGGGTACTCTACTTCGGCCACGCGGGAGAGGTCTGCGCCCCTCATCACCAACTCGCGCACCACATAGGGCGTAATTGCGTCCGGGTCGATCATGGACACCAGCAACTTCTCCCCCGCCACGACCACATCACCCACGCCCCGCACCGTGGAAGCCAGCACCGCCAGGTCGTTCATGGTCATTTCCCCGCCCGCCTCTACTCCATCCGAACAGTAGACGGCAGGCTCCGCATTGGTGACCCGTATTTCGACCTTGCGACCGTAAAGGGCCTGTTGTAGCTCGCGCGGCGTGCCCACTCTTATCAGGGCGCGTTTGATGATGGCAACGCGGTCGCACAGGCTCTGCGCCTCCGCCAGGTTGTGGGTGCAGTAGATGACGGTGCGTCCCTCGCTCTTTAGCTCCTGGACGAAGTCTCTAACCTGCTTGGCACCTTCAGGGTCGAGTGCGGAAGTCGGCTCATCGAGGATCAGTACGGGAGGCTCGTGTAGGAGCGCCCGCGCCATACTTAGCTTCTGTTTCATCCCCTTGGAGAAGGTGCCGCTGGGGTCCTTGCGCCGCTCCCAAAGGCCAAGCATCCTCAAATACCGCTCGATTTGCTGCCTGGCGAACTGCGGTTCCAGCCCGTACAGTTTGGCAAAGAATTGGAGGTTCTTTTCGGCAGAGAGATTTTCGTACAGGCCAGGCGACTCGGTGAGGATGCCCACCCGCTCGCGGACGGCGGTCGTGTTTGTCGCCACGTCGTAGCCGCACACCGTCGCCTTGCCGACACTGGGAGCTATGAGGCCGCCCAGCAGGCGCATAGTGGTGGTCTTTCCGGCGCCGTTGGGGCCGAGCAAGCCGAAGACCTCGCCAAGCTCAATTTGCAGGTTCAAGTCGCGCACCGCCCAGCGGTCGCCAAACTGCCTGCCTAAACCTTCAGCAATGATGGAATACAAAAGGGCTATTACCTTCGAGCAAAATCGAAGACACGACTGCTATTAAAGATGCAGTCACGGCATTCTCTATTATCTCTATTATACCGGCCGGGCCACAAAGAGTGAATAGTACTAGTGGAGCATATTCGTGGCTGAAAGGTGGTACATCAAAACTACCACTATGTGTCAGGTAACCGGGGCGGTGATTATGATATAATCACCCTACCCGCGCGGCGTTAGCGTGTGGGTTGTAGAGCCGTTCCAATGTACCTGTATAGGGAGAGCCGGACTTGCGCGCGTTCCAACATACGGGCCGGAGGCGGACGGGGCTAATTGTCGCCCTGATGTTCGTGTTAGCCTCTTGCTTGTCGCCGTTCCCCCAGTCCCCGCACAACACACATGCTGCCGGGCAGGAAGGCCGCTTCTATGAGGCGACCGGGTTCACACTTGCTCCTGAGTTTGTCGCTTATTACGATGCGCACGGTGGCGTGCCTTTATTCGGATACCCTGTGTCTGCGGCGCGTATGGAAAGCGGGTACTTGGTACAGTGGACCGAGCGGCAGCGCCTCGAGCATCACCCGGAGCACAGCGATACCACGTTTGAGGTACTGCTTGGGCTCCTGGGGCGTGAGCTAACTGCCGGGTATAACGGCCCTAGCTTCAGGGCAACATCCGTGGCACACCCGCCCGACGGCGTAGCTATTTCAGCCGCACAGCCGTCGAGCGCGCACTTTTTTGCCGAAACCGGGCAAACGGTTGCCGAGCCTTTTCTCACGTACTGGCGCGACAATGGCGGCGTGCCTGTGTTCGGTTACCCCATATCCAGGCTCCACGAAAACGAGCAGGGGCTTCAACAGCAGTGGTTCGAGCGCGCACGGTTCGAGTACCATCCTGAGCTTGCGCCGGAACACCGGGTGCTCCTGGGGCACCTGGGTCTTGAAGCGCGAAAGGCCACCGAGATACCGCGCTACGAGCTTCAGGTAGATTACGCACCCACGCCCGACGGCAAGCTGGAGATTGGCCTCGCACAGGGAGGGGAGTCGGAAGACCCCGGTTTCTTCGACAACATACGCGAGGCCGGCCGCGAATTGGGGCCGGGCCTGGTGCGCCTCGACAATATCTACAATCACTTCGGGATCGTAGGCCGTTCGGCGGACGGCAAGCTGACTTACCATTGGGACAATTTTGACCGGGTGCTCGACGGCATCAAGGCGATGGGAAAGGAGCCATTCATCTGCCTGTCGTACATGCCCGAAACCATGTCAGCTACAGGTAGCAGCCGGGTTGTACCACCGGCCAGGTACGAGGAGTGGGCGGAGCTGGTAGCGGCCACGGTACAGCATGTAAACGTAGAGCGGCGGCTGGGAGTGCGTTACTGGGAAGCGTGGAACGAGACGAACCTGTGGGACTTCTGGCAGGGAAGCTATCAAGAGTACCTTCGTCTCTACGATGTCACCGTGGAAGCCGCCCTCAAAGTTGATCCCAACATCCGTATCGGCGGCCCCGCGGTCGCCAGCTACCAGCCGGACCACATAGACGAGTTCATGCAGCACGAGGCTCGGCAGGGAGCGAAAGGTCGCGTAGACTTCGTGTCGTGGCACTCATACGGCAAGCAGCCTGAGGAGCTTGCGGGGCACATACGGGCGGTAAGGGAGATCGCCGGGAAGTACCCTCAGTTCAACCCGGAGCTAATTATTACCGAGTTCAACGTGCTGCAAGGCGGACCGCAGGATACGAGCGCGAACGGGGCCACCGACACCGTGGTTAGCGCAATTGCCTTCCTCTCCTCCATCGAGAGCATGCAGCGGGAGAGACTGGACAAGGCGCTCCTGTTTGAGTTGAAGGACGGTGCGGGGCCGCAGTCGTACTGGGGCCGCTGGGGCATGCTGACCAACGATGGGCTGACCAAGCCGATTTATCATGCGTACAGGGCTTACCAGGCGCGCCCCGGCGGGCAACTCCCGGTTCGCACCCGCAACGCCCCATCTGACGGCAGCCTGGGTCTACTTGCGTACGGCCAGCCTAAGAACGCGATGCTGTTCCTCTGGTACACCGGCGACACACCTGCGTGGGTCAAGGTGGCATTGCCGGATGTCTTCGCAGATTCGGACTTTGATGTTACGCTGTTCGACCGGCACAATAACAACCCGGCTCGCACTGGAGATAGCATGCTGACCACGCGACCGGCACGCAACGCCGGCGACCTCATGCTGGAGCTTCAGCCTAACTCCCTGGTAATATTGCGGTCTCGCTAAGCCACTAGCCAAGTACAGTTACGATGTGAGGCTCCCATGAGGACGCTGCTAGCCATGCGAATACCTCTAGCGTGGTTCTTGCTGGTGCTGATTCTGACGGCAGCGGGTGGCATCGTGTGGCTCATCGCGGTCAGAGGCTCAGCCCCTTCCAATGCGGTGCTTATCGCGGGTGTACCAACTTACGCGCCGGAACGCAGTCCCGTATCACTTGGGGTGATGTCGCAAGCCTCCTCAGTTGCTACGAGCCAGACAGCGCCCACTGCAACTGCACCACAGGCATTGGTAATTTATGTAAGCGGAGAGGTGACTGCGCCGGGCGTCTACACCTTGCCCGTTGGATCGCGCGTTGCAGATGCGGTGGCCGCGTCGGGAGGTTTCACCGACCAGGCAAACCGTGAAGGTATAAACCTGGCCGCACGATTGAGCGACGAGCAACATATCTCGGTTCCCAGGATCGGAGAGGTTGCCCAGGAAAGCACGGTAGTTCCAACTGTCTCCGCGCAGGAGGAGACAGAAGGGCCATTAGACACTGCGACGCCGCCGGGCGCTTTTACCGGCAAGGTCAACATCAACACGGCAACTGCTAAGGAACTAGAGACGCTGCCAGGCATCGGAGAAGTCCTGTCGAAACGGATTGTCGCCGACCGCGAAGCATACGGCCCCTTCAAGACCGTGGACGATCTGATGCGAGTACCAGGAATCAAAGAGGGGCTAATGTCGCAGCTACGAGACCTGGTGACGGTTGGACCTTAGCCGCTCGAACATGAAACACGGGCGCCGAGAAATCGTATAACCAGTGGGGCGCTAACTTAACGTGCGCCCATGTGATAAAATGGACCCGCTATTGCGCGTGTTGGGGCGCGGTCGGCATAGCGATTGCATAAACAAAGCTGCCTGCGCTGCATACAGGCCCACAACTCGATGGAGGATTACAGATGTCCATACTGACCCGAATTACTACCCTCATCAGCGCCAACATCAACGCCATGATAGACTCGGCTGAGGACCCCGAGAAGATGGTGACCGAGTACCTGCGCCAGATGCGCGAGGGGCTTTCCGATGCCAGGGCCGCAACAGCTATGGCGATGGCCGACGAGACCCGGCTGCGCTCCCAGTACGAGCGTTACAAGTCCGAGTCGGAAGACTGGCGGAGCAAAGCCGAGATGGCCGTGCAGGCTGACCAGGACGACCTCGCTCGTGAGGCGCTGACTCGCCGTGCGAGCGCACAGAAGCTGTCCGACAACTACCAGGCGCAATGGGAGTCGCAGCACGACCAGGTAGGCGACCTGCGCGAGGCACTGGCGAAACTTGAGGCCAAAATCTCGGAAGCCGAGACCAAGCGCGAGCTTATCATCGCCAAGCAGCGCCGCGCCGCCACCCAGGAGGCCATCACCAACGCTCTGCAAAGCATGGATGGGCAGACCGCCGACGCCAGCCTGGATCGCATGGAAACCGAGGTTGACCAGCGGCTCGCCAGGGCTGAGGCTATGGCGGAACTGAGCGGCCAGGACCTCGACTCGAGGTTCAGCGACCTGGAGACTGAAAACCAGGTCACCAACGACCTTGCCGAGCTAAAGCGGAAGTTCAACAAGGCTTAGAGCCGTCAGGGGTGCTGAGTGGCAGGGCGTTTCCTCGTCTTCACTCAGCACCTATTCCAAGGGGCTTTCAGGGAGGGGCGACTAAGGTTGGCTGCAATGAAGCAAACACCAGGCAAACAGGACAATCAAAAGAGTCTGACGCTCTACGCGGTGCTGCAAACGTTGACGCTAGTCGTGACGTGGGGCTGGTTTGCCGCCCTCTGGTCGGTCGCGATTGTGTTGTTTACGCTGCAAGACCTGGAGTGGTGGCTGCTTGTCGCCTCGGCCTGCGCTGGACTTTACGGCCTCCGACCCAACCTGGAGCGTGCCATAGATGCCGCCTGGCTAAAGGGCATCAGCGACTCGAAGGCGCTGGGTGAACGATTCGCCCAGATGAAGCCCATCAAGCGTCGAGTGGCTATCATCTTCTCGCTGGTCACTCTCGGTCTTCTTACCCTGTTGCTCGTCCTCTACACATTCGCGTTCAACGGCCTGGTCCCACAAGCGTAAGTACCAGAACGGTCCTCACGCCACCTGCCCACATAGCCGCATCACGTTTCACGTTTCACGTTTCACGTTTCACGTTTCACCTCCCCCGTTTCAGGAATCCTTCTCCAGCTCGCTGGCAAGCAGAATCGCCTCGGCTATGTCGCGCATCGGCTTGCGGCTATCCATGCTGCGCTTCTGGATGCGGCGGAAAGCCTCGCTCTCGGAGAGTCCAAAGCGGTCCATCAACAGGCCCTTGGCTCGCTCTACCACTTTGCGCGCCTCCATAGCCGACTTAATGTCGCCAAGCTCCTTGCCTAGTTGCTCGAACTCGCGGAAGCGAGCGAGCGTCACCTCAATGGCGGGGCCAAGCTGCGCCTCGCGGAAGGGCTTCACTAGGTAGCCGATTACGCCCGCCTGGGCCGCGCGCTGCACCAGGTCAGGCTCGCTGTATGCCGTCAGCAGCAAGACCGGCGCTATGCTCTCCTGGGTGAGCGTGCGGGCGGCTTCTATGCCGTCTAGCTCCGGCATGCGGATGTCCATAATCATCAAGTCGGGCTGCAAGTTGCGCGCGAGGTCGACGGCGTGCTTGCCGTCCACGGCCTCGCCAACCACGTTGTAGCCCATGCCCGACAGCATCTCCCGCAGGTCCATACGGATGATCGGGTCATCGTCGGCAATTATTACTTTGGTCTGTTCTACTGCCACGGCAGTCCCCCATAGTAGAAGTTGGAAAATAAAGCCCGAAGCGCGGTTGCTCACTGCGTCGGGCAGTACATTATAGAGGCCCTAAACCTAGCCCGTCAATGACGGATAAAGCATATTGCGGTCCAGTGACGCACCAGTGACGCACATTCCTACCCGCCGAACAAATTTTAGGCTACACTTGGGACTACCAGCACATGAGCAGGAGGTAGATGCGAATGCAAGTACCGCAGGACAGTGCCGAGTCCGGCACGCTCGACATTGACGCGCTCTGGCGCGAGGCTGAACGGCTGCGCGAACCAATGATAGATTTCACGCAGCGACTGATTCAGACCCCCAGCCTACCCGGCCAGGAGGGAGCGGTAGCCCAGGTAGTAGTCGCGGAGATGCAGGAACTTGGCTACGACGAGGTGCGCATAGACGAGGCGGGGAACGTCATTGGGTTGGTTCGCGCCACCTCGCCTAGGTCGGGCGCGGCAACGTCCAGCATCATGTTCAACACACACATCGACCACGTGGACGTGGGCGACCACGCGAACTGGCCCTTCCCGCCATATGAAGGTGTGGTCACCAACGGGGAGATATGGGGCCGCGGGGCTAGCGACTTGAAGGGGTCGCTGGCGTGTCACGTCTATATGGGTGCCCTACTCAAGCGTTCGGGGCTTCCCCTGCCAAACGACGTTTACGTGGTCGGGGTGGTGCAGGAGGAGTTAGGGGGCGCGGGCAGCTCGGTACTGGCCGAGAACTTGCATTGCGAGTACGTGGTGATTGGTGAGCCGTCCTACAACAAGATCGCGCTAGGACACCGGGGCCGCGTCGAGATCGTGGTGACAATCACGGGTAAATCGGTGCACGCGAGCGTACCGAACACCGGCATCAATCCGTTATATTCAATGTCGAGGTTCCTGCAAGCTGTAGAAAGCATGTCTTTCGAGGCAGACCCCGACAACCCGGACCTGGGAGCGACCTCAATAGCGCCGACCCTTATCACCACGGACCAGACGAGCAAGAACGTAGTCCCAGGCCAGTGCACCGTCATCCTGGACGTGCGCAACAGCCCGGTAGACAGCGAAGCACAGGTGCTGGCGCGGGTGCGTGAAGTACTGCACGGCTCGCTCTATGACGGGGCCACCGGGACCGCTGAAGTGCCCGACCTGGTGCTCACTACTTATACAGGCGTCACCAGGACATTGCGTGGGCACGGGGCGTTTGGCATACCGGCAGACAGCCCGCTCACCCGCGACGTGCTGAGAATAGTGGGTGGGGCGCTCCGGCGTGAAGTGCCGACCCAGATGTGGAAGTTCGCTACGGACGCCGGCTACTTCATCAACAAGGGGATGAAAGTAATCGGTTTCGGGCCTGGTTACGAACACGTAATCCACACCGTCGAAGAGCGGATTTCGATTGACATGATGGTAGAGGGCATGGTGGCCTGCGCGGCGCTGGCCCTGGAACTGAGAGGAGAGCAGTAAGGAATGAGGTTCGACTTAGACACCGAGATCAGGTACCCGAGCGGAGAGCGCGCGGGCGTGTTGCGTCACGTAATGGTGAGCGAAGACAACGAAGTGGTAGAAGTGGCAATGGCTACGGATACATTGGTGTCGCGCACCGTGCGAGTGCCGGTGAGCGCGTTGAGTGAAGCGCCGGGCGAGGTGCTGACTATCAACCTCACCGACCAGGAGCTAGACGAGCTGCCCAGCTACAGGGAGGAAAGAATGCCCGCGGTGCCCGAAGGCTGGCAGTTCCCCGACGACAACGCGCCAGGCTCAGACGTATTCCCGGCGACCTTGTTGCAACCGATCATCCCCATCGTTGAAGTGCCCGACATACCGGAAGATGAGCTTTCCATCGGACAGGGCACCGAGATCGCGTGCCTGGACGGTCGCTGGGGCATCGTGGACGAGGTGCTCACGGGCGACGACGGCCAGGTGTACGCCCTTGTGGGCCGCCCCGACGCGGTAGACGAATTGGACCGGGTGATTCCCCTCCAGCTTATCCAGCAAGCCGATGCCAACCAGGTCACGCTCAATTGCACGTTGGACGACCTACCCACCTACACGCAGCCCCTCGAAGCCGAGCGTGAAGAGCCGGACCTGTAGGCCCACATGTCCCAGACACCCGTCATTCCACCACAGCTTCAAGACTCCCAGGACCCAACCAAGCTTACCCAGCCGATACCTGCGGTCTCCAGCACGTCCAATGCGCGTCCCACTATCGAGGTACGCAGCGTCAGCAAGGTGCTTGGCGGCAACACAGTCGTCAGCGACCTGGACTTCGAGGTGCAACAGGGGGAGATATTCGGCTTCATAGGCCCGAGCGGCTCCGGCAAGACCACCACCATCCGGCTGCTGACGGGCGTATACACGCCCACCACCGGCGAGGTCAGCGTCATGGGCGTGGCCCCCAGCCACCCCAGCAGGCGCGTTCAGGAGCACTTTGGCTACATGCCGCAACTGTTCGTGCTGTACCCCAACCTCACCGTGCGGGAGAACCTTTCTTTTGTCGCGGAACTCTATGGCATGGGGCGGTTCGCGCGGAACCGGCGGGTCAAAGAGCTACTGGAATTCGTAGAGTTGTACGATGCGCGGAACCGGCTGGCCTCGGACGTTTCCGGTGGCATGCAGCGCCGAATCGAGCTTGCCGCCTCACTCCTGCATAATCCCTCCCTGCTCTTCGCGGACGAACCAACAGCGGGCATCGACCCGGTGCTGAGAGGCAAGTTTTGGGAAGAGTTCCGGCGGCTGCGAGACGAGGGCCGCACCCTCTTTGTCACCACGCAGTACGTAGGAGAGAGCGAATACTGCGACCGCGTGGGCGTCATCCGCGAGGGGAGAATCGTCGCGATTGATACACCCATAGGATTGCGGAGGCGTGCCTTCGGGGGTGACATCGTTGACGTCGTAGTGAACGGGCTGACGATAGCCACGGTGCAGGCGCTGGAGGAAGTGCCAATCGTAAAGTACGTGCAGCCAGTGTCCCGGAACGAAATACGGGTGAGTGTCGGGGAGGCCGGGCCTGCGATTCCGGCAATCCTGGAGGTGCTCAGTGCGCAACAGGCGGAAGTAAAACGTATCGAAGAGTACCGGCCTAACTTCGATGAGGTGTTCATCCAGCTTATGGAGCAGGACGAAGCGGCCCGCACCCAGCAAGAGGCTCTAGGCACGGCGGAGACGCTTAATGTCTAGATTCTGGAAGCGCTTTATTCGCGCCGGGGCCTTCATCAGCAAGGAATTCAACGAAGTCCGGCGGCAACCCCGGCTCATCCTGGCCCTCATCCTGGGGCCGTTCCTGATCCTCTTTTTATTCGGCATCGGTTACCAGGGCGAGACCAACAACCTCAATGCGCTGGTGGTAGTGCCGCCCGGCGAACAGTACTCACGCGACGTTGCGGAGTACCGCGAGATGACGGGCAACCAGCTTAACGTCACCGCAGTCTCCGCAGACCTGAACGAGGCCCTAGAACGTCTCAGACGCCGCGAAGTAGACATAGTAGTGGCAGTGCCGGTGGACGCAGCCAGGCAGATTTCCTCCGGTGCCCAGGCAAGGCTGCCGGTCTACTTCAACGAGGTGGACCCGCTACGGCGTGACTGGATTACCTACCTTTCTTTCCTCTACACCAACGAAATCAACAAGAACACTGTGGCGGCGGTCGCCAGCCAGGGGCAGGAAGGTGCGGGCGACTTACGTTCGGCGCTGGCCCGGCTACGCAACTCTCTCGCTGCCGTAGAGGACCGCGTGCGCAACGGCCAGATGCAGGAGGCAAGCGAAGAAACGCAGCGGATGCAGGGCAGCAGCACCAACGTGCAGTTAACCGTCGTGCTGCTGGCGCAGTTGCTCGCCTCGGAGAGCGCCGTCGTCAAGCCTCCGCAGTCGCAGGACCCGGAGCAGGTGAACCTCGCCAATGGCGGGGAGGCGGCGGGCCAACTCTCGGAAGACCTGCGGGACCTGAACGAGGAGCTAAACAGCCCCAATCCCGACCGCGCCCGCTTATTAGAGCGCATAGGACGCGTGCGGGCGGACCTGGACCGAATGGACGCCCTGACCCAGCAGTTCCAGTCTATCAACCCCCTCGTGCTGGCCGCTCCTTTCTACCCGCAAATCGAGAATACAGCCCCAATCAAGCCGAGTTTCACCTCTTTCTATGCGCCGGGCGTGCTGGTGCTCATTTTGCAACATATCGCGATAACTCTAACCGCGCTGTCGATGGTCAGGGAGCGGCTGCTGGGGACGGTGGAGCTTTTCCGCGTCTCGCCCGTCAGCCCGCTGGAGATTCTTACCGGCAAATTCGCGGGCTTTCTCCTGCTCCTTGGCGGTATAGCCTCCGTGCTGCTGGTAATGATGAGCAACAACTTGGTCATCGAGGGCGTACCGCTCAGCCTGGGGGTGCCAATCCTGGGTGACTGGGTGTTGCTCTTCTTCAGCATCGTGCTGGTAATATTCGCGTCTGCAAGCCTGGGCCTGCTCATATCGACCATATCCAAGTCAGAGAGCCAGGCCGTTCAAATATCCATGCTAGTGCTGCTGGCATCCGTCTTCTTCAGCGGGTTTTTCCTTCGACTGGAAGCGCTGTGGTGGCCGGTTCGCGCCGTTTCATACGCTCTGCCGGTGACGTATGGGGTGTCCAGCTTGCAGGTGATTATGCTGAGAGGTGGAGTGCCCAGCCCGTCAGCCTGGGTGGGAGACGTACCCTTCCCTGCCGTGCTGCTCGCCCTTTTCACGCTGGGCCTCCTGTTCGCGCTTATCGGGTACCTACAGTTCAGGCGCAGCTTCAAGCAGCAGTAGCTCAAGCGCACCTGGGACGTTGCACAAGAGCAAAGGGGGGTTGCCAGTACGGCACCCCCTTGTGCTGGTCCCTTGATACCTGGCTATGGAGCCGTGGTAGGCTGCATGAAGGTCTCAACGCTCCAACCGGTTTGGTCCGGGTTCTGCGCGTTGAAGCGTGAAATCTGCCACCACGTATAGCCGTCTGCTTGAGTGGGGCCGCCTATTACTAGAGCCTTGGTGCCCCTCCCCAGCCCTGTGATACGGCTCCCTTGGAGGCTGGGTGCGGAGCGCACCACCAAGCCATTGGACGAGGTAACCTGTATCCAGACACCCTCACCAATGGCACCCGGTGGAACCGGCGCCTGCGTAGGCCCGGCAGTGGCGGCTGTGGTCGGCTGTGGCGGGGTAGTGGCGGTTGGATCCCCGAATCCGGTGGCCGTAGCGAGCGCCACAGTCACACTGGGCATTGAGGTCGCTAAGGGCGTGTCCAGGGCCGAACGCGACCTGAGCACGAAGAAACCGCCTACTCCAATCGCTATGGCGGCCAATAGTAACATGGCTACCCATAGCGGTGCTCGCACGTAGGGGAGGGGCATGGTCCAGATTGTGGGCCGACGCTGCCCGCGTGCCTTCCGCTTCGCGCCTACCGTAGCTTGTTTTCCGGTTGCAGGTTGCTGAACGGCGTCAGGGCCTTCAATTTCCTCGATCTGCTGAGTGGCCTTCGGGTCGTCAGTCCAGGGCGCTTCTTCGTCCAGCAAGTCGTCTTGTTCGGTGAAAATCGAGAGGGGAGAACGCTTACGAGTGGCGTCGAGTGTGAGCACCTGCCGGGGAGGCACATCGACCGGGTCGGCCGGCTGCACGGCGCGGCCCCGTGCGATAGAGTTGCCCGTGGCAGGGGTGTTCTCGCTTACGGGCCGCCTGTTGCCCTTATGGTCTACTTGCTCAAGTGGCACGGAAGGGGCTATCCGTGGCTTACTGGTCTGCTCGCCGGCCCCCCCGTTCGCGTTTGCCAACCGGGAGGTATCCAGCGGCTCCCAGTAGTCGATGAAGGTGCGATTGCAGGCAAGGCTGTCGGCCTCAACCAGGTGGTTCGTGTTGCGGTCGTAAAGCAGCGGGTTACGGCACCAGCCCTTACGCCACAGCGGCGAAGCCTGGTAGTGTCTGCATGTGCTACATTTACGCTCGCGATTCCTGGCAGGGATCAAGAGTCTGCCTCCTCTAGGCAACGGGTTTTGAGGCTGGGCTTGCCCCAAGCACTATACCATTTTAGCTGTGCAGGGTCAACTAAAATGCCGCTTAGAAACATGACCAATAGCTGCCAGGAATTGCGACATTAGCCAACCTGTAGGTCACTCTTTCTGCCAATCCTCGTAGAGGTAGTAGTTAGCCGCAGCGGCAGCCATACCGCCTTCATGCACCGCGCTGGTTACCTGGTGGTTGTTCAGCTTGGTGACGTCGCCCGCTGCATATACGCCACCCACGTTAGTGCATTGCTCGGCATCCGCCACTATGTAGCCATGTTTATCCAGGTAAACTCCGAGCTCTTCAGCTAATTGCGTATTTGGCTCAATCCACTGAGCTACGAACACCATGTCGAGTTCTAGTTCCTTGCCGCTGTCCAGTTTGATGTTCTCGACTTGGCCTTTGCTACATATAAACAAGTTGCAGCCCGAGTCGTGCGTCTCTATGCCATGCTCATGCAGAAGATTTAGTTTTTCTTCTTCCAGGGTGAAAGGTTCATCCCAGGATACTAGCGTGATATCATCTGTGAAGACCTTGAGTTGGAGAGCCAGGGAGGCCGCGCGCTCGTTGTGTCCCAAGACTATGATCCTCTTGTCGGTTGCCTCGTAGCCGTCGCAGATTATGCACCAGAACATCGACTGACCGATGCACTCTTCGCTGCCCGCGAATTCAGGGAATCTGTCTTTCACGCCCGTGCACAGGATGATGGTGCGCGCGCGGATCGAGCCCTTAGTGGTTTCGACGGTGAAGACGCGCTCCGGTCCCTCCTCGCCCACATAGCTTGCACCAGTAGCCCTGGCGGCCAAGAAGCGGACACCGAACTGCGCCGCCTGTTTCTTCCCCACCCCGCGAAGGGCAGTGGCGTGTATGCCGTCCAAGAAGCCGAGATAATTTCGGTTCACCTGGTGCCAGTTGGACCGCCCTTCGTCGTTATCTATGACTATGACACTCCGCCGCATCCTACCCAAGTAGATTGCCGCTGACAAACCGGCTGGTCCCCCACCCACTACTGCACAGTCGTAGGTCTTGCTATCGAGCGCCTCCTGCTCCTCTACAGCCTCTTCCGGCTGTACTTCCCCAAGCGCATCTCGCACTCCATCCAGTACGCCCATGACACCTCCATACAGTACGTAGAACTCAGTTGTTGAAAGAAGACATTGGCACTCTCAAGAGTTGTGCCAATCAGGAAAGGAGGGCCCGGCAGCATGACCGGACCCTCCTATTCTAGCACTTGAGAGATTACCTGGTTATAGTTGCTTTACCGAAGCTACCAGCGCCTCGGCCATGTCTTTGGCGTCACCGAAGAGCATGCTGGTCCTGTCCTCGTAGAAAAGCTCGTTCTCGATGCCCGCAAAGCCGCTGCGCATGCTCCGCTTCATCACGATAACGTTCTGCGCCTTGTCTACATCCAGGATAGGCATGCCATAGATAGGGCTTTTCGGGTCGTTGCGAGCGGCGGGGTTCACCACGTCGTTGGCACCGATGATGAGAGCCACGTCGGTGCGCGAGAACTCTGGATTGATGTCCTCCATCTCGAACAACTGGTTGTAGGGCACGTCGGCCTCTGCGAGCAGCACGTTCATGTGGCCCGGCATACGGCCTGCGACCGGGTGAATGGCGTACTTGACCGTGACGCCCTTCGATTGCAGGATATCGGCAAGCTCCCGCACAGCGTTCTGAGCGCGAGCCACCGCCATGCCATATCCCGGCACTACTACCACCTGGTTGGCATAAGCCATCAGGGTGGCGGCGTCGTCCACACCAAGCTCTCGCACCGACTTACCGGCCGCACTAGCACCACCGCCCACGTCCACGCCCGCAGAGCCGAACGCCCCGAATATGACGTTCGTCACCGAGCGGTTCATAGCCCGGCCCATCAGCACCGTGAGCAACATACCTGAAGCGCCTACCAGCGCACCCGCGATGATGAGCACAGGGTTGCTCAACACGAAGCCCGTAAAGGCCGCCGCCATACCCGTGAACGAGTTGAGCAGCGAGATAACCACGGGCATGTCAGCCCCACCGATGGGAAGGACCAGCAACACCCCAAGCACCGCGGCCAATGCAATCAACCCGATCAGCGCCAACTGGTTCGGCGCGATGATGAGCCACACGCCAAGGCCGACTGCACCTAGTGCGAGCACAGCGTTTACGATCTGCTGCCCGCCGTAGGTAATAGGCGCGCTGGATATCCAGCCATAGAGCTTGGCGATAGCGATAATACTACCGGAGAAGCTCATCGCGCCAATAAGCACGCCCAGCACGGTGCTGATTGCAACGTCAAGGTCGGGGGTAGAGCCTCTATTGATGATCTCCAGGAACTCGACGGTGGAGGTGAGCGCGGCGGCCCCGCCACCCATCGCGTTGAACAGCGCCACCATCTGCGGCATCTCGGTCATCTGTACGGAACGCGCGAGGAAGAAGCCGATGGCGCTTCCTATGGCTATACCAACCAGGATGAACAAGATATTCTGGATGCTGCTGCTGAAGAAGGTCGCCACCACCGCGACGGCCATACCGACCGCCGCCACCCGGTTGCCGTTACGCGCGGTCTTGGGGGAGCTTAGCCGCCTGATGCCGATGATGAAGCAGGCGGCGGCCACAATGTAGGCAAGCGTAAGATATACGTCTGTGGAGGGTGTGAGGCCCAGCCAGGACCGCTGCGCCGCCTCCGACTCCTGGAACAAGAGCCAGGACACTGGATTGAACATGGGTTACTTCTTACCTCCGGCGTCGGGCCTCTTCGACTTGAACATTTGGAGCATGCGGTCTGTGACTACAAACCCGCCGACCACGTTGCCCGCGGCGAAAATCACTGCCACGAAGGCAAGGACGGTCACGAGCAGGTCCTGGTTGGCGAGGCCCGCCACCACCATCGCGCCCACCAGCACGATGCCGTGTATAGCGTTCGTGCCCGACATGAGCGGGGTGTGCAGCGTGGTGGGCACCTTCGAGATTAGCTCGATACCCAGGAACACCGCCAGGATGAATATGGTGATGCTCCCGAAGAACAGGCCAAGCTTCTCCTCGACCGGCATGCCGGTGCGCTCGGCGGCTTGCGCGACGGCCGTGTTGGCAAGTACGGCTAATGAGGCGATCATACTGCGCTCCTCTGTAGATTGGCTTCCACGGCAGTCTTGACGCCCGCATGGACTATCTCGCCGTCGCGGGTGATGCAGGTGCCTGCCACTATCTCGTCTTCGTAGTTGGGGCCGAACTGGGCCTCCTTGTTCACGAGCAAGGCCAGCAGGTTAGCGATGTTCTTGGAGTAAAGCTGGCTGGCATGAACAGGCATGGTAGCAGGTACGTTCAGGGGGCCGAGCACCCAGACGTTGTGCCTGAGCAACTCCTGCCCGGCCTCGGTTAGCTCGCAGTTGCCGCCGTTCTCAGCGGCGAGGTCCACGATCACGGAACCCGGCTTCATGTCCTTAACCATATCCGCTGTTATCAGGACCGGCGCGGGCCTCCCAGGTATGAGTGCCGTGGTGATGATAATGTCAGAGTCCTTGGCGTGCTTGTGCAGCAACTCAACCTCGCGCTTGTGGGCGTCCTCGGAGAGCTGGGTTGCATAGCCGCCCGCCGTCTCGGTCTTCTCCTCAAGGGGCATCTCCACGAACTTCGCACCAAGCGACTCAACTTGCTCTTTCACGGCAGGTCGCACGTCGAACGCTTCGACCACGGCACCCAGGCGGCGGGCGGTCGCAATAGCCATAAGCCCCGCCACACCGGCACCGAGCACGAACACTCTCGCGGGGGGCACCGAACCGGCGGCGGTCATTAGCAGCGGGAAAAAGCGCCCCATGCGCCCCGCTGCTATCAGCACCGACTTGTAGCCCGCTATGGTGCTCATGGAGGACAGCGCGTCCATGCTCTGCGCCCTGGTGATCCTGGGGATCGCGTCCATGCTGAAGCTGGTCACCTTCGCGTCGGCAAGCTGCCGCACGAGGTCGTGGTTTACCAGCGGCTGGAAGAAGGTAATGAGCACGGTGCCAGGCTTCATGAGCGCGATTTCGCTCTTGCCAAGCTGCTCGTTCATCAACGGCCGCTGCACCTTGCAGATCATATCGGCCTCTGCGTACACCGTGGCTGCATCTGGGGCGATAGTGGCCCCTGCCTTCTGGTAGGCTTCATCGAGATACGAGGCCAACTGACCGGCCCCCGTCTCCACTACCACCTGTAGCCCCTTGCGGGTCAGCTGCCCCACCGTGTCGGGGATCAACGCGACACGGGTCTCGTTCGCAGCGATCTCCTTAGGGACACCTATTTTCATGGTCCCCTCCTCTAGGGTTTGTATATAGCGCGTCCTGGTTGCGGACGTTCCCAGCAATTGTACACGCTTTTTGCGTCTGTGTTAAATCGGGCCTGATTTTCATCGCAAGGCGCATAAAAATTGCCCCTGCCATACGCGAGCATGGAAGGGGCAACATTGCCTTCAACACCAGGGCGACGACGCTGCCGCCCACATGCCAAAGTACATTTTACAACAATTCGCTGACGTCTGCACGTTCTGAGAGCAATTCCTCCGTGGTCACGGTAAGCTTGCCGCGCACATAGTCCGAAATCTCCAGCCCCTCAACCCTGGTGTAGTTGCCTTTGCCATCCGAGCGCACAGGGAACGAATAGATCAGCCCCTCCGGCACGCCATACGAGTTGCCGTCCGAGAGGATGGCCGCGCTTACCCAGTCGTCACCGGGTGTCTTGTTGACGGCGCTGCGAACGTGGTCTAGCACGGCATTGGCGGCCGAAGCTGCGCTGGACTTGCCACGTGCTGCCAGAATGGCCGCACCCCGCTTCTGCACCGTCTCCACGAACTGGTTTTCCAGCCACTGGCGGTCCTCGATGACCTCAATCGCGGGCTTGCCGTCGATAAGGGCGTGCTCGAAGTCGGGGAACTGGGTGGCGCTGTGGTTGCCCCAGATAGCCAGGTTGGTGACGCTGGTGAGCGGCTTGGCCGACTTCATGGCAAGCTGCGCCATACCCCTGTTCTGGTCCAGCCGGGTGAGCGCGGAGAAGCGGTCGCGTGGCACGTCCGGCGCGTGGTGCATGGCGATGAGGCAGTTGGTGTTGCATGGGTTGCCCACGACCACCACCCGGATGTCCTCGGCTGCCGTCTTGTTGATAGCCGCGCCCTGGTCGATGAACGAGGTGGCGTTCATGGTGAGCAGGTCCTTGCGCTCCTGGCCCGGCTTGCGAGGTGCGGCACCCACCAGCAGCGCCCAGTTGGCACCGCGGAAGGCTTCGGCGTCACTGTCGGTGATGGTCACTTTGCGCAGCAGCGGGAACGCGCAATCGTCAAGCTCCATCTTTATGCCTTCGAGCGTGCCCACGAACTCAGGCACTTCTTTGATGGTCAGGTTGATGGGTGTGTCCATGCCGAACACTTCTCCGTTAGCGATGCGAAACAGCAGGCTGTAGGCAACCTGCCCACCCGCCCCTGTAACGGCAACTGTTACCGTGTCTTTCATCCTGGTCTCCTCCTTGAGAACTGTGTCAAGTCAGTATTATCTCGGTTTCGTCAGATTAGGACAAGTCTCGCGCGTGCAAAGGGGCGGTCCAACCGCCCCTTTGCAATGTCTGCCACTCCCTTACCCCACGGCTAACGTGCGTAGCCCTGCCACTCAAGCCCGTTCACAGTTTCATAGATGAGGTAGTCTACAACATCGTTCAGGTTGCCCGTGCGCCGGTAGATCTCCATCTGGCGGTCGGCCCCGGTGCCGTCTTGCAGGACTTTGTGCACGTAGTTCACTGCCTCACGGCTGCCCAGGTCGTCCACAACATCGTCTACGAACTCCAGCAATTCGAGGGCAAGCTGCCGCATCGGCACCTCCTGCTCCGTGCCGAAGTCTATCAGCATGCCGTCGATTCCGTAACGCGCCGCCCGCCACTTGTTCTCCATGATGAGCGCGCGGTCGTAGATGCGGAAGCCCAGGTTCTTCTGGCGCAGCTTGTACAGCTTGGCGACAATCGCCTGGAAGAAGGCCACGATCATGATGGTCTCGGCCGGGTTTGTGGGCATGTCGCACACGCGGAACTCAAGTGTACTGAAGTAGGGGTGCGGCCGCAGGTCCCACCAGATCTTCTTGCCGTTGTCGATGCTGTTGGTCTTGATGAGCAGGTTGACGAAGTTCTCAAAGTCTGACCAGGACCCCAGCGTCGAAGGGATGCCGGTGCGCGGGAACTGCTGCCAGATGATCGTCCGGTAGGACTTCAGCCCGGTATGCCTCCCCTGCCAGAACGGCGAGTTGGACGATAGCGCCAGCATGTGGGGCAAGAAGTACCGAGCCTCGTTCATTATGTCGACCAGAAGATCGCGGTCGGGTATGCCCACGTGCACGTGTAGCCCGAAGATGAGGATGGAGCGCACCACGTCCTGAAGGTCCTGCTCAAGCACCTTGTACCGTTCGTTCTCGGTGATAATCTGGCTCTGCCAGTGGGAGAACGGGTGCGCGCCTGAGGCCACTATCGATAGGCCGTTACGCGCTGCTAGCTCTGCCACGCCCGCCCGCAGACGGTAGACTTCTTTGCGGGCCTCCTCTACGTTCTCGCACACCGGGGTGACCGTCTCCACCATCGACTGGATCATCTCCCGCTTCACGTGCTCGATGAAGTCTTCCTCACCGTGTGAGAGCATCTGCTCGACAAACGGCTTGAGGTCGCGCGTCGAAGGGTCTACAATCTGGAACTCTTCTTCAACTCCGAGTGTGAAGAACTTCTGCATACTAATCCCCCTGGCTCGCAGCTACCATCTAGAACGTGCTCCCACGCGATGCCTATCTTGCCCGCGACGGAATGGGGTCCTTCTCTACAATCATGGTTGGCACCACCGAACCTGTGCCTGCCGTCACGTTCAGCAAGGCAGCGGCCGACAGTCGAGTGAGAATACCGGCCATGTCAGGGCCGAACACGAACGGGTCGAGGTCCGCGGTAAGGTCGCGGAAGCTGACGCCATGCTGCTGGTCGTAGTATGGATATGGCTCCTGGTCAAGCTGCACGGCCCATTGCACCACGTAGGAGCTTTCGAGCGCCTCTTTGATCGCCCGCTGCCACTCCTCGTCCGAGGCCGTCCAGCCGATGACTACACCCTTGCCCCCGTACTCGTCGTTGGGCTTGAGCACCAGGCTCTCACGGTTGTCCGCGATGAACGGCAGCAGGTCTATCTTCTGCCCGTTGAGAGTCGTATTGCCCTCCGCCACCTTGCGCGTCCAGGGGATGTGCCGCCTGATTACATCAAGCTCGTGCTCGTTGAACAGGTGCGCGTTAGCGTCGTCGTGCATCAGAGTGAGGCTCATTTTCTTGTGCAGGAACTTTGCGCGGAATGAATTTATCACGCAAATCTTACCTGCCTCGTAAGCTTGTATGGTAGCACGGGCCACGTCCGGCTTTTCCAGCAACTCGCTGGTGAGCACGCGCTTGTAGTAGATATCTATAACAAAGTCGCCGTCCCTGAGCCGCCCATCGCGAAACTCCAGGCGTTCGGGCTGCGTGATGAGCGTCCTGTAGCCTAGCTGCTCAAAGTAGCGGCGGAAGATTTCGAACTCTGTGTCGGTGGGCACTCCCGCCCAGTCGACAATCGCAATGGTGGGTTTGTCGTTGAAGCCGGGGCCGTAGGTCTGCTTGAACTGCGTCCAGGCTTCTTCTATGGCCTGCATGAAACGCGTGCGTGCGTAGAGGGGGCTAAGGTAATAGCCGTTTTGCTGCTTCCACTGGTCGAGAACGGGCAGCTCTAGGAAGAGGTCCGCCAGCACGTCTTCGTAGCCGATGGCCGCGGGCGACTCGGCGTTTATCTCCACGAACCGCCAATCGCGCTCCGACCAGAACGAGTCGAGCCGGATGCTGGGAGACGGTTCCTCGAAGCCTGGGTCTATCATCGCCAGCCGCAACTCGGTTGGGTCGAGGTCGAGTTGGTCGCGCAGGTTCTGGTCCGCCAGGCAGGCCCGCCGCAGTTTCTGCATCGCGGAAGCGAGCGTTCTCACTACGTCTGTGATGATCTGATACTGGCCTTGTGTAATCATGTGCGGACGCAGGTAGCGGGTGAATGGGTCGCCCCCGAAAGTGAGTAGCCTCGACTTGCTCTCCTGTGCGAGCATCTCCTGGGAGTCAGCAGCTAGTTGCTGGTTCGCCACCAGGAACTCGTGGAAGTCGTCTATGGCCGGGTGCGCGCTTTCGGCGTTGATGGCCGACGGGCCGTAGCCGCTCATGGGGTGGTCTCTCCGTTGGGCACCGGCCGGGGAACTGAAGGGCCGCCGTCGCCCCGGTCGTCCACGTTCTCAGGCACGCTGGCCGTGTCACCGGCCGCGGGCACTGGCATCGACTTTGCCGAACCTGAGCTCCCGGAACTCTTTGCGCCCGACTGTGCCTGCTGCTCCTGCACCGCGCCTGCTACGTCCTCGTGCGCGAACTCCGTCCAGTTCTTGACCGACGAGCCAGCGGGAGACGGCGCGGCATTGAGGAAGCTGTCCCAACGGTACTCGCCCCGCACGGGAGTGCCGTTGAGGGCGCGGTCGATTACGAGGTTCGCCATGTTCTCCACGCACCACTCAAAGTGCTTGGGTGTGACCGAATGATAGTCCATATCGCAGGCCGGGTTGAGCCAGTCTATCGCGTAAGGCACGCCATCGCGCACCGCGAACTCGACAGTATCCATGTCGTAGCCGAGGCTGCTCGTGAGGGTGATGCAGTCCTGGTAGATGCGCTCGTACAGTTCCTTGCCGAAGAACTCAGCGGGGTCGTCGGTGCTGTAGCGCAGGTGGAAAGGGTTGCCTGGCTCGTAGCGAATGACGTTGGCTTGGCTCTGCCCCAAGACGATGCAGCGGGCGTACTTCTCGAAGGCGATCCCCTCTTGCAGGATCATGCCCAGTTCCCCGGTCTGGTCGAAGCACCAGATAAGCTCTTCGATGTTGTGGACCTTGTAGACGTTCTTCCAGCCACCGCCCACGAACGGCTTCATGAACGCGGGGAAGCCCACGTACTCGGCCAGCGCGGCCCAGTCCATCGGGTACTGGAGATTGCGCAGCGACTCGGCCACGACACCTTCCACGTATGACTTCTGGGGCAGCACCACGGTGCGGGGCACGGCCACCCCCTGTCTCGCCGCTAGGCAGCACTCGAAGAACTTGTCGTCGGCGCTCCACCAGAACGGGTTGTTGATTACCACCGTGCCGTCGAGCACCGCTTTCTTCAAGTAGGCGCGGAAATAGGGGATCTCATGTGAGATACGGTCCACGATTACGCTGTACACCGGCGGCTCGTCCATGCGCGTCCCGCCCAGCTTGCAGTACTCGGCGCGCACCCCCGCGTTCTTGGAGTTCACACGTTCTACAAAAGCCGGCGGGAAAGTGTTCTCTCGCCCCACAAGAATACCGACCAGTTTTTCGTCTGCCATCCTCGTCCTCCTTGGTTGTTAGTGGTTAGTGGTTAGTGGTTAGCTAAGAGGTTCTGTCTACTAACCACTAACCACTCACCACTCACAGGTACTTCTGCACCATCATCTTCCACCAGGGCCAGTCGTGCCAGGCACCGCCCCAGATATCGAGGGTGTGCGGCACGCCCTTGTCCCACAAGATGCGCGATAAGAACTCAGTCGAGCCGAGGCAAATATCTTCGGAACCGGCCGTCAGGATGATGTCTTGCTGGCGCATGCGAGAAAGAAACCAATCATCGTTCAGGTTGGGCACGTACTCGGCCGGGGAATTGAAATAGACCTCCGAGTCGTAGTCGGAATGCACCAGGAACTGCAACGAGAAAGCCCCACTCATCGCAAGTGCTCGCTTGACTAAATCCGGGTGGCGGAAAGCGAAGTTTATGGCGTGATAAGCCCCGAAAGAGGCGCCGGTTACGTTGAGATCGTGGTTCACACGGTCGTTGCGCCCGCGGAAGAAAGGGATTACCTCGTGGATAAGGTAATCTTCGTACAGGTTGTGCCGCCGGGCGCGGTCGCGTGTGGGAATCGAGCGGTTGTACCACGACTCGGTATCGACGGCATCTACGCACACGATCTGGAGGTGCCCGTTTTCGAGGCGGTCACGCAGAGAGCTAATCAGAGAGAAGTCTTCGTTCTGGTAAAAACGTCCGAATGACGTTGGAAACGCAATGACGGGGCGGCCACCCGTGCCATACAGCAGAAGCTCCATGTCCCTACCGAGTCTGGAGCTATACCATTTATGGTACTCGCGATTCATAGGAGTGGTCCACCTGCAAAGTTAGTAAGATAGCTGTCCAGGAGGCGTGAAGGGCGACAGTAATGGAGGCAATTGTAGCATGTTGCGTTCCCCGGCGCAACCACGCTGGGGGACGATAGACGTTAGACGAAGGACGATAGGAGTGATGAGGATTGAGGACTGAGGTCTAAGTCAGGCTACCGGGTACAGGCCAGCATCCATCCCAACAATCCTAAACCTTGGCGCGCACTTGGCGTCCTTGGCGTCTTGGCGGTTCCGTCTCCTATCATCGTCCATCGTCCATCGTCCATCGTCCCGCCCCAGCTACTACTATGTTGTGGGTGGCACGGTAATTGCCTTATCTTCCCGTGCCTGGTCCTGCAGCGTAGCAGCAGAGTCTTAATTGGCAGGGAGTTACCATGCTCAATAATCCTCCATTGGTGGTATTTTCGCATCTCCGTTGGGACTTTGTTTACCAGAGGCCCCAGCATCTCCTTGCGCGAATCGCCGCGAACCGGCAGGTATTTTTCATCGAGGAGCCCGTGCAGGACTTCGAGAATGCGCCTTACCTGGAAATCAGCAAACCCACGCCAAACGTCGTGGTCGCCCGCGCGCACACACCCTCTTACTCCTGGGGCTTCACCGGCGACCAAGTCGCGCTCATGACGCCGCTGCTGGCCGACTTTGTTGAGCAACAGGAGCTAACGGACTACGTTGTATGGCTCTACACACCTATGGCCCTGCCCCTGGCTCACACTTTGCGGCCCCGTGCGGTAGTGTTCGACGTGATGGACGAGCTTTCCGCCTTCGCGGGCGCGCCACAGGAGATGAAGGACCTCGAAGCGGCGACCCTCGCGTGGGCGGACGTCGTTTTCACAGGTGGGCCGAGCCTCTACAAGGCCAAGCTGGGACGGCACGATAACCTGCACTGCTTCCCAAGTAGCGTGGACGCGGCCCACTTCGCACAGGCCCGTACCATTGACGAGGCACCCGACCAGGCCAATCTCCCACATCCACGGCTGGGCTTCTACGGCGTGATTGACGAGCGCATGGACCTGGGTCTGCTTGACTTCCTGGCCGCCTCGCACCCGAATTGGCAGATCGTCATGGTCGGCCCCGTGGTGAAGATCGACTGGGCGTGGCTACCGAAGCACCCGAACCTGCACTTCCTGGGGCAAAGGCAGTATGCCGAGTTACCTTCGTATCTCGCCGGATGGGACGTTTGCCTGCTGCCCTTCGCCCTCAACGAATCGACCCGGTTTATCAGCCCAACCAAGACGCTGGAGTACATGGCCGCCGAACTGCCTATCGTGAGCACGCCCATCACCGATGTTGCCGAGCCTTACGGGCACATCGTCTACCTGGGCACCACGATGGAAGAATTCGCCGCGGCCTGCGAGCGCGCATTAACCGCACCTGTAGAGGAGCACGAGCGCAGAGTTCAGCAGATGAGAGAGGTGTTAGCCAACACCTCCTGGGACCACACGGTCGCCGCGATGGAGCGGCTTATTGACGAGGCCGTCACGCAGAACAACCCGAAGACCGGACTTGGCTCCGGCGAGGGACCTGCTGGCAATAGCCTCCCTTCCAGCAGAGTTTCTATATCGAGGTAAAAGTGGCAACGCCATAGATCTAACGGTATTCAAAGGGGGGACTACAACTATGAGAGGAAAAATCCCGAAATGGACACAAACACGAACCTCGGACGGCGCAAAGTAGATACAGTTATTATCGGCGCCGGCCCTACCGGACTGAGCGCGGCGTACCACCTAGGCAAGAACAGCTTGCTTATCGAACAGAACGACACAGTCGGCGGGTGGTGCCGCTCGATTGAGGAAGGTGGCTTTACCTTCGACATGGCCGGGCACATCATGTTCTCCAAGGAAGAGTACGTCCACGAGATGTACAAGATGCTGCTCGGGGACAACGTACACTGGCAGGACCGAGAAGCCTGGGTCTACAGCAAGAACGTCTACACCCGCTACCCCTTTCAGGGCGCGCTCTACGGCCTCCCCTCTGAAGTCATCAAGGAATGTATAATGGGAGCCATCGAGGCCCGTTACGGCACCGCCGAGGCCCCCAAGCAGAAGCTAACAGCCATCAAGGTATCGGCCAACGGGCACAACGGGAACGGTCACTCCACCAATGGCAACTCGAACGGGCACACTAACGGACATGCCAAGGCACTCACTCACGACGGTAAAGATCACATCATCGTTGAAGATTGCTGCGCGGATGGCGTCGGTGAGACGCTCTCCGGGCAGGTAGGTCAGTGCGACATCGCTCCCAGCACCGAGCCTCGCAACTTCGAGGAGTTCATCTACAAGGTTTGGGGTAAGGGTATCGGGAAACACTTCGCTATACCGTACAACAGGAAGCTTTGGGCGGTGCCCCTGACCGAGATGGAGACTTCCTGGCTAGGCGGTCGAGTGCCGCTGCCGGACCTCGAAGAGATCATCGAAGGTGCACTCTCGCCCGTGCCCAAGCCGATGGGTCCGAACGCCCGCTTTGGCTATCCCCTACGGGGCGGCTTCCAGGCCCTCATGGACGGGTTCCTGCCTCACTTGAAGGGCGAGATGATGCTCGGTACGCGCATCGAGAAGGTTTCACCTGAGCGCCAGATAGTGCTCACGTCGGACGGCCGCGAGTTCGAGTACGAGTACCTTGTGAGCACCATGCCGCTACCCTACCTCGTGAAGATTATGGGCCGCGAAGTTCCCCAGGAGATACAGGACGCGGCGGCGGGTCTGCGGCACGTGTCGGTGCGTTGCGTGAACCTCGGCATCGGCCGCGAGAAGCTCACCGAGAAGCACTGGATATATTATCCCGAAGACACGGTATTCCACCGCATCTTCGTGCAGGGGAACGCCAGCCCGCACTGCAACCCGCCCGGCGGCTTCGGGCTGACCTGTGAGATCACCTACTCGCCGCACAAGCCCCTGCCCGTTGACGGACAAGAGCTTATCGACCTCTGCATCCAGGATTGCCGCCGCGTGGGCATCATCAACGATGACGACCCCGTGTGGGTTGCTAACCAGGTGGACATGCCTTACGCTTACGTCGTGTACGATCACGACCGCAAGCGCAATGTCGATACCATACGCGAGTGGTTGAAGTCGAAGCACATCCTGCTGTCCGGCCGCTACAGCGAGTGGGAATATTACAACTCGGACCATGCCTTCATCGCAGGCAAGGACGCAGCCGAGCAAGTTACCGCATTGAAAGAGCGCGCCGCCGCATTGGCGAACATGAGCGCGCAGTATGCCAGCGCGGAGTCGCTGTCTGTAGCTCCATAGGAGCCTGTTTCACCCAATGGTTAACGGGGCCGCTGCCAAGGAGGGCGAGCGGTCCCGGTATGTCTTTGCGTGCGCGTGACGTGCAAATTGCAGTCCGCGCAACTGGAGAACTCACTTGAAGATTAAGGGCGCAATTCTCGACGTGGACGGCACGCTAGTGGACAGCAACGACGCCCACATCCGATCCTGGCAAGGGGCCTTGTCGCAGCACGGCTACAACTGCACCTACGAAGAAATACGCCGTCTGATAGGTATGGGCAGCGACAATCTACTTCCTAACGCCGTTGGCGTAGAAAAGGACACGCCGGAAGGCAAGCGGCTCAGCGATGCCTGGGGCGAAATCTTCGAGCGCGACTACCTGCCGAATCTGAAGGCTTTCCCGCGCACCAGGGAGATGCTCCTGGCCCTGAAGGAGCATGGTCTCAAGCTTGTGGCAGCTAGCTCAGCTAAGGGAGATATGCTTGAGAAGTTGCTTGAGATTGCCGGGGCGACGGACCTTCTTGAGGACAGCACGTCGGCGGACGACGCCGAAAACTCTAAGCCCGCGCCCGACATCGTTGAGGCGGCGCTGAAGAAGGTAGGGCTAGAAGCCGGCGAGGTTCTGATGCTGGGCGACACCCCGTACGACATCGAGGCCGCGAGCAAACTGGGCATAGGCACCATCGGCCTCAGGTGCGGCGGCTGGGACGATGAGGGGCTGAAGGGCGCCGTGGCGATTTACGACGACCCAGCAGATCTGCTGGCCCACCTGGATGACTCGCCTCTACTACGTTCTTGAGTGCACCGCCCGCCATGCCAAGCGGACCGGCGCGCTCCGACTACAACTACCGGAGCCTTTTCGTGAGACCACGACTTTGTCTCTTCACAGATAGCATAGAGCCTTCCGGCGTTGGAGAGCACATGCTTTCCCTCGTGAAAGAGCTTAGATTCCGATATGACATTTCATTTCTCGGCTGGTCCTCCACATCCCTGTACGCACGCGCCGCCGAACTAGGTTTCCCAGTACACGAGCTATCGGTGGACTGGTACGTAAACAAAGACCTCCTGTTGAGGCTGAGACCCGATATCGTGCACGTGCACGCGGGCGCGTCCTGGGAAGGTCATGGCGGTGTGTGGGCGGCTCGCAACGCCGGGGTAAGCTGCGTCGTGCGGACGGAGCACCTGCCCTACCTCATAACCGAAAAGTGGCAGCAGGACGAGTACGCGGGTTTTCTTGGCTGGGTGGACAGGGTGATTTGTGTGTCCGAAGGTGTCAGGCGCACCTATGGTCAGGCGGGCGTTCCAACGGGTATGTTGCGCGTGGTGCGGAACGGCGTACGGGTGGACGAACGGCCAATCCATAACAGGGATGTCGGTACCGAGTTACGTACCTCCCTGGGATTGCCCGCCAGCAGCAAGTTGGTGCTCAGTGTCGGACGCTTGACTAAGCAGAAGGGCTACGATTATCTAATCGGTGCGGCCTGCACAGTTGCGGCCCAGCTCCCGGACGCCCACTTCCTGCTTGCAGGCGAAGGGCCACTCGAAGCCGAGTTGAAGGCAAACGCGAAGGCTTGTCGGGCGTTGGGTAACGT
Organism: Chloroflexia bacterium; assembly: GCA_036386675.1. Taxonomy (GTDB): domain Bacteria; phylum Chloroflexota; class Chloroflexia; order QHBQ01; family JADMIH01; genus JADMIH01. The sequence goes on along the minus strand of DASVVE010000074.1, from coordinate 8,389 downwards.
GCACTTCCTCGGGTCCCGCTCCGATGCTAAGGAACTTATGCGGGCCTGCGACCTCTTTGTGCTACCTTCGCTCTTTGAAGGGCTGCCGCTGGTCGTGCTCGAAGCCATGTCGGCGGGACGAGCAGTCGTGGCGACGAGGGTCTGCGGGACGAGCGAGGCGGTTGTGGATGGCGTCACGGGGCGACTCGTACCGGCAGAGGACCCTCACGCTCTTAGTGAGGCAATCATCGAGGCACTCACCAGACCGGACCTGCTCGCACGCTGGGGCGAGGCGGGGAGGGAGCGTGTTTTGAGGCTGTTCACGGCGGGAAGAATGGCGGACAACGTTTCAGCGATTTACCGGGAACTGTTGGCCCCTGCACTACCCACAGCACACGCAGGCGAGCCGCATGACTTGCATGCACAGCCGCAAACCTACCAGGTAACCGGCATCACAGGAGCTTAGTAATGGCAGAAGTACGAGTTGGGTTCATTGGGGCCGGGGGCATCGCGGGGCGGCACTTCGGCGTGCTGCAACAGTTTGAGGACGTACGCATCGCCGCCGTATCCGACCCCGTTGAGGAACGGGCGGGTGGTCTCGCCTCCAGGGTTGGCGCGGCTGCATATGCCGACTTCCGCCAGATGCTCGACCGGAAGCGGCTGGACGCGCTCTACATCTGCGTGCCTCCGTTCGCGCACGGCGAGCCTGAGCTTGCCGCTGCCGAGCGCAACCTACCTTTCTTCGTGGAGAAGCCGCTGGCAACGAATAGAGATGTGGCCGACCGCATCGGGCAGGCTGTGGAGGACAAGGGGCTGGTAACGGCGGTAGGCTACCACTGGCGTTACCTTACGACCACCGAACAGGCCCAGGAGCTACTGGAGTCGAACCCCGCGCGGCTGGCGCTCGGCTACTGGCTCGACCAGACGCCTCCTCCCTATTGGTGGCAAAAGGAGGAACTTTCGGGCGGGCAGATGGTGGAGCAAACGACGCACATCTTCGACATAGCACGCCTGCTGGTTGGAGAAATCGATGAGGTGTACGCTGCCGGGTCGCGCACCGACCGAGGGGGCTTCCCGGAGCTTGATGTTTGTGACGTTTCGGCGGCCACCTTGAAGTTCAGCACAGGTGCCGTGGGCAACATGGCCTCCACCTGCCTGCTGAACTGGCCGCACCGCATCGGTCTGCACCTCTTCGCGGAGTCGATGGTCATAGAGTTGAGCGAGCACGAAATCATGATTGACGTGGGGCAAGGGCGGCCCGTCAGCTACCCGCAGGGCGACCCGTTCGTGCGCGAAGACCGCGACTTCATTGACGCCGTGCAGGGCAAGGCTAACAAGATACGCTGCCCCTACTCCGAGGCGCTCAAGACACACCATGTGACGACGGCCGCGGCCCGCTCGATTGTTGAAGGCAGACCGTTCAGGCCGGGCGAGCAGTAGGGAGCGGCCGTGGGGGGAGAGTCACCGGGGCCGGGCGACACGAGGCCATGCAAGATACTATTCGTGTTCGGCTGGCTGGTAGTAGGCGGCGAAGAGACCGAGTTGCGCCTGCTTGCCAAACATATCGACCGCTCCAGGTTCAGCCTGGAAGTGGCCGCCTGCTTTTGGAAGCCCGAAATGCCGGCACAGGCACGCAAACAGCTTCAGGCGCAAGGCATTCCCATAGATGAAACGCCGTATAGCCTCTCGTTTGATGATACAATTGACTACTTAGCCGCCAAAATGCCGCAGTACGACCTGATAGTGGCATGCCAGGGCGTACCCGACGTCTACCCTGCCCTGGAGCGAATCGAACCCCACCTCAGGCCGCCCCTGATCGAGCATGGCGGTCTCGTAAAGGAAGCCCTGGCCGGGCCAAAGCACCTAACTAGCCGCTACATCGGGGTGTGCGCGTCAATACGCGAGGCAGCCGCCCGGCAGATGCACGGGCGAGAGTACCACGCGATTGAAATTCCGTCCATGGTAGACCTCAGCGAGTTTGACCCTTCCCACCGCGCCCTGGTACGCACGGAGCTTGGCGTAATGGAGAATGTGCCGCTGGTGGGGTGGATCGGAAGGTTAGATCGCAAGAAGCGAGTGGAGGACTTCATCCACGCCGCCGCCCTTGTCCAACGCTCGCTGCCCGGAGCGCGTTTCGTCGTAGTGGGCGGGCCAGACGCCTTCATGCCGGAATACGCGGTTGCATTACAGGCTCTTGCCACCGAGCTAGGTCTGAGCGAGTCCCTTGTGTTCCTGGGCGACCGCAGCGACGTGCCGCGTCTGCTTGCTGGGCTGGACGTCTTCGTCTGGCTATCCAGGGACGAAGGCATGCCACACGTCATTTCCGAGGCGGGCGCGGCATGCCTGCCGGTCGTGGCAACCCGAGACAACGGCTCAGAGCAGCAGATCACCCACGGCGAAACCGGACTTTTCGTGCCGCACGAGTCCCCGGTCGAGGTGGCAGGAGCCATCATGAGGCTGCTGCGGGACCACGCGCTCGCCCGGCGACTAGGGCAGTCCTTGCGGCACAAGGTAGAGCGTGAGTACAGCACTACGACCCTTGTGCCCCGTTGGGAGGAGCTCTTCGAAGAGGTAATACGGGAGGCGCGCACCGAACCTAAAGGTGCGCTGCAATCTACTGCCTGAGAAGTGCCCTTCCAGGTCTCTGCGGATGTGGAAAACTCCAAGTACGACCTGTTGACAGCCTTCCGAACATCCTCTATACTGCGGGTGTTGGAGATGTGTTGAGCGTCTTCGACAACAGAGAAACTCCGAAGGGACTGCAAAGTTCGTTCGGGGTTTTTCTTTTCCCCACGCTGACCTTCCCCGGATTAACTTCCCCATTACCCCCACCTTGAAGATTAAGGTTCCATTAGACTTCGGCCGGTTTCTAGAGGCTCTTCCCACGCGATGTGCTATAATCATCGTGAATCCCTACTCACCAGACAGAGACCAAATATGCGCGTTCTCGTAGTTGACGACGATCAGAGAATTAGAGACAACCTGAAACGACACCTGTCGTATGACGGCTACCAGGTGGACACGGCCGGCGATGCGAACGAGGCATTCCGCCAGATCGCTGAGACCCCGCCAGACCTGGTGGTGCTCGATGTGATGCTCCCCGGCATGAGCGGCCTGGAGATATGCCGCCGTATCCGCCAGGTGGACGACATGCCCATCCTCATGCTGACTGCTAAAGACACGCTTGAGGATAAGGTCGGCGGTCTGGACAGCGGGGCCGACGATTACCTTGTCAAGCCGTTCCAGCCTGAGGAGATGCTGGCGCGTGTGCGTGCCCTCCTCCGCCGCAGACAGCCCCAGCAACAGGTGCTACGCTTCGGCACCGTCACACTGGACCCATCGGCGCGGCAGGCGTGGGTGGCAGACAGGGTAATCGAGCTGTCGAGCAAGGAGTTCGACCTGCTCGAATTGCTGATGAGGCACCCGAAACAGGTCCTCACCCGCGAGACATTCTACGACCGCGTGTGGGGCTACGATTTCAGCGGTGAGAGCAACATCCTGGAAGTCTACGTCCGCTACCTTCGCTCCAAGCTTGAAGCTGCCAGCGCGCCCAAGTACATTCAGACCGTGCGCGGGGTCGGCTACGTGCTCCGCGAGGAGGCGGCGTGATGGCCTTGCGCGCCTGCGAGGGTTGAGGTAGGTTCCCATGTCGCTTCGGATTCGCCTCGTCCTGCTCTCCACGGTCGGTACGGCGGTGCTGTTCGCTGTGTTCGGCGGCATTGTCTTCGCGATGGTCCGAGACTTACTTTACCAGCCCATCGACCAACTGCTGGAAGATGAAGTTAAGTCCACCAGGTACCAGATTATCCTAAACAGGCCCCCCGACCTTTCAGAGGTCGAGAACCCTGACCCCCTGAGCGTGGTTTTCTACACTTTTTACACGCCCGACGGCGAGCTCCTGGAAACGTCCGGGCGGCCCATTCCGGTAAGCGACGGCCTTGTATCCGCTGCCCTTGATGGAGAAACTGTCCTTGACTACGTAGTATCAAGCGATGGGCACAGGCTGCGCGTGATGCTCACCCCACTGTACTACCGGCCGAACGGGAGTATAGCAGGCGTCCTCCAGGTGTCCACCCCGGTGGACTTCGTTGACCGCCTGTTGGCCAATCTAACCTGGCTCCTGGTCGGAACCTCAGGCGTGCTGCTCGTGGTCGCCGCCGCCGGTTCCTATCTCCTCACCGGGCGTGCTCTCGGCTCAGTCAGCCGCGTAACGCGCCAGGTAGAACAGATTGAATTTTCGCGGGACTTGACGCAGCGGCTCCCGGAGCCGGGCACCGAGGACGAGATCGGCCACCTAGTCGGCACCTTCAACCAGCTAATCGAGCGCCTGCAATCGGCCCTTGAGACGCAGCGGCGCTTCGTGGCGGACTCCTCCCACGAGCTACGCACGCCCCTCACGGTAATCAAGAGCAACATCCACCTTGTGCGCCGCTCGGAGGACCCCGCGGAGCAGGCCGAGTTGCTGGAAGCCACGGAAGCGGAGGTCTCTCGCCTCAATCGCATGGTCAACAACCTGCTCTACATGGCGCAGATGGAGGCCGGTCTCGACCTCAAGCCCGTGTTGCGGCCCGTGGAGCTTGACAGCCTGTTACTTGAGGTGTTCGCCCGTGCGCGCTCCATAGCCGCCATGAAGAGCCAGAAGGTAGTGCTGTCGCACGAGGACATAGGCATGACGCTGGGGGACCGCGACCAGTTGCAGCACCTGCTGCTCAACCTGGTGGACAACGCCATCAAGTACACGCCTGAGGGAGGCACCATCAGCCTGGGGCTGTGGTCGGAGGGCGAGTGGTCGCGCCTCGAAGTCACCGACAATGGGCAGGGCATCCCGGAGGCCGAGCTACCTCACGTCTTCGAGCGGTTCTACAGAACCCAGGAAGCCCGCAAGAGCGCCCGGCACGGGTCGGGGCTGGGGCTTGCGATTGCCCGGTCCATCACCGAGGGGCACGGCGGCAGGATTGAAGTGTTCAGCCGCGTCGGTGAGGGTACCACGTTCCGGTTGTGGCTCAGGAAGCCGCAAGCTCAACCCACGGCGGAGAGGCAGCCTGGTACCGGCACCTTGATAACGCGTTCGGCCGGCGCTCGCCTGGGCGCTTCGCCCCAGGTCTGAGCGTTCTACAGCGATTACTCACTCGGTACCCAGGAGTACCCATGCCTGATTACCTTAATCTCCGCGTAGACATAGATGAGGACCGGGGAATCGCGCTCATCACCATCAACCGGCCCGACAAGCTGAACGCGCTCAACCATCTCCTGCTCAACGAGCTTGACGCGGCGCTCGACGAAGTTGCCGGCCACAGCCGCGTGTGGGCGCTGGTGATTACGGGCGCGGGCACGAAGGCTTTTGTGGCGGGCGCTGATATCAACGAGATCGCCACGTTGGAAAGCCAGGAAGACGGTGTGGAGTTCGCCCGCTTCGGCCAGAACGTATTCTCGAAGATAGAGAGTCTGACAATCCCCGTCGTCATGGCGGTGAACGGCTACGCTTTGGGAGGAGGTCTCGAACTGGCGATGTGCGGAGATATTCGGCTCGCGTCCGAGAACGCCCAGTTCGGGCAGCCTGAGGTAAACCTGGGGGTCATTCCGGGATACGGGGGCACGCAACGGCTCGCCAGGATTATCGGCCGTGACCGCGCCAAAATGCTTATTTTCACCGGCGAGCGCATCAATGCGGAGGAGGCTTACCGGCAGGGCCTGGTGGACCGCGTGCTGCCCGCCTCCGACCTTGTGGATGAGGCGCTTGAGCTAGCTGCGACCCTGGCGAACAAGGCTCCCAGGGCTATCGCGCTCGCCAAGCTAGCGATAAACACTGGCATCTCCATGCCCCTTGACGAGGCGCTTGAATTGGAGGCCCAACTCTTCGGCCAGGTCGTTGACACCGAGGACCGTAGAGAAGGGGCCAACGCCTTCAAAGAGAAGCGGCAGCCCCAGTGGACCGGGCGCTAATCACTATCTGACGCGAAATACTCATGCCTCTCGCGGCATCTCGAACAAGCCATCGTAAAGTCGGCGCACATATGGCGGCAGCTTGCGCATGTCGCCCATCGTGCCGCTTGCCATTCCCGCGAACATCTCCCAGTCGTTGCGGGTGACAAGAAGGCCTTCCCAGGGCTGCTCTGGGATTCCATGTACGTAGCCGAACGCCAGCCTCGCTAATTCTCCATAGCGAGGGTCCTTCTCAGCACTTAGGCGCACGGTTGCCTCAATCATCTCGTCCTTCAGTCGTTCGCGCCGGTAATGCCACCAGGCGTGGGCAAGCTCGTGCACGGCCGCCTCGTGCTGCCCGGTAAAGAGGCGCACCTCCCGCGTTGACGGCTGCCAGTAGCCTCCGCCTCGCGTGCTCGCCAGGTCGTCCACCCGGAGACTCACCTTACTCCTGAGCCAGGCACGCGCCCCAGGGGTAAAATGGTGTTGGCGCATAACCTCCACCGCGAACTGCCAGGCCGCCTCGTCTGAGACTCCTGGTGCGACACGCGGCCCCTCGCCGGTGGGCCAGGACAACAGACTCTTTAGCCACGAAATGCCTGTGGAGAGCGTCTTATTCACTATTCTTTACCTCTTTCATACCAATGGTTACGCATTATTCCGTACAGCGCATGCAACCAAAAATGCTCCGGTCCGTTATAATGATTAGGCAGTACAATTGGCAATGTGGCACAGATACTGCTAAGACAGTGGGGGTAACAAGGGGTACAAGGACACTCTAAGGCTTAATGCCGGCGTATGCAACCAAGGACGTTTGCAGCGTCTTCTCTACGGGCGCGAGCCAGTAACCCCAACTATGTAAGTAAAGGTTAGAACAAGGAGGAAGAACACTGCAATGAGTAAGAGATGGTTTAGCGCAGCCGCCACCCTGGGTGTCGCAAGTATGATGTTCGGCGCAGCGGCTATGGCACAGACAGTCACCCCTTCACCGACTACAGGTGGAGCGGCGACTACAACGGCAACGGCAGGTGCAACAGGCACCGTCGTAACAGGTACGGCTATGGCTACCGTTACCTCGGTAACCACCCGCACGGCTACAGTAGGGGCAACCGCCGTGGCTACGGGCACCACGACCACCGGCACCGCGGTCCCGACCGTGGGCGTACCGGCTGCTGTCTACGTACCGGGCGGCACGGCAAACTTCCCGTTTGCACACCCGGCGTTCCAGCGCGTATGGGAGCGCACCGACGCCCCTGTCAAGAGCGGCCAGGTTAGCCGCACGTGGTTCTGGGGTCCCGGTCCCAACACCGTCGGCCTCATCGAGGCGTACCGCGAAGGCCCCGGCGGCCGCCACCTGGTACAGTACTTCGACAAGAGCCGCATGGAGATCAACAACCCTGCGGGCAACCAGAGCGACCCGTTCTTCGTAACGAATGGTCTGCTCACCGTGGACCTGATCTCCGGTTCGATCCAGGAAGGCGACACCACCTTCCGCGAGTTCCACCCGGCTTGTATCCCGATGTCGGGCGACTTCGGTGACACCCTCGCCCCTACCTACTTCGCATTCCAGAAGGTGTCGGTCAATGGCGACCGCGTGGACACTCACCAGGCTACGAGCCGCGTAGGCCAGCCTATCACGGCTACTATCGACCGCAACGGCAACGTGGGTAACGACCCCTCGAAGGCCAACATCCAGGGCGTGCAGGTATCGCAGTTCATCAGCGAGACCAAGCACAACATCCCCGCGGTCTTCTGGAACTTCCTGAACGAGCAGGGTCCCGTGCGCAACGCCCAGGGCCAGGTCGTGCAGGAGCAGTTGATCCAGCCGTGGTTCTTCGCTTCGGGCTACCCGGTGTCGGAGGCCTACTGGGCCAGGGCTACCATCAGTGGCACCCAGCGCGACGTGCTTATCCAGGCATTCGAGCGCCGCGCCCTGACCTTCGTGCCGAACAACCCTCCCGGCTTCCAGGTCGAGATGGCTAACATCGGCCAGCACTACTTCGACTGGCGCTACCGCAACTTCGGTTACTGCGCAGGCTCGACAGTAACGCCTCCGGGCCAGCCCACCGTGGCTCCCACGGGCACCGTCTTCCCGGCCACCACGGGTACACCTGCTGCCACCGGCACCGCTGGAGCGACAGGTACAGCTGTGGCAACGGGCACGGCAGGCGCGACTGGAACCGTTGGCGCGACCGGTACGGCTGTAGCAACGGGCACCGCTGGTGCTACGGGCACGGCCACCAGGACGCCTTCACCGGCGGCCACTGGTACAGCTAGCCCCAGCGCGACGGCAACCCCGTAACGCACAACAGGTTAGCAAAAAGAAGCCCCTCGCAATGAGGGGCTTCTTTTATATCTCCCTAATACATCAGTGGCTGTCGTGTAATTCAGCCGACTGGGCACTGATACGGTTTCGTGCCTCCCATAGCTCGGGGAAGAAACGGTAGCCGAGCGTCTTACCCAGGTAGCCCGCGCCCGCCGAGCCTGC
>DASVVE010000073.1:0-30594 GCA_036386675.1 Chloroflexia bacterium | reverse complement strand
GCGTATCCGACTTGCAGTGGTCACCCGACGGCAGCGCCATCATCTACCGCGAAATGGTGCCCTCCAGCGAAGCCGACTTCGCCTCCCGCTACGATGGCCGCTCCCCCTTCTCTATCGTCCGGCTCGACGTAGCCACCGGCGAGAAAATCGTTCTCTACAGCGCACCGGGACGGTAGAGGTCAATAGACGAAAACGCCAAGACGCCAAGAACGCGCCAAGGTTAAGGATTGTGGCTCAAGTAAATGAACCAGGATACGTGATGTTGTACCCTGGTTCATTTTTGTACTCTCTAAACCTTAATCTACTTGGCGCGTCATTGGCGTCTTGGCGTCTTGGCGTTTAGCTACGTCCTAACTATTGCTTTAGTGTATCCACGGTGCCCTCAGACTCATGCACGTCGTCGCGCTCCTGTATGTTCTCCGCGCCCGCCCAGCCCTCAACGTTGTCGGGGACGGTATCGGCGGTCGCGAAGCCTTCGTAAGTGCCTTCCTGGTCGCTGGAGGGTGCTTCGTGCGTCTCGCTGGTGGTGCGTGTGTCCTGGTTCGTGTCACGGCCTGTAGCAGTGTCGAAGGTGGCTAACAGGGCCTCCTCCGTTGATTTGCCCGACTGTGTTAGCCCGGCGGTGTCTTGCAGGGCCTCGGCCATACGATTGCCCCCGGCCAGGGTAGCCGCTTCCCCTTGCGAGTAATAGCCGGTATTGTCCGCGCTGCCCGTCTGGTCGTTTCGGATAGCCGTGTCGTTGGCGTGATTGAACTGGTCGTCGTCCCTATTGCTCATGTGGCTGCTCCTTTGGTGCTCTATTTTCGTAGGAGCATAAAGTATGCCGGAGGGCTTTAGAGCTTCCGGTGCCTACCCCATAGGTGAGTGTCCAGAAAAGGCACGGCTAGAATTCATTGAGACAGTAATTATTGATTTTGCATAGCGTGTATAATACACAAACGCTCAATAAGGAGGCTACAATAATGCCCATTGGCACGGATCAGGAGTTAGCCGTTGGAAGGGTCCTACTAGAAATGCAGTATACGGCTTTGCGGGCGGAAATTGTACAACGCATACAGCTACAGCACAATATCATGGCAGTTACCCTTACTTTCGCGGCAGCCTTCCTGGGCTTTGCTTTTGAGTTCGATCTGGTACGTCCTGTTCTCCTGTTGTATCCACTACTAATCCTATTCCTTGCGGCCAGTTGGGTGCACAACGACAATAGGCTGCATGCCATTGGCTATTTCGTACGCGAACATATAGAACGTCGCTTTCTGAGCGGATTTGTCGCTCCAACCGGCACCACAGCAGTCATTAATCCGCAGCCTTCAGGGGCCGGTGATCCTCCCAAGCTTGATACCAAGGTCCTGGGAGAACTAGGTTGGGAAAACTTCTTCTGCCACTACAAAGAGGCTAAAGGCTTCCCCTTTCCGCACATACATTTCTTCGTAGAGAAACGTAAGAACGACAGACTTTATGCTGCTGGTAAGCAAGTCGAAGAGAAAGACCTGCTCTTCTTTAGCGATAGATTCCTGACGGACTGGTATGCTAAACCGTTCTTCCTCGTAACCCAAGGGTTATCTATGGCCCTGGCTTTTTTTTGTATTGAGTCCTTCTGGCAGCAATATTGGATCCCCTTCATCGGAGACTTGATCTTGATAGCTCTTACTATTATCCTAGTTTTCTTCCCACGCACTACGCCGCGGAATCGCTCGCAAAACCAAAAGATACCGGGACCTGCTCAATAGTTTGCATACACAAAGGCATATGCAGTAGAGAGTAGATTTCTCCCTATCTAACCGCGAGAGGGGAGACTTCTCTGACTGCCGTACTCTGTTCAGCATCAAGGCCGAGTCCTTACCGGCCACTCCACCTGCTTACCGCGTTTCAGCTAATCCAGTAGTATCTTTGTTGCGCGCTAAATAGGGCCTCTGGTATAATCTCCGTTAGTCCCAAAGATGGTGTTTATTGCTGGAAGAGGTGATTTGAGATGTCAGGACACAGCAAATGGTCCACAATCAAGCGCAAGAAAGGGGCTGCTGACGCCAAGCGCGGGCAGCTTTTCACCAAGCTCACACGCGAAATCACGGTGTCGGCTCGCGAGGGTGGCGGCGACCCGGAGTCGAACTTCCGCCTGAGGCTGGCGGTGCAAAGGGCGCGCGCCGAGAACATGCCGCTCGAAAACGTACAGCGGGCGATACAGCGCGGCAGCGGCACTGGAGCCGACGCCAGCAACTACGAAGAAGTGATATACGAGGGCTACGGGCCAAACGGCGTGGCTATGCTGGTGCAGACCCTTACCGACAACCGCAACCGCACGGTAGCCGAGGTACGCGCGGCCTTCACCAAGGCGGGTGGCTCCCTCGGAGAGGCCGGTTCGGTGGGCTGGATGTTCGATCCGAAGGGGGTAATCGTGGTCGCGCCGCAGAACGGCCAGGACCCCGATGAGATCAGCCTGGCCGCCATCGACGTGGGTGCCGAGGACGTAAGCGTGGACACCGACGACGAAGGCGACACCCACATCGAGATCATCACCGGCTTCGAGGACCTCAAGGCGGTGCAGGACTCGCTCACCGGGGCCGGGTACAACGTGACCAGCGCCGAGCGCACCATGCTCCCCAAGACCACCATGGCCCTGGAGGACAAGGGCCTGGAGTCGGCCCTGCGCCTGGTAGACCGCCTGGAAGACCTCGATGACGTGCAGACCGTCTACACCAACCTCGACCTCTCCCAGGCCGAGGCAGTCTTGGCAGGAATGAGCTAAATAGGAATTTGGAAATTGGAATTTCGAATTGCGAATTTTAGCTTCGCAGTCTGATAAATTCGAAATTCGCAATTCGAAATTCGCAATTCCGTATGGTACTGATACTAGGCATCGACCCCGGCACCGCTATCATGGGCTATGGCCTTGTTGAGAGCGGTGCCGGTGATTCTAAGGACGCAGCGGGGGTGCTCAGGCCGGGGGCGGAGCGTCTGAAGATGATTGAATACGGCGCGCTGCTCACGCCCGCGAACGCACCCCTCTCCGACCGGCTGCTGCTCTTGTACGACGGGCTGGTGAAGATCATCACCGAGTACAAGCCGCAGGGCATGGCGATTGAGGAGCTTTTCTTCAGCAAGAACGTGCGCACGGGCATTTCGGTGGCGCACGCGCGCGGGGTGGCGATACTGGCGGGCGCGCACTCCGGCCTCAGCATAGGTGAGTACACCCCCTTGCAGGTGAAGCAGGCGGTGGTGGGCTACGGCAAGGCAACCAAGGAGCAGGTGCAGGTGATGGTGAAGGTGCTCCTCAACATGGACCACACCCCCCGCCCCGACGACGCCGCCGATGCGCTCGCCATCGCCATCTGCCACATCCACTCCAGCGCCTACGAAGACATGCTCACGCGGGGGCAGTAGTCAGAGGAAAAGCACGGAAACGCCAAGACGCAAAGACGCCAAGACGCAAAGACGCCAAGGACGCGCCAAGAGGATGTTGGTTTGGAGAATACTAAGAGGACCAGGGTGCCTCATATCGTACCAACGTCCCTTTTGCACAGACTAAACCTTTTCTTTTCTCTGCGCGTCCTTGGCGTCTTTGCGTCTTGGCGTTTCCGTGCTCTATTATTCCCTTTATGAAGCAGCGACTTGATGTAGCACTTGTCGAACGTGGGCTGGCGGAGACGCGCGCCAAGGCCCAGGCCCTCATCATGGCGGGCGAGGTGCTGGTGGATGGGCAGCGGGCGGACAAGCCGGGCACCCCTGTCGCGGAGGGGGCGCGGATCGAGGTAAAGGCGGCGCTGCCCTACGTGAGCCGGGGCGGGCTGAAGCTGGCGCACGCTATAGAGATGTTCGGGCTGGCCGAGCGTATTGTAAGCAAGGTGGCGCTGGACATAGGCTCGTCCACCGGCGGCTTCACCGACGTGTTGCTGCAAGGTGGTACGGCCCACGTGTACGCGGTGGATGTGGGCACCAACCAGCTTGCCTGGAAGTTGCGACAAGACCCCCGCGTGACCGCTATGGAGCAGACCAACATCCGCTACCTGGAGGCCCTGCCCCAATCCTGCGACCTCGCCACCTGCGACGTGTCTTACATAGGGCTTGAGCTTGTCACCCCTCCCGCCGTGCGTCTGACAACCTCCGACGCATTCTTCGTGTTCCTCATCAAGCCGCAATTCGAGGCGGGACGGGAGCAGGTGGGCAAAGGGGGCGTGGTGCGCGAGGCTTCGGTGCACCACGATGTTATAATACGGCTAGCCCAATACTGGGAGGCGCAGGGGCTGCACCTGGAAGGGCTGGCGCGCTCGCCCATCACAGGCCCGGCGGGCAACGTGGAGTACCTGGCCCTCATCGAAAAGCAGCAACGCACCGGGGCGTTCGACCTGCAAGCCGCCATTGAAAGAGAGGTCATACCGCATGTCAAATAACCCGGCCTTGGGTGATGGCAGGCAGCCGCACGGCACCAACGTTGAAGCGGCCAGCCTGGTGATCGAGCAGAACAGCGGACAACCGCTAAGGGTCGTGGACACCGAGGTCCTCGACTTTAGCCCCCAGCCTACGAGCCGCCCCATCAAGAAAGTCGGCTTCATCGTCAACGAGACGATTGCCGCCGCCAACCAGGAGTCGGAGCGGTTGGCCCGGCTGCTGCACGACAAGGGCGTTGAGGTGAGCGAGTCGCATTCCGCCTCGCCGGATACGACCGTCAACTGGAGCAAAGACGACGCGCTCGACATGATCTTCACCTTCGGCGGCGACGGCACTATACTGCGCTCGGCGCGCATCGCGGCCCCCCTGGGCGTGCCCCTCATGGGCGTGAACCTGGGGCGGGTGGGCTTCCTGACCGAGATGAACCCCTCGCAGGTGCAGGAGCGAATAGAACTCTTCCTCGAAGGCAAGTATTGGATCGAACGGCGGGCCATGCTCCGGGCAGTACTGCTCCGCGACAGCACGCAAGTGGGTAGCTGGGTGGCACTGAACGATGTAGTAGCGAGCCGGGCGGCCCTCTCGCGCGTGGTGCACTGCACGCTCAGCACGAACGGGCACAAGGTCACTACCTACGTGGCCGACGGCGTGATAGTAGCTACCCCCACCGGCTCCACCGCCTACTCGATGGCCGCCGGTGGACCCATTATGCACCCTGAGCTACGCAGCATCATAGTCACGCCCATCGCCCCGTACCTCACCATCGTCAAGAGCCTGGTGCTCCCCGACGACAACGTGCTGGACCTGCACATCGAGACCGACGACGAAGCCTTCCTCACCGTGGACGGCCAGACCCACGTCGCCCTGCACCACGGCGATACGGCCCGCGTCACCATCTCCCCCGACCCCTGCCTCTTCGCCCGCGTGCAAGACAAAGCCTACTTCTCCGCCACCCTGGTGAACAGGCTGCGCAGAGCTGAGGACTAGCTGAAACGTGAAACGTGGTTCTGAAACGTGATGCGGTCAGTGGAACTTGGTCACCCAAATAGAAACAGAGGCGGCTCATGTTAGTTGAGCCGCCTCTGTTCGTTTCTTTGTACTAAATTACACTTACCGCACCACGTTTCACGTTTCACGTTTCAGAGCCACGTTTCAGAATCCACATTCAGGGAAGAAGCTGGTGGACACGATCTTGGCTAGCTGGCCGCGGGTGGTGTTCACGCTGGGGCGGAAGTACGGGCGGTTCTGGCCGTCGCACTGTTCCCCGGTGCCGCCGCAGGGGTAGCCGCTCATCGAGCCGTTGGCTGCCAGTTGTTCGACAAAGGTGTAGAAGGTGTGGTTGGTGGGTACGTCGGCGAAGGTCTGGCCGCCGGGCGTGCCGGTCAGGTTGGCCGCGCCCGCTACTATCTTGGCTATCTGACCGCGAGAGGCGTTAGCGCCGGGGCGGAAGTAGGGCTTGTTGCCCGCGCCGCACGGCTCGCCGGGGCCGCCGCACGCATAGCCGCTGATGATGTTGCGGGAGGCGATGCGCTCCACGAACTCATAGAAGGGGCTGCCGGGGGCCACGTCCGCGAAGGTCTGGCCGTTGGGTGTCTCACCGAAGCCCGCCGAGTTGGCTATGATCTTGGCAAGCTGGCCTCGCGTCACCGGGTTGGAGGGGCGATAGGTGCCGTCCGAGTAGCCGCCAATCACTCCCCTGTCCGCCAGGCAGACGATGTAGGGGTAGAAAGTGTTGCTCGGGGCCACGTCCGCGAACCTGCCGCCGGAGCCTTGCACAATAACAGTGCCGCTCATGAACTCGCCGTGCACGGTGCAGTAGTACTTGTAAGTGCCGGGCGTATCGAACACGCGCTCGTAGACGCCGTTCAAGCCGAACTCGCCGCTATCGAACAGGCCCGCGTGCTCGCCCATGCTGGTGACGCTGTGCGGGTCGGTGTCAAAGCCGGTCCAGATCACCTTGTCGCCCAGGTTCACAGTGATGGTCTTGGGATCGTAGGCGTAGTTGCGTATAGCCACGTTCGCGGTACCCGGAGAAGGCTGGCTCATAGGGGTGGCTGTGGCGCGAGGAGTGTTGCTGGGTTGGGGTATGGGCGTGCTGCCGGGAGCTAGCACGTTCACGGTGCCTGTCATGTTGCTGTGATAGGCGCACTTGTAGTTATAAGTACCCGGCGTGTTGAAGGTGAACTGCCACGTCTGGCCGCTGTTCATGTTTCCGCTCTCGAACTGGCCTGCCGGTACGCTGCTGACGGTATGTGGGGCCGCTCCGTTATTGGTCCAGCGCACGGTCGCGCCCTGTTGTACGTTGATCGTGCCAGGGCTGTAAGAATAATCAATCACCGACACATCGGTCATGGGAGCGCCGCCGGGCGTGTTCGTGGCTTGCGGGGTGCGCGTCATGGTGGGCGTGTTGCTGGGTCCGGCGGTGGGCATCGAGCCGTCGCCGTTCTGGACGGTGATGCTGCCCTTCATGCTAGGGTGAATGGCGCAAATATAGTTGTAGACACCGGGAGTGTTGAAAGTGACAGGAGCTGACTGAGCACCCTGTGAAAGGTTGCCGGTGTTGAACGCGCCGGAGTCGCTGGTGGCTGTATGGGTATCGGCATCGAGATTGGTCCAGCGCACGGTCGCGCCGACGCTTACAACGTGGTCCTTCGGCTGGAACTGGAAGCTCTGGATGTTGACGTTGGAGCTACCGGAGGCGGGCGTATTGGTAGCTGCGCCGGGAGTAGGCGAAATCGCGGCACCCGATACAACGACGGTGCCGAACATCTCATCCTGGTGGAAGTTGCACAGGTAGTCATAGGTGCCAGGGTTGAGGAAGGTAATGGTGTCAGATTCGTTATCGTTGAGGGCTCTTGTGCTCCAACTACCATCGACACTGGAGGCTGTGTGCAGTTCGCCGTCCTCGTTGTTCCAGCGTACTGTTGTGCCGGTCTTGATCCAGACGGTGCGAGGGCTGAACTTGTCGTGGCTAACCATGTCAACTTGCACGGTGCTGCCCAGGCCACCTGCCGGAGTAGGTGAAGGCCCACCTGCGCCCGCGGCAACTATGATGGTGCCCACGCGCTCGTCGTTACGGTCGTCCTCGTACTGGAAGGTGCCTTCCACGCCGATGATGATCCCCTCGGAGGTCTGCCCTGGTTCTATATCATCGGTGCGGAACTCTTGTGCGTCACTCGTGTTGGTACTGCGGATCCTTGCCTCCTCATTGCTGTTGTTGACCCACCTGACTTCGGTATGAGTGCCGATCGTGACACTTGAGGGCGAAAATCCGCTGTTCGTGATTGAGATGAGCTGGACGGATTGCGGAGCCTGAGGCTGGGCCGCATGCGCCGAGGGGGCATCAAACACCTGGGAGGCAGTGCCTGAGCCTAAACTGAAAAAGCCATTCGAAAAGAACGTTGCGGCGATGATGGGCAGACAAAGGGCGAGCAGCGTAGACGCCAGCCTGCGCCCGCTCCACCTTCGTATACCTGGGTGCGATGTTTTCTGCATTCCTCTAACCTCTCCCTTGTGCTATGGTACCAAGTATTATCGGCATCGATATGTCGGTAAGTCCTTGATACAATACGTATCAGGGTTACGATAAAGATCGGTACCATGGGAGGTTGGTATTTTGGTTCGTAACAGATAATTGTACCCGATTCGGAGGGCCAACCGCCACTAAATTGCCCCGTTTGCCAGGGATGTGTCAAAGTCGGAAAGCAGTACACTGTTGATCCTTGTCATTCTGAACGCAGTGAAGAATCTCGCCCTCTACCGGGATGTTTCACCTTTCATATGGGGATAGTGGTGGGAAGAAAGGGGCGAGTTGGGTGCTTATGGACAAGATTCTTCACGGAGTTTACCCTGAGCGTAGTCGAAGGGTTCAGAATGACAAAGTCCACCTTTATCCACGACATTCCACTTTGACATAGCCCTGCCCTGTTTGCCCTGCCTCCTCCGTTCGCCTATAATCATCCTCGTGTCAGCCACCGCACAAGCCGAGACGTTGCGCAAGCCTGGGCTATTAGCCTGGGCCGACAGACGCATCTACACGCCTCGCAATCCAGCATTGGCCCTCATGCTGGTCGTGCTTGGGGTGTACTTGCTCACCATGTCGGGGCACACCTACTCGCCCGACGAAGAGACGATGCTGGAGGTGTCGCGCTCGCTCGTAACGAAGGGCACCTGGGCCATCCCTGAGAGCCGGTCATTCGTTGATGTCATGGGCATCGACGGTCGCAGGTACAGCCAGTACGGGCCGGGACAATCCTTCGCGGCGGTGCCCTGGGTGGCGGTCGGCCTGCTCGTGGGCGAGACCTTCCCGAAGGACCAGGCAGGCTACCCGTTGCGCCTCATACTGGGCACGTTCAATGCGCTGGTCGTGGTTAGTATATGCGGCTTGCTGTCGGCGCTCGGCATGGCGTTAGGCTACAGCAGGTGGGCAAGCCTACTCCTAGGGGCGGCGCTGGCCTTCTCGACGTACCTGTGGCCCCACAGCCGCACTTTCTTCTCCGAGCCCCTGACCGCGCTACTCATGCTAGGCTCGTTCTACCTGCTGGTCCGCGTACGGCATGGGCCACAGGACGGCCGGGGTATGGCGCTGCACATGGTGGCTTCGGGCACGCTGTTGGCCCTGGTGCTCGCCACTAAAGTACAGTACGCCGTGGTCGCGCCCGCTTTCGCCATATACCTGGCGTGGTTAGTTTTCTCCCCCCGCCCCAACAGCGACTCTCCGGTGCCACGCGCTGGGTCGCTGGCGAGCATCTTCACCTGGGGGCTGGGCTTCTTGCTCGGGTTGTTGCCGCTCATGCTGTACAACTGGTCGGTGTTCGGCAGCCCCCTGCTCACCGGCTATGGCACGGACCTGCGCGCTACCTTCAAGACGCCGCTGAGTGAGGGGGTGTACGGGCTGCTATTGTCGCCGGGCAAGGGGCTTGTTTGGTACGCGCCGCCTGTGCTGCTCGCCGCGTGGGGTCTGTGGTGCTTCTCTCGCAAGCATAGGGCTGAGGCTGTGTTTGTCCTTCTGCTTGGCGCGTCCATTGTCACACTGTTCGCGCTGTACGCCTTCTGGCACGGCGACGGCTCATGGGGGCCGCGATACCTCATCCCGTTGGTGCCGTTCGCGGTACTGCCTGCCATTGCCGTGTTCGACCGAATTGGCGCAACCGCACCCCTCAAGAGTCTGACTGTGGCTGTCGTCCTGTCGCTGGGGTTCTTCGTCAACGTGCTGGGCGTGCTGGTCAACTTCGACACGTACATCAACCTGGGGTACGACGACCAGACGCGCCACTTTGTGCCTGCGGCCTCGCCTATAGTGGGGCACTACAACCTGCTGGGGCAGCGGCTGAGAGCGGACGAAATTGGCTTCAGCAAGCCCACGGGTCGGCTGGTCCTGCGGGACGGCTTCTCATATAGCGAGGGAGACAAGACGAAAGGCGAGATGCTGCCCCGCTGGACCACGGGGCGCGCTACGATGCAGATTTGGCCCGACCTTTCGCGCGGCACCGCCTCCGTTACCTTGCGCCTGGCCGACCACCGCCCCCCGGAGCTACCCCGCGCCAACCTGTCTATCCTGGTGAACGGCGGCTCTACCATACCGAATACGCAGGTGGTGCCCGACATGCCCCCCAGCATCGACTACACCTTTGAGGTGGCGAGCAACCCCGCCACTATCGAAGTGCAGTCGGACACCTGGAACCCGGCAGATGTAGCAGGCAGCGAGCGCGACGAGGAAATCGGCCTGCGACTGAACGAGGTGATAGTCAGCGAGGGAGGGCAGGTGCGCCCCTATGCCCTCTCGGTGGCTCTGCCCGCGCCACCCTATTACCCGCAACCGCGCTGGTATTACGACCCAGGCACGCCCCACCCCGCCGACCTCTGGCAGGTCTACATGGTAGAGACGGGCATGGGCCGCAAGGCGATGCTGGCGCTGGGCGGACCTATAGTGTTGCTGGCGCTGGTCTGCGTCTTCCTGGGCGTGCGCGGGCTGCGCGGGCTGCGTGGGCGGGTAGCGTTGGGCGCCGGGTAAGACCGGAGCGGAGGGGTTCGGTAGTCGCTATCATCCTTAATGGCTCGAACTGTAAGATATAACATTCTGGGTGACCCTATTCCCCTGTCATCCTGAACGCAGTGAAGAAGCTAAGATGCTCTACTTACCATTATCCTGAACCCTCGGCACCATGTTCCGAAGCATCAACAGCATCCCTACCCACTTTCTTGGGATCCTTCACTGCGTTCAGGATGACAGGGGGTGTTTGGTCCTACCATTTCAGCTTCAGCACTAATGCCTAACTGCTGAGTAAGCACATGACCACAGGCGACATACCAACAGAAAGCGACAAGGCTCCTCAGGAGGCCCCTCCAACCAGGAGGCGCTTCCAGCTCACACGCCGCCTGAGCCTCTTTGCCCTGGTGCTGCTCGCAATTGAGTTCCTGGATGAGCTTGCTTTTGGGGTGAGGGAGGCCGCCTGGCCGCTCATTCGCGACGACCTGGGGCTTGACTACGTACAGGTCGGTATCCTGCTGGGGGTGCCCAACTTCATAGCGGGCTTCATCGAGCCTGCGATAGGCATCTTGGGCGACGTCTGGCGGCGCAAAGTGATCGTGCTTACCGGGGGCGTCTTCTTCGGGCTGTCGCTGCTTGCCACGGCCCTGAGCGGCGACTTCTGGCTGCTGCTGGCCTCCTTCATCGTCTTCTCCCCGGCGTCCGGGGCGTTCGTGAGCCTGTCGCAGGCTACCCTCATGGACAGCGAACCCGCGCGGCACGAGCAGAACATGGCACGATGGGGGTTCGCCGGGTCGCTGGGAGTGGTGGCGGGCACTCTGGCGATTAGCGCGGTAGCCGTCACGGGTTCGGGTGTGGGCTGGCGAGGGCTGTTCGTGTTCATGGCGGGGCTGACCGGGGCGCTGGTCCTGATCGCCTGGCGCTTTCGCTTCCCAAGGGGCCACCCGGAAGACGAGGAGTCCCCCGGCTTCGTACGCGGGCTGCTCAACGCGCTGGGAGCGCTACGGCGGGGTGAGGTAGTACGGTGGCTGTCGCTGCTGACCTTCTCGGACCTCATGCTGGACATCCTGCTTGGCTTCCTGACACTTTACATGGTAGACGTTGTGAGCACCTCGCCCGAACTGGCAGCCCTCGCCGCCACGGTCTGGATGGGAGTGGGTTTGCTGGGCGACTTCCTACTCATCCCGCTGCTTGAGAGGGTACCGGGCTTGGTCTATCTGCGGGTGAGCGCGCTGGCGGAGCTTGTGCTGTTCCCCGCGTTTCTGCTCGCGCCCGAAGTATGGATGAAGTTCGTGCTGCTGGCGCTCCTGGGTCTGTTCAACGCGGGCTGGTACTCGATCCTGCAAGGGCGGCTCTATTCCTCGATGCCGGGACAGAGCGGCTCAGTAATGGCGGTGAGCAACGTATTCGGCCTCGTGGGCAGCCTGGTGCCACTGGGTATAGGGGTGCTTGCCGAGGGAGTGGGGTTGGGAGTAGCGATGTGGGCCATGCTGCTGGGGCCGGTTGCCTTGCTGGTGGGGCTGCCCAGGAGGAGCAAAGATTCTTAGTTGTCCTCACATGCGTATGGCATGGTCACAACCCCACACGCCTGGAACGTGTGTATACAAGTGGTAAGTGATAAGGCGCGCTGCTAAATACGACTTGAAATCTCACGGCTTTAACAAAGTTACATATGCCCAGCCAAAGCCCCTTTGTCATTCTTCACTGCGTTCAGAATGACAAAGGGGGCTTTGGCCGCGACGATTGCTACTTAATCAATGTTGTCACAGCTATGGTGGGAGATACTTACGGACCATATCTCGTGTCCTCCATGTGTTATAGTGAACTGCCCGGCGGCTAACAGGAAGGGAACCGGTATGGAGGACATAGAGGACAGGCAGCCCAATAGTGATTACATAGAGGACAGCAGCGGGACAACAAGCGGAACACCCACGCAAGAGCAGGTCACCCGGCGTGAGTTCGTGCGGCGCGCGGCTCTGACGCTGGGTGGTGCGGTCGCGGCGGGGGCCGTCTTCTCATCGTTGGGGTCCGATACAGATGGCCCAATTGTGGAAGCTAGCTCCGCGCCGGATACCACGTCGCCCCTGGAGGCGCGCGGTAATACCACCCTATCGCAGTCAACTTACACCGTCCGCCCCTCCCAACCTACCAGCACGCGTACAAGCCCTCCAACAGCCACTAGGATGCCCCCTGCCCCCGCTAGCATCCCCACCGCACGGCCAACCCCAGCGGGCGACACGCTGCCCCCGATGGACCTCGCCGTCAACCCATACAGCGCACAGCGCAGAGCTGTTATAGCCCAAAAGGGCGTGGTTGCCACCAGCACGCCACTGGCGGTGCAGGCCGGTCTGCTCATGCTCCAAAAGGGTGGTAATGCGGTAGATGCCGCCCTTGCCACAGCCATCGCGCAGACCGTGGTGGAGCCAACCTCCAACGGCATCGGCTCGGACGCGTTCGCCCTAGTGTGGGACGGCAAGAAGCTGCACGGCTTGAATGGGGCGGGACGCGCGCCCGGGTCGCTCACCCTGAACCTGCTCAGGAGCAAAGGCTACACCAGCATACCCTATAGAGGCTGGCCCTCCGTCACCGTACCGGGCGCACCCGCCCTCTGGCGCGACCTGCACGCCCGCTTCGGCAAGCTGCCGTTCAAGACGCTCTTTGAGCCTGCGATTGAGTACGCGGAGAGGGGCTTCCGTGTCTCGCCCATCGTGGCTTATCACTGGGGGCGCTCGGTGCCTATCTACTCGCCCAACAAAGGGCCGGAGTACAAAGGCTGGCTGGAGACCTACGCGCCCGGTGGTAAAGCGCCCAAGTCGGGTGAAGTGTGGTCGAGCAAGGCGCTGGGCACGAGCTTACGACGCATAGGCCAGTCCAACGCCGACGACTTCTACAAGGGCGATCTCGCGCAACGCATGGCCCGCTTCGCCGCGCAAACCGGTGGCTTCCTGACCGAGCAAGACCTAGCGGCCCACACGAGCACCTGGGTAGACCCTATCTCCACCACTTACAGGGGCTATGAAGTGTGGGAGATACCGCCCCCGACCCAGGGCATCGCCGCCCTCATCGGCCTCAACATCCTGGAAGGCTTCGTGTTAGATAAGCTGAAGCGAGACAGCGCGCGGTCGTTCCACCTGCAAATAGAGGCGCTCAAGCTAGCCTTCGCTGATGCCTTCCGCTACGTGGCCGATCCCGATTTCGTACAGGTGCCGGTAGCGGGCTTGTTGGACAAAAGTTACGCAACAAAACGGCGCGGCCTCGTCACCGACCGCGCTCTCCAACCAGCGCCCGGCAAACCAAACTCGGGCGGCACCGTTTATCTATGCACGGCGGACGCGGACGGCATGATGGTCAGCTTGATCCAGTCGAGCTACATGGGCTTTGGGTCGGGCATTGTGGTGCCAGGCACCGGCATCGCCCTGCACGACCGGGGTGCGAATTTCAGCCTCGACCCCAACCATCCCAATCGCCTGGAACCCGGCAAGCGCCCCTACCACACCATCATCCCCGGCTTCCTCACCCGCGACGGCCAGGCGGTGGGACCGTTCGGGGTGATGGGTGGCTTCATGCAGCCCCAGGGCCACATCCAGATGGTCGCCAACACGATAGACTACCACCTGAACCCCCAGGCCAGCCTCGACGCGCCCCGGTGGCAGTGGACCAGCGGCAAGAGCATCCAGATCGAATCGGACGCCGACCCCGCCATCGTCAAGGCGTTGAGAGCGGCAGGCCACCAGGTGAGCTTGCTAGCCTCCAGCGGCACCTTCGGACGCGGCCAGATCATCTGGCGGCTACCAGGAGGCGGCTACGTAGCCGGAAGCGACAGACGAGCCGATGGTTACGCGGGCGGGATATGAGAGAAGTAACACGTAACACGTAACGCGTGACACATGAAGCAGCGTCTGAGACTATGTTCCCTAAATCAGAGGTCAAATAGTGTCGTTGCTCGGTCCAACATTGAACCATGGTGTTGTTATTTGAGTGTTGTTATTTGGCTTCTTTAATATGAATTCGTCTCGATTACCTTCTGATATAGTTAGCACTTACTTGTGGAGATGCACTTGAAAGTCTTGATTGCTGCCCTTCTCACGGGGACCTTGTTGATAACCATGATTTCCGGTTTTACATTTTGGTCTCCAGATAATGATGAGAGCAGCAAGGGTGTGGTAATTGGGGAGTCATCGAAGGACCAGACACCTGACCACGAAACCCCCACGGTTCAGGCTGTCTCCTCTCGGTCACCTTTGATACCGGAACGAAGCGAGCTTGCACCCCCATATGACGAAATTCGCCAGCACGTAGAGGCCCTCGTCATTAATAGGAACAAGGAGAATGACATAAAGGGTGACAAGGATGGCATAGGGAATCGCGAACTGGAAGCCGCATTGACTGAGTACCAGTTGTCTCTACGGGGAATGAAGGTCCAGAACTGGAAGGGTTGGATACGCAAGATCAACCCTAACGAACTACAAACTTCTGAGGACAGCTACATTGTTAGCGTCTATATGGATGATCCGAACCTGGAAGCCAAACCTCGCGCTCGCGCCCATTTATATGATGTCTCACGTGAGCAATTGGAGAGGCTCATAGCAGCACAAGAGTCGGAAGTGAACAGTGTTGACTGGTATAGTGTAGAGTTTACTGGCACAATGGTAGGCGTAACGGTTGGTGCAAAGGTATATATTTATGATGCCGCTATTGAAATAGATACTCAACCCTCGTACTGAGCGCCTGTTTTATAACTATGTAGTGTAGCAAATGCTCGGTTACGCTCATTGCGCTATCACGTGTTACGCGTTACGTCTTACTCCTCAAGCTCCTTCAGTCGCTTCTCCATCTCCCGCCGCATGCTGGGGTTGGGCGTGACGTCGCGGACGTGGCGCAAGTCGGCAATCGCGGCTTCTTTGGCACCCTTCACCCTGTAAGCCGTGGCGCGATTGATGTAGGCTTCCAGGTAGTCGCGCTGGATGTCTATGGCTCGTGTGAAGTCGCGGACGGCCTGGTCGAGGTTGCCGATCTCACCAAACGCCGTGCCCCGGTTGTTGTACGCTTCCGCGTAGTCGGGGCATAGCTCTATCGCCCGGTCGAAGTCCTCTATGGCGCGGTCATATGCCTTCTTTTCGGCGTGGATTACTCCGCGGTTGTCGTAAGCCTGGGCGTAACCGGGGTCAAGCTCGATTGCCTTGTTGAAGTCAGCGAGCGCGCGATCGTAGACCTGTTTGATACCGTAGGCCGCCCCGCGATTGTGGTACAGCACCGGGTCGATGGGGTTTTCCTCAATCAGCCTGGTGTACTCCTCTATGGCGCGGCTGGGATTGAGCTTCTTAAGCTGGTCCTCGTCCGCCAGGGCTGCCTCTTCATCTCCCCTGGATCTATGGATGGCGATGCGCTGGGTGTAAGCGGCCAGGAAGTCAGGCCGTATCCTGATGGCACGAGTGAGATCGGCGATAGCGCGGTCTAGCTCTCCCATCGCCTGCAATAAGGTGGCGCGGTCGAGGTAGGCCTGGGCGAAATCGGGGTCGAAAGCGACGGCCTTACCGTAGTCCTCAATCGCGCGTTGGTGCTCGCCCAGCGCCGCGTAGGACTTACCCCGCCTGTCGTAGCTCTCGGGCAACTCCGGGCTGACCTCTATGGCGCGACTAAACTCCTCAATGGCCTGCCGGTACTCGCCCTTGTTGTACAGGGCCGCACCTTGCCTGTTGAACATGGCAGCCGACAAGCGGTTGCGCCAGCGTGAGATGAGATTTTCCTGTGGGGGAGTGGTCGGGTCTTTGCGCACGGGTGCCTTCCGGTCTAGTGTGTCTCGATTGTACGAATGTCCCAAAATTATAGCACAGTGGCCTGTTCGCCATAGTTTCTTTCGGCTCGGCTGCGGCTACGACGTGAGTGCCAATCGCCGCGCTATCAAAGATTGTCCCCAGTATCGGCACCCTGCTCCCCTTTGTCATTCCGATCGTAGTGAAGAATCTCGTCCCTCAGCACCCAAAGTAACATCTTTCTTTAAGGCAGCAGTGTCCTGGGGAAAGGTGTTACACCTGCATAGAGGACGAGATTCTTCACTGCGATCGGAATGACAAGAGGGCGCAGGGTACTGCTGTCGCGCTATGGCACGGCTGCCTGGCATATGGTATGCACAGGATAGGGAGCAACCTTGTAACGCACAAAGAGGATCCTCTTGAAGACACTACTGCTCCTGCGACACGGCAACGCGCAACAAAACGCCGCACAAGGCGATAAAGCGCGGCGTCTGACCGAACAAGGCAGGCAAGAAGCAGCCGAGATGGGACGTAAATTGCCCTATATAGTGGGCAGGCTGGAGGCCATCGTTAGCTCCGACGCTGAACGTGCACTAAAAACCGCCCAGATTGTAGCGTCGAGGGCGGGCTATGCCGGCGAGATACGCGTGGAGCATGACATCTATGCCACCGATGTCGATACGATGCTTGGGGTCGTGCGACGTCTGCCGGATGAGTACGACCGTGTGCTCTTGGTCGGGCACCATCCGAGCTTGGAATACCTGGCAGCCGACATAGCCGAAGAAGGCACGCCAGCACAGTCACTACCCACCTGCGGCCTGCTCCACCTCGCGCTAGAGGCGTCACGCTGGCGTGATATTCGCCCTGGCACCGGCAGGTTGTTAGGGGTATATGGGCCGGACGATGGACGATGGACGATGGACGATGGACGATGGACGATGGACGATGGACGATGGACGATGGACGATGGACGTTAGGAGTGATGAGGACTGAGGACTGAGCACTGAGTAGAGAGTGGGTACAGGCCAGCACCCAACTAAACAATCCTAATCTTGGCGCGTTCTTGGCGTCCTTAGCGTCTTGGCGGTTCCGTCTCCCAGCGTCTATCGTCTATCGTCCCCCTGAAGCCTCATTGCCCGCTGGAACTTAGATTCGGGTTGCGGCAGGAGGCCATATTGGCCGGTGAGGAGGCGGCTAAGCGCGCGCAGGTCGTCCAGCACGCCCTCCGGCAGCAACTCGACTTCTAGCTCGTAGCCGCGTACCGGGCGTGAGGCGGTGTGGATGGTCACGTCGTCCAGGCTCAACTCCGCGACCGCCCGCTCGCCCTCATAGAGAGTTGAGACGGTGCGGGTCTGGTCCAGCGTGAAGAGGTCGAGCAAGGGCTTGCCTTGCGCGGTCTCCTCCATTATGCGGCGCACATCCCCCGGCGGCCAGGTGCAAACATCGAGGGTGGAGACCTGGGTCTCGTACTCATCGCGGGTGTGGATGCTGCCTTCACTCACCCCTGAGCCTGAGCCTTTTATCGTGAGCAGCAGGCCGCCCGATGCTTCGCGCAGGCGCACGAACAGGTTGCCTTTGTAAAAGCTGCGGTCTGCTGTGTCGAGGTAGCAGTCGTGCACATGTTTGGTGCGAGTGTCGCGCACTACGTAGGGGCCGAGCGCCTGCACCTGCTGTAATGCAGCAAAGGTAGCTTCGTCGGGCACGAGGAACTTGGCTTCAATCTCCATATGCTTCTCGGGCGTAGCGGTGGGGAGCGTGCCCAGCAGAGCCAACTACATTTGGAAATTGGAAATTCGAATTGCGGATTTCGCATTTAGTTGATATCCGAGCAAATTCGCAATTCGAATTTCCAATTTCCAAATTCCCTCTCACGCTCTTACTTTCGTGACTTCTATTCTGATCGGCTCAGTGTAGGACTGCGACATCGACTCGCCGGTCCAGCCATACTGGTCGAGCAAAGCCTGGTACTTGGCTACGTAGTCGGGGTGGGCGGTGGTGATGTCATCGCGTTCCAGCAGAGTGGCCGTGCCTTCCAGCGTTACCACGTCGTTGCCGGTGGGGGAGTTGAGGGCGAGCACCACGTTGGGGTTTTGCTTCAGATTGCGTATCTTCTGGTCCGGCTTGCTGAATATGTATATGACCGACTCTGAATTGTCCCACAGAAACCATACGGGCACCAGGTGAGGCCGCCCATCGGCCCGTATGGTAGCCAGCCAGATGATAATTTCCGTCCGCAACCGCTCGTCTACATGTGCGTCCCGCTTCTGTGCCAGGTCCAATATCGCCTTACCATCAGCCATTGCCATCTACCTCCATATACTGCTACTCTAATCCAAGCACGACCTCACGGCATCCAACAACCGGAAGCCGTGTCGCCTCTACCATTGTAAACGGTGGAGCAAGGAGGGGAATTTGGAAATTGGAAATTGGAATTTCGAATTGCGAATTTAGAGGAGGTTCAGCAAATTCGCAATTCGAAATTCCAATTTCCAAATCGTCCTTGACACCCTTCCGCCCCGCTGCCTACAATGGGGGCAACGCTCAACGAGGAGACTGGAGGAGAATCTGATGGCAGAGCAGGACGGCACGCGTCCCGAAGGTTACGAGCCGCGATACGGCTTTGAGACACGGGCTATTCACGCCGGGCAGGACCCGGACCCCACCACGGGCGCGGTCATCGTGCCCATTTACCAGACTTCCACATACGTGCAGGAAAAGGTGGGCGAGCACAAGGGCTACGAATATTCGCGCACTGGCAACCCGACCCGCACGGCGCTAGAGAAGTGCATCGCCTCGCTGGAGGACGGCAAGCACGGGCTGGCGTTCGCCTCCGGCATGGGGGCCGAAACGACCATCATGTACCTCTTCTCGCCCGGCGACCACGTGCTGGTGTCCAACGACGTGTACGGGGGCACCTACCGCCTGTTCGACAAGATTCTGCAACCGTATGGCCTCCAGTTCAGCTACATCGACATGACCGACCCGGAGTCGGTGCGCGAGCACATGCGCGACAACACGAAAGCCGTCTGGATCGAGACCCCCTCCAACCCGATGATGAAGCTCATCGACCTGACGGCGGTGGCGGCGATAGCGAGGGAGAGGGGCGCGAAGACGATAGTGGACAACACCTTTGCCTCGCCCTACGGCCAGCAACCGCTCACGATGGGCGTCGATATCGTCGTGCACAGCAGCACCAAGTACCTGGGCGGGCACAGCGACGCGGTAGGCGGGGTGGTGGTTACCTCCGACGACGAGGTGAACGAGAAGCTGAGGTTCTTACAGAACGCGGTAGGGGCGATACCGGGGCCGATGGACTGCTTCCTGGTGCTGCGCGGCATCAAGACGCTGGGCGTGAGGATGCGGGCGCACGAGTCGAACGCCATGAAGATAGCCCGCTTCTTAGAGGACCAGCCGGGCGTGGAGCGCGTGCTGTACCCCGGCCTCGCCTCTCACCCGCAGCACGACCTGGCGGGCAGGCAGATGCGCTGCTTCGGGGGCATGATCTCCTTCCTCGCGAAGGGTGGCTTGGAGGAAGCCCGCAGAATATCGGAGAGCACCCGCCTCTTCCAGCTAGCAGAGAGCCTGGGCGGCGTCGAGTCGCTCATAGAGCACCCCGGCATCATGACCCACGCTAGCGTCGCCGCTTCTCCCCTGGCGGTGCCCGACAACCTGGTGCGCCTCAGCGTCGGCATCGAAAACTCGGAGGACTTGATACGCGACCTGGCGAACGCTATTAGGTAGGAGATTAGGAGACGGAACCGCCAAGACGCCAAGGACGCCAAGGACCACGCCAAGGTTAAGAAGGGTGTTCCACGCAAAAGGACCAGAGTACATATTTCGTACTCTGGTCCTCTTTGTACCCTCCAAACGACTCTATTCTTGGCGCTCATCTTGGCGTCCTTGGCGCTCATCTTGGCGGTTCCGTCTCTCCATGGTCCAGCCTCTACAATGTTTCTTCCTCGCCTCGCTGTGCGTAAAGCTCCCGCTGCTGCTCCTCCAGCTTCAGGCGGTCGCCACGCTGGGTGTTGAGCACGCGTAGCAGCACCACGGCTGCCGCACCGAGGGCCAGTAGCGAGATTGCCCACCCGCCTATGAGCAGCACGTTATTGTTGGCGAAGAAGGTGCGCCCCAGGTACCCTGCCCCGCAGAAGGCGACCGCCATCACCAGGAGTATCCAGAAGAAGACGTTACTGCACCCTTCACCCTGCTTCTTCTCGACCTCGGCTATCTGGCGGCTGATGTCGTACTGCTCCTGCGAGAACGGTTCCAGGCCCACCGTATTGCCGCGCCGCTGCACCAGGTACTCGCTGCCGCAGTGCTTGCATGCCACGTAGTCCACCCGTGGCATAATTGTCAGCCGCGACCCACACGCCGGGCAGGCCACTCTTACCGCGTCTACTTCCATAGCGTCATTATAACTTAGGTGGCCGACCTTCACTGCAAGGTAGGGGTACGATACATCGTGCCCTGATGCTCCATCATCGTTGGTACGTCTGCTGCACCCAAAGCCACTTCCCTGTCATTGCTCACTACGTTCGAAATGACAGGGAAGTGGCTTTGTCCTGTACGTTGGGCAAGGAAGTGTGAGCACCAGGGCACGATGTATCGTGCCCCTACAACTGCGAACGCACCCACGTTGTTGACTAGCCTCTGTGGCGTAATGTAAGATGGCCGCAGGAGGAAACAAATACTGCCTCCTTTGCGTCTATAGCAGTAGACCGTGCATCTATCCTGACATACGCTTATGCAGTTCCAGGACACGACGCCACAGCAGCCGTTGCCCGCGCAGCCCTCCTGGGTTGTGCGGCAGCCGCGCGTGCTTGGGGCGGCCCCCGGTGCGTCGTCCGCCGGCGACTACCACGCCCGCTACAGTCGCCTGATTCCCGACCTGCGACCCGGCGAGATGGTAATCGTGGTGCTCAGGCGGCACGTGTCTGTGGTGCTGATGCAGTTGGCGCTGCCGCTCGCGCTCCTGGGGGCCTGGACCTTCGGGCTGTTCTTCGCTCTCCCCCTCATACAGAGCCTCCAGACCGACCCGCTGCTCGCCGGGGGGTTCGAGGGACCGACCTCACCTTCCTGGGTGCCCGTGACGCTCACTGCTATCTACATGTTGCTGGCCGGGCTGCTGGCCTTCTGGGCGCTCTATATCTACCTCGATTGGAAGGACGACTGGCTGGCCCTCACCACGCGGCGGCTCGTCATGATGGACAAGACGCTCATCTTCCACGAGACGCGCCGTGAGGTGCCGGTGCTCAAGATACAAAACATAGTGGCCGAATACCCGCGCCTCTTGAGCATGTACCTCGACTTTGGCGACCTGAGCATAGACACGGCGGGCGTGGGCGTCATGCTCTTCAAGGACCTGCCCCACCCCAGGGAGATGCGCGAGGTCATATTCCTACAGCAGGAGGCACTCCAAAGCAGCCAGGCTCCGCCCGAAGACCGCCGCAAAGCCGCCCTCCGCAACCTCCTCCACGGGGCCGACCCCGACACCCACAATAGCCCCACGCCCCCCAACGGGCAAGCACAGATACCCGGCAGGGGAGAGACGCAACTTATCGACTACTCGTCCGTTTCAGGCTTGGGGCTGCTCAGCAGATTCTTCCCGCTCGCACCCCAGAGGAACGGCAAAGGCGTTACCTGGCATAAACACTGGGTTTTCCTGCTAAGGGGATTGTTGTGGCCTATCCTCCTGTACGCGGGGGCACTTGTTGCCTGGTTCGTCTTGAGGATCACAGGTGCGCTGAACCCGCTTGACGACGTGCTAGGCTGGGCGGCGGTGCTGCTCCTGCCCGTGTGCCTGGTGTGGGCCGTCTGGCGCTGGGAGGACTGGCGCAACGACCTGTACCGGCTGGACGCGGAGCGCATATATCACGTCGAGAGCCTGCCCTTCGGCCTGCGCGAGGAATCGACCGAAACGCTGGTCTCGCGCATTACTGACGTGTCGTATTCGCTGCCCGGCCCGCTCTCACACCTGCTCAACTACGGCGACGTGATAATCAAGACGCCCGGCGAGTCCACCGAGATCCTCTTCAAGGGCATCCCGCGCCCGCGAGAGGTGCAGGGCGAGATCATGGCCCGCGTAGACGAGCACCGCCTCAAGGCTCAGGCTGGTATGGACGGCGAGATAGAAGCCTGGATCAAAGCCTACGACGACGTGAGGCGTGGCAAGTAGGTTCTGAAACGTGAAACGTGAAACGTAATGCGGCGTAGGTTACATTGCACATACGTTGTGTCATTTAGCAGAAGGGAAGTACAGCATGCGCGTAGTACGAGCCATCTTCCTGTCTATGGTACTCCTGGGCCTCATGCTGCCCTCGGCACTCCCGACCAACGCGGCACCCCCGGCCCACGCACCCCATCAAGTTTCAAGTTTCACGTTTCAGAACCAACCCGGCGTCAGGATGACCGCCAGTGCGGGCTTCGGTGAGGACGGTTCGTACGCTATGGGCCAGTGGTTCCCGGTGCGGGTGACGCTGGACAACCCGGCCGGTGCTGGTGACAGGCGCGTGCGGGTGGAGGTGAACCTGCTGGGTGAATATACTGGCTCCTCCAACCAGGTGGGTGTGTACGCACGCGACGTGGACCTGCCCAGCCCCTCCCGCAAAGAGGTGACCCTCTACACGTTTGCCAGCAACTTCACCCACTCTATTGCGGTGCGTCTCAGCCAGGACGGAACGACCATTGCCTCGACCAACGTGCCCGTTGATCCCCAGGAACCGGTCAACTCCGCTATCGTGGGGGTGGTCTCCTCCGACTCGTCGCTGCTCAACCTCTACGAGGGGGAGCAGGTGGGTAACCCGGAGCAGGTGCCTCTCTCCTCCCGGTGGGGAGCCCCGCCCTCCACCACGCAAGAAGCCGCCCGCGCCACAATCGCACACCTGGCCCCGGAGCATATCCCGCCGCTAACAACCGGGCTAAACAGCCTGGCCGCGCTCATCGTGGACGACGTGGAGACGGGCGCTCTCTCCCAGGAGCAGCGAGATGCGGTGACCTCCTGGGTGGCGCGGGGCGGCACGCTGGTAGTCACCACGCGGCCGGGTGGGGCCGACACCCTGGCGGGCTTCTCGGACATCTTGCCGGTGTCGGCTTCGGGCACTCGCAACCTCTCAGGTCTGAACGGGCTGTCCGACATGGTGGCAACACCCCTGGAAGCCTCAGGCTCCTTCATCGTGCCGGAGGCGAGGCTGCGCACCGATGTCGTGGGCGCTCCCAGGGTGCTCGCGGCGCAGGACGGCGTGCCCCTGGTGGCGATGCGCGACCTGGGCAGGGGGCAGGTGGTCTACCTTGCCGTCTCGCCCGGCGTCGAGCCGCTCAAAGGCTGGGACGGCACGGTGCCGTTGGTGAAGCGCCTGCTTGCCGAGCACCCCATCCGCCTGGGGAACGACGCCGCCCAATATGGTATGCCTACCACGGTATTTGACACCTATGGCAGCATTTTCGACCTGCCCGGCCTCGACTTGCCCGAACCGCTGCTGCTCGCGGCGTTCATGTTCATCTACATACTGTTGGTTGGACCTATCAACTACGTCATACTCAAGCGGATGCGCCGGGCCGAGCTTGCCTGGGTCACCATACCCATCATGGTGGCGATATTCGCGGCCGTCGCCTACTTCATCGGGCTGCAATCTAAGGGCGGCGAGCTACTGACGATACGTGGCAACGTGGTGCATACCACGCCTGGCCTCGACACTGCGGAAACGCAGCAGTACCTGGGCGTCTTTTCGCCCATTCGTCGCACCTACCGCCTGCAAGTAGGTTCCGAAAGCCTCGCCTCCGAAATCAACCCCTACGGCTACGATTACGGCAGCAGTAGCGCGAATGGCAAGCCCCCGGTGGTGCTGGCGAGCAGTTCTTCCACCACCATCGAGGATGTAAACGTCAACACCTGGAGCCTGCGCAGCTTCATGGCCGAGAGCACCGTGCGGGCCGAGTCGCCGCTGGAGGCCAACCTGCGCCTTGGTGACAACAGGATCGTGGGCACGGTGCGCAATCGTAGCGAGAACGGCTTGCAGGACGTGGTACTCATCAGGGGCAGGGCGGTGCAATACGTCGGCTACCTGGCCCCCGGCGGCGAGGCCCCTGTTGACCTCGAACTTTCGCAGGCCCCCTTCAACAGCGCATCTCCCATATCGCTGCTGCCGTTGCCGGACGGGGTGGTGGACCCTACCCAGGATAGCAGCTACGGCTACTATGGCTCCGAACAGTCCAACACCGCCCAGCGCGACTACAACCGGCGCGTGCAGATGCTAAGCACGGCCCTCGAACCGCTACTCACCGACGAACGACCTACTGATTTCACGGTATTAGCCGTGGGGTGGGGTCCGCCACCACCCTCCGAGTTCCGGGTGCTGGACCGCAGTACCCGCACCGAGGACCTGAACGTCTGGACCAGTCGCCTCCAAGTCACCGGCGGGTCTGGCGGCCAGGGTCGGGCGACCAACCGCACGCTACCAGCCATGCAGTACGTACCTACGGACAACCCCGCATGGCAAGCGTTCAATGTGACGAGCGTGCGCTTCAGCCCATTCACCACCGCGCAGTTTCGCCTACCTCCTGGGACGCAGCCCGATAGCTTGACTTTGCAATACAAGACGCGAAGTAAAGTGGCCGACAACCCGGTAGAGGTGCGCGCCTTCAACACACGTACCGGGGCCTGGGACGAGCTGGTTGTTATAGCAGGCGATAGTTCCGAGCAGGTGAGCATGCCCATCCGCAACCCAGGTGACTACACAGGCCCCGGCGGCGACGTAACCCTGCGCCTGGCACCCGCCCCCGGCTCCGTGAGCAGTGGGAGCAATTTTGACATGTTTACACTGTTGCTGAACGAAAGCGAAACACATTAGAGCATGGCAACTGGAACGTGGGACGCGCAAGCCCCGGCGGGCGATGTGAGGCCGCATAGGAGGGCCAGGATGCACCAGATAAGTTCGAGAAGGACCTTGGTAATGCTGGCTGCGTTGAGTATGCTGGTGAGCTTGCCGGCGTGGGCGAGCGGCCCGGCCTGGGCTGCGGATGACAAAACCACTTCGCAATCGGGTAGTACCTTATCTGATAAAGCAGGCGAAGCAGGGAAGCAAGTCACCGAGGGCACCGCACCTGGCAAGAGCAAGGCGCAGGCAGACGGGTGCGCGCCTCCCTGGCAGCACGTCGAAGGTACGGACGTGCCCGGCAGGTTCAGCGACTTCAGTAAGGTCGAGGTTATCTCGCCAGGTGACGTATGGGCGGTAGGGTCCGAACGGCCATCGTCTCGTGTTTCAGCAGCCGATACCCTTGTGGAGCATTGGGACGGCAGCAATTGGACCCGCCTTCCAACACCTACTCTGATGGGCATGTGGAACAGTCTGCGGGATATAGATGCTGTAGCTGCAAACGACATTTGGGCGGTGGGTAGCGCCTATGATGGGGTTACCGAAGATTTCAGCTTGCTGCTACATTGGGACGGCACTTCCTGGACCAACGTGCCAGGCCCGGACGAATTGCACGGTTACGTTACTCCCAAAGCTGTGGAAGCTATCGCAGCCGACGACGCGTGGGTGGTAGGCTCCACCGGCGAAACCCCCGGGACCGCACAAGCTATGGCGTTGCATTGGAACGGCAGCGCCTGGAGTAGTGTCCCCCTGCCGCAGCTCGAGGACGACATAGAGCGGTCCTACCTGGAAGACCTGATTGTCTTTGCACCCAACGACATATGGGCTATAGGCTGGCAGGTGCGAGACCTGATTTCAAGGAAAGAGGGAAAACCTCTTTTCCTGCACTGGAACGGTAAGACGTGGAATCTCATGCCCGGCGAGGGCCTCGATATTGAGGACACCCCTTCTAGTAGCCGCGGGGCCTACATCCCTGCTATCAGTGGCACCGGGCCTGATGACCTGTGGGCGGTAGGTTATGCCAGCGAGTCTTACTATAGCGTATATGTCACCTTCCACGACGTCACCACGTCCATGTTTATCGCGCACTGGGACGGACACGCATGGAGCCAGATGCCTGGACCGCCCGTTGACGCCACGGCTGCTGTTCTGTACGACGTGAAGGCGTTAGCGCCCGATGACGTATGGGCGGTTGGCGCGACCGTGCAAGGCTGTTGCTATTACCGGACGCTGGTGCTGCATTGGGACGGTAGCTCATGGAGCGTGGTGCCCAGCTTCTCCGAGGGTTCGGGCGGCCGCTTGTTGGGCATAGATGCCCTGCCCGGCGGTGACCTTTGGACGGCCGGTAGCTATTCAGCCGACAACCGCATGCAAGCCCTTGCAGAGCGCTACATGGGAGACTGCCCTGAGCCGGAGCCTGCACCCACCTGCTCCATCACGTTTAGTGACGTGCCCCCCGACAACACCTTCTATAACTCCGTCCGGTGTATAGCCTGCCAGAATATAGCAAACGGCTACGCGGATGGGACTTTCCGGCCGGAGCAGACGATTACCCGCGGCCAGATGTCCAAGATGGTATCGAACGCGGCGGGGTTCTCGGACCCGGTAGAGGCTCCTTTTAACGACTACAAGATATGGGCTGACATACCCGTTACGGACACCTTCTACATCCATACCGGCCGTCTCGCCATACATGACATTGTGGAGGGCTATGCTTGCAGTCCAGAGCAGTCGGACGGAGAGTGCGGCAGGTACGGCCCCCGGTATTTCCGCCCCGCAGGGAACGTAACGAGGGGCCAGGCTGCCAGGTTCATATCGAGGTCCGCGTTCCTGGATGAGGTCATCCCGCCGGGCCAGCAGACCTTCAGCGACGTACGCCCCGGCCAGCTATTCTGGTCGGAGATAGAGCGCGTGGCAGCACACGGAGGCATAGGAGGCTATCCGTGTGGAACGCGGCCCAACGAGCCATGCGACTCCCAACAAAGGCCGTATTTCCGTCCGGGGGAGCATGTCACCAGGGGGCAGGTATCTAAGTTCATAGGTAATATCTTCTACCCGGATTGCCTGGCGGAGGCTGCGAGGCAGTAAGAAAACATTTCCTTAAAGCGGAAAACCCCGACATAAGCCAGGGCTTCCTACCGACCGGGACTCCCCAGTCCCTCAGTGCATATGTACCACGAATGGGATGGTTTGACAACATCTGAGGCCAGCAATCAAGACACTACTGAATAAATGACGCCGAACACTAACTGATTGGATAGCTCATGCCAGACTACATAGTCGAAACCGAAGACCTGACCAAGCGGTACGGCAGCTTCACCGCGCTGCACGAGCTTAACCTGAGCATTGAGCGCGGGTCGATACATGGCTTCATCGGCCCCAACGGCGCGGGCAAGACCACCACCATGCGCATCCTGGCTACCCTGCTGGAGCCCACTAGCGGGCAGGCGTGGGTATCGGGCTACCCGGTAACCGAGGAGGTCCACGAGGTGCGCCGCAAAGTGGGCTACATGCCCGACTTCTTCGGCGTGTATGACAACATGAAGGTGTGGGAGTACCTCGACTTCTTCGCCGCCGCCTACCACGTGCCCCAGGCTCGCCGCAAAGGGATGCTAGACGACCTGCTGGCGCTGGTGGACCTGAACGTGAAGAAAGACAGCTTTGTAGAGGAGCTATCTCGCGGTATGAAGCAGCGCCTGTGCCTCGCCCGCACCCTGGTGCACGAACCCGACCTGCTCATCCTGGACGAACCCGCCTCCGGCCTCGACCCCCACGCCCGCATTGAATTGAGGGAACTGCTCAAGGAGCTGCGCAGCCTGGGCAAGACGATCCTGGTGTCCTCGCACATCCTCACCGAGCTTGCGGAGATGTGCACCCACGTGGCAATCCTGGAGCGGGGGCAGCTATTGGTAAACGGGAGCGTGCAGGACATCCTTTTCGCCATGCAGCCCGCCCGCGAGATATACGTGAGGGTGCTCGACAAAGCAGACCAGGCGGCCAGGCTGCTATCCACCCTGTCGGGCGTGTTGAGCGTGCGCGTGCTCCCGCCGAACTTCCGCCCAGGCGCGGGCAATATGCCCCTGCCAGTACCCACCCCGGTAGCCGCGCATGCCGCCGAGGGCAACGGTAGCGGCACCGGCATCCCAGCACCTCCAGCCGACCCCTTATCACCCGACGCAGGCGCGCACATACCGCCGCCACCCGGCACCATACCGGAGCAGGGCCTCCCATACATAACCGGCCCCGCTACCCTCCACACCCGCGTCAACGGCGACGACACGCTGCTGCAAATGCTCCTGTCGCAGCTTGTGGGGCACGACATCCCCGTCTACGGGTTCGAGGAAGCCACAGGCAACCTGGAAGATATATTCCTGCGCACGACAAGGGGATTAGTGCAGTAGGAGGACGATGGACGATAGGAGACGGAAACGCCAAGACGCTAAGACGCCAAGAACGCGCAGAGATTAAGATTGTTTGGTACTCTCCGGTCACTAACCACTAATCACTAACCACTAACCACTAACCACTAACCCATCGTCCAACCATAGAAGGTCGGTGCAATAATGCAAGTCAACCCAGTTATCGTAAAAGAACTCCGGGGGCGCATGCGAGGGCCGCGCGCCGCCATCGTGATGACGATCTACCTGATCGTGCTCACCGGCGTGACGCTACTGTTCTACTGGATGCTGTCCGCCGCCACCAGCACCGGCCTCACCAACCCGCAGTCGTCGCAGGTCGGCAAGGGCATCTTCTACGTGCTGGTCATCTTCCAGATGATTATGGTGGCGCTGCTCACACCCGCCTTCACCGCAGGCTCCATTACCTCCGAGCGGGAGCAAAAGACGTTCGACCTCCTCATGACCACGCTGCTACCCGCCCGCTCGGTCATCTTCGGCAAGCTAGGCTCGGCCCTCTCTTACGTGGTGCTGCTCATCATCGCCATAGCCCCGCTTGAGAGCCTGGCCTTCATGTTCGGGGGCGTGTCGCCTGAGGAGATAGTGCTGTCGCAGGTGGTGATGCTCATGTCGGCGCTATTGTTCGCGTCGGCGGGCATCTTCTGGTCCTCGCTACTCAAGAGTAGCGTAGCGAGCAACGTGCTCACCTACGGCACGATGCTGTTCCAGCTCATCGGCATCCCGGTGCTCTATGCCATCATAACAGCCACGGCGGGCAATTCCAGCTCGGGCACAGGCCCGAACATGACCGAGACGCCGGAGTTCTGGTACACCAGCGGCCTCGTCCTATCCTCGCACCCGCTCATCGCCATGATAATCAGCGAAATGTTCATCTCCAACGGCGACCCGCTGTTCGTCTATAGCTCCACGCAGTACCTCAACGGGAAGGAACTGTTCATAGTGTCGCCCTGGCTGCTCTTCTGCATCGAGGCGCTCATCTTCAGCACGATCTTCGTGCTGATAGCCATACGCGCGGTGCAGCCGGTGCACATCACCCGCAAGAGCAAGAAGGTCGCGCCCAGCCGGGAGCTTGCGCCGGTGGAGGTCCACGCAACGGACCAACAACCCCCGCCCGCGCCACCCCCTGCGGCAACCACGCCCACTGAGACACCCTACGTGGCACGAGTGGAGCAACCCGGCCAAAACCAGCCGCCGCAAGCCTGAGTGGAACCCTGGGGCCGCCACCTGCGTCTTAAAGGTATAATCATACTATGGACGCGACCAGCCAACTGACCACCATAGCTCCGAACGACCCGCGCTTGAGGCAGCTACAGGGAGTGCTGGCGCGCGTGCAGGCCCGCTTCCGGCTCATCGAGGCGGCGCGGCTGGTGCCGGTCGCGGCCATGCTGGGCGTGGCGGCGGCGGTGGTGCTGGCGGTGGTGTGGCGGTTCGAGAGGATGTTGCCGCTCATAAGCCTGCTGCTTGTGGGTGCCGGGCTGGTTGTGTCGGCGGTG
Source organism: Chloroflexia bacterium (assembly GCA_036386675.1). Classification (GTDB taxonomy): domain Bacteria; phylum Chloroflexota; class Chloroflexia; order QHBQ01; family JADMIH01; genus JADMIH01. The sequence goes on along the minus strand of DASVVE010000073.1, from coordinate 690 downwards.
CTAACAGCGCTGTTATACGCCCTCTTGCGGCCGCGCGACATGATGCACACCGCCCTCCGCGCCGACCGCGCCCTCTCCCTGGACGAGCGGCTGTCCACCGCCCTAGAAGATGCCATCAAGCCCGCGCCAGCCAACATGCAAGCCTTGCGGGAAGCCCAGCTAGACGACGCTCTCAGCGTAGCCAGGCGAATTGCGCCTGGTAAAGACCTGCCTTTGCGCGTGCAACGCCGGGAGTTGGTGCCTGTGTTAGCGATGCTAGCCCTATTCGCGTTCGCCGTCCTGGTGCCGAACCCCGCCATTTTCACGCGAGACCCGGAGGTGCGGGCGCAGATAGAGGCCGAGAAGGCGCGGCTGGAAGAGGTGCAAAAGGCGATAGGGACCAGCCCCAACGCCGCCACTCCTGAGCTACAGGAGCTGCTCAAGGAGCTTGCCGCCCTGCAAGACGAACTCGCCCGCGAGGACCTCACGAAGGAGGAGGCGGTGGCCCGGCTGTCGGAGGCCGAGAGCAAATTACAGGAGGCCCTCGACCCACAGTCTCCAGCCCAGCGTGCGGCCCTGGACCAGCTTGCCCGCCAGCTTGAGACCTCCGGCAGCGACGCCGCTAAGAAGGCCGCCGAGGCCCTGCGCCGTGGCGACACCGAAGAGGCGGCGAAGCAGCTTGAGCAGGCGGGCAAAGACGCCGCCAAGATG
>DASVVE010000072.1:0-7386 GCA_036386675.1 Chloroflexia bacterium | reverse complement strand
TCCGCCAGCGCCAGCAAGAGCAGGGTGCGCCACTTATTCGGTTGTACGTATCCCGTGCGCATCGTCACCTCGGATGCATTCATAAGTGCCGTGAATGGCTAATATGGAATGAGCAGCGCCAAAGCCCCCTCTGTCATCCTGAGTACCATGCTAAGGAAGGAAAGTCAGCCAATAGGGCTACATGCGTGTGAGAAGCCCCTTATGGTGCCAGCCGACGCCCCGCGATTGAAATCGGGGGCTACACGTTGCAAAGTCCCACAAGGGGACTCCTCTACCCACCTACTCTCTCTATTCTACCTAGTCTCTCAAGAACGACCCTCGTGAATAAAGGCAGTCCCGCAGGGACTTTGCAGAGTGTAGCCCCCGATTTCAATCGCGGGGCGTCGCCTGGCACCTTGTTGCTGTATTTGCTGACTTTCCTTCGTTAGCCTGGTACTGAGCGCAGCGAAGGATCTCAAGAAGGTGAGCAGGAAGGCTGTTGAATATGAGGGGGAGGGTGCTAGAAGTTCGGCACTGGGATATGGTCAACATCTGAGATCCTTCGCTGCGCTCAGGATGACAGGGTGGGGCTTTGGTGGCCGCGTTAGGCTCATAATGCTTGTGCGGGTCGTCTTTACCTGTTTGCTGTCCCCAAGGAAAGGAGTGGCTACATTATAAATGCTTGTGTGCCTTATGCGCCCCACCGCGGTCTGCTTCGTTTACAATAGGGGTAGGAGCGACGTGAGCCGCCAAAGTTGACCCCTGCATCTGTATGGGGGTACAATGCCTGCCGAAGTGGAGTGAAGTCCCCATGAAGGTCATTGTCCAGATACCCTGCCTCAACGAAGAGGCTACCCTGCCTGAGGTGATACGCGACATACCCAGGTCGATTCCCGGCGTGGACGTTATAGAGACGCTCGTGATTGACGACGGCTCGACCGACCGCACGGTGGAGGTGGCCCGCAGCCTGGGGGTGCACCACGTCGTGCGGCACAACGGCAACAAGGGGCTGGCGGCGGCATTCCAGACCGGCCTCGACGCCTGCCTCCGCCTGGGTGCCGACATCATCGTCAACACCGACGGCGACAACCAGTACCCCAACCAGATGATACCCGATCTGCTCGCCCCCATCCTGCGCGGCGAGGCTGACATGGTCATAGGCGACCGCCAGGTGCGCCAGATAGAGCACTTTTCGCCCGTCAAGAAGGTGTTGCAGGTGATGGGTAGCTGGGTGGTGCGCCAGGCCTCCGGCACGGCCGTCCCCGACGCCCCCAGCGGCTTCCGCGCCCTCTCCCGCGAGGCCGCCCTGCGCATAACCGTCATCACCAAGTACACCTACACGCTGGAAACGATTGTGCAGGCGGGCAAGAAGAACATCAAGATCACCAGCGTGCCGGTGCGCACCAACAAGGTCACCCGGCCGTCGAGGTTGGTGCGTGGGGTGTTCGACTACGTGAAGCGGTCGGGCGCGACCATCGTGCGAATCTACGCCCTGTACGAGCCGCTGAAGGTCTTCTTTTACATCGGCCTGATATTGCTGGCTATAGCCGCTTTTGGCGTGTCGAAAATCCTGTACCACTACTTCTTCCAGGAAGGTTGGAACTTCCGCCAGACGTTCGACCGCCACGCCCCTACCACCGTGGTCACCCTCATCGCGCTGGTGTTCGGCTTCCAGATTTGGCTGATAGGTCTGCTGGCCGACCTAATGGCCGCGGGCCGCCGCATCACCGAGGAAGTGCTCTATCGCACCAGGCGGATGGAACTGGAGCTATCGGAGCTGCGAGGGCGCGGTCAGATGCTGGTGGACCGCGTGGAGCAGACAGGTAGCCCCGCTAACGGGAGTGTGGATGGCGCACATCCCTCGGTAGGCGCTACTGCTATACAGGACGGCGGTAGCGCGACCGAGGCCACCTCAAAGGAGGGGCAGCATGCCAAGGAACCCATTTCGGAGGGAGCCGCACGACAGGTTCGATAAGTTCACCGAGCGCGCCCTCAACGTGCTACATCTCGCCCAGGCACAAGCCCAACTCCTCAATCACTCATCCATAGGCACCGAGCACCTCCTACTGGGCATCCTCAGCTTGCCGGACGGCGCTGCCGCTCGCGTGCTGAACAAGGCTGGGGTAGAGCTTGCTGACGTACTCGGCAAAATCGTTGGCCTCGGTGGCACCGGAGAAGTCGCACCCACGGGTGAGCTGGGCCTTGCACCCGACACCAAGCGGGCCATCGGAAACGCCGTCGAGACCGCATTCGGCCTCGGCCACCAGCACATAGGCACCGAGCACCTGCTGCTAGGCGTCTTGAGGGTAGAAGGGCTTGCGGTGCAAGTTCTGAGCGAGCTTGGGTTCTCTCTTGAGGAACTTGCAGGACGCGCGTATGACGCCCTCCAAGCTTCGTCGGGCGATCTGGACCTCCACCAACCCCAAGGGGCACGCTTCGACAAGTTCACAGAACGGGCACGCAAGGTCCTGCAACTAGCGCAGGAAGAAGCCCAACGATTCAACCACAACTATATCGGCACCGAACACATTCTCCTCGGCCTCGTGCGAGAAGGTGACGGTGTGGCCGCCCGCGTGCTGAACAACCTCGGTATCGAGTTGCACAAGGTACGCTCGGCGGTGGAGTTCATCATAGGTCGAGGAGACCGCATGGTGATGGGAGAGATCGGCCTTACCCCTCGTGCCAAGCGAGTGATAGAGCTTGCCGTGGACGAAGCCCGCCGCCTCAACCATCATTACATCGGCACCGAGCACCTGCTTTTGGGCGTGGTCAGAGAGGGAGAGGGTATAGCGGCGGGAGTGCTGGAGAGCCTTGGTGTCTCCCTGGAGAAGGTACGCGCCCAGGTCATCGAGGTGCTCAAGGGTTCATCCGGCCACTCTAGCATGTCAATGGGTGCGTTCCGTAGAGCAGTTCAGTCCTCCCCTCAATACCCTCCGCAGAACGGAGAACTGGTATTTAGCCGCCACGCGCGTGGAGTGTTGCGCCTCGCGCAGGAAGAGGCCCGGCGACTCAACCACAACTATGTTGGTGTGGAGCATGTTTTTCTTGCTTTGCTCGGGCTTGACTATACGCGGACCATGTTGTCGCATTTCGGCCTGGCTCTGGTACAGGCACGGGAAGCTGTAGAAGCCATTAGCGGTAGAGGCGAGCAGGAAGTTGCCGGCGAAATCGACTTCACCACTCAAACCAAGCAAGCCGTTCAGATAGCCGCAGACCATAGCAGACGACTGGGGCGGGTCGAAATTGGTAGCGAGTTGTTGCTGCTGGGCATCTTACGTGTGGGTGATAGTGTGGTGATGGACCTGCTCTCGCGGTTCGGGGTCCATCCTGACACGGTGCGTGCGGAGGTGCTTGAGGCTATGCTCCTGCCACCCGGCGGGCAACAACAGGCCCCCGGCGAGGTCCACGTGCATTTCAGCGAGCATCAGGTAGTGGCGTGGGACGCAGACCAATCATCCGGCTCCCCTTCAATAGATTTGGACCTCTCTAGCTTCGCGCACGGGGCATGGGATGTGTTGCGGCTGGCGACCGTCGAAGCCCAGCGCCTGCGGCACAGCTACATCGGCACCGAGCATCTACTGCTCGGCCTGCTGTCGGAAGACGAGGGTGTGCTACCCCACGTCCTGCGCGAGTTGGACCTTCAGCCGGATCAAGTGCGTGCGGCGATAGAGGAGGTGGCGGGCAGCGGAGATGCACAGCCTTCGGATGGCCTTGCCCTCACGCCCGGCGCTACTCACGCTCTCATGCTGGCGATAGACGAGGCTGCGCGTCTCAAGCACAAAGCAGTGGGGCCGGAGCACATCCTGCTCGGCTTGCTTCGAGAAGGTGAGGATATGGCGGCCGGTGCGCTGGCGAGCCTGGGTGTCGCGGTAGAGGCGGTACGTACCAAGGTGCTGGAGATGCTTGGAGGTGACGACAAATCAGATGCGTAGCTGTGCTATTGAATCGGAGTAGTTGGAGCTTCTTTCAAAGTCTTAGCTGAGTTACTGCCTGATGCACTAAAGTTAAAGTGGGTTCCACTTCAAGTATTTCTGCTGCTGAGAAGCTAGTGCAGCCTCCCTTACGTCGTCTCTGCGACTCCTGCTACAGTCGCCTAGGAATTTCCCTACTTCCGGGCCACTCCACCCGGCTGCGGCCGCCGCCACCCAGAACCTGAGGTGATGATTGAGGCTCAGCGGAGCCACATACTTGATAATTTCCTCCACCGCAGCCTCATCTGGTCGCAGGCGAAGCATGGCAACGGCACGAAATGCCCCATCAATAAGCAGATCGTTGTTTGTAGTCATCAACCGTAAGACCGGTTTAGCATCATCCTGGTACGCTCGGCCCAATCTTACTATAGCGTCACCCAACGCACTATAGACCGAGGTTGCCTCGAAAGATTGCCCAGCAAGCTGTTCAAGGTAAGAGAGTGCATCCGTGCAGCCACACTCACCTAAAGCCATGATAATTTGGTATTGGGTTTCCCAGGTTCGCGGGTCCTGTACTTCCTTCTCTAGCGCCTGAAGTAGCTGAGGGCAGGCGGCTGGGTCTTTAAGCTTCCTCAGCCGCTTTGCTCCACTCCTCCGCTTGGGGGAGGCTTTATCCTGGAGTAACTCGACGGCTTCCTCTACTTTGGTGGTATCATTCAACGGCTCGATCCCTTATAGAGTACATTTGCAGCAGATCATTGATGCACGAGAAGGCGGGGGCGCTAATCTAACACTGGGCTGCAATTACACAACTTCCGTTCTCTTTATAAACATATATCATGATATCGGGCCAGGGCTACAGCAACAGGGTACGTTGGCCCGAACCTTGCAGATATTCGCGGCGCGTCGAATATGCTCCTAACGTGCCAAACTGGTAGCCCGGCTGATTTTGCTCGGAGTCTTTATGCACGGACACCTTGCCGGGTAGACCAGATTGTGATATAAATTACAATAGAGCAGCGCAACGGACGCGGAAGCGGATGTGGAGGCCAGGAGGAGAAGGTATGGTGTTCTTGGATGTGTTGGCGCAAGCTACCCCCACAGCCCAGGCGGTGACCCAAACCGCCATACGGGACAACCAGGCCAACTGGCTGATTATCCTGATTTTCTTCCAGCTTATCATCGGCCTGGCCGTAAGCATGATGTTCATCCCCATGCTCTTCCGCCCCAACAACCCCAACCCCATCAAGGGCGTCGCCTATGAGTCAGGTATGCCCCCCATTGGCGAGGCCCAGCAGCGTTACACCGTCCGCTACTACGTCATCGCGATGCTCTTCGTGATATTCGATATAGAAGCCGTGTTCTTCTACCCGTGGGCCGTGGCGTTCAACGCGATTGGCTGGTACGGGTTCATTGAAATGGTCCTATTTATAGCTCTCCTGCTTGTGGCGTACGTTTACGCCTGGAGAAAAGGAGCACTCGATTGGGTCTCTTAGTAAACAGATTTCGCCCTAGCGTGGTCACGACGACCGCCGACTTCCTGTTCAACTGGGCGCACAGGTACTCGATGTGGCCCCTCATCCTGGGTACGGCCTGCTGCGCTATCGAGATGATGGCCGTGGGCATCTCGCGGTTCGACATGCTCGAGCGCTTCGGCATGCTGTATCGTTTCTCCCCCCGCCAGAGCGACGTGATGATGGTGTGCGGCACGGTCACCAAGAAGTTCGCCCCGGTCATGCGCACCGTGTGGGACCAGATGGCCGAGCCGAAGTGGTGCATCGCGGTGGGCAACTGCGCCTCCTCCGGCGGCCCCTTCCCTACCTACGCGGTGGTGCAAGGCATCGACGAGGTGGTGCCGGTAGACATCTACATCCCCGGCTGCCCGCCCAACCCCGAAGCGATCTTCTACGGCGTGCTCAAGTTGCAGGAGAAGGTGCAGGCCCGCACAATCGCCCGCACCACTCCCGCCCCGGCGAAGAAGAAAGCGTAGTTAGTTGTTAGTTGTTAGTTGTTAGTTGTTAGTTGTTAGTGAAGAGCCTCTAACAACTAACAACTAACAACTAACAACTGGAGGAACCTATGGCTGATTACGTGCCGTTCAGGGGGAAATACGTCGGGCCGCCGGAGGGGGTGGACCCGGAGCAGAACGTGGCCGTGATGGCGTTGCGGCAGAGTATGCCGGAGGCTATCGAGTCGGTAGGCTCGTTCCGCGACCAGGTGACGATAAGGCTGCACAAGGAGCATTACGTGGCTGCGTGCCGCTTCCTGCGCGATACGCCGGGCCTGGAATTCGACTTCCTCACCGACCTGACGGCTGTGGACTACCCGGCCCGCCCCAAGCGGTTCGACGTGGTGTCGCACCTCTATAGCATGAGCCAGAACCACATGCTGCGGGTCAAAGTGGGTGTGGCCGACGGCGAGCCGTGCCCGACGCTCACTCCCGTGTGGAAGGCGGCCAACTGGGAAGAGCGAGAGTGCTACGATATGTTCGGGGTCGTATTTGAGGGCCACCCCGACCTGCGCCGCATCCTCCTCCCCGAAGACTGGGAGGGCTTCCCGCTCCGCAAAGACTACCCACTGGCCGGCTACGGAACTTACACTTCGTGAGGAGGAATTCTTAATTCTTAATTCTTAATTCTTAATTCTTAATTGAGCGGCATAAGAGGTGGCAAGCACAATTAAGAATTAAGAATTAAGAATTAAGAATTAAGAATTCCCCGCAGGGGGAACTATGGCTATCGAAGAACGAGACCTGGACCGCGAATTGGACCCGATGACGGGGCAGAAGACGGACGGGACGGACGTAAACCAGGCGATGGTTATTACGGGTATCGGGCCGCTGACGAATGAGGAGTCGGCGTACGGCGAGACCGAGAAGATGTCGCTCAACCTGGGACCGCAGCACCCATCTACGCATGGCGTGTTGCGCGTGCTGCTGGAGCTTGACGGCGAGGTGGTGCAGAAGTGCATCCCCGACCTGGGCTACCTGCACCGGGGCATCGAGAAGCTGGGCGAGTACCGCATGTACAACCAGTTCGTGCCCTGGACAGACCGCATGGACTACGTGGCGGCCTTCACCAGCAACCTGGCCTTCGTGCAGACGGTTGAGGAGATGATGGGTATAGAGGTGCCGGAGCGGGCGCTGTACCTGCGGGTGATGTTCTCTGAGTTGCAGCGCATCGCTTCTCACCTGCTGTGGCTCGGCACGCACGTCATGGACCTGGGAGCTATCACGGTCTTCCTGTACGCCATGCGCGAGCGGGAACTGATCCTCGACATATTGGAGGCCCAGACCGGCGCTCGCCTGACGTTGAACGCGCAACGTGTGGGTGGCTTCCCGAAGGACATACCCCCTGGCCTGCTGGACAAGGTAGCCGAGTTCTGCAAGATCATGCCCCAGCGCCTGAAGGAGTACGACACGCTGCTGGCCGAGAACCCGATCTTCCTGCGCCGCGTGAAGGGCGTGGGTGTCATGTCGGCGGAAGACGCCATCCAG
>DASVVE010000071.1:0-146861 GCA_036386675.1 Chloroflexia bacterium | reverse complement strand
GACTGGTCGCCATCCACGCACAGGTCCTTGAACTGGTTGTTAGGGCACGGCGGGGGCTGCGGCGCGGGTGTGGGTGTGGGTGCGGGGCCGCCACCGCCATCGATGGGGCTGAACTGGTAGTAGTTTTCCTTCTGGCTGTCGCCACGGTCGGAGGCAAAGGCCGTGTGGATGTAGCCGGGACCGTCATCGACGGTAGGCTCCTTCTGGTACGACCTGCCGAAGTAGGGGTCCGCAGGGATCTGCACGCCCGAGAAGCTGGTGCCCTTGCCTACCGAGTAGAACATGCGATAGTAGTCGATGGGGCTGCTGGTCTTGTCGCCCCACACGATGTGAGCGTTGCCGGCGCGGTCTATGGCGAGGTCGGGGTAGTACGAGTCGCCACTGTTGATTACAACGCGGACCATGGGGTGGTTGTCCCACCCGGACTTAGACGGATCGGATGGTGGAGTCCACTGGCGATAGTAGATATCGCGGCTTGGGGGGTCAGAGACGGGGTCGCAACGCTCGTCAGCCCAGGCCATGTGCAGGCCGCCGTTTTCGTCGCGGTCGAGCGAAGGCTGGTAGGTGTGCGAGTCGAACGGGCAGCCGTTGCAGCACGGAGCCGTTGGAGTTTCGATAGGCGTCCAGGAGTCCGCACCCTGGCGGATCGTGGTCCAAATGTCATTGAAGCTGCCGAGGGCGGTATCCTTGAAGGCCACCATTACCACGCCCTGGCTGGAAACACCGACTTCGATGTCTACCGGGCGGGCCCTGGTCGGCACCCCTTCTCCCACTACGTCCCACACGCCCTGCGGGGTGCGGTGATAGTAGTAGATGTTCTCGTTGTTGCGGCCGAAGAGCACGTGGGTGCTGTTGTCGGGGCCGGTCGCGATGGCGACGTTCTTGCGGTTCGAGCCCCTGGTGCCGGGTACTTCCTCGGCATCCGAAGCGTTGCCGTTGGCGTCGATGATAGATACCATGCCGATGACCTGGTTGCTATCAACGGCCCAGAAGGCCATGTGCCGCCTGCCGACATCGTCGGAGGCCAGCTTAACGTTGCCCATCTGCTGGTCTTCGCCCTCCCACAGGTTAGCGCGGCGGAAAGCGCCGCCAAGCACATCGTTGCTGGCCTGGGTTATGTAGGCATCAGTGCCGCCCTTTTGCGTCCGGGTCCAGCCGAGCGAAACGGTGTTATCGGTCTGGTCCGCGGCGATGGACGGAGTGTTGTCGTAGAAAGCGCCACCCTGAGAGGCGTTGATCGGATTGTTCCAGGAGTAAGCCGCCGGGGCTGCCGGGCTGCTCGCCACAGTGGACGCGCTAACCTGCCCTCCCGTAAGGCTCAGCGCCAGCGTCGAGACCAGCACACCGGAGGTGAGCAGGGAGGCCAGCACCTTGTTAAAACCCTTTTTCATGTTGTAGAGTCTCCTCACTTCCTTAGCGGTTCGCGGATGCATTCTCGATGCGGACGTTGTCGAACTGTGTGGTGGCATCAGCCGTAGCCCATACGCCTGCCCAGCCTGAGCTAAACGAGCTGTCGGTGACGTCCAGGATTGTAGTCCCGTCCACCGAAGCCGTGATGTGGTCGCCCACCGCGGTAACCTTGACGGTCTGCCACTTCTGGTTGGCATAGCCCGTGAAGGCGGTTGTGGGTGCGCTGGCAATCTCTGTCACCTGCGTGCCCACTACCTTCTCCAGGGTCGCCTTAGGAGCGTCGCCGGTGTCTTGCTGGCGGTAGAGGGTCAAGCGATAGTAACCGGCGTCAGAGCCACGGAACACCAGGCCAACGGGCATGGCGATACCATAAATCTGGGCGCTGACGCTGTTGTCAGCGAAGGTAACGCCTTTGACCGTGAGCACAGCCGGGGCATCGCTCAGGTCTTCCGACTCATCGCCGCGCTGCTGAAGGCGGTTGGCCTTGATCTTCCACGAGCCGGGGGCGCTGGCGAGAGACTCGTACCTGCCGCCGGTGGCACTGGTGTCGGTGGCGAAATCGTCGGAGAACGGCTCACCGGGGCGAGCGGGTTCGGACTTGGGGGCGTCGGGAATGGTGGGTACGCCGTTATCGACCATGCCGCCGCGGGCGTTGGGCGATTCCACGATGCCGCCCTGGGGCACCTTGACTTGCTGGGAGCCTGTCGCGCCTACAATGACCGCGGCGGTCACTAGCAGGAGCAGGGCGACCGCAAGCACGGGCGCTAATCTCTTAAGGGACATTAAACTATGCTCTCCTTTCCAAACTTTGACCTAACTGTATTGCATTAGCCACGTATATTCGGTTGTAGTATGACGCGGTAGTACATCGTCGCACGTGGCTGCCACGGCCGTGCAAGCCGTTGGCCGGCATCGCAGAGAGATGCTGGGAGTCGCCGAGGGTCATGTGCTTCACAGTTGGGAGGTAATGGTAGGCCATGCACATCTGGACCGGGATGCTCCACCGCACCCTTACACGTTCGCATGGCGCTGCTAAATAGATGCATCACGCGCATCGACACGCCAGGACGAAGCCCCGCCGTATGTAGCCGTGTGCTTAGTGAACTGCTCGGCTGGAAGTACGTCGTCGATTACCGCTGATTCCTTCAGAGTATATGTGAATGAAAGAAGCGGTGTCAAATGCCGGTACTTCTCTCCCGACCATGCGGACGCCCATTTTTCTCCATCTCTGCAAGCAGAGTCGCCCTTTGTAACCGCATGGAACAACCCTCGCACGCTCTTTGAGAGTGCGCCATACGTATGACGAGCAAGTAGTGGCCGGGTTGCGGCCTTGTTGTACTGCAATTTACGTATTCTATTTTGCGGTTTGCTCGCCACGCAATTACGTAGGGCGCTTCTCCCCTGACCGGAAAACTGTAAGGAAATCGTAACATCTTCCCAGGCTCCTGTCGCTACCTATCCTAAGTGTATGCTATTCCCGGCATTGGGATGAGGTTGTTCGCACCGGGCCTGGCTCAGTAGCGGATGCCGAGAACGTGGAGCAGCACCCAGGCCGAAGTATGCACGCCCGACACAGTCAGGTAGGCGGTAAGTGCCAGCCTCCGTGGTCTACCGTAGGGCAGGCGCGTCAGCAGGTAGACCGCAACGAGCGTGAGTGGGATTGCCGGTAGCGATAGGAGGTCCCAGTCATCGCGCGGTCCGAGGTCGGGATTCCAGCTGATGGAGTAGAAGAAGATGCTTGCCGCGCCCACTACCAGCACGGCGAACGGCGCGACCGAACGTAGCTGCCGCTTGACTCCGCGCCACGCGAGTGCCACCACAGTGACGACCGTCAGGAGCGCCATGGGCGCGGTCAGCAGTTGCTCCTGGGCAATTGCTCCGAGGTGGGGGAGAGACAAGAAGGTGTAACGCTCGTAGGGCGACTGGGCCTCAAAGAGGGGCAGCATGGTGCGGCCGTCGAGGCCTCCCATTTCGCTGAGGCCGGTCTGAAGGCGCTCGTAGTCGTAGCCGTCAATCAGCATGATGCTGCCCATTACGAGAACCACGGCGAGGCCCACGCCTATACCTTGCAGCAGGTCAGAACGAGCCGTGTGCCACCGTGTGTCAGCAGACTCTTGTCCGGCACGCAGGAGGAGCGCGGCAACTACCATCGGCCCCCACCAGAGGGCGGAACCGTGCAGCAGCGGGGCAAGCGTGGCAAAGAACGCAACCGTCCCGAACGGCACCTGACCTCTCGTGTACTGCCAGCAGGCCCAAATGACGAACAGACTGGCGACCTGCACTAGGTTATAGCTCTCGACGTAGCCGAAAAACAGCAGGATGTTGCCTGTGAGGAGCAGGCCAAGCATCATCATCCAGGCCTCGGACCGCGTGCGCCCTATTGTCTTACCCAGCAGCCACGCCCCGGCTACGTACAGCGCACCTGACAGGCTCGCCACCAGCGCGTACACCTGGGAAGGCTTGGGGAACCAACCGCGTAGCAGCAGCCAGAGCTTCGACTTGAAGTAGAAGTCGAGCAACTCCCGCTCGCGCCAGATAGCGCCGATTGGGATTTTGCGGTCGAACTCGTCGCTGTCGCCCTCGGAGTACTGCACAGGGAAGAGTGAGAACACTAGCAGACTTGTTCCAGTGAAGAGCCACAGCCATCGGTCGCGCAGGACTGAGATCGAGCCAGCACTTCCACGCTCCATTGGAAGGCTTTCCGGCTTGGCCTGCCGCCCCAGTGGCGCAAACCAGCCCCACAGCAGGCCACCGGCTACCACTACCGCCCCCAGCCACTGCAAAGGCAGTGGCATAGCTCCGTAGAAAGCGACGCCCCAGGTCAGGTTGTCAGTAGGAGCATTGCCCGAAGGCAGCATGGGAGCTATGAGGTGCCAGGCCATGACCAGTAGCGACAGAGCCGTTAGGGCGATAGCAATCGGCCAGGGCCGCTCTGTGAGGGTCGGTTCCGGTAACGGCACCTTGTCGGCGTGGCGTTCACCAGTTGACAAGGCTCGTATCCAGGGGAACGCCAGCAGAAAGACCAATGGAGGTACCAGGAAATAGAGGCTGTAAAAGACCAGCCAGGGCCGTGCCACCGCATTGAGCAGACCTACCGCCAGTCCCCAGGTCAGGGCCGCTGCCAGGCCATAGAAAGGTTTACGCCACGCGATGAAAGTAGCGAAGTACACAAGGACGCCGCTCAGAACCAGGGTCATTGCGGGCCAGAGAGAGGGCACCCCCGGCCCAGGCCCGCTACGCTGCTCCATGTGGTAGAAGACAACACCTAGCGTGCGCCGGTCGCCGGGCGGCTGAAACAGGGTGGTGGTGATGCCGAGTTGCGGGTTGATAGCGGTGAGTTCGGAGAGGGGCAGCCGTATTTCAATTTCGCCTGGGGCGCGGAGCACGGTGAAGAGGCCCAGGTCTTTGCCGCCCGACCTGAGAGACATCTGCGCGTCAGGTTCACCTGGGGGCCTTACGCCCTGCACGTGGAGACGTACGTATGTCGGGTAGCCGAGGGGCTGGAGCCGCATCTCGACCGGGCCGCTGCTCCAACGGAAAGCGCCGTGTTCGCCCTGCTCCGGCTGCCCTAGACCATCAACGTTAGGCGCCGGGGCGCTGCCGAGGTCCTGCGCGAGGGTGGCGGGTAGCTGCTGCGACAGGAGCAATGCTACCGCGACGGCCAACGCGGCCAGCAACACACCGAGTCGCGGCGACACTCGTTGCAGGCGCGCTATTATGCTCCTGTTACGTGCCATCGAATTTAACTGTATGAGTCTGGCGGTGGTTTGAGAACATGGTTCGTGTGGGCTGCCCGTCTTAGACCTGGCCGAAACCGGTGAGGGGCGGCTAACGTAAATACCTGGCAAGCGGTAGAAAGGCTGGAACGACTCGACCTGCGGTGCCATGCTATCACAAAATCGCTGCCCTTTGAAGTCTAAGTCCCATACGCCGTATTTGCGCCGAAACGTAGGAGATTATAAGTAGCTGTGGCCCGAAAATTGTATCTGTGGAAGCGCAGAGCAGGGCTACTGCCGGTAAGGCTCTCGACGGCCAGCGCTTTGACACCCTTTGCCCGACAGTAGTATAATCAAGCGTGTGGATGCGTTTCCTCATGCGCGTATAGAACCCTTTAGGTCCCAGGGGCGTTAATCTATTCAGGGCAAGGAATTATTCGCGTTTTCATCAAAGTACCCAACAGATCGCATTAACCCTGCGATGGAAGCCCGTAACTAGTCGCGAGGAATCAGAAATGACAGACAACAAATGGCTAAGAAATAGTTTCGTGTGGGTCATCATCATGGTGGCTATGCTGGTATTGTTCTTCACTTTTCTGGGAAACCGGAACAACAGCCAGGAGATATCCCTATCTGAAGCGATCAGGGACATAACCGCCGCAAATAGCCAGGTCCAGAAGGTCGTGGGCCATGAAGAGAACAACACCATCACTCTCTACTATGGCGATCCAAAGGCCCAAAACGTCCCGACCAAGACCACTCAGAAAGAGACCAATGTAGGCTTCATCGAGACCCTGGAAGACTACGGAGTGCCGCCTGAGCGTATCCGGGACCTGAACTGGGAGGTCCAGAAGTCGTCTTCGATTGGCAACTACCTGGGCATCCTCGGCTTCTTGCTGCCGACGCTTGTGCTTGTGGCCGCGTTCGTGTTCATGATGCGGCAGGCGCAGGGCACCAACAACCAGGCGATGTCGTTCGGGAAATCCCGCGCTCGCCTCTTCACCGGCAACAAGCCGACTATCACCTTCCAGGACGTGGCGGGTGTGGACGAAGCAAAGCAGGAGCTAGCGGAAGTCGTGGAGTTCCTCAAGTACCCCGAGAAGTTCAACGCCCTGGGCGCTCGTATCCCGCGTGGTGTGCTGCTAGTAGGCCCTCCAGGCACCGGTAAGACTATGCTCGCCCGCGCTGTGGCCGGTGAGGCGGGTGTGCCCTTCTTCTCCATCTCCGGCTCGGAGTTCGTTGAGATGTTCGTGGGCGTGGGCGCGAGCCGCGTGCGCGACCTGTTCGACCAGGCCAAGCGCAACTCCCCCTGCATCATCTTCGTGGACGAAATCGACGCGGTGGGCCGCCATCGCGGTGCCGGTCTTGGTGGCTCGCACGACGAGCGCGAGCAGACCCTGAACCAGATACTCGTGGAGATGGACGGCTTCGACAGCCAGACCAACATCATCGTGGTCGCCGCCACCAACCGCCCCGACGTGCTCGACCCGGCGCTCCTGCGCCCCGGCCGCTTCGACAGGCAGGTGGTGCTTGACCGCCCCGACATCAAGGGCCGCTTGGCGATATTGCACGTGCACTCTCGCGGCAAGCCCCTGGAGAAGAACATCCAGCTTGAGACGCTTGCCAAGCAGACCCCCGGCTTCTCGGGCGCGGACCTTGAGAACCTGGTGAACGAGTCGGCTATCCTGGCCGCCCGCCGCAACCGCAAGACGATCACCATGTCCGAGATGGAAGAGGCCATCGACCGTGTAATTGCCGGTCCCGAGCGCCGCAGCCGCCTGATTTCGGACCGCGAGAAGGCGATCACCGCTTACCACGAGGTCGGGCACGCCCTGGTGGCTCGTATGCTGCCGAACGTGGACCCGGTGCACAAGATAAGCATCATCGCCCGTGGCATGATGGGTGGCTACACCCGCGTGCTGCCCGGCGAGGACCGCTACATGTGGTCCAAGTCGCAGTTCAAGGACAACCTGGCCTTTGCCCTGGGTGGCCGCGCAGCCGAGGAGATCATCTTCCAGGAAGTGACCACCGGCGCGAGCAACGACATCGAGCGCGTGACCGAGATGGCCCGCCAGATGGTGACCCGCTACGGTATGAGCCTGAAGCTGGGCCTGGTGGCCCTGGGCCGCAAGGAAGAGTTGGTCTTCCTGGGCCGCGAGATCTCGGAGCAGCGCAACTACTCTGACCAGATAGCGCTTGAGATCGACCAGGAAGTCAGGGCGCTTGTGGACGAGGCATACGCGACGGCCAAGGAAATCCTGACGACCTACAGGGATAAGCTCATCGAAATCAGCGAGCTGCTGATCGAGCGCGAGACGCTGGACGCCGCCGACTTCGAGGCCCTGTTCGAGGGTATGCCTCGCCCGGAGCCTAAGCTGGTCAACCCGCCCAAGCTACAGCGGCCCGAACAGCCGGTACCCCCGGCCAACGAGCAGCAGCCCCGGCCCCTCCCCGGCCTCCAGGGTGCCCCCGGCATGGCCTTCCAGCAGGAGCCGGACAACATAGGCAACGCTCAGTAAGCTTGCTTTGCTAAATCAAAGAGAACAAATCAAAAGGGGCCGCTGCGTAGCGGCCCCTTTTGATTGCACGCGCTAGTGTTGCACCTGATACGCGGCAATCGATGACGTAGCCGCGTCCAGAACATAGAGGGTGCCGTCCGGTCCGTAGGTGATCCCCCTGGGAGCGGCCAACTGCTCCCCAGGTCCCGCCACTCGCGCTTGCTGTGGCTGGTTAGATTTCACGTTTACCGAGATCATGCCCTGGTCGTAAGTCGCGTCCACCCAGTCACCGTTCGTAGCCAGGTACCAGGGATTGAACTGAGTCTTATACGTGTTTAACAATTCACCATCGGAGCTTACGTGAAGGACCCTATGGCTCTGGTCGGTAATGAAGACGGAGCCATCGCTGAGTACCGCTACGTCTATGATGTTGACGCATTCGAATTTGCTACCCACAATACCTAAAACGGGTGCCCCGCCTTCCGGTCCGTACTTGAGAACGCGTCCGCCTACGGTGTCGGCAACCCAGATGCTGCCGTCTGATTCGACTGCTATACCGCTGGCGACCGACGATCTTCCTTCAAGGGTAACCGCGCGCACGAGAGTGCCGTCACTCTTGATGACCAGCACGCCGGGGCTGCCTTCTCCTTCTCCGTTGTTCAGCACGTAGAGCATGTTGTCTGGACCTACAGCGACATCAGTGGGACGCGTAATACTCACTGCCTGGCTTGCCGTGATGGGCTGTACGACAGAGAAAGTGCCGCTGGACAGGTCCAGCGCTCCCAGGAAGCTCCCCTGGAAGTCTGCGAAGAAGACCTTGTTGTCGAGGTAGGCAATCCCCTGTGGTCCGCCGGTTTCCATGTCGATCCTCCAGCGGTTCTGCTGAGTCAGGAGCGTGCGCGGTTTCAGGTATTCGGCATTCATCAGGAACCACGCGCCGCCGACCACCCCCAGTATGCCCAACGTGATAAGGCCCTGAACGGCCAGTGGCAGGCCATTGTCCGACCAACGAGGCCGCCGTAACATCAGGAGGAGGGAACCAAGCACTATGAGGGTTCCTACTACGGTCATCCACCCCGTGTTTGCGGGCAACCTGAGCGAATCGAGGTGCTCGATGGAGGGCAAGCTGTTCCAGAGGTCTATCTTCAGTGGCGAGGCCGGGTTGTCGCGCAGCCATAGAAAGATCGGATTTCCGGGCCAGAGGTACCGCGCGTCGTTCAACATGATAACCATGATGCCAAGGCCCGGCAGCGCGAGGAGGCCATACAGTACTTTATAGACTTTGCTGCGTTCGAGTGCCAGCAGCGATATAGCCAGCGGGCCGCAAAAGAGCAGCGGCACCGCAGCCGACACGTAGCGCGCCGGTGGCCCCCACAGCCCGCTCCAGAAGACGAATGACATGATGATGGCGAGGTATGGCAGGGTTACGGCGGCCATCCAGAGGAGGAGCCTGCGGTCGGCTGAGCGGCGGGACTTGAACATGGCTACGATACCGACCAGGGACAGCAGGTAAAAAGGAGCGTAGACAAACAAGCCCGTTTGCCTGTCGAGGAGCAAGGCGAAGCCGACAGTGACCCACCTGGTGAACTGCTCGCCTCCCTGCCAGGGCCACAAGAAGGGAGGGCTATCTCCTAGCTCCGGCACGCGGCTGGGTGGAGTCAGCGACCCGTACAGGAACAGGTTCCAGATCGTCAGCAGGACCGCCGCCACTATCATGGGTGCCAGCCACATCGCCAGTGGTAGCGCCTGTTTCCTGACCGCCGCGAGGAGGTTGCGAGGAAGACCTGGGCCGCCTTGCTCCCTGCCATCGGTGGATGCTTCCGGTTGGGTCTTAGTTCTTGCATAGCGCCAGAACTGGTAAAGGCCATATGCTCCCAGGGCCACTGATATTGGGAAGTTGCGCCACGACAGCCAGGGGATATAGCCTATACAGAGGCCGACAAGGAGCATGCGCCAGGGACCGTTTGCCGTCCATCCCAGCGCCAGCCGCCTGAAGGCGTAAATAATGAGCAGGCCCGCCACGACTTCGGTGAAGACGAGGAGCACGTAGGTCATTATCGGGTTGCTGAAGGCGGCGGGCAGCCACACTGCCCAGGCTATCCACTTGCGGCCAGTCAGTTCATACGCAAACAGGAATATATTGGTGACAAGCATCGCGCCGAACACGCACATAGCGATGATCGTGGCCGGCCACCACAGGTTAAGCCACGACCCGACAGCCCAGGCTGGTGCAAGCAACAGAGGCAAGCCGGGCATGCGGTGGTCATAGCGTTCCTCAGGTGGCCTAGCGCTCGACGCGGTCGGGGCCATTGGCAGCGGGTAGGGCGCGCCCATACCGACGAACCCCGGTGGTCTCGGACTGAGTGAGTAGAACTTATCTTCGTCCCTCTGTGCGTAATTGTTAGCGATGTTCAGGTCGCCGTCCTGCACGATGCTGGCGATTACCATCAGGTAGAAGGCCTGGTCGCCCGTGGGCGGGTTGCTGTAAAGGATAACTCGCGGCACCATCGCCAGGTAGACGAGCAGGCTCAGACAAAAGCAGATAACCACCCAACTGCGCCGCAAGGGGGGACGTGCCAGGTCGGCTGCGGGAGGCACGTCGGGCACCGTCATGAAGTCCGAGTCCCCGTCGTCCTCGGCGGGCCGCGCGTCGACGTGGGTGCGCTGTCGCACTGCGGGGTGGGCTTCCGGTACCCACGGTTGCATTGGCGGGCGGCCCGCGGGACGGCGAGGCAGTGGCGATTCAGGTTGCGCCGGTGTTTCCGGCACAATCTGTGTCACGTCTTCGGAGTTGGCGGGGGTGTCCTGGGTATTCATAGTGCGTTGCCGGCGACACAGAAGGTGAACAGTTGCGCTTCCTTCAGCGATAACTTCATCAGCAGGGAAGCAGGACTTACATGGCACAGGATGGGCATAGAGCCGCACCAAGGGGAGCAACCAGCGCCGGATCTTAGTGAGAAAGTTTACTCGTAGCTTCCCGCTGTGTCAAACTCGTTGCCCTCTGCTTTCCACTTACTGCCGCCCTGTGGTACAATGACCCTTGTGCCCGCCCGGTAGCTTGCCGGGCCTTCTATAGAGGGCACTGGCTTACCACGTAGCAATTCGGCCCTCGGCCCGCCGCCCCGGTTGGCGAGGCCAAACCCCACCACTCCCCATGCGTCTCAAACACCTCACGCTGCACGGATTCAAGACCTTCGTCCCGAAGACCGACCTGGTCCTGGGCGAGGGCATCACAGCCATAGTCGGGCCTAACGGCAGCGGCAAGAGCAACGTCGCGGATGCGATACGGTGGGCGCTTGGCGAGCAGTCCCTCTCCATGTTGCGTGCCAAGCGTACTGAAGACCTCATCTTTGCAGGCTCGTCCAACCGGCAGCCGGTGGGCATGGCCGAAGTAGCCCTCACTATAGACAACTCGGACCGCTTGCTCCCTCTTGATTTCACGGAAGTCACCCTCACCCGCCGGGCTTACCGCTCGGGCGAAAACGAATACTACATCAACAAGAGCCGCGTGCGCCTGCGCGAAGTGCTGGACGTAGCCTCGACGTTGGGGCAGGCATACACGGTGGTGGGCCAGGGCCTGGTTGACGCCGCCCTGTCGGCCCGCCCGGAAGAGCGCCGGGAGCTGTTCGAAGAGGCGGCCGCCATCAGGGGCTACTTCGTGCAGCGCGAGGACGCTTTGCGCCGTCTCACCCGCACCGAGGAGAACATGAGCCGGGTGGCCGACCTCGTGGCCGAGCTTGAGCCACAAGTGAAGCGCATGGAGCGGCAGGCCCGGCAGGCGCAGGAGTACGGCAAGATAGAGGCCGAACTGCACGAGGCGATGCAGGAGTGGTACGCCGGGCGGTGGCAGATTGCCTGCGCCGAGTTGGAGAGGGCACAGGGCAACGAGGAGGCAGCGAGGGGCGTTGTCGAAGCCAGGAAGGCTGAGGTAGCGGCCATATCTGCGCGGCTAACTGAAGCACGTAAAGCGGTGTGGGAGTTGGTGGACGCTGTGTCGGCATTGCACGAGCAACGGGCGCAGATACAGGCCCGCCACGCCACGCGGTCTCAGGCACAGGCGGTGCTCGCGGAGCGACTGTCTGCCTCGAGGGCGCAGACGCAACAACTCACTCAGGAACAAGCAAGCCTTAATTCCGCCATCCGGCAGGCTCGAGAACGGTTGGCAGCGATAGACCAGGACGTTCAGACACGCGAGGCCGAGATTGTAGCCTTGCACGAAGCGGGCAAAGAAGTAGCGGCCCGGCTGTCCGGTTGGGAAGCGAAGATTGAAGAGTTGCGCCGCCGCTACGACCGGGAAGCAACGGCGCTCGAAAGCGCGGCCCGCCAGAGCACTGACCTCCGTTCGCGCGTGTCGCAGGCGCAGCGGCAGATCTCCGAACAAGAGAACGTGGCCCAGGACGCCGAAAGCAAGCTGGCTTCGCTTACGCAGAAGCTCGCCGCCGAAGAAGCCTCCCTCGGTGAGAGACATACTCACTTTCTTGACGCGCAGAGAGTGGTCGCGACAACGGATGCCGCGCAGACCGCCGCACAATCTGCCCTGAGCAAGGCGCGTGCGGCCCAATCGGCTGCCGAAACCGCGGGAAGAGAGTTGCAACGCAGGCTGGACGGACTGAACTCGCAACTCGCGGCGCTGGCGGGGGAACAGCAGGCGAGCCTCTACGGTGGAGTGCGGGCGGTGGCCGGCGCTGCGGGGGAGGGCAGGCTGGCGGGCTACGTCGGCACAGTCGCGGAACTGTTACAGGTGCCTGGCGACCTCGAAACGGCAATCGAGGCGGCGCTGGGTGGCCGCTTGCAAGATGTCGTGGTCTCGACCTGGGGCGACGCGGAACGGGCCATCGCCATGTTGAAGCAGTCGGGCGCGGGGCGGGCAACTTTCCTCCCGCTCGACACGTTGAGGGCCTCCCCTGCTTCCAACCCGCCTTCGGGACCGGGCATCGTTGGCCTGGCACGCGACCTCGTAGAATACGAGCCACACCTGAAGACGCTTGCCGAGTCGTTGCTGGGCAGGCTGGTGATTATGGAAGACCTGCCGGCCGCTCGCCGCACTATTGCTTCGTTGCCCCCGAACGCGCCGTGGACGCTGGCGACCCTGGGGGGAGAGGTGGTACGTCCGGGCGGCTCCGTCACCGGCGGGTCGAACAGCAGGGCGGATGACAACCGGGCGAAGGGTCGCACCATCCTAGCACGGGAGCGCAGGCGACGGGAGCTAGGCACGGCCCAGCAGGAGCTCAAAAGAGAACTGAGCAATGCGGCGCGCGAAATTTCAGCCTCTATTGAGACGGTGCGCGAGCAGGAGGTGGCGCTTGCACGGCTGGCCGCTCAGTCGGAGGAGGCCCGCAAAAAGCAGGTGGCGGCACAGATGGCGCACGTCGAGCAGCAGTCGGCGGTGGCGCGGCTCCAGCAGGAGATTAGCTGGCGCAACGGTTTGCTGGGGGAGACCCAGCGCAACATAGAGAACGCGCGAACCCTCGTGGAGAGGATAGGCGTCGAGCTATCCCAGCTTGAGGGCCAACTTGAGCCGTTGCGGGCTGCCGTGGCCGAATCGGAGACCGACCTGAAGCATGCCGTAGCCGAGCGAGAGGCGGTGGCGGCGCTGGCGGGGAGCGAGCAGACACGCCTCGCTGTGATGGAAGAGGGTCTACGCAACGCCCGCGCCCGTCAGATTGACCTGCGGCGCGAGCTACAGCGATTTGAAGGCAGGCAGTCCGACCTGGCCGCCAGGTTGGAACTCGCGGCAAGGGACGAGACCGCCATCAGCAGCCAGATTGACGAACATGCCAGCCATGTGGTGCAACTGGCCGAACAGCTTGCGCAGATCGAAGCCAGGGTCGATCCCTCCGAGCACGAGGTGCGCGTCCTGGAGGCTGAAGTAGGCAGGGTCGAGAGCGCGCAGTCCGCCCTCCAATCCCTGCTGCTGGACAATGAGACGGCCCTCAGCCACGCCGCAGTGGAACGGCAGCGGTGCCTCGGTACGCTCGATAGCCTGCAGGTGGAGATAAGCGAGGAGCTTGGGGAGGCGCACAGCGGCCATGAGGAAGTGGCTCATCTGGTGGTGGCCGGTGTGGAAGCGGACAGCGGGGCCGCAATCAGCGGGATGCAGGTAATGTGGCCCACGGCACTGCGGCGACCCGAGCCTCATGTGGGTGGCTCAAGTAACGGGCACACTACCGGCGCGGCGGGCGACCTTCAAACGCTGGAGAGGCGGGTGTACGCCCTCAAGGCCAGGCTGTCGCGTATCGGGCCGGTAAACCCGTTGGCGATGGAGGAGTTTACTTCCCTATCCGAGCGGCACGCTTACCTGCAAACGCAGCTTAGCGACCTGAGCACAGCCGGGGATTCGCTACGCCGCGTAATTTCCGAGCTAGACCGGGCCATGCGCGACCAGTTTGCCGTCACTTTCGAGCAGGTAAACGAGAAGTTCCAGCACTTTTTCAGCCTGCTATTCGCGGGGGGGTCGGCGCGGCTGGAGCTTACCAACCCCCAGGATGCAGGCCAGTCAGGCATCGAGATTTCAGCCCAGCCGCCGGGCAAGAGGATGCAGCCGCTTGCCGCCTTATCGGGTGGCGAGCGCGCGCTGACATCGGCGGCCCTCCTGTTCGCGCTGCTCAAGGTGCGCCCGGTGCCCTTCTGCGTGCTGGACGAGGTGGACGCGGCGCTTGACGAGAGTAACGTCACCCGGTTCCGCTCGGCCCTACAGGAGCTTGGTGAGAAGACCCAGTTCGTTATCATCACCCACAACAGGGGCACAATAGAGGCGGCCAACACGATGTACGGCGTGTCGATGGCGGGCGACGGCACATCGCAGTTGCTATCGTTGAAAGTAGAAGACTAGGTAATAAGCGGAACTTCGACCCCGCCCCACACGTTCTAACATTGCGCGACCGCGCTCAATCTAGACAAGGTGTAACTCATGAAAAAGCTTAATTTGGTGCTGCTACTCGCCGTTCTCGGCCTCGTACTCTCTGCCTGTGACCCCGGTACGCAGCCGGTGCCCACTCCCCTGGCTACCAGTAGCCCTGCTCCCGCGGACGTTCCGCCGACCAACACTGCTCACACTTCAGCACCGGCGACTGAAGTTGGACAGCCGACGGTACCAGCACAAGCCTTCTTCGAACCGATACCGACGAACACTGCTGAGCTAGACCCAGCGCCCTCTAGCACGCCGGAGGTGCTGGATGTAAGTCCCAACGAGACCAGCGTTCCCGAGGACGCCACCACCGCGGTGAAGCCGAATACCGGTACCGGGATTGATTACCCGGCAATCGGCGCAGAGGTGACGTTCCCCATTCATGTGCAGGCCCGCGTGGGCAGGCTCCACAATGAGGTCGTGCTCAAGATCAAGTGGCAGGACGGGCAGGAGTACTCGGAGCGATACCCTGTGCTGTTCGACAAAGAAGGCAACGGCCTGCTCGTTGACAGCCTCGACTGGACCGGCGAGAGCGCCCCTCCCGAGTGGCCGACGCAGCCCGCGACCCTGCAAGTGCTGTCGCCATCAGGGGCTGTACTCGCCAGCCGCAAGGTGATGTACCTCAGCGCCTCCGCCTCGGACACAATGGAGGTCAAGGTCTACTGGCTGCTGGACGAAGGCCCGCGCGAGATCCCCCGGCGAATCGTGCGCACAAGGCAGGTGGGCGCGGCCTCGCTCACCGAGCTGTTGTGGGGCATCGGTCCTCGCAATTTCGCGGGTTTTACCACTGCCATACCGGCTCCCGAAGAAGTGCTCAACTACGCCGGGCGGCAAGCCGATTGGGGTCCTCGCGTGCGGCTCCGCAAGCTGACCATCGTGGAGGGCGTTGCCACTGCCGACTTCTCCAAGGAGATGGCGGCGTACGGTGGCGGCTCGGCCCGAGTAAACGCAATCCAGGAGCAGATAACGCTCACACTAAAGCAGTTCCCATCGGTGAGAGAAGTGCGCATATTAGTCGATGGCAAGCCGGACGCCCTGCAACCATGACTCAGTTGGACATTATTGTCTAAACGCCAAGACGCCAAGGACGACGCCAAGGTAGGTTAATGTTTGGACGGCGCGAGTGGGACCAAATTGCAGGGTTACGGTCTTCGGCCTTTTATGCTCAGAAACCCACTCACTTTCTTGGCGTGTCCTCTGCGTCTTGGCGTCTTGGCGTTTAGCTATCAATGCTCGCCCAGAACCGCCGCTTCAAATCATGGGATGAGACCTTAACAAGAGTGTACAAGGGCATATTACTTGCTTGCTAAGAGTCTGGATATATCCGTAAGGAGGATTGGCATGGACAATAATGATGCCAACGAGACTAACAATGCCGAGGAGACCCAGAACGTTGGTGTGGGTGCCTCGGCTGACGAGTTCGATGATCTCGACCTCGATTTTGAGGAAGAGGATGACGACCTCGTACCGATCCTGAGCCTGAGTGCCTTGTTCGCTGCCGTCGTGGGTGCCATACTGGTGCTTATCGGCCGCATGCGCACGCGTGAGCCTTCCGCAAAGGAGCGGCTTGAAGAGGTGCTGGCCGAGTCGCAGAAGCTGGGTAAGAAGGGGGCGAAGGCCGCCGCGAAGGCTGCCTCGTCGATGCCTACGGGCAATTTGAGCGCCCTGCTTGGAGATGCCATTGACACGGCTACCCACGCCGCCCGAAACGTGGACCTGGGTGACGTCGCGAAGACGGCACGCCACGCGGCCCGCAACGTGAACCTGAGCGATATGCTGGGTGACGCGCTCAGCCAGGTACGCGAGGTGGCTGAGAATATCGACCTGCGTGAGTCCGCAAAGACGGGCGGAAAGGAAGCGGGCCGTCTCTTCTCCCGCGCACGCCATGCAGCCGAGGACCTCGATGTGGGCGACCTGGCGCGGGACGTTCGAAAGCAGGCCGAGAGCGTGCTCTCCGGCGCTCGTGACGCGGGCAAGAACTTCGACGCGGGCGGAGTCGCCGCCTCAGTGGGCAAGCGAGCAAGTGACCTTGTGTCCAACGTGGATATCGACACGAAGGGCGTCGAAGGTCTGCTGGACACCTTGAAGGAGCGATTGGGCGACGCGATTGAGTCGGTGCGTGGCGATATCGCACCCAAGGCCGCCGACCGCCTCAAGAGCGACGTGTTCCCCGCGGCTCAGGACGCGGTCGAAAGCTTAACCCAGCGGGTGCGCGACGATGTGCTCCCGGCGGCGCAGGATGCTATGGGCAAGGTGCGTGACACCGTTGCCCCGGTAGCACAAAACGTTGCCGAGAACGTGGCTCACAGCGTTTCTGAGAACGTAGGCCACCGCCGGGCGGGCAAGTTTGCCGAAAGCCTTGAGGTTGGCCGCCGGGCGCGCACTATCGCCTCTGCCGCCGGTAAGGGCACCTCGTCTGTGGGCGACATACTCAGGGATGTAGCCCTGGCAGTGGCGTCGAAGGTACTGGAAGATGTCGTACCCGGCGCTCGCAAAGCCGGTGGGCAGGCTGTTTCCTTCACCCGCGACGAGGTCATCCCGACCGCCGCCCATGCCGCCAGCGACACCGCTCACCGGGTGCGCGATGACGTTCTGCCTAAGGTGGCTGAAGTAGCCTCTCACACCCCCGACGTGCTGTCCGACCTGCTTAGCATGGCCCGCGACCGCGTGGAAGATGCGCTCGACAAGGCCCAGCCGGTGGCGGCTGACGCGCTGGAGTACGGGAGGCACAGGGCATCGGACGCTGCCACGTTCGGCAAGCATCGCGCCTCCGACGTGGCGAGTGGCGCACGCAAGGCCGGGTCCGCGGGTGGCGGCGCGGTCTCGGCGGCTGGCCGCGGCGTGAGTGGAGCAGTGGGCACGGCCGTTGGGGCCAGCGTCAGCTTCACCAAGGAGACAACTGGCCTCTTCTTCTGGCTCTCCACGTTGGGCGGTCTCGTCTTGCTGGTATTCGTCCCCGAGAAGGAGCGCCAGGCTGAAATCTGGAACAACACGCGCCAGGTACTGAACGAAGTCCGCGAGATGTGGAACGACCTGCAAGGCAGTGAGGCTGGGTCAGAAACGTGAAACGTGAAACGTGAAACGTGATGCGGCAAGGGTAGTTTAGTACGACATGAATAACAGGGTCGCCTACAGAAGTTGAGGCGACCCTGTTGCTTTGTTCTCATCTCGCAGCATGAGCCGCATCACGTTTCACGTTTCACGTTTCAGAACCCCGTTTCAGAACTCCATTTCTGGTATAATTCCAACGTATGACCGCTTTTTTGACGTGGAGTAATAGGCATGTTTAACTGGCTCAAGAAGAAAGAGCAGCCGAAAAGTGAAGAGCAGGTACAGCAGCAACAGGAGCGTGTCGAAGAAGGGCTACAGCGCACCAAGCGTAGCTGGTTCCGCCAGGTTGCTTCTCTTTTTGAGGTTGACGAGATCACAGAGGACATCTGGGAGGACCTGGAGACGCTGCTGATACAGGCGGACGTGGGCGTGGACACCACCGTGGAGGTGCTTGACCGCTTGAAGACCCGGGTAGCGGCAGACCGCCTCAAGAAGCCCTCGGCTGTGTACCAGGCGTTACAGGACGAGCTAGTTTGGGTGCTTGAGCAGCCGGAACGGCGGGCGCTGTCCAGGCGCAACGGCAACGGCCCTGGCAATGTAACCGAAGCCGAACCGCACCCGTACGTGCTACTGGTGGTGGGCGTCAATGGCGTCGGCAAGACCACCACGATTGCCAAGATCGCCCGGTTCTACCGCGACCAGGGCAGGAGCGTGGTAATTGGGGCGGGCGATACGTTCAGGGCCGCCGCGATTGAGCAATTGCAAATCTGGGGCGAGCGGGTGGGCGCGCCGGTAATCCGGCACCAGATAGGCGCGGACCCCGGCGCGGTGGTGTTCGATGCCGTGGAGGCCGCCATCAACCGCGATGCCGACGTGCTGATAATCGACACCGCGGGACGTCTGCACACCAAGACCAACCTGATGGAAGAGCTTCGCAAGGTGACGAGGATTATCAGCAAACAGCTACCAGGCGCACCCCACGAAACGCTGCTCGTGCTCGATGCCACCACCGGGCAGAACGGGCTGCAACAGGCCAAGGCGTTCACCGAAGTAGCCAACGTGACCGACCTCGCCGTAGCCAAGTTAGATGGCACAGCCAAGGGTGGCGTTGTATTCGCCATCGCCCGCGAAATGAACCTGCCGATACGCTATATCGGCACCGGCGAGAAGATTACCGACCTGGCCGAGTTCGACGCCAGGCAGTTCGTAAGCGCGTTGTTTTCGTAGTGGTTAGTGGTTAGTGGTTAGTGGTTAGTGGTTAGAAGCCATCCGTAACTAACCACTAACCACTAACCACTAACCACTCCAAAAGAGAAGGTACCTACATGTTTGAGAGTTTGTCCGATAGGTTGAACGGGGCCTTTCAGAGGCTGAGCAGCAAGGGCCGCCTCGATGAAGCCGACATTGATGAGGCCATGAAAGAAGTGCGGCGTGCGCTGTTGGAGGCGGACGTCAACTTCAAGGTGGTAAAGACCTTCGTTGACCGGGTGCGTGAGAGAGCTATGGGCCAGGAAGTGCTCAAGAGCCTCACCCCGGCGCAGATGGTCGTTGGTATCGTGCACGAGCAGTTGATAGAGCTGCTCGGTGAGCCTACCAAAGTGGAGCTTTCGCGCACGCCGCCCTCGGTGGTCATGCTGGTGGGTCTGCAAGGTTCGGGTAAGACTACCACCGCCGCGAAGCTGGCCCTCCAGATGCGCAGGGCGGGCCAGAACCCGTTGCTCGTGGCCGCCGACATGTACCGTCCCGCCGCTGTACACCAGCTAATCACGCTCGGCAAGCAGTTGAACGTGCCGGTCTACTCGGAGCCGCAGGGTGCCGATCCGATCAACATCGCCAACAACGGGGTCCGCCACGCGCAGGCGAACAACCACAGCGTCGTGATTCTCGATACGGCGGGCCGCCTGCACATTGACGAGATGATGATGCAGGAGGTAGCCACCATCAAGGGCCGCCTCAACCCGACCGAGGTGCTGCTGGTCGTGGACGCCATGACGGGCCAGGACGCGGTGCGCGCGGCTTCCGAGTTCAACGAGAAGGTGGGTGTGACCGGCCTCATCATGACCAAGATGGACGGCGACACTCGTGGTGGTGCGGCCCTCTCGGTACGCGAAGTGACGGGTGTTCCCATCAAATTCATAGGCACCGGGGAGAAGACCGACGCGCTTGAGCCGTTCTATCCCGACCGAGTGGCCTCCCGCATCCTGGGCATGGGCGACATCCTCACCCTGGTGGAGCGCGCCCAGTCGGAGTACGATGAAGAGCAGGCGAAGGCTATGGAGAAGAAGCTGCGCACTGCCACCTTCAACCTGGAGGACTTCCTTAACCAGCTTCAGCAGGTCAAGCGCCTGGGTCCCCTGGATCAGGTGCTTGGGATGATACCGGGCCTCGGACAGGCGATGCGGCAGCAAAAGGTGGAGGTGAAGGAAGACGACCTGAAACACATCGAGGCCATAATACGCTCTATGACCCCCAAGGAGCGGCAGAACCCCGACGTCATAGACAGTAGCCGTCGCCGCCGTATCGCAAGGGGCAGCGGCACCACGGTGCAGGACGTGAATGCCTTGATAAACCAGTTCCGCCAGATGCAGAAGATGATGAAGACCCTCACGGGCGGTGGCATGAAGATGAAGGGCGGCAAGGGCAAGCGGCGCGGCATGGGCGGCTTCGGCCAGTTCATGCAATAGCGGACGAAAACGCCAAGACGCAAAGACGCCAAGGACCACGCCAAGGTAAAGGATAGTGGCTCAAGCAAGAGGACCAGAGTACGACATCATGTACCCTGGTCCTTTTACTACTCTCCAAACCTTAATATCTTGAATATCTTGGCGTGGTTCTTTGCGTCTTTGCGTCTTGGCGTTTGATAATCCCTCCGGTATTTGCTATCAGGTGCCCAGTACTGCGCGCATGCGGGCGTTCCGGTTCAGCAAGATGACGAACCCCACGAGTGAGGCAATGTGTACCGCGAGCACAATGGCGGCGGCTACGGGAGTGTCGAGCGAGTAGATCGTGTCCCAGTCACCCTCGAAGGCAGGGTCGAGGCTCATGAGGGGGTAGGCAATGAGCGTCTGCACGATCTCCAATATGCCGAGTTGAGCCAGGATGATGTTGATGGCGGGGCGCCTGGGCGGAATGCGCAGGGCCAGGAAGAGGCAGACCACGCCCAGGGCGTAACTGGCGAAGTTGCCCGCCAGGGACACTATCCAGTTTTGCAGGTCGGTGCCGCTGGCGTGTACGACATATCCCCAATAGAAGAAGTAGTGCAGGCCGAAGACCTGTAGGCCTAGCAACTGGGCTACGAGCATGTGTCCAAGTTCATGGAGCAAGACGCCCACCGGGACCAGGAGGAAGAAAGCCACCATAGCTGCAAGCTGGCGGGTGCTTGCTCCGGCACGCGGCCCCCACAACTGCTTCCAGCCGCGACTCAGCAGGTAGATAGTGTAGGCCGCCCCCAGGAGGTAGATCCATGAGAACGAGGCAAAGGTATCGCCAATGCCGTTCAACTAACTGCCTATCCCGGCCGGTATCACCACTTCGTAGACCATGACGCTGCTACCCTGGGGCCCCGAGTGCCCGCCCGCTTGGGGCTGTGCCGAAGAAGTGTCGGGCTGGGGCTGTGCGGGGGCACCGTGCCCGTGAGCGCCACCTTCGGGGTGTCCGCCGCCGGTGGGGCGGGGAACGCGGGCGTGGGCCTGGGCGTTCGCCTGGCTGTTCATCCAGCTGTCCAGGTCGTGGCGCGATGCCCAACGAGTGAGCGAGATAAGCTCGCCATCACCTTGCAAAAGCTCAAAGCCCATGAAGCCAGGCATGCCGTCTACTAGCCCGGCACGGTTGCGGAACCGTTCAAGCATCCTGTCGCTCTCTTCGCGCGAGCCTACCGGGATGCGTACCATCACTACAAGCATCACATGTCCTCCCTTGCCATTAGGGTAAATGCCAATATAATTATAGCACGCCGGGGCCTTTGCGGCCTCGTCACGCAGCCGGGTTCTCACACAGGAGGTAGCGCATGGAAGGCCGAGAGGGTTCCAAGCCCGTTGAACAGACGCCTGACAGGTCTCGCGGTGCGAAGTCCAGCCGAAGGGGCATGCGCGCGCTCAAGGTTGCCTGCCTGGGGTTTCTGCTCACGATGTGCGGTGGGTTGGGCCTGCTTGGCTGGGCGTTGCAGTCGGGGCCGCTGACCCTGCAACTGCTGGGGAATAACGTTCTGCGGCTCGGCTCTGACGATTTCGTACTCAGCAATTACTCCTTCCAGAACGGCACCACTTACTACATCGACCTTAACGGCAACAACGTGCGCAACATCCTCCAGCTACACTACATCGAGGAGACCCATAGCCTGGAGCTGGTCTTGCATTACGCTGATAGGAGCGAACAGGGCGAGCACCACCTAGCCGAGGTGAACTTACCCTGATTTGAGATTGAGGCGGCTGGTGTGAAACGCCGGGAGACCTGGGTGCGTATATAGGGTGTTGGAAGTAATCAGGGTTGGGAGATTGAAGATGAGTTACACAAGGGATGCTAAAGTGGGCGTGAAGCCCGGAGCGCCTGCCGACCTGCCCGAAACGACAGGGGGCGGGCCGCTCGTCTCTGCCGACGGGTCCACAGGCTCGTACACTAACACATACGCCCCGCCGAGGCGCGTACCCGCTCGCTTCAAGCTGGAGCGTGTAGGGTTCTGGGTGATTGCCGCTGCCGCCGCGATATTTATCCTGGTGGCGTTGGGATTCATCCTCAAGCCGGTGGTTGGTGGTGTCATCACTGGGGCCTGGCTGGCAACCTTCGTCGGGATGCTGACGCTGCTGAACTTGCCGCGTCCTTCTCAGTGGGCTAACACCGTGCTAGGGCGCAGGGTCTTCCCCGTGCTGAACGCCGATGACAGGGAATTGCGCCGCATGGCGGGGGTAAACGCTGGTCTGACCTTTGTATTCGGCTTCGCGTTCGAGGTCGTGGCCTTCTTCCTGGGTGGCTTCCTGGGTGGCTTGCTCGTCTTTGGCGGTATCGTGGCGCTAGGTATCTTCTACAATCGCGCCCGCAAAGTCATAATCAATCCTTAGCCTACTATCCGCAGGTGACGATCTCCTCCGTCCTTGCAAGAGCAGAGGCGTAGAGTTTCAACGCTCTACGCCTCTGCTCTTTTGTCTATGAATTACCTTTTGGCGCTCTAGATTCCGTCCTCCGCGCCCGCCGCAATCTCGGCTAACTCGGCCAGTAGCTCATCACCGTACTTGTCGATATGGCTCTGTCCGACGCCCTTGATTTCGAGCAACTCTTCCACGGTGGTGGGTTGTGCCTTCGCGATGGCCCATAGCGTCTTGTCGTGGAAGATGATGTACGGGGGCAAGCCTAGACGGTTTGCGATCACGCGCCGCCACTGCCGCAGCCGCTCGAACAGGTCTGCCTCTACCTGTGTCGGCTCGCGGTCTTCCTCTTCCTGCTTGGTGACCTTCACACGTCCGATGTCCACACGGGCAGCGCGGTCCTGGCGCGGCTCAGGTGCCGAGCGGTCCCGCTGCTTCGGCTGTCGCTTCTGCTTCAGGGAGACGGCGTTGCCGGGCACACCTTCCAGCCCTTCCTCGGTGACACGCAGCAGCTTGAAGCCCTCGTCGTGCTCGTAGAAGGCCAAGTATCCACCTTCGACAAGCTCATCTATGGCGCGCTGGATGGCGCTCGGTGAGGCAGCGGCCAGGGCGCCGAAGTGGCGGACGCGGTCGGGGGTCACGTTGCTTGCAGCCGAGCCGGTGAGCGCCTTTACCAGGCTGGGCTTGCCTGCCGAGAAGGGAAATGACGCCAGGCACTCTACAATCACCTGGCCGGGATTGTCGGGTAGCTCCGCAGTCTGAGACACGGATTCGGGACGGTCGGCGGGAGGAGCGCAAAAGTCGCAACTGGTGCCGCACTCCTCGATCTGCTCGCCCAGGTGAGCGGCCAGCATCTCATGCCGGCAACGGTTCGCGGTGGCATAGCGCATCATCTGGTCGATCTGATGCTGCCCGGTGCGCTCCTGCTCGTCAAGAAGATGCTGGATCGTCTGGGCGGTGTCGGCGGGCGGCTTGAGCCGTTCAATTACCGGGTCGCGCCGCTCGCCCCGCGCCCTCAGCCAGCCGTTCTCCTCCCATACCAGGGTGAGCCGTTCCAGTTCGGGCGGGGTGACCTGCAAGGCGTCAGCCAGGGTCGCCGTGTCTCTGCGCATGGGCTGGCTCTGTGTCAGGCGCGTGATGCTGAGAAAGTTGCGGAACTGTGGGTCCTTGGAGGCGCTGCCTTCGGGCAGAAGAGTGAGGAATAGGGTCTTGGGAGCGTCAGGGTGGCGGAGGATGAGACCTACCCGCTCCAGCATGCTCACGCCGACACGCGACTGGGTGCTGTCCACGGCAGTGCCGGAGTTGGAAGCATCCCGCTCTATTTCGTCGAAGCGCACGAACCGGGGCTTGCCGACGGGCACGTGCTTGCCCAATTCGCGGTAGATCGCCCGTAACGGCTCGATCTTCATCTGCTCTTCGCGCTGCCAGCGGCTCAGGTTCGACTTATCGCCGGGGGTTATCAACAGGATGCACCGGGCGGGGCGACCATCGCGACCCGCGCGCCCGGATTCCTGCACGTAACCCTCCAACGAGTCGGGCGGGCTGAAATGCACGATGAAGCGCACGTTACTCTTGTCCACGCCCATGCCGAAGGCTATGGTAGCCACGATCACGCGGGTGCGATCGAGCATGAACGCTTCCTGGGCGGCGGTGCGCATCTCCGGCTCCATGCCCGCGTGGTAGTGTCCCGCCTTTACGCCGGAACGCCTCAGCATCGCAGCAATCTGCTCGCACATCTCGCGGCTGCGGGCGTATATCACTCCCGACCCCTGCTCGCGCTGGCAAATCTCGACCAGCCGCTTCAGCTTAGCTTCTTTGTCGTTCAACTCCTCCACTTCGTAGAAGAGGTTCGGGCGGAAGACGCTCGCCACGATTGGATTGAGCTTGCGGCCTAACTGCTGTCCAATCTCCTCGCGCATCTGCGGTGTGGCCGTGGCCGTGAGCGCGAACAGGGTCGGGTGGCCGAGTTGTGGCAGGCACTTGCCGATGAACAGGTAATCGGGGCGGAAGTCGTGGCCCCACATAGAGACGCAGTGGGCCTCGTCCACAACCAGCATCGAGATGCGGGCGCGGCGCAGCGCCTCGGTGAATTGCTGCTGCCTGAGGCGTTCGGGCGCGCAGTAGACCAGCTTGTACTTGCCCTCGATGATCTCCGACATCCGGTGCGCAAGCTCCTCTGTGTCGAGCGTGCTGTTGATGAAAGTGGTGCGCCCGTACACGTCGGAGGGGAGGTTGTCGTACTGGTCCTTCATCAGGGCGATGAGGGGCGAGATGATAAGCGTGGTGCCGGGCAGGAGCATCGCGGGCAACTGGTAGCAGAGCGACTTGCCCGCGCCCGTGGGCATCACCGCAATCGTATCGGTGCCCTGTAACACCTGGGAGATAATCTGCTTTTGCACGCCGCGAAACTCCCGGTAGCCGAATAGCCGGTAAAGTTCGGCATCGAGATCGAAGGCGGCGCGCTTGCCGTTCGCGCTGTTTGTTGCGACTGTTGAGGACATGAAAATACCTGGCACTTGCTAGTGGAAAATGCCGCGCGATTTCGCTCTTGCGGCTGCTTGTACCCTCCAATTGTACCACAGTCAGGCGACACTGGATGCTTTCTCAGCGTGACTTAGTACTGGTCCCGGAGTGGGCAACCAGGACCACAGCCTCGTCCTTGTCATTCTTCACTGCGTTCAGAATCTCGTCCTTCACCAGGATGTTGCCCCTTTCCTCATGCAAGGTGCGGCTGGTGCCAAGGTGTGCTGTAAGAAACATGATATTTGGGTGGTGAAGGACGAGATTCTTCACTGCGTTCAGAATGACAAAGTGGGAGAGGGTCCTGTTTGCCCACTCGGCTGCCTTTTAGGTAAAGGCTTACCAAAACGAATGTTAAGGCGATATTCATGCGTAACTGCTGCCTACACCGCCGATGATTCTTGACCGACTATGTGAAAATTGCTACAATAAGCCTGGATTCCTGAAAAGTCGGTTCTACAAACGAAGTCACGACAAGCAACTCCTCAACTGGTGCCACCATTTTGACTGTGCCTGCTCCTCATGCCACTGCCGATACTTTGACGCCTACCCGCAACCCTGACGCTTCGCTCAGCGGTGTGGAGAAGGCGCGCTATATGAAGGGGATGTTTGGCCGCATCGCCTGGCGGTACGACCTGATGAATCGCATCATGAGCTTCGGTCAGGACGCCATGTGGCGGCGGTACATGGTGGACCAGGCGAAGCCCACAGCCGGTGGCCTGGCACTTGATGTAGCAACCGGCACGGGCCGCATCGCCCAGGAGCTAGCCGGTAGGGGCATGCGGGTTGTTGGGGTGGACCTGACGCTGGAGATGATGCTCCAGGGGCGCAAGGACGGCGTTGGAGACGACGAACAGGTCTACTTTGCGGGTGGCGATGCCCTGAGCCTCCCGTTCGCGGACGATACGTTTGATTGCGTTACCACCGGGTTCGCCATGCGCAACGTTGTTGATATAGAGGGTGCGTTCCGCGAGATGAGGCGGGTGCTCAAGCCGGGTGGCAGGCTTGTGTGTTTGGAGGTGGGGCGGCCCAGGTACGCCCTCTACAGGGTCTTCCACCGGCTGCACACGCGGTTCGTTGTGCCACTGCTGGGTAAGCTGGTGGTTGGGGATACCGACGCTTACAGCTACCTGCCTAGCTCGATGGGCAAATTTCCACCGCCCGCGGAGTTGGCCCGTATAATGCGGAAAACAGGACTGAAAAACGTTCGCTACCGGCAACTTACCTTCGGGGCCGTAGCCGTGCATCGCGGCACCAAGTAAACTGATTGCGAGCCAGTTATGACGAACAGCAGTTCCCGAAAGAGAATCATACAGCCCTTCGCCACCGGGGAGGACGAGACGTCGGACCTCGTCATGTCAGAGGGCGAGCCGGCAGAGGCCGCGGGGGCGATACCCGACATAGTTATACGCCGATTGCCTATCTACGCCCGCAGTCTGCAATACCTGGTACACGATGGGCTTGAGACGGTGTCGTCCAGTGAGCTTGGCACGAGGCTGGGGGTCAGCGCGGCCCAGATACGTCGCGACTTGTCCTATTTCGGTGAGTTCGGCAAGCAGGGGAAGGGCTACAACGTGTCCTATCTGCTGGACCAGATCAACTCGATACTGGGGTTGAACCACGACTGGTCGATGGCGTTAGTGGGCCTGGGGCACCTGGGGCGGGCCTTGTTGCATTACGATGAATTGGCCGAAAGGGGCTTTTGTATTCGCGCCCTCTTCGACCACAATCCCGCCAAGGTGGGCACTCAAATAGGGGATTTGACAATCCGCCCGCTCGAAGATTTGCCGCAGGTGCTGGCGCGGGAGAACATTCGCATGGCTATCATCGCCGTGCCTGCTCGTGGGGCGCAGGAAGTGGCCGACGCGCTGGTGGACGCGGGGGTGCGGGCGATACTGAACTACGCGCCAATTGTGGTGCAGGTGCCAGCGCGCGTGAAAATCCGGCACATAGATGCGGTAGTGGCCTTGCAGAGCATGACTTACTACCTGGAGAACGAGACCCCGCCGGTACGCCAGGCCTCCGGTGCCGGGGGTGGCGGCGAGGAGTAACGGGTCGGCGGGCTTACGTTTCTTCCGAGAGATCGGGTGCCAGCCCGTAATACTCGCGAGCCTCCGCGACGATGAAGAGCGAGCCGGTGACCAGCACAATCGGCGGGCCGTAGCTGTTGGGGCCTAATGCAAGGGCTAGTTCCTCCGCCCGCCTGAACGCCTCCGTTGGCGCTTCAATTACCTGGGATTTCAGCCCCCGTAGCTCGGCCTGCTCTGCTACCAGGCGAGGGTCCGCGGCGCGTGGGTGGCGCGATTTGGTGGCGATTACGTGCTCGATCATCAGGCCGAGGATGCTCCCCGCCCAGTTGCCAAGCTCCTCCACCATGCCCGCGATGTCTTTGTCGTTGGAGGTGCCGAGCACCAGCACCAGGCGCTGGCGGTGAAATAGTTCGCCCATAGCCTGGTTGAGCTTGGTCATCGAGTCGACGTTGTGAGCGCCGTCCACCATTACGATGGGAGTGCGGTTCACCACCTCCAGCCTGCCGGGCCAGTCCACTCGCAGGAAACCCTCGACCACGGCCTCGCGCTGCACGTTCACGCCCATCTGCACGAGGAGGCGCAGGACCGTTAGTGCGATTGCCGTATTCACCTGCTGGTGGCTGCCGAGGAGCGGCGTCTTGATGCGCATGCGGTTGCGGCGGGTGTCTTCGTCGGCACCGAAGCGCACGTTGAAAGCCTGGTACAGGGGCACCATGTCATCGTCAAACACGATTTCGGGCAGGTGGTCCGTGCTGATGTAGACTTCCCGGCCCACCACCGCTACCTGGGCGTTCTGCCGTTCGGCGACTTCGTTTATGACCTCCATCGCGTCAGGCACCTGCGGCGCGCTCACCACCAGGCCGTCATGTTTGATGATGCCGGCCTTCTCGCGGGCTATTTCCGCAATCGTCTCCCCAAGCACCTGGGTGTGGTCCAAGCTGATGGAGGTGATGACCGACACCAGGGGATCCTCGACGATGTTGACCGCGTCCAACCTGCCGCCAAGTCCTACTTCCAGCACGGCAAGATCGACGCCTCTTTCCTGGAAGTAGAGAAAGGCCAGCGCGGCGGTGATTTCGTAGGTCGTGGGCATCAGGGTTGGGTCTTCGAGCCAGCTTATTCGCTCGATTACCGGCCTCAGCCTGGTCACCAGGCGCACAACATCGTCCGTGCCAATCATCTCGCCGTTGACGCGGATGCGTTCGCGGTAGCTGTGCAGGTGCGGGGAGGTGAAAAGTCCCACGCTGTGCCCACTCTGTCTCAGGACCGAATCGAGCATGGCCGACACCGAGCCTTTGCCCTTGGTGCCCGCCACCACGATGCTCCTGAAGCTCTTGTGGGGCCTGCCGAGGAGGCGCAGCAAGAGGCGCACCCGCTCCAGTCCGTCGAACTCGGTGTCAATATTGAGGCCGGGCACCATCTCGAAGTTGGTGAAGCTGTTTATGTAGTTGTAAGCGTCAGCATAGCGCATCAAATACCCCTTGGGTTGTGCCCTTGCGCATTATATGGCATAGGCAAGGCCGCTGCCAGTACCTGACGGGTGATTTTGGTATCAGCGCCGCAGCTTGTTTGAGCGGCAATGGCTAACACTTCTTACAGGGTTGGTGGTTGGAGAAGAGGTGTTTCGGGCATGAAAATCCCCAGCGGTGGGGCTGGGGATGCATAGTCGCTTATGGAGCTTTCATCGTCTCTTGGCGCGCACCAGGTTCACACCGGCCAGGCCCGCTCCAACTCCCGCCGCCAGGAAGAGCACCGAGCCGAGGTAGGATACCCAGTCGCCATTCGCGATACCGGGTTTGAGCGCCTCGAAAGCCAGCCACAGGTATAGCAGGCCGATTGTACCCAACACAACCCCGAATACCACCCTGGAAACCATCGTGTTCTCCTTCGAACCTCTTCGCGCAGTGATTGCCGAGGCAATTATAGCAGAAAGGCGGGAGCACGACTATTCATAGGTGCGGGTCACGCATTCCGTCAGGCGTACTATCACCCAGGGTCCTTTGATGGCGACTCTACACCCCCCTGTCATCCTGAACGTAGTGAAGGATCTCAGATGCTTCTCTTGTCGCTCTGGTGAACCCCTCAGTACCACGTGGCGAAGTATTCAACACTGTGCCTACTCACCTTCTTGAGATCCTTCACTGCGTTCAGGATGACTGAGGGGAGCAGAGTTCTCATATGCGACCGTAGTACGGGTGTATGAGGATACTACTCTATGGAGCGCCAGAGAGTGCGCATCGCTGCCAATCGCAAGCGCAGTCCAGACGAAACCGAACCGGCCAGCTTTTCAAGTCTTTTCCAACGCTGGTGCCCGATGCGGTTATGAAAGCATCTCAGGAGATCATTAACGGCGAAGGCGCATATGTCACCCAGCCACTTTAGCAAACCTAGTGGGCCTAGTACGCGCAGCACGAGAAGGAACACGGAGGGGTAACGGCGGGCGGTGGTGAGCATTATGCGCAGGTACTCGCGGAAGGTGTACCGGTCCTGCAAGAACCGCAGGCTGGCTTCGCTTCCGAGGTCGTGGAGCGCCGCGCAAAAGACGTTCATCAGACGGTTCACGCATGCAGGGTCGGTCTGTGACCAGGGCTGCATGAGCCTGCTGAAGACCCAGGCCACCCGCAGATTAGACTGGTGGGGGCTGATGCAGCGAAGGTGCCGCTCTTCAAGCAACCCGTGCTTGAGGGCGTATGACAGGAGGGCTGAGACCCGCCCGATGTGGCGCACGAACGAGCCGAAACCGCAGAAGGTGAGGGGAGATTGGCCCGCCGCGGAGTCGCCCAGGCAGAGGAGGCCCCTTGCCGCTGTCTTGCCGGTGCGACCGTGCCTGGCCGGGATGTAGCCATAGACCGGCTTGAGGTGGTGTCCCCCTTCGCGGAATGGCTTGTACGTAGGGAGTAGCGTGAAGTATTGCTCGAACAGGTCCAACAGGCCCTGCTTGCGTGCCTCGTCTGGGCCGGTGCGGTCGTAGTAAAAGAGATAGACGGTTGTTGCGCCACGCTTGCCCGGAAAGCCCTCCCAGATTAGCTGCCGCCCGCCCTGCGCACCCGCGACACTCACCAGAACCTCACCGGTACCCTCGTCCACATCAAGACCTTCTAGGACAGTCCCGGCAGTAGGGCAGACGCCGTCAAATGGTAGACCCCCATTGAGGCCGACTGCGATTGGCGACACAGAGCCCATTGTGTCGATAGCCAGACGTGTATGGTAGAACTCACTACCGCCTGGACCTTCCACCTCAAACACTGAGGCCACCGGGCCGCGCCGGGCCATGTGCAGGTGTCTGAAGGCTCGACCTTCCAGGATGGTGCCACCGGCGGACAGGAAGCGCCGGCGTGCGAGATCGAGCACCTCCTGGGCGTCCAGGGCAACGTCCAGCACGCCTTCCAGGTAAAGCGGGCACGACTCCCCGCCGATACCTGTGGCGTCAAAGGAAATCACACCTTGCCTGTACTCGGTAGCGAAGGTTTGGGCAAGCTCCTGCGGGGTGAAGATACCCCACTCACTCAGGGCCGCCAGTTCTCGCCGGGAGATGTTCCACTCGCGGTGAGCCGCGCCTACCCTGTCACGGTCGAACAGCATCACCTTCAAGCCTCGCCGGGCAAGGGCGACCCCCGCGATTAGCCCCAGGCTGCCCCCCGCGATAATCACGTCGTAGTGGCGCTCCGGGGGACATTGAGGTAGCTGTACGGGTGTGGGCACGTAACGGAACGGGTCCGCGGCCACGGTGCCGCTGTTTAGCTCGATCCAGCGGCGTTCTAGCGACTTCACAGATCGTAATGCGCGCTCGCCGCCCGCCATTTGTGAAAAGGCCGCTACCGTTCGTGGATAGCGGCCCCTTAGCTCGGTGAAGACGGTTACTGGCTCCGCTCGCATGGTTGGGTGCAGCGTGCTAGTCAATGCTCTGCCTTTCTAGGCGGGCACGCATCTGAGCGCGTGCCGGAAAGAGCAACAGTGCCGCCACAATGCCGCCGAGATAACCGGCGAACATCATCACGGGGTGCGGGCTGAACCAGATACCCGTGTCGGTTAGCATCACGTCCGTCGCCCAGGGCAGGAAGCCGATGGCGAGCACCGCAAGCCGGGTCTCAAGCGAAATGGCCTGCCAGCGAAACCAGAAACGGGACAGCCCCAGGCCCGCGAGGGGTCCGAAGCCTTCTCCGGCCCGCCCATAAAGCAGCCGCACCGTCCACAGCCCGAACACAGCAGCCCAGCAGGACGAGCAAACGGCCAGGGGTTGGCCCAGCAACATGAAATGGAAATCTACCTTCGGGCAGACCGCATGCCCAAGCAGGTAAATACCTTCGGCGATGAACTGGAAGAGCGGCTGTCCCGTCAGCATGAACACGGGCGCGACCACCGGCCCCAGCAGCAGAATCCAGAGCCACAGGTCCTGCATCCAGGGACGCGGAGCGTGGCAGGCGGCCAGGTCTCGGCCATCGACCTTCAGACGTCCTGGTTGTCTAACTGCAATTTGCATCTCTTACCTTTCTGTGGTGCTGCCAGCACGAGACACTACCATATTAGCACGACTTGCGCCCGAAGTTGTCCCAAGTTGCCGGACCAGCGACATAGCGGCTTTATGCCCGCTGCGTACGGCCCCTTCCATCGAGGCCATGTAGTCCTGGCGGGTGTAGTCGCCTGCTAGCACAAGGTTGCGGATGGGGGTGCGCTGGGTGGGGCGCAGGACGTCGCTGCCCGGCACCTCTCGGTAGATGGAGTTGGGTATCTTTACGACGGTTGAGTGCGCCACTTTAGCCGAGCGCACGCGGGGCCACAACTCGCCCAACGCACGCACGCACTCGTCTACTATCTCGCTGTCCGGCAGGTGCCAGAGCTTCTGCGCGGGGGCCACGGCCATCGAGACGAGCGAGCCTCCGGTGCGGTCGAAGAGCGGGCTGGTGACCGCGAGGTCGGCAAATACTGAGAAGGGCGCGTCCGCCGTGAAGAAGAGGTTGTCTGCTTCCGATACATAGCGGTCGAACCAGACCTGCACGTTCATCACGGGTACCGATTTCAGCCGCCACAGGTTGGCGAAGTAGGGGTGGTGCCTCAGCACCTTTGGTATCACGCGTCGAGTGTTGTGCAGGGGAGCGGCCAGTACCACCGCGTCTGCTTCTAACGACTCACCGCTTTCCAACCGCACGCCTGAGATGCTGGGTTTGCCACCTGACCAGTCCAGTTCCAGTTGTTCCACCTTGCTCCCACATCGCAGTTCGCCGCCTCTTGCCTCTATGTAGTCGAGGAATGGCCGGTGCATGCGCTCGCCCGGAGGACCGTCGAGGAAGCCGACGCGTGAGGCCTCCGCTCGGCGGGAGAAATGGTGGAACACGGTGGTCATGGGCCGCGCGGACATCTCGTCAGCCTCCAGGAAGCCCATTGAGAGCGCGATTGGGTTCCACCACTTGGTCAGCACTCCCTCCGCGATGCCGGAGTCTCGGTGCCACTGGGCGTAGGTACGGTCGTCCCATTGTGCCACGCGCTTGAGAGGTGTGAGCCAGGGCCGCACGAGGGCGCGTACGTTGGTGAGCTTCTCGTGCCATGTGAGCAGGTCGTTGCCTGTGAAGGCCACTATGCCGTTGAACGGCGCGGGGACGCTGGGGAAGTGGAAGCGTGCTGTCTTCCCGCCTGGTCTTGCCACCAGGATGGTATGTTCTTTCCAGTGGATGTTGTCGTATGCGCCAACCCGCTTCATCATCGCTAGCAGTTCGCGGTAGCAGCCGAAGAAGATGTGCAGCCCCGACTCTACCGGGTACTCACCTTCGTACCAGGAGGATACTTTGCCGCCCGGCACGTGGCGCTTTTCCAGCACGAGCACGTCAGCCCCGGCATCCGCGAGGTCAGCGGCTGCGGTCAGGCCTGCCAGCCCCGCGCCAACGACTATTACTCTCACAGGGTGTCACCAATCAGGCCACCCCCGGCGAGGGCGCGTCTCAATTGGCTGAGAGCCGCGCGGGTGCGGGTCTTGACGGTGCCCAGCGGTTCTTCCAGGCGTTCCGCGATCTCTTTCTGGGTGAGGCCGCCAAAGTAGGCCAGCACGATAGCCTCGCGCTGCTGGCGGGGCAGAGTCTGGATGGCTTCGCGCACGAGGCGGCCCTGCTCCTCGGTCCATGCCTGGTCGTAGGGGGTAGCCGAACCATCCGCCAGCAGGTCGGCCAGGCTAGTGTCGCCGTCCAGCGTGCCGTCCAGGGGCAGGACCGTGCCGGCGGCCCCGGCCTTCTGTCTGCGCAGCTTGTCCACGGAGCGGTTGTGCACCAGGGTCAGCAGCCAGCCTGAGAACTTGCCCCGCTCCGACGAAAATATGCCGGGGCGGCTCCAGAGCTTCATGAAGACGTCCTGCACTACCTCTTCGGCAATGGACGGCTCGCGCACGATCTTCATCGCCAGGCCGAAGCAGCCACGCACGTAGCGGTCGTATAGCTCCTCGAAGGCCTGGGTGTCGCCTCTCGCTATATGTTCCATGAGGACGTCGTCCGCGCAGGAGCGAATTTCCTGCTTGTCGGCCGGAGGTACGGCGACGAAAGTGGACTGGTCGGGCCTGTCAGGGCTTTTGTCCGTGCGTGTTTGGTGATTGTCGCCTTCATCCGCGAATCTGATGTACATACTATCTAGTGCGGCTACTGCGTTCATGTTCGGCTCCTGTTCTATGACGTAATCTCGACTGTTTGTTCGTTACCTGTGTGGTGCGTTGTTTTCTTTACAACGTGCTGGCGAAGTGTGTACCGTGAGCGTAACGGGCAATTATGCGGGCACGTGCCGCATTCGGCGCGCTTGCCACCAGACTTTCGGCAGGCTCCGGGCCTTCTCTCCCATGCTGAGGTGTGCCCTGTTGTTGAACACGTCGTAATTCAGCTCTACTATCTTGTTCAAAATGCTACGGTATACGGTTGCGGCGGCGGCAATGGCCGGACGGCTATCCGCGGGGAGCATGGCGATGCCCTGCCAGGCCGAGTCGTAGAGGGCGTGCGCGCGCTCTATCTCGAACTGCATCAGGCGGACGAATCCGCGATTGATGACACCCGACATGATCATCTCCTGGGTGTAGCCGAAGCGTGCCATGTCCTCGGCGGGGAGGTAGATGCGCCCGGCACGTGCGTCCTCGCCCACGTCGCGCAGGATGTTGGTCAGTTGTAGGGCCACCCCCAACCGGACCGCGTAAGGTACGGCTTCCATCGTTTCAGCCCCGGTGATGTACATGCTCATCAGGCCCACCGTGCTGGCGACCCGGTAGCAGTAGACCCAGAGGTCGTCCCAGGTTTCGTAGCCGTCGAGTGTCAGGTCCATTCTGATGCCGGCGAGTAGCTCTTCCGGTAGCTGGCGAGGGATGCCGAACCGGACTCGGGTATCCCGCCACGCCTGGACCACGGGGT
Source organism: Chloroflexia bacterium (assembly GCA_036386675.1). Taxonomy (GTDB): domain Bacteria; phylum Chloroflexota; class Chloroflexia; order QHBQ01; family JADMIH01; genus JADMIH01. The sequence continues at coordinate 112,281 of DASVVE010000071.1, read as the reverse complement.
GCTCCTGGTCTTTGCCATCGTCGCACCTGCGCGCCCATTGGTTCAGGTCGGTGCCGGCCTTGAGTCTGGCCGCACTTGTATTGCCTTCCGCCCCCGCTTCGTCTACAAGGTCGTCGCTGAGGCGGCAGAAAGCATACAGGGCCATAATGCCGGCGCGCTTGGCGGGGGGCAGCAGACGGGCGCTGAAAAAGAAGCTCTTGGAGTGATGCCTGATTATCTCGGTGCACTGGCGGTAGGCCCACAGCTTGTCGGGTGACGGCTCTTGCGGCGCAATGAGGAAGTAGGAACCCGGCTTGCCGGAGCCGCCGGTGCGCCGCTGCCTGCCGGCCGACACGTAGGCCAGATTATGGGGCGGCGTCAGGTACTCGGCCAATTGCTCCAGTGTCCTGAGGCTTGCGGGCGGGTGCAGGTGCGCTTCGGCGGACGGCATATCGAACCAGCCGCGCGGGCCATGCGGGTAGGGCCAGGTGGTGTTAGACTCCAACTGCCACCTCCTCGCGCATGGGTACCTTCGCCATGCCTTCCACGATCCGGTTCGCGGCGCGCTTGCCGCTTAGCACCGCACCCTCCATGCTGGCGAGGTAGTCCTGCTTCGTATAGTCGCCGCACAAGAAGAAGTTAGGTATCTCGGTCGCCTGGTCCGGGCGGTGGCGGTCCAGGCCGGGCTTCGCTTTGTAGACCGATTGCGGGATGCGGACGACGGTGCTCTTGAGTAACCTCGCCTGCTTTGACATTGGGTGCCTTTCAGCGAACTCCTCCATTACGTCAGCTACCACCTCCGAGTTGGGCAGCTTGAACCACTGAGCCGCCGGGGCGACCACGATCTCGACCAGCGACCTGCCGCCCGGACCTTCGTTGAAGTCGGGACAAATCTGTCCCAGCTCCGCGTACACAGACATATGGGAGCGGCTTGAGAAGATGAGGTTCTTCACCCCCGTGACGGGTCTGTCGAAGTAGAGTTGCACGGTCATAACAGGAACGCCGTGCAGGTGCCGGAGCCCGGCCAGCGAAGGCACGTCCCGCATGGCGAGCGGCAGCGCCTTCCAAAGGTTGTGTGCGGGCATAGCGGATACGTAGATGTCGCCCGCGACGGTGGAGCCATCCTCTAGCTCGAAGCCTTGCGCCAGACCTCTGCCTGCGTCGAACCGCACCTGCTTTACCTTTGCGTTGAATCGGACTTCGACTCCCCTCTCCTGTAGCTGCGCCAGCAGGGGCCGGAATAACCTGACTTCTGGCGGTCCCTTGAGGAAGGCCACGCGGGAGGCCCCGGTGTCCTTGCCGAAATGGCTGAGCACCGTCAGCAGCAGCTTGGCCGACACTTCGTTGCTCTTGCTGAAGTTGAGGGCGAGGGACATGGTATCGAAGAAGTCTTCCAGGGAGCGGCGGCTGAGGCCGTGGCGCAGGTGCCACTGCTCGTAAGTAAGGCCATCTTGCCGGTCGATGTAAGCCTGGTTGCCCAGGATGGGCCAGAGCAGGCCAAGGCCCGTGCGCAGCTTGTCGGGATGGGTGAGTACGCCCCGGTTGCGAGCGATGGCGGTGAGGCCGTGGAACGGGGCCGGGAGGCGTGCCGGGAAGACGAGGGGAGAAAGCGCGCCGCCGGGCATAGAGAAGGTGAGGGCGTGAGGCATCCAGGTAAGTGCGTCGTCTAGGCCCGTGTCGCGGAGGAAGCCGAGCAGGTTGCGGTAAGCGCCGAAGAAGACGTGCAGCCCCGATTCGAGCCAATCGCCGTCGGCATCCTGCCAGGAAGAGACTTTGCCGCCCGCTACCTCGCGCTTCTCAAGGATCGTGACCTGAAAGCCGTGTTCTGCAAGGTACCTGGCGGCGGTTAGCCCCGCCAACCCCGCGCCGGCGATTACTACCCTATTACCGGCAATGGCCCCATTTCGACTATTTCCGAGCAGCATGTTATAGACCTTTTTCATTGTCCAGGAAGCGAGCTATAGAGGGCATCCCATAGGGCAAGTTTCGTGCCGGATTGGCTTCACAGGACGGAGATTGACAAATGTTGTTGGTAAAAGAGGCGGAGCCGCGGAGCCGCGATATTTGTGGAGGGCGAGCACCACGGCTCCGCTGCCTGTGGACTTATACTAGCACACTGTAGAAGCTTTGTCAATACTTTGTTCAAAGATTCATCAATGTTCATTCAGGAGCAGGCGTAGCGCTCGCCCGGTACTGCAAGGCAAGGACTGACACCAGGATGAGCGCTCCACCCAGCAACTGCTCCAGGGTGATGCTTTCGCCCAGCACGAGCGCGGCCGTTATGACCGTGACCGCAGGCTCCAGGGTGCTGATGATGGCTGCGCGGGAGGGTCCGGTTTCAACCAGGCCGACGAAGAAAGTGGTGATGGCGAGGGAGGTTGAGACCACGGAGATAGCGAGCGTCCATACCCAACCCATGAACCCGAAATCGAGCCGTAGCTCGCCGCCCAGAGCGCCCCAGGCAAGGTAAACCAGAGCCGCAGAGCTAATTATCACCGCGCTGGAGAACAGGGGACTTACGTCGCGCGTGAAGCGGGTACCCGCGATGATATACAGCGAGTAGACCCCGGCCGCAGTTAGCGCCCAGGCTACCCCGCTTGGCCGCAAGGTGCCGAGGCCCGGCCCGCCCGCGCCCGCCAGGGTGGAGAATATCCCCAGCACCAGGAGCGCGCCCAGGCTCGCCAGCCCCAGCGAAAAGAGCTTGCGGCGGGTGAGCGGCTCGCGGTAAATCACGAAGGCGAGCACGGTCACGAGGATAGGGTAGGTATACAGGAGCAGGCCGGTCGCGGAGGCAGAAATCTCGCTCAAGGCGGTGAAATAGGAGAACGACTGCCCGACGTAGCCAAGCGCCCCCAGCATCACCAGGGGCAACACTACCCTGGTCCACCGTACCTGGTTGTTCCCGGCCCAGGTGCTTCGCCCCGCCGCAGCCCAGATAGCCCAGATGCTGCCTGCGGCAAGCGCGAACCTGATCCCCAGCAGGGTGTTCAGGTTGATGCCCTCCGCGTACGCGAGCTTGGCAAAGACCGGCATAAAGCCGAAAGCGACGGCTGATAGCAGCAGCATGAGCGTGCCGGAGGCGGCTGCACCCTTCCTTCCTCTTAAGCTCAACCTTTCGTCTCCTGTAAGTGTGTTAGAAAGCGTACCCCGGCGGGCCACCCGGCTGCTACTTGGCACACGCTTGTTCCGCCCGTGCCAGGGCTCAGGCGTGAGGGTGACAGACGTTTCTGCTGCGGCATTATAACTGGCGAAGCGGCGGCGATGAGGGAATGAGCACGGTGAGCTTGGCCGCCGGTGAGCGCCAATGAAACCGGTGGCATGCACCTTGCGTTTTACTTCTATTTGAGGCGCGATAGACGGCTCGCGCTTGTTCATGTTTAAATGGCTCACGGACACTAATGTTCAAAGAGATAGCTGAAGTTCTCACGCAGAATATTGACGAGATAACCCGGCGCTGGGTGGAAGGGCTGCGGCAGAGCCAGCGCACCGAAGTGCAGAAGCACATGCTGACCGCGGAGATCGTTGACGGCATGAAAGCGATCCTTGCGAACCTCGCGCAGGCTGTAGAGAACCGAGAAGCGCCGGAGCACGAGACACTCCCCCTATTCCTCATTTCAGGGGCCGACAGTTCATCACTGCCCGACCCCCAGGCGCGCAAGGCACGCGGCACCAGGCCGCTGGGAGGGCCGTTTGCGTGGGCCCAGACGGCAGCCGCCTCCCAGGGTAAGCAGCGTCACGCCCAGGACTACGAGCTGCACGAAGTGCTGCTGGAGTGGATTATGCTCCGGCAGATAGTATGGGATGTACTGCGCGTGGAGACGGCGGTGCACGAGATAACCATCTCGGTCGAGCTTGTGCAGTACTTTGACCGGCTCCTCGATGAGATGGCCCTCAGCTCGCTTGAGAATTACTACCATGCCTCCGTGCGCGACCTCGAGAAGCGGGCCATACGCGACCCGCTCACCCAGCTCTATAACAAGGACTATTTCCGCCAGCGGCTTAACGAGGAGCTGCGAAGGGCCGTGCGTTATGCCGAGCCTATGACGGTTGCCATGATTGACATGGATGGGCTTAAGCCGCTAAATGACACCTACGGGCACCCGGTCGGCGATGCGGTCATCCAGGCGGTAGGCTCGGCCATTCGCAATTCTTCTCGACAACCTGATGTGCCTTGCCGTTACGGAGGCGATGAGTTTGCCGTTATATTACCTGAGACCAACAAGGTCCAGGCCAGGGTCATGGCCGAGCGGATCCTGAGGTCGTTGCAAAATGCCACCGTGGTTGTTACTCAGACCGGCCAGACGGTTGCCAGTCCGAGTCAGACAGTGGACAAGACGGAGGTGCTTGCGACTGCCAACCTGCCGCTGATGGTGTCCGTACCGACCGTATCAATCGGGCTGGCATCCTTCCCGGAGGACGCACGCAACCCGGAGATGCTGATTGCCAAGGCCGACGCCGCACTCTACCAGGCCAAGCGGGCGGGCCGCAATCGAATATTTGCCTCGGGCGAACCCCTACCCCAGAAGGACACGTCAAGAGAGGACACTACACAAGATGAGCGACGCCAACAAGGCTGACGAAGCAGCCAAAGAACACAACAGCACAGTCCAGGCACCACCGGGTGATGGCAAAACCGGGGCAGAGGAGCAGGCACAGCCCCTCGGCGGCGAGATGCGGCCTCTCCACGTAGGAGTTGAAGTCAACCGCCTGAAAATACCCTCTGTGATGATGGTGACTGCGGGCGTGCTGCTGACGCTGTTCGTGGCCTGGGCCATGTACAGCATGCTGCACATCTTGTTGCTGCTGTTCATAGCTATACTCCTGGGGACCGCCATAGAGCCGGTGGTCAACTGGCTGCGGCGCGGCCCATTCAACAGGAGCGCGGGTATACTTATCGTCTATTCGGGTCTCTTCCTGGTGATCGCGCTGATTGGCTGGCTGACTATGCCGGTCATCCTTCAGCAGGTTGGTGCGCTTGGTAACTCACTTACGCAAACGGCTGACCAGATGGAAAAGGAAGTCGAAAAATGGGACAGTGGCGTTATCAGGCAGCAAGGACTCTTGTTCGCGGATGCGTTGCAGGCGATAGGAAACCAGATCGGACGTCCGGAGGGCGACCCTTCGCAGGTTGTACCGGAAGAAGAAAAGGTGGCCGCAGCGGCGAATACGGCGGTGCTCATTGCTGAAATCTTCTTCGCCTTTATAACTATCTTTGTGGTGGCATTCTACTGGCTCAGCGAGCGTACCCTGATAAAGCGCTCGATCATGTCGTGGCTGCCCGCCAAGCGAGCCAACAGGGTGCGGCGGGTTTGGGACGATATTGAGGTGAAGGTCGGCGGCTGGGTGCGGGGGCAACTGCTCCTGATGACGATAGTGGGCGCGGTGAGTGCCGTAGGGTACTTCCTCATGGGCATTCAGTATTGGCCCGCGCTGGCGCTGTTCATCGCAGTCGCGGAGGCGATACCCCTGGTAGGTCCGTACATCGGCACCGCCCCCGCTATCTTGGTGGCTATGACGCAGCCGGGGGGCGGGTTCGACAAGGCGCTCATGGTGGTAATCTTCGCCGTCGTGTTGCAAACGATAGAAGGCAACGTGCTCATCCCGCGCGTGATGAAGAACTCCGTCGGTATCAGCCCTCTGACGGTTATTATCAGCATACTGTTCGGGGCAACGTTGGCCGGGCTTGCGGGCGCGCTGGTGGCGGTGCCCCTGGCGGGGGCTTTACAGGTGATTGTGGCCGATCTCAAGGCGGCCCACGAGAGCGAAGAAAAGCTGGAGGAGATTACCGCCGCCGCCGAGCAGACCCGTGCGGAAGCCGGGGAACTCGTGGTTGCCACCCCGGAGGACGGTGAGACCAAGACGCGGCTCGGAGCAGGGGCGCAGGCATAGCCAATGCCGGACACGCTTGACCTGTCCCACACGCCGCCCGAAGTGGTGCTTCATAGCGAGCGGCTGGCCTACGCAAGAGCGCAGCTACGCGCGCACGGCCTCGACTACCTCATTGTAGGCCCATCCGCCGACCTGTATTACCTCACAGGCATCCAGAACCGTCCCAGCGAGCGCATGACCGTGTTGCTGCTGCCGCAGGAAGCCCCAGCCTATATTGTGCTACCGGCCTTTGAAGCGCCAAGCCTGCCATCTCTACCGCCTGACGTGCAGGTGGTGCCCTGGGGCGAGAGCGATAACCCGGCCCGCCTGGTAGCCTCCCTGGTCGCGGGGCCGACCGGGCACCCAGGAGGCGCGCACTACACGATTGGCGCGAGCGACCGGCTATGGTCGGTCTTCCTGCTGCGCCTGCAGGTGGAGTTGCCTCGCGCCACCTTCACCCCTGCGGGGCCGGTATTCAGCGCGGTCCGGCAAGTCAAATCCCCCGCCGAGCTTGCCCTGCTCGAGACAGCCGGGGCCGCCGCGGACCATGCGTTCGCAAAGATTATCACGAGTCCTTTCGCGGGCCGCACGGAACTTGAGGTCTCGGAGGAGTTGGCGGGTTTGCTGAAAGCTGCTGGGATACAGGGAGAAATCTTTGCAATCGTTGGTTCGGGGCCGAACAGCGCGTCTCCTCATCACCACGCGGGTGATCGCGAGATCCAACCCGGTGATGCGGTTGTGCTCGACTTCGGCGGGCCGCTACAAGGCTACTATTGCGACATTACCCGCACGGTGTTTGTCGGCTCACCGCCGGAGAGCAACTCTGAGATGGAGCGGGTGTACAACCTGGTGTACGCGGCACAGGAGGCTGCCGTACGAGCGGCCCGGCCCGGTATGACCTGTGAAGAGTTGGACTCGGTGGCCCGCGACCTCTTCGTTGAAGCGGGCTACGGCCAGTACTTCATGCACCGCTTGGGGCACGGTATCGGCCTCGATGGGCACGAACCGCCATACCTGGTGCAGGGCAACCCTACCAGGCTCGAAGCGGGTATGTCCTTCTCCATTGAGCCGGGCCTTTACCTGCCGGGCAAGTTTGGCGTGCGCATAGAGGACGTTGTCTATTTGACCCCACAAGGGGCGGTCCGCTGCAATCACGCACCTCGTGATCTCACAGTAGTGGGTTGAGAGGCAACCGCCCCGGTTCGAGGGCGGACAACTTATATACTCTTCCTTAACCTTATTACTTGGCGCGTCCTCCGCGTCTTAGCGTCTTGGCGTTTAGAACGTGTCGTGTTCCCATGTGGAAACGATTGACGGAACATTAGTTCTATGTTATGGTCGCGCTGAAGGGTAAAGGACGGCTGAAGATGGCGCACGAAGGCGGGACTAAAGGCTGGTCGAACTGGCGCAGGCCTCCTGTGAGGTGGGTAGCGCACGTCGATATGGACGCCTTTTTCGCCTCAGTGGAGCAGCTTGATAAGCCGGAACTGAAGGGCCTACCCGTGATCGTCGGCAACTCGCCCATGTCAATGGAGAGGCTGCGAGAGCTTGCCCAGGAGGCGCAGAGGGCACCCAGGCTTCCTGAGTTTATCAAGGGCATACGCGGGGTTGTAGCCTCGGCTTCTTATGAGACGAGGGCTTTTGGCGTGCGTTCTGCCATGCCGCTTGCGAGGGCGCTTGCTCTATGTCCCGAGGCCGTGGTGCTGCCTGGACGCTTCGACCGCTATGGCGACGTCGCAAAGGAGCTACGCCGCGTCTGGTCGGAGTTCAGCCCAGTTATCGAGCCTATGTCGCTGGATGAAGCCTTCCTTGACCTGACGGGCAGCGAGTTAACGGGCGGGCCGATACGCGAGATAGGGGAGCGGCTCAAGCGGCGCATCCGAGAATCCACGGGGCTGACCGCTTCGGTAGGTATCTCTTCCAGCAAGCTGATGTCCAAGATTGCCTCCGACATGGAGAAGCCGGACGGCCTGGTGGTGGTGCCTCACGGTGCGGAGGCCCAGGTGCTTGCCCCGATGTCCGTGCGGGCGCTACCCGGCGTTGGCCCCAAGACCGGGGAGGCACTATACGCACTGGGCATCAGCAGTATTGGGCAACTCGCCGCCTACTCAGAGGCAAGATTGGCGGCACTCTTCGGAGCCGAGCACGCGGCTAGCCTCAAGCAAAGGGCGCTGGGCATTGACAACAGCGCCGTCGAGCCGCCCGGTGACCCCAAGTCCATCAGCCGTGAAACGACGCTGGCTGACGACGAAGGCAACATGGACGAGCTCAGGGCCCTGGTACGGCTGCTCTCCGACCGCGTGGCCTGGCAGTTGCGGCAGGAGCACTTCAAGGCCCGATGCATCTATATCAAGCTGCGTCTGCTACCGAAGCAGCGGGTCTGGACGCCGGAAGGCTCCGGCTTTGGCAGGCTCATCACCCGGCAGGTTACCATTCCCGATGCGACGGACTCGGACCACACAATCTGCACAGTGGCAACCGGCTTGCTCGAGGCCGCCGCGAAGGCTACGGGACTGGGCAGCGGGCGCGAGTTGGTCAGGCTGATTGGAGTGGGCACGGCCAACTTGGCGCACACCGGCGACGTGCAACCGCGCATGGAAATGGAAGATGCAGGCCCAATGTCGGGCAAGGCGCACAGGCCGGAGCAATCGTCGTGGGGCTGGCAGTCGAAGGCGCAGGAGCGCAACCAGCAACTAAATACCAGCCTCGACGCCATCCGCGACCGCTTCGGGTTCAAGGCTATCACCCCGGCAGTGGGCGTAAAACGGCCCTTGATGGAGTCGCCTGAAGATCCGATAGACCGGGGTAAGACGTAAGCTTTCTGTAATCGTTGTAATTTTTATTTGCTTGCGTACGTTTGCTAGTTAAGGTACAATCAGTTCTAACTGGCGTATTATCGCGGCGAGATTCCCCCATATCGACAAAGGCCTGCTTGAGGATCATCCTGTCAGAAGCGTACGCGTATTTAGAGGCGCAGGCCCACCCCATTTTGGTTTCTAAGGAGTCTTATGAAAACTGAGCGCCATCGTGACCGGGTGCAAGGCCCGAACACGGACGCTTCCGGGGACTACCCCGGCTCCACTGCTGAGAGCATTGCGAACGGTTCTCCCAAGGACGGCCAAGCTGAGATGAGCGGGCTTGAGGCGGGGGCCGAACTCGATTCGGGCAACGGGTACGCCGACCTCGAAGATGCCTCCGGCACCGATGATGGGAGCGCCTACGACGGCAACGGCTATGCAGCCCAGCCCGAAGCGCCGCAGGTAGTGCTGACTTTACCCAGGCGCAAGCGCCGCGTTCACTACGTGCCTGACGCACCTGAAACGGCTGCCGTCGTTGCAACCAGGGAAGTAATAGCGCCCACAGACGAGCAGGTAGTTGAGGTCCCCGCCTCTACGACTGGTGTGGCTCTGCCGCCCAAGGCAAAGCGTAAGACGGGCGTGCCACCCGCACAGACTCAGCCGATGTCGGCCGCTGTCACCGAGCAACCTGCTCCGGCGGTCGAAGTGGCGAGCGTCCCCAGGCGGTTCCACGTCCACATAACGGTTGAGGGGCTTCTCTGGGCCTCCTTCTTCGCCCTTGCCATCCTTACCCGCCTGTGGGACCTGAGCAATCGTGGCATCCACCACGATGAGAGCCTCCACGCGGTGTACGGGAATAACCTGTATAACGGTTCCGGCTACATCCACGACCCGATGATGCACGGCCCGTTGCAGTTCCACCTCATCGCCTTCATGTACTGGCTGTTCGGCACGAGCGAGATGTCTGCGCGTATGGCTTCGGCCTTCTGCGGCATCTGGGTCGTCATGGCCCCGTTCTTCCTGCGCCGCCAGATGGGGAGGGTGCCCGCCCTTATCGCCTCGTTCTTGCTGCTGCTGTCGCCGGGCGTTCTCTATTTCAGCCGCATGGCCCGCGAGGACGCCATCTTCTCCGCGACCGAGATGCTCATGATCGTGGGGCTGTGGCGCTTCGTGTCGAGCAGGAAGCCTGCCGACTTCTTCATTTTCGCGGCCGGGCTGTCTCTCATGTTCACGATCAAAGAGGCCTCGTACCTGAGCACTGCGGTGATCGTGGCCTTCTTCGCGCTGCTGTTCGTCATTCAGTCGGGGTACGCCGTAATGGCCGCGAGCGCCGTTTATGGCGCGCTTTTGGGTGCCCTGGTGCTCTTTATGCGTGGCAACATGCAGGAGCGGGACGCCAGCCACCAGATCATAGCGGGCAGTGGTACTATGGCTCCACTTCCCATCATCCCGGACGTAGGTCCCAAGTACGACGTGATCTGGCAGTTTATGCTCGATCTTTTCACGCACCCCCTGGTTCTCGGCGCGCTGTTCCTCACCATCGGGTATCTCATCGCGATTTCCATTCTGTTCCGCCAGGAGCGCAGCCGCCTCGAGGAGGCCCCGGCTACCGCGCCTGCGGTCACGCGAACCAGGGTAGCGGCCCCCGCCCGTGCGAACGGCAGTGGCGGCACCCTACAGACCCGCGTTTTGCGGGGAAATGGCACTGGCGCAGTATCGCCTGCTGTAGACGCAGTTCAGCCGACAGTCGCAGAGACGGCGACTCCTGACCTGGCTTACGCCGAGACCACCGATGACCCGGAGGCCGCGTCCGAGTTGTGGGACCCACGCAGGCTCGACCCGAAGCCCGGCTCCATATTGGGGCGGTACCAGGCCGGTTCGATTCCGCACCTGATTGGGGCGCTCTTTGCCCGGCCGTCGGTGCTGTTGGTTGGCCTGGCAATCGTGATGGCAATATACACGGTGTTCTATACGGTCTTCTTCACCGACATACCGAGAGGCTTAATTTCCGGCTTCTTTGGCTCGCTGGGTTACTGGATGGCGCAGCACGGCGTGGAGCGCGGCTCGCAGCCCTGGTATTACTATTTCCTGTTGGTCCCGCTGTACGAGCCTATCGCCGTCTTCTTCAGCCTGACCGGCACGGTATTCTTCAGTTGGCGCGGCATCAGGTGGCTGCGCAAGAGGAAGACCGACGCCCGCTATACCGAAAACCCGCCCCGGTTTGGCGCGTTCAACGTGGACAGGCCGGTGCCGTTCGCCACGTTCCAGCCGTTCCTGGCGGCTTTCCTCATCTGGTGGCTCTTCGGCGTGACCGCTATCTATAGCTGGGCGGGCGAGAAGATGCCCTGGCTCATGATGCACATGGCGCGCCCGGCTATACTGCTGGCTTCGCTCTTCCTTGGTGCGCTGCTGCTGTCGATGCTTGCTCGCAGGCGGGAGAGAATTGAGGCGGCCGCCGCGTACGACGAGCGCTACGTCGCGTATGGACCGGGCACGCCGTCCCTGGCGACAGGCGGCACGGTGCGCTCCACCCTGGAGCGGCTGGCGCAACCTGGCTTACAGCTCGCGGGTGCCACCCCCGGAGGCTCTACTGCCCTCGACTTGAGCGGCGGGCAGGTCCTGGCGATGAGCGCCGGTCGCGGCCCACAGCGGCAGCGGCCATCGGCTCACACATCGGCCCACAGTTCGGCGCGACGTGGCGCTCCCTCGGCCCCGGTACCCGCACGCCGTGGGGGTAGGGGTAGAGGCGCGCCCGTGGCTATGGCGCACAGGCAGGACCCGCCCTGGATCGCCTGGAACTTGCCTGCCTCTAACTTCCCCGTGCTTGCGTTCCTGACTCTGTTCGTCATGTTCGCCATGTCGTGGGCCATGACCATGAACTTCCAGATCGCGCAGAACAACAACTACGCGACGTGGTCGTGGACGTGGATATGGCCGGGCCTCGCGGCGGCGCTGGTGATCGCGTTCATAGCCTGGGTCGGACCGGGCCGCGCGCTCAGGTACCTTGGGTTGGGGCTTTTCTCGGTCTTCCTGCTGTACCAGTTCCGCTCGGCCATGATGTTGAGCTACTTCCAGCCCGACGTGCCAAAAGAGATGGCGGTGTACGTACAGACCTCACCCGACGTCACCCGCGCCATGAAGGAGATAAAGGACTACTCCGTCGCAACCACGGGCAAGAACGACGTAAAGGTGCTGTACGACAGCGATGTGTCGTGGCCCTTTAGCTGGTACTTCCACGACTTCAAGAATGCCTCGTTTATAGGCGGAGGAGAGCCGCAACCGGCCGCCGACGTACCTATAATGGTCTTCGGATATGACACGAAGAACGGCAACACGGAGCTTCTGAAGAACTACACCTCGCAACGTTACACGATGCGGTGGTGGTTCCCGGAAGATTGGTACAAGAGGAACCTGATTTCGGGGTTGGCCGAAGGGCAAACACCCAAGACTGCTCCCCTGGCTACTGCCGGACTGCTGGTGGTAAAGCTGGGCGATACGTTCACCAAGCCCGACAACCAGGCGACCTTGTGGAAGTACCTGTTCTTCAGAGAGACGCCACAGCCCCTAGGCTCGTTCGACATGCTGGTCTACGTGCGCAAGGATGTCGCACCTTATTACCACTACTTGCAGTACCAGCCTATACCCTCGGAAGACATACCCTGATAGTGCCGAGTGCCGAGTGCCGAGAATTAGGTACTCTTAACCTCGCTTGACTCCTGGAGCCTGGTACTCGGCACTCGGCACTCGGTACTTGATTAGGAACAAGGGAGATCATGGACAAACGCCGACTAAGCGCACGCACAGATATGGGCTCGAACCTCGCCCCGGTGAGGCGGGAAGAGCTTGCCCAGCCTTTATTGGATCGGGCGCTCAACCTCGCCGCCCTCAACTGGGAGGTAATAGCTTTCATTGGGCTGATGCTGGTGGCAGTCTTCAGCCGCCTGGTGGACCTGGGGCCTCGCGCCTTCCACCACGACGAATCGATCCACGCCTATTACTCAGACTACTTTCTGAAGACCGGCAATTACACCACCACCGCGGGGCATGAAGGCGGCTACGACCCGACATATCATGGGCCGTTCCTTTATCACGCCACGGCGCTGATGTTCTTCCTCTTTGGGTCGAATGACTACAACGCCCGCCTGGCACCGGCGCTGTTCGGCATCCTCCTGGTGGGGCTGTGCTGGCTAATGCGGCCCTTCATCGGCAGGGTAGGCGCGCTGATAGCCACTTTCCTGGTAATCTTTTCGCCCAGCATCAACTACTACTCGCGGTCGCTGCGGCACGACGTGTTCGCGCTGGCGGGTATCACGCTCCTGTTCATTTCGATATTGTGGTTCGTGCGCACCCACCAATCCAAGTGGGTCTACCTGGGGGCGATAGGTTACGCCATCGCCTTCGCCAGCCACGAGCTAACTTACTTGCTGACTGTGGTGTTCGTGGTGTTCCTCTTGCTGGCGTTCTTCCTCTTTCCGACGTTTGCAAACAGGGCAACCGCCGGACTTCGCAGCCTGGCGGGTGACGAGGACGTAAACCCGGTGCAGAGCGCGTGGTCGGCCTTGATGGCGCGGCCGTGGACGCTGTTGGGCGGGGTACTTACTTTCTTCGGCATCTACGCCGTGCTCTTCACTAACATGCTGATTAAGCCGCAGCTTATATGGACGGGGGTCAAAGGCCCGCTCTACTGGCTGGGACAGCACGAGGTCAATCGCGGCTCGCAGCCCGAGTTCTACTACATGCTGCTGATGCCCATCTACGAGCCTCTAGCTCTGCTGGCCGGGCTGGCAACGGTGGTGTGGCTCTTTGTGCGGCTGGCGCGAGGCCGGGCCGACGAGAGGCAGCCCGACGACATAGATATCGTCACGGAAGGACCGGAAGACCAGTACGGCGTGCGCTATCCTAGTATGGAGGGCACGCGGGGCTTCGCTCTCTCGTTCCTGGCGTTCTGGTCGTTTGGTTCTTTCGCAGTCTTCTCGATGGCGGGCGAGCGCCTGCCCTGGCTGAACATGCACATCGCAATGCCGTTCAGCTTGCTGGCTTCAGCCGGCCTGGGCGCGCTGATTACCCGCGTGGACTGGCGCGAGGCGCGTAAGGGCGGCGGCATCTTCCTGGGCGTCACCCTCCTGCTGTTTATCGTCGCGCTGTTCGTCACCATCGCCCACTTCACCGGGAACATGCCCGCGACCTCCGGGCAGACGGCGGAGGCGCAGAGCTTCCTCCGCACCGTCGGCTTGATAGTCGTGGTGGTCGGCCTGCTCGTGCTGTCAGGGTGGCTATCCTATAAGATGGCGCCGAGCAGGGCGGTTGCCGTGGTCGCTATGACGTTTGCAATCCTGTTGGCCGCCTATGGGGTGCGCTCGACGTCGTTGGCTGTGTACCAGCACAGCGACGTGCCTGTGGAGCCGCTTATCTACACCCAGTCGTCGCCGGACGTGCCGATTGTCACCGCGATGGTGGAGCGGCTGGCCCGTGACGTGACCGCGTTCGACGGACGCAACGCCAACGACGTGACCGGCGGCCACACCCTTGCAATCTTCATCGACCAGAACGAGGCTATTGAGTGGCCCCTTGACTGGTACTTCCGAGAACAGAAGGGTAAGCAGTACTTCAACTACTTCCAGAACGGCCAGGAAATACCCGACGCCGACAAGGCCAACCGGATCGCTCCGAACGCGCCGGTGATAATGGCAAGCGAGCAGACAGAGAACACCGCCTACTTCAAGGAGTTCATCAAGGACAAGTACACCACCAACCGCTACGCGCTCAATTGGTGGTTCCCCGAGGAGACCTACAAGACCAACGGCAAGGGCGACATCGGTAAGGCGTTTGGGTGGCTCTTCGGCGACGGGATGAGATTCCTGCTGTACCGCGATCCCGGCCTGCCGCTCGGCTCCCGCAACTTCTACCTGCACGTGCGCAACGACCTCGCGCCGCAGGTGGGCCTGGGTGGTGTGGCTAGCACGACCGAAGAGACGGTGGACGACGGCAAGGTGTATGGCATGTTCGACCTCGCGCAGGGGGCGAGTCGGGGCCAGTTCAACCTGCCTCGCGGCATCGCCACCGACCCTGCGGGCAACTTCTACGTGGCTGACACCGGCAACTTCCGCATACAGAAGTTCGGACCTGACGGCACGTTCCAGGCGCTTATCGGCAACGGCAGAGGCACCGGCGATGGGCAGTTCAACCCCATCAACGACAGCGGCATCGGCACAGGTATCGGTGGCATCGCCGTGGACGCAGCAGGCAACGTGTACGTGGCCGACACCTGGAACCACCGGGTACAGAAGTTCGGACCTGACGGCAACTTCGTCGCCAAGTGGGGCGAGTTCGTTAGCCTGGCCGACGCGGCGGGCGCTGCCGATCCGGGCCGGGATACGAAGTTCTACGGGCCGCGTGGCATAGCGGTAGGTCCCGACGGCAACATCTACGTGACCGACACCGGCAATAAGCGGGTGAGCATATTCGATGCGGACGGCAAGTTCGTGCGCCAGATAGGCAGCAACCTGACGCCGGAGCGCATCGCCCAGAACTACCCCTTCAACCAGCCAGGCGAGATGAACGAGCCGATTGGCATCGCGGTGGACGGGCAGGGCAACGTGTACGTGGCTGACAGCCTCAACGGCCGCATCCAAAAGTTCGACGCCACGGGCAAGTTCGCGGCCCAGTGGCCGGTGCCTGGCACCAACTGGGAAGCGGGCGTGTACATGGAGCCGTTCCTCGCGGTAGATGCGCAAGGTAACGTATACGCCACCGCTCCAACCGGGGCGGCCGTGCTCAAGTTCAATCCGCAGGGCCAGTTACTCACCACGCAGAAGAGCGCGGGGGCGATCAACCTGAAGATCCCGACCGGCATTACCGTGGCACCCAACGGGGATATAGTGGTGGTGGATACCACCGCGCATGGAGTGGTCAATCTGGGCAAGATCACTCCTTAGCAGCCATGCGTTAGCGAGGGGCACCGCCTCAGGTGCCCCTCATTGTTTGTTGACGCGCCCTATCCGCTTCCCTTACAATTGCTGTGAGTGGAGCTGCTCGGACCCGGTCAAGCAACACGATATCCTGATGTTTGTGTGATTACCGGGCGGGGGCTATAAACGGCCCCTGCTCCCATTTTAAGCAGAGCGGTGATCCCCCCACTTCGCCGTCAGTTAGCATGCGTGTCGACGGCTACATCAAACTGAGCGCAAAGGGCCTCCTCTATGAAACCATGGTTGCCTGAAGAGGCAGCTAGCAAGGGCAAGCACACCAACGACCCAGATCGCGTACTGCCTGACGCCTCCGTCACCGGCGCGACCGGCGAGCGCGCCAACGGGCATGCCGACTCGCCTACCATAGCTCCCACGCAATCCGATGGTCACTCTTCGGACGGCGCAAGTGCTTCCCTGCCCGTGCGCCGTGCATCTCAAGACAATGGCAAGCCTCCTATTCCCGCGCCTGCGCCCCTGGTGCCTACGGTAGCACCGGAACCCGAACCGAAGCTCCATCCTCTCGCGGTGGGCGTGCTTTGGCTGGTGAGAACCAAGGGTCTGTGGCTTGGGGCACTTGGGGTTGCGGTTGCGATGAACGCGCAGAAGGCCCTCATCGTTGACAAGGAGTTGGTCGCCTCCATTCGCTGGTACGTGCTGGCTATCTTCCTTGTGCTCGTGGGGTGGCACGCCACCTATCGCAATAAGAGCGTGCTTGTCGATGTGGTGCCTGAGGAAGGCGGCTCGCCAAAAGAACCTGAGACCACGGTCGTTGCTACACCTGAGCACCCCGCGCCGACCCCAGCACCTTCGAGCCTTCCTGTTCGTCCCAAATCCCGAGTTGAAGGCACGGCAGCACCCTACAACGGCCCAGCTACGCCTGCCACGACTACTCTCCCGGTGCGCTCTCGGAACCGGGCGGAAGTCGCCCCTGTGACCGCGCCCGCACCCCCTACAGCGGCTGGGTCGAGGGTCGCGGGGGTGCTGGGAAGGCTTCGTAGCAGGTTCCCCGGCCTGGTGCAGGACTGGCCCAGGTACCTGGTGATTTTCGTGGCTCTCTTCCTCAACCTCTACAGCGCCAACGTCTTGCGCGGCAACTATTTTTCGGTTGTGGGTGGCCTGGGGTGGTTGATGAGCCTGGGGTTGCTCTTGGCGGCCTTTATTGGAGAGCGGCGGCCCAAGCTGCGCGACCCTAACGCGAACGCCGTGGACAACGAGGACCGGGACAGAGTGCGCATGGTGTTCCTGGTGGAGCTTGCGTTCGTGTTGGCAATCGTGGTGCTGGCGTTCTTCTTACGCGTGTATCGTCTCGATGACCTCACCGGGGGCATGCACGGCGACGAGGGTGAGACGGGCATGGACGCCATCAACATCATGGAGGGCGGCAGGGTATCGCCCTTCATGACCGGCTGGTTCGCGCACCCTAACTTCTCCTTCTTTGCCGCCGCCGGCTCGATGGCTATCTTCGGCAAGACCCTCTTCGGCCTGCGTATCCTCTCCACGGTGCTGAGCGTGCTAATGCTGGTGCCGTTCTACCTGCTGGTGCGAATGTGGTTCGGCGTGCGAACCGCTCTCATCGCGGGCATCCTGCTGGCGATCATGGACGTGTCGATCTACTTCGGCAAGCTGGGCCTGAACAACATAATGACGCCTTTTTTCCTCGTCGGCGGCATCTTCTTCCTGGCGAGGGGATTGCGCAGTATGCGCAGCCTCGATTTCGTGCTCGCGGGGTATAGCGCGATGCTGACCCTCTACTTCTACTTCGCGGGGCGGCTCACGCCGTTCTTGCTGGCCGCGATGCTGGGGTACCTGTTCGTGTTCATGCCACTGGTGGGGCTGCCGGGCGCTTACCTGGCCCTGCGGCGGACCGACAAACTGCGCACGCGCTTACACGCGCTACGGGGTGCGTTATTGGGACAGTGGCGGCGTGTGACCCCCTATTTCCCCAAGCTCCTCGCCTTCGCAGTGGCCTGCATCTGCATGGCCTCGCCCTGGGGTGTGTTTTACGTGGACCATCAAGTAGAGATGAACGCCCGGTCCAACGACAAGTTCGTCCTGTACCCCACCAACGAGCCGAGAATGGCGAGCGAGTACCAGGCCACCCACGATCCACTTTACCTGGGCCTGCGCGTGCCTACGAACAATGATATTTACCCGTTCCTGCCGGTGGTGTTCGAGCAGACGCCGCTCAGCGTCAAGATAGCGGACGACGGCTTCTTCGCCCGCGTTTTCTGGGGGCAGGCAAACAAGACGCTCTCAATGTTCACCTACCGTGCCGACAATAGTTCCTTCTTCACTTTCACGGGAGAACCGGCGGCCAAGCCGATAGAGGCGGCGCTGCTGATACTGGGCATCGTGTGGGCGCTGTGGAGGTGGCGCGACCATCGCCTGGCGATACTCTCCATCTGGTTCTGGGGCACGGTGATGGCCGGTGGGGTGCTAACAATCGATGCGCCCTACATGCCCCGTATGGTGGGCCTGGTGCCCGTGCTGGCTATCTTCATCGCCCTCCCCCTGAACAAGATGGCTGCCGAATTTTATAACGCCTTCGGGAGGGTGCGCGCGGCCAGGCCAACTCGCAGGATACGCTGGCAGCCCCTCCTGGCACGGGGCGTGCCCGCCGTGTTGATTGTAGGCACCCTGGTTTACCTGGGGCTGCAAAATGCCACGGACTACGACCGCTTCCTGAACACATATCCATACCGGGATGTCGCGGGACAGGCTTATTTCGTACGAGAGATGAACAAGCAAGTAACCGCGGAAGGCAAGCCCATACCCTACTACTATGACCTGGGCATGCACCAGCTTTACTGGGGGCACGGCGACAACCGCTTTGTAAATCACGGTACTCCGGGCGAGGATATGACCAATCCTACGAACAAACTGCCGGTGATTGACAACCAGGGGCGCGACTTGGTGTTTGTGGTTTGGGCGCTGAACAGGCACTACCTGTCAGTGCTTCGGACTTACTATCCAGGAGGAACGGAGAAGGAATTTCTCTACGGCCCGCCGGACAACCCCTCTAACCTGCTCACCTCCTACCGAGTCACGAGCGAACAACTTGACGCCCACCGCGCGATGCAGGCGACCTACAGGCCCGCAACGGGCGAGCCGGTGGAGCGGGCCGAGAGCGGCATTGGTAGCTCCACGCCACCACCGGATGGCCTCACTTTTCCCGCCACGGCGACCTGGGCAGGTTCCATCGTGGCTCCCAGTATGGGCAGGTACAGGCTCGCAATCGAGGCGCAGGGCGACGGCAACTTGATCGTGAATGGCACGCAGGTGCTTAGCACGACCGCCCAGACACCTCGCGCGGAAACGGAGTTGCTGCTGGCTAGAGGGCCACACCAGGTAACGCTGACGGGGGTCATGTCAGACGCCGCGTCGCAAGTGACCCTGAAGTGGGCACCCGCGGGCATGGAACTCGCCCCTGTGGCCCAGCAGTACCTTTGGAACGGGCCGGGGCAGGCCCTGTTCGGGCAGATTAGCAGCCAGCAGGGCCTGGACGTGGCGGCGCTCCCCGGCGTTACTACAACTGTACAACCGAAGGCAATATCAAGCAGGCTGGACGGCTTTCTCGGCTTCCGCCATAGCCCTGATGCGACCATCGGCGGCCCAATGTACGCCACCTGGACCGGCACGCTGGACATCGCAGAGCCTGGCGTTTACGTGTTTGACGTGCATTCCAACGGCGACAGCGCCGTGTTCGTGGACGACAAGCTGGTAACCGTCATCCGGGCCAACGGGCAGCCCGTGCAAGCTGGCGGGCAGGTTGAGCTTAATCCCGGCCCGCACAAGTACGAACTGCGCTACACCTGGTCGGGGGGTACCGGCTATCTGGAAGCGTTCTGGACGCCGCCCGGCCGCGAGAGAGTGTTGCTTGGACCCGACGTGCTACACACGGACGCGGGTATCATAGACGCGGCGTCACTGGCAAGCGAGCCGCCCCCAGCCGACATCCCAACACCCGGCCAACAGCCGGCGCCGAGCGACCAGGCCCGGCAGCCGAAGGCGGTACTGGGGACCGATGTGGGAATGAAGGAGCCGCGCGGCCTGGGCGTGGACAAGGCCGGTAATATGTACGTGGGTGACAAGGGCAACCGGCGCGTGGTGGTGCTTGGCCCGGATGGGAAGGTAATCAGGACCTGGGGCGCGTCTGTGCCGGCCGACTACAAGCCGGAGCAGGGAGAGGCTCCGGAGGGCACCTTCGGGGACATCAACGACGTGGCAGTGGCCGAGGGCGCGGACGGCGTGACTTACGTGTACGTGCTGGACTCGCTCCAAAGAGTGCAGGTATTTACGTCAGATGGTAGGCAGGTGGGCACTTACCCGGCGACCGACTTGGGGCTATATGGGCCTAACGGTGCCGCTGTTGGCCCGGCGGACGAAGGTGGCGGGCAACGGCTGTATATTGCGTCCACGGGGCAGAACAGGGTAGTCAGCCTACCCGCCTTCCAGGAGTACCAGGACGCGCCGGAGGGCACGACACTAGCGCAAATGCTCCAGAGCATAGAGGGCAACGAGTCGGACAGGCTGGAGCAGCCTGTGGACAGCGTGGCGGACCCAGCCAACCCGGGAATCCTGTATAGTATAGACTTGAAGGACCGCATCGTACAGCTACAGTTGCAAACCCCGTTCGGTAACGCGGACGCGGTCGGCACGCCCACGCCAGGTACGTGGCGCATCAGCAAGCAGTGGCGGGTGCCGGTTGGCCGTGCGGAGGGTGGGTCCAGGTTAGCGATCAGCCCGGACGGCAAACAGGTGTACATGAGCGACCCCGACAAGAGCCGGGTGGCGGTCCTCAACACCGAGACGGGGCTTGTGAGTTATTTTGGGGCAGACGGTAGTGGTGAGGGCCAGTTCAAGGGTCCAAGCGGCATCGCTGTAGCCCCCGACGGCACCCTGTACGTCCTGGAGCGGGTCAACAGCCGGGTACAAGTGTTCGACATGGGTGAGACTCCGAAGTAATGGACCACGCGCAGCTTTCCGGGCAGAATAACATTGTCCGCTCTACCGCGCAGGTAGATGCGCCTGTAGATGCGGTCACGCCCGGCCGTGCCTCCGTCGCTCCCTCTCCAGATGCTACTCCTGTCATAAATGGCTCGGCTGAAGAGCAGGCGTCGGACAGCAATGTGTTAGCCTCCGTTTGGAAGGCACGGGGTCTATTTGGCGGCCTGCTGGCGATTGCAATTGCCTATAACGGGCAGCGCGCCCTCATTGAGCGCAACGATTTTGCTTTCTCTACGCTCTGCTACGGCATAGCAATCCTCGTACTAATTCTCTCCCTGTTGCACCCCACTCTCCCGCGGAGGCGTTTGTCAGAGAATGCAACCTCAGGCGAACCCCAGGAGGTAGGCAAGTCCAGTGCTGACGCAAGTGTGGTCGCAGAAAACGGGCATACTCCCCCTCCTCCCGCGTTAACTCCAACTACTGAAGCTGCCAATTACTTGCCAGCCCTGCCGGTTCGCAAGGCTGGTTCGCGGGCTATTCCGCTCGTTGCTGACAACTCACCTGCTGTCGGTGCTCCCTCGAATGGGGGCGCGCCGCCTGCACGGCCGAAGTTTGAGGCATGGGTGCCCGCCACGCCGGAGTCTATCGTGGTCGTCCGCAAGGCACGAGGTGCCAATGGCTCAAGCCGGATGCCCGTTGCGGCGGCAGTGGCTGACAACTCACCCGCGACCGATTCTGATGAACCCGCGCGCGGGGCATTAGGACGTGTCGCTGCGTGGCGGGCAAAGCTTGGTTGGCGTGTCACGGTTCCCGCGCTGGTGGTGGCGGTCGGGCTGCTGGTTTGGTCCTTCTTCGCCCTGCGGTCTAACGTTGTGTCGCCGCTTGGCGGCTGGCTGTGGGCGGGTGGCATAGTGGCCCTCGTTGTCGCCCTGCTGGGTGTGCCGGGCTGGCCGCGGGGCAGGAGCCTGCTGCCAGGTCCGAAGGGCGATTTCTTCGGTCGTGGCGTGCCCGAAATGCCTGCTATCTGGTCGGCGGCCTTGATCTTCATCATCTTGCTCGTGGCTGTGGCTCTGCGCCTGTACAACCTGGAGTACCACCCCGGCATCTTTGGTGACGAGGGTGAGCGGGGTATGGACGCTCGCCGCATACTAGAAGGCAACGGTGCGCTAATATTCGGCTCCGGCTGGTGGGGCGTGCCCAACCTCTACTTCTACCTGACCGCTTTCTTCCTTGGACTCCTGGGCGATCACAACATGGTTGCCGACCGTATGCTTTCGGTGGTCAGCGGCGTCATTGCGGTCTGGTACGTGTATCGCACGGGCAAGCTGCTGTGGGGGGCGCGTGCGGGGCTAATCGCAGGAGCGCTCCTGGCTGTGTCCCCGCTGGCCCTGCAATTCAGCCGCCTGGCGGGCGAGAGCACCCCCACCGGCACCTTGTGGGCTGTCGGTTTCTTCTACATGGTGCTGGCGCTGCGGGACCGAAAGTGGACCGACTGGCTGCTCGCGGGCCTCGCCTGGGGTTTCAGCCTCTACTTCTACGCGGCGGGCAAGCTGATCATCCCGCTGGCGGCGGCGCTGGGCTTCTATTGCCTGGTGAGGTGGCGTCTCGACTTCTTCAAGCGGTACGCGCTCGGATTTATGCTGCTGGCGGCCGCGATGCTCATTACCGCCATGCCTTACCTGGTCTACGCCGCTGAAAGCAACTTCCAGGTCATCATGGGCCGGGCGCAGGAGACCTCTATTTTCTCCCCGTCCAACCAGGGCCATACCTTCGGGCGGTACAATCTGACCTACGACCCCGCTCTCGCGCAAGGCTCAACTGTACAGACTGTGACCTCGCACCCCGTGGAGTGGGCGCGGCTGATTTACGAGCAGGGACGCGAGACGCTGGACGTGCTCTACCGCAGGGCCGACCAGGTGATTTTCTACCGGCACGCGGAGCATGGCGGCACGATGTTCCCGCCCTTCTGGGCCGCTATCGTGATGCTCTCGCTGGTCTATGCAACCTGGAAGTTGTGGGACGGCCGTTTTGCGCTGGTGTTGATTTGGTTCTGGTTCGGTATGCTCGGCTCGATATTGACGATTGACACGCCGAACCTGCAACGCGTGACGGGTGCCTGGCCCGCGCTCATGCTCCTCCCGGCCGCACTCCTGGACCGCATCTTCGCGGCCGGGTGGCCCTTCAGCCTGTCTCTCGCCCGCAAGTGGGCGACCGTGCCCCTGGCGGCGGCCGTGCTCTTCTTTACCTACACCTCCATCCAGGAATATTTCGGCCATTATGCGGAGACGTGCCCCTACTGTGACGCCACGGCACAGGCCCGGTACGCTCTCGACCTCGGCACGGACTACAAGGCGTACCAGTTGGGGGTAGGTGGCTACGCGGTATATTTCAGCTATGGGAGCACGCGTTTCCTGGCTAAAAACACAGAAGGCATAGATATGCTTACCCCCGCGGACAAGCTGCCCGCGATTGACAGCAACGGCAAGGGCCTGGCCTTCCTGGTCTACGCCAACAACCTGGAGTACCTGCCGCTGTTCAGGCTCTACTATCCCGGTGGCACCGAGGAGCCGGTACGCAGCCCCGACGGTATAGAGCGGTTCGTGTCGTACAAGGTGACACGGGAGCAACTTGCGACGTTCCAGGTGGCACGGGCCACGTACAGTCCGGCGTCGGGCGATCCGATTAACAGGGACGAGCCTGGGTTGGGCACCGAGCGCGCTCAGCCGGAAGCACAAGGGCAGGCAGACCCGGTCATGTCCACGGTGGAACCCTGGAGCGCGCCTGACGGGGTGTCTTACCCGCTCAAGGCGACCTGGGAGGGTGGATTGGTCGCGCCGGAGTATGGCATCTACTCGTTCTCAGTCCACGGCGACGTAACGGACGCGGCGTTGGAGCTTGACGGGCGAACTATTCTCGCTGGTGCCGCGTTCAAACCCGGTGAAGCGGTCGAGCTGGTGCTTGCCAAAGGTGTGCACGAGGTGCGCCTGAGTGGCACGCTTGCAAGTGCGAACAGTAGTATCAGCCTGCACTGGGCGGGCGCGGGTGGCGCGCCACAGGCAGTGCGGCCCCGGTTCCTTTACAAGGGTCCAACGGGCGGCCTCACGGGCGAGCTTGTTCAGGCTCAATTGAGCGGACCTACCGGGGACCTTCTCAAAGCACCCGATCCATTGAAGGGCCAGCAGGCCACTCAGCGGCGCGTCGATCCCTTCGTAGGGTTCCGCGAGACATATGATCTCTTTGGCAGCGGCCCTTACTTTGCGCGCTGGTACGGCAAGCTAAAGGTCGCTCAAGAGGGAACGTATGGTTTCTCAGTGGCGGTACCCAACAACCTGGTGCTCTTCGTTGATGGGGTGGTTGTTATAGACGGCACATCCGGCCTGCCGAGCGGCAGCGCTCAACTCAGCGCGGGTCTGCACGACATCGATTTGCGCTATGCTTCACCCGGCGGCGGGGCGCGAATCGAGTTGTTTTGGAGCCCGCCCGGCGGCTCGACAGCTATAATTCCGCCCACCGCACTGGTGCCGGCGGCCCGAAGCTGGCTGCAATCCGAGGTGCCGGACGCGCCTGGCGCCCAGGTGCAGGAGCCGCCACCTGTCGCTCAGGCTTCCGCCAACGTGCTAAAGCCGAAGGCTGTTTTTGGGGCCGATGCGGGCCTCAAGGAACCTCGCGGACTCGCGGTGGACCGCGCCGGGAACGTGTATGTGGGTGACAGCGGCAACAGACGCGTGGTGATGTTCGGGTCTGACGGCGGGGTTGTCCGCACCTGGGGTTCCGCGCTACCGGAGACGTACGCGCCGGAGCAGGGAGAAGCGCCCGACGGGCACTTTGACGAGATTGCCGACCTGGCGGTAGGCGAAGGCGCGGAGGGCGAGACCTACATCTATGTGCTGGACAAAACAACCAGGGTGCAGGTGTTCACCCCGGAGGGCCAGCAGGTCGGCACGTACCCGGCCGGCCAGCTAGGTCTTTACGGGCCGAACGGCCTGGCGGTTGGCCCGGCGGGTCAGGGGGAGCAGGGGCACAGACTGTACGTCTCTGCCACGGGCCAGAACCGCCTGGCGGCCTGGCCATCCCTCGACCAGGTCCTGAACCGACAACCCCGCGCGGTACTGAGCGAGATCGTCCGGGATATACGGGGGCCGGAGGCAGCCGCGCTTGAGCAGCCGGTCGATGTGCTGGCGGACCCTGCCCGGCCCGATATCGTTTACGCTATCGACCTGCGCGATCGCCTCGTGCAGCTACAACTTCAGAGCGAGTCTGAAGGCGAGAGTGCTTCCAACGACCCTCACCTGCTCCCTTCTACGATAGGGCGGCAATGGCAACTGCAGGTTGGGCGCGATGCTGGCGGTTCAAGGCTGGCTGTCAGCCCCGATGGCGGGCTTATCTACATGAGCGACCCGGAACGGAACCGCGTGGCGGTTGTCGAGGTCGAGAGCGGGCTTATTAGCTACTTTGGAGAGCAAGGTAAGGGTGAGGGCCAGTTCACCGCACCGAGTGGCATCGCGGTAGGCGCTGATGGCACGGTGTACGTGCTGGAACGGCTGAACAACCGTGTTCAGCTTTTCGACCCCGACCAGTGATACCTTACCGCTTAGCTAGTCGAGTAGAAGGCCCGCGCGGGCCTTTTTGATTCTTTCAAGACTCGTTCTGTTACAGGGGGCTTGATCAGCTCTGGTACGTAGGCTGAGCTTCATCCCGCCGTTCGGGGTTGGCGGGAACAACCAGGCTTTCGCTGTGGGCAGGGGCACCCTGGACAAGCGGGTTCGGCTCAACAGCTACCGGAGCTATACCCTCACCCACGGGCTGCCGGGCGGTACCCCGTTTGCGTTGCGACCACCAGGCCAGTACCAGGCTCAGAGCCACTATCACACCGATTATGACCGCTGGAACAACGCTCTTCGACCAGGCCGCGGTGGCAGCGGCATCACCAAATTGAGGGTCTTGCAAGTAGTAGAAGTAAGGCAGTACAAACGAGGGCAGGGAGGCATTGATTGCTTCCGGGTCGATGCTGCCCTGGACTTCAGCGGGCAGCCACCTCAAGAGCATTGGGAGGCCCTTGGTAATAACGTGGTTCAAGCTCTCGGCGGTAGGGTGGTGGTACATCCACTGCGGCTGGTACAGGTAGCCGGCTACTGCCGCTAGGCTCACCGCCAGCAGGAGAACGTACATGGCATAGTAGCCGATGTTGCGTATTCGGTCGAGCGCAAAGGCGAACGGCATAGCGAGCAGGGGCACTACCGAGGCGAGGTAGCGCGCAGGAGGGCACCATTCGCCCCAGAATTGAGCGTAGTTCGCTATCACCCCGAAATAGGGTACGAACACCAGTACCAGCCATAGCAGGTCGCGGCGGTGCGACTTGTGGACGGCCATCAGGATGACGCCCACGATTGCCAGTATGTAAACAGGCGCGGCTATGAATAGACCCCACTGCACGTCGATCAGCAGCCCGACGGCTCCACGTAGCGTGCCCGCGACGTCGCTGCTACCCGCGTGGTCGGCAGCATTCGGGTATACCTGCTGGTACCTGTGATAGAAGTAGTACATCAACAGGCCCGCCGACAAGACACACTGGACGATCACAAGACTGTAGTTGAGCAGGCCGCGCGGGGTTGCACGCTTTATGGATGCGTACATAATGTACAGAAACAAAGCCGCGCTCACAGGTATGAAGCGATAGTGCAGCCATGGCAGAAAGGCCATGCTGGTGCCGATGGCCGCTACCTGGAGCAGATTGTTGTCCCACAGCCGTATGCGGCGGAAGGCGTAGACCACGAAGAGCGCCGCCGGTAGCTCTGGAAAGATCAGGTAGGAGTAAGGTAGCTGAGGCACAGTGAAGGCAAGAGCGACCCAGGTGAGCAGGGCGGGCCACATGCCTTTCGCACTTTCCCTCGCCAACAGGTAGACGTTCGCGGCGAGCAGCGCCCCCAGCGCAACCAGGAAGTAGACTACAAGTTCCCTCCCACCCGCCACAAAGGCAGGCAGTATCAGCAAGCTCAGGCCCAGACCGTGCTTGGAATAAAGCTCGTCGCT
Organism: Chloroflexia bacterium; assembly: GCA_036386675.1. Classification (GTDB taxonomy): domain Bacteria; phylum Chloroflexota; class Chloroflexia; order QHBQ01; family JADMIH01; genus JADMIH01. The sequence continues at coordinate 85,691 of DASVVE010000071.1, read as the reverse complement.
GGTGCCGTCGGTGGGAAGTGGTATCCAGGCATCCGTGCTCTCGCACATGCGGCTACTGGGAACGAGCTTTGCCGGGTGTGGCGGCAATGGATAGGGGGTCGAGCCCCAGCCCTTCCAGCCTTTGGGGTAGCCGGTCCAGGGGTCGTAGAAGGCCGGGTGAAAGCTCGCTTCATCAACTTGCCGGTAGTTGTTGCACTCGTTGAGGTCGCCATCCTTCCAGATGCTGATGGCGGTCATCATGTAGAACGGCTCGTCACCCGTGACAGGGTTGAGGTAAGTCATGATGCGGGGAGCGAAGAGCGCCAGTACCGCGAAGGTCGCCAAAAAGATGGAGACAGGCTCCCACCAGGGAACGCGCGCCATGCTGATGCTCTGCACCGTGACTTCGCCCCGCCCGGCGTTACGCGTCCAGGGCAAGGTTATCCTGTTGTTTCTAACCAAGCGAAGCAGCATAGAGGAAGAGCACCGAAGGAGGGGTGGACTGCGAGCCGAAACGTCGGCGCGCATGTGCGGCAAAGACTTGCTTGCCACGGGCAAGCGGCATATTAGAGGATTCTATCACTCGGCCGCTCACGCGTCAAATATTCTTGCCGGCACATTGCGGCTCAATGCGGTTTGGATGCCGGGTGTCGGCAAGCCTTCTGTTTGCATGTACTACTATTCGTGTGCTACAATTCCACGTCTGTAAAGCGGGCGCTTCATAAATGCAGGAGAGTACCGGGAGGCATATGGTTACTAGGCCGGAAGAAAATGTCCAGAGTACGCCGTACCCCACTTCGAAGGATGGGAGCACAGGCCACAAGCCGCGTGTGGTAGTGGTCATGCCCGCGTACAACGCTGCCCGCACACTCGAGAAGACGCATGGCGACCTGCCGAAGGAGATCGTAGACAAGGTCATCCTGGTGGACGATGCTAGCCAGGACAACACTGCCACCATCGCTCGCCAACTCGGACTCGACGTGATAGTGCACGTCCAGAACAAGGGGTACGGGGGCAACCAGAAGACCTGCTACATCGAGGCCCTGAACCAGGGTGCGGACATCGTGGTTATGCTCCACCCGGACAACCAGTACGATGCGACCCGCATCCCCAGCATGATTGCACCCATCATGGAAGGCAGGGCCGACCTGGTGCTCGGCTCGCGTCTGCTGGACGGGCGCAGCGCCACTCTCCAGGGCGGAATGCCCCTCTGGAAGTACGTCTCGAACAGGTTCCTCACCACTGTTGAAAACTTCGCCCTCGGCACAAAACTCTCGGAGGCGCACACCGGTTTCCGCGCCTATTCCCGCAAACTGCTGACCACGATCCCGTTTCTGCTCAACTCCGACGATTTCGTGTTCGACAGCGAGGTAATCGCGCAGACGATAGCCTTTGGCTTCAAGATTGCCGAGGTGCCGGTGCCGACCCGCTACTTCCCGGAGGCCTCGAGCGTCAACTTCCGCCGTAGCGTAATATACGGGCTGGCGACGCTCAACGTGTCACGTAAGGTCTGGCTGCACAGGAAGGGTATGCGCAAGTACGCGATCTTTCGTAAGCGGCTCTCAAGCGTGCTGAGTCGGGAGTACAAGGACCGTATTTTCGGGGCGGAGAGCCTCGCTGACGACACGGAAGCGGGCGCGCGGCCGTAACGCCGTAATAAGGAAGACCCCTGTCACGTTCTACAGATAAATACCCTTACCGGAGCTAGCATTTTGTTCAAATCGCGGCGTTTCATCATCGGCCTGGTGATAAGCCTGGTCTTCCTGGGCTGGGCTTTATTGCAGGAGAACCCTGCAAAGATTGTCGCCACCATCGCCGGGATGAACTGGTTATCTCTTGTCCCGGCACTGGTGTTCTACTTCATCGGCGTGTGGGTCAGGGCCGTGAGGTGGCGCATACTGCTTGCTCCCCTGCGCCTGAAAATGGGGCTGTTGGAGACATTTCAAATCGTAGTTATTGGCTATATGGCTAATAACTTACTGCCCGCTCGTATTGGCGAGTTGGTACGTGCCTACGTCGTAGGTAAGCGAGAAGGCGTGCGCAAGACCTCCACGCTTGCCACCATCGTGGTTGAACGTATATTCGACGGCCTCGTCATGATCGGCTTCGTTGCCAGCGCCCTTCTTTTTGTAATCCTCTTCAACCCCGGCATCCTAAGCGTCGGCACCGGCCATACCTTTGGCACGTTGATCGTCAATTGGAGTCCCTATATTGTGCTAGGGGCAGTGGCGTTCCTGGCGTTTCTCGTATTCTTTGTGGCTATCGCGTCCTCGCAGCGCCGGATGGAGAGACTACTCAGGTTCGGTATGCGCTTCGTACCGGGCCGCCTGCACGAGCGAGTCGAACGCCTGGCGACGGCCTTCATCGTAGGTCTAGGCTCGCTGCGGTCGCGCACCAACATGCTTGTGGTGTTCTCATTGTCCATTATGGCCTGGTTGTTCGAAGCAGCGATGTACTTCTCAATCGGCAACTGGGGGTTTGGGCTTACAGGCTCGGATACAGAACCCGTACCTTTTTACGCTTACGTGCTGGCTACAGGCATCGTGAACCTGAGCACGCTTATACCTCAGGCTCCAGGGTATCTCGGCGTTTTTGAGGTGGTAGGGATTGGGGTCCTCGTCGGGGCTTTCGGCGTCGACCGAGGTGCGGCCACTTCTTACGTCTTCTTGCTCCATGTCGCACTGTACTTGCCGGTCACTTTGCTTGGTGTAGTCTTTCTGGCGCGGGAGAGCCTGTCCTGGCGGGAGCTTACCGACCTGGAGAAGCAGCGGGCCGAGGCGTCCGATGCGGCCCACGAGATGGAAGGGCCCGTCACCGACTTGGAGCTTGCAGAGGAAGACAAGTTACCGGACCAGGGGGCCGACCCGGCTACAAGCACACCTGCGGGGAAGAGCGGTCCGGGCTGATTAGCTCAGATTTTGGATAAGGAACGGTAACGATACTTGGACATATTTCAGGCATTGGTCCTGGGCCTCGTGCAGGGGCTAACGGAGTTCCTGCCCGTGTCGTCTTCGGCCCATCTCGTCTTTGTGCCCTGGCTCTTCGGCTGGGATGAAAAGTCGGTCACCAGCATACAGTTCGACGTCGCGCTGCACATGGGCACGCTGCTGGCGGTGCTGGTCTACTTTGCCTCGGACTGGCGTAGGCTGATAGCCGCGTTCTTTGCCTCAGTGGTAGAGCGGCGAATAGGCGACGACCCCGACCGGCGACTTGTTTGGCTGATAGGCCTCGGCACTATACCCGCTGCCTTAGCCGGTTTATTTGCAGAGGACAGCATTGACGCCGTGTTCCACGACCCCGCCAACCTGCGTACGGGACTGCTGGTAATCGGCGTCATGATGATAGTGATGGGCGCAATCCTGCTGCTTGCCGAACGGATAGGCACGCGCACCATCCCCCTGGAGGGCATCAGGCTGCCGGCCGCCCTGGCTGTTGGTATGGCACAGGCGCTGGCCCTCATACCCGGCGTGTCGCGTTCAGGTAGCACAATTACGGCGGGGCTGTTCGCCGGGCTGAAACGCGAGGCGGCGGCACGTTTCTCGTTCCTGCTCTCCACGCCAGTGGTGCTCGCGGCGGGAGTGAAGCAGGGTTACGATATGATACAGGAGGGGGGCTTGCCCGCTGACGAGCAGATGGGCTTCTTCGTGGGTTTTGCTGCCTCTGCCGTGTCTGGCTTCTTATGCATCTTCTTCCTCTTGCGGTACCTACAACGCCATTCGACCGCACCCTTTATCTGGTACCGTTTCGTGGTTGGGGCTGGGTTGCTGGCGCTGGTGCTCTTTGGCTTCCGTAGCTGACGGCTAGCCCCGCGCGACGAGCAGTCTTTGCTTGACACGTCGTCTGCGGTGCCATATAATAGCGAAGTTGACTCGCAAAAGCGGGGCGACATAAATACCTTTGAAAGTGGTAAAACGTGGACGGGACAAATTCCAACGGCGACCTGATTTTCAACGTAGCCCAGCTACTTAAGGAACGCGTCGGCTCCACTCGTAAGCTCCATCTCGATACGCCTAACCTGGTGCTCGATGAAGACCCGGGTGAGGGAGCGGTTTTGCATGCCGAGTCGGTGCGCGGCGAGGTGAAGGTTACACGGCTGGGCGATAGCCTACTGGTGCAGGGCGATATCGACGCCTCTGTGCTGATCGAATGCAGCCGCTGCCTTGAGCCGTTCGCGCTGCCGGTGGACGCCCGCCTGGAAGAACAGTTCTTGCCTACCATAGACGTCGATACGGGTGCGCCGGTGCGCCGCGAGGAGTTCGAGGAGAGCGACCAGACCTTCGATATCGACCCGAACCACCTGATGGACCTCACCGAACCAATCCGCCAGGCGTTGCTGGTGGCTCTCCCGATGAAGCCACTGCATAGCGAAGATTGCAAGGGGATTTGCCTCCAATGTGGGGCGAACCTGAACGAAGTGGACTGCGGGCACGCGGACGAGCCGGAGGACAACAGGTGGACCGGGCTGCGGGAGCTGCGCATAGAGGACTTCCCCGCCGGCGATAACGTAAACTAGAGTAATTTAGTCGAGCTAGCTAGATAGCTGTAGAGGAGAAACAGAATTATGGGTGCGACACCCAAGCAGAGAATTTCCAGCAAGCACAGGGGCGACCGCCGCAGCCACCAGCACCTCAAGCCGGTGCAGCTAGTGGAGTGCCCGCAGTGCCACAATCCGCGCATGCCGCACCACGTTTGCCCCACCTGCGGCACCTACCGTGGCAGGCAGGTCCTCCAGGTGAAGGGCACCGAGTCCGGGCAGGCATAAGGCTAACGTACACCGGGCGAGGTCTTCGACGTTGAGCACGTCGCCGGGCGGCATCAAGCTATGACTCTATATCTCCGGGGTGGAGACGATATGGAGCTACCGTATTGTGGCTAAGTATGCGGCTATAACCGGCTGGGGCAGCGCGGCGCCCGAAAAGATACTCACCAACTTCGACCTCGAAAAGTTCGTGGACACGTCGGACGAGTGGATTACCACCCGCACCGGCATCCGCCAGCGCCACGTCCTGAGCGAGGGCGAATCGACCTCCACACTCGCGATAGCGGCTTCCCGGAAGGCGCTCGAATGCGCGGGAGTCCCCCCGTGGCAGGTCGATCTCGTCATTTGCTGTACAGCAAGCCCCGACTTCCTTTTCCCCGCGACCGCGTGCCTGGTGCAACATGAGATTGGTGCCGAGAACGCGGGGGCCTTCGACCTGGAGGCCGCCTGCTCCGGCTTCGTCTACGGTCTGAGCGTGGGCAGCCAGTTCATCATGTCCGGCTCGTACAAGACGGTGCTCGTGGTGGCCGCCGAGGGGCTGTCGCGCTTCATGGACTGGCAGGACCGCACCACCTGCGTGCTCTTCGGTGACGGGGCGGGTGCCGTGGTGCTCGAAGCCTCCGACCGCAAGCAAGGACTGCTGTCGTTCGTGCTCAGCTCCCACGGAGTGGGCGGGGACCTGATAAGACTGCCCGGCGGAGGTGCGGCCATCCCCGCCAGCCATGAGAGCATCGAGCGCCGCGACCACTACCTCAAGATGAACGGCCAGGAAGTCTACCGCTTCGCCGTCCGCATCATGGGAGACTCGGCGGTGGAGGCCCTGGAGAAGGCGAACCTCAGCACCGACGACATATCCCTCTTTATACCCCACCAGGCAAACACCCGCATCATCAACTCGATAGCCGACAGGCTGCACCTCGACCCGCAGAAGGTGGTAATGAACATAGACAGGTACGGGAACACCTCGGCGGCCTCTATTCCACTCGCCCTGTGCGAAGCAGTGGACGCGGGCAGAGTCAAGGACGGTGACAACCTCCTGTTCGTCGCGTTCGGTTCGGGTCTGACCGCCGGTGCGTGCGTCGTCCGGTGGGGGCGGTAGCACTGTGGGCGACCAGGAGGCGGTTGCACCACCTGGTGCCAGCCAGTCTTCCACGGCCTGGGTATTCCCCGGCCAGGGTTCTCAAGCTGTGGGCATGGGCAAGGCACTATACGACCTCTACCCGGAGGTAGAAGCCCTGTTCCGCACGGCAGACCAGGCACTTGGTTATTCAATCTCCGAGCTTTGCTTCAACGGTCCCGCCGACCTCCTTCAGCGCACTGATAACGCGCAACCGGCGCTCCTCGTCACAGAAATCGCGCATCTTACAGCCCTGCGCCTGCGCTACGCCGGACTATACGACACCTCCGCATTCGTAGCTGGGCATAGCCTCGGGGAATACGCAGCCCTGGTGGCCTCTGGAGTGCTGGACTTCGAGGACGCGCTTATGCTGGTGGCCGAACGCGGGCGGCTGATGAACGAAGTCGGCTCGTCGCTCGAGCAGCCAACTGGCATGGTGGCGGTGCTGGGCCTGCCGGATGAGGTGGCAGATTCGCTTTGCAAGGATGCAGGTGTGGACCTGGCGAACCTGAACGCACCGGGCCAGATCGTGTTGAGTGGCTCGCAGGCTGGTCTTGAGCGCGCTACCGAGCTTGCGAAAGCAGCCGGGGCAAGGCGGGTGGTGCCTTTGCAGGTCAGCGCCGCCTTCCACTCGCGGTGGATGCATCCCATGTCCAAAGAGTTCGCACGCTACCTTGGCGATACACCCTTTGCCGAGCCGAAGATACCAGTGGTCGCCAACGTCACCGCTCGCCCCGCTCCCGACGCGCAGGATATACGCCACTTGCTGGAGATGCAGACCTACTCGCCGGTGCGCTGGTTGGAGTCGGTACAATACATGGTGCAAGAGGGAGTAACGACGTTTGTCGAAGTTGGGCCTGGGAAAGTGCTCTCCGGACTTATCAAGAGGATCGCACCAGACGCGCAGGTTGTTAGCTCTGAGGAGCTTTTGGCATAGAGTAAGGTGAGGTGTTGCCATATGGGCCGATCGCTAGTTATTTCCGATCCAGCCATCATGATGGGAAAACCTGTCATTGCGGGCACAAGATTGACAGTTGAACTCATATTGGAGAAACTTGGGGCGGGCCATTCTATTGATGACCTGTTGCAAGACCACCCAAGGCTGACTCGTGAAGGAGTGCTCGCCGCCTTGACTTTCGCGGCTGATGTGCTTAGAAGTGACGTCGTCTATCCTACTTCCGACCTGGCGTCTTGAAGATTGTCGCTGACGAAAGTGTAGAGGGGCGAGTAGTAGCCAAACTGCGGGAAGGCGGGCACTCTGTCATCTACATCGCGGAGTTGCACCCTGGCATCACTGACGACGACGTGCTAAATATCGCGGAAACGGAGGCCGATTTACTTCTCACAAGCGACAAGGACTTCGGTGACATTACATTTCTACAGCGAAAGAGCAAAGTAGGCATAGTTCTGGCGCGGCTCCAGACCTTATCATCCGAGCAGAAGGCACATATACTTTCCTCGGTTATCGATGAACACGCAGACGAACTATCAGGTGCCTTCACGGTTGTCACACCCAGTTCAGTACGTATCAGGCACCAACATGGAGGGTTAGAGCGCGACGACTAGTGGCAAGTCAAACCATTCGTAGCGCCAATAGCAATGTTCAAACGGATACTTATTGCCAATAGAGGTGAAATAGCCCTTCGCGTTATCAGGGCGTGCCACGAACTGGGCGTCGAGGCGGTGGTGGCCTACTCGGAGGCTGACCGCGAGACACTCTCGGTGCGCATGGCGGACGAAGCGATCTGCATCGGCCCGGCGGCACCCGCGCGTTCATACCTGCACATACCTGCTGTCATCAGCGCCGCCGAGATGGCCGGCTGCGACGCCATTCACCCCGGTTACGGCTTCCTTTCCGAAAACCCGTATATCGCTGAGATCTGCGAGAAGGTGGGCATCACCTTTGTTGGGCCTAGCTCGGCAGCAATACAGGCGATGGCGAACAAGGTCGAGGCCCGCAAGCTGATGCGCGAGGCCGGACTTCCCATTATCCCCGGTACCGAGGAAGCCCTGTTGAACGCCGAAGAAGCCCGCGTTGTGGCCGAGGAGATAGGTTTCCCGCTGCTGCTCAAGGCTGCCGGGGGTGGCGGTGGCCGTGGCATGCGTGTGGCGAATACGATAGACGAACTGGTTGAGGCGTACAACCTTGCCAGGAGCGAGGCATCTCTGGCTTTCGGCAACCCCGACGTGTACGTCGAGCGATACCTATATCACCCACGCCACATAGAGGTACAGGTGCTTGCCGACACACACGGCAACTGCATTCACCTGGGCACCCGCGACTGCTCATTGCAGCGCCGCCATCAGAAGATACTTGAAGAGGCACCCGCTCCGGGGCTGACGGAGGAGCAATCGCGCTCCATTGGCGATGCCGCGGTCAGAGGGGCTATGGCTATCGGCTACAGCACCGTCGGGACGTTCGAATTCCTGCTGGACGAGACGGGCGAGTTCTATTTCATCGAGATGAACACTCGCATCCAGGTGGAGCACGGCATCACCGAAATGGTTACGGGAGTGGACCTCGTGAAGTGGCAGATAAGGACCGCTGCCGGGGAGACCTTGACGCTCAAGCAGAACGATATTACAATCACCGGGCACGCGATAGAGTGCAGGGTGAACGCCGAGGACGTGGAGCGGGGCTTCCTTCCTGGTGGCGGGCCGGTTGAGTTGTACCTGCCGCCGGGCGGACCTGGCATACGGGTCGACTCGCATTTGTACTCCGGCTACACAGCGCCCACCAACTACGACTCGCTGCTTGGCAAGATTATGGCCTGGGGCGAGGACCGGGACGAGGCGATAAAGCGCGCCCGCCGTGCCCTGATCGAGTGTATCATCATCGGCCTGCCCACGACAATACCGTTCCACCAGAAGATACTCCACGACCCCCGCTTCGTTGAAGGCCACATACACACGGGCCTGGTGACCGAATGGCTGGCCGAGCAACTCACCGAGAACCCGGCAAGCGCGCTGCCAAGCTCAACCAGCAGCCCCAACGGCCGGGTAGCCTCGGGTAAGGCCCAATAGCACACGAGGGAAAGCGCATGCAGGATACCAAGCTAGGCACAGTCAGGATAGCACCCAGTGTGCTCGCAATGATCGTGAGCCTCACGGCCAGCGCGATACGTGGCGTCGCCGGGATGAGCAACGTCTCCCGTCCACCGGCGCGCGTGCTCCAACGCCAGAATATGGGCAGCGCGCCCGGCGTTTCCCTGCAAGTGCGTAACAACGCCATAGCCGCCGACGTTTATATCGTGGCGGAACCCGATACCAACCTGAAGCGCCTCGCCCAGACCATCCAGGCCCGCGTGCGAGAAGCCCTGGACCAGATGGTCGGCATGCCCGCCGAAGTAGTCAATATCTATATAGAGGATGTGAGCGACTAAGTCAGAAACGTGAAACGTGATGCGGTTAGGGTCGTCCGGTTCTCAATCCGGGACCATGTTGCTCACATGTCATCACGTTTCACGTTTCAGCACCACGTTTCAGAACCATGTCAAGTAACGAACGACGACAAGCCAGGATCACCGCGTTGCAGACGCTGTACGAGGTGGATACTACCGAGCACACCGCCGAAGAGGTGATGATCCGGCTGTTCAACGAGCCTATGTCGGAGAGCCAGCCGGAAGCTGACCCCCTGGTGGAGGACGTGCGGAGCTACGCGCGGGCGCTGGTAGAGGGGACGGTTACGCACCAGGGGGATCTGGACGAGATAATTGCGCGCTCAGCACCCAACTGGCCCGTGGACCAGATGTCACGCATAGACAAGAATATATTGAGGCTTGCAATTTTCGAAATTCTGTTTGATAATAGGGTGCCCCTGAAGGCCTCTATAAACGAAGCAGTCGAGCTAGGCAAGCGGTTTGGTAGCGATAGCTCCAGCCGCTTTATAAATGGGGTTCTTGGCACGGTAGCTGCTGAGCACCAGCAACTGCGCCGCAAGTACCACAAGGCCGAGCACGGCGCGACCGCAGACCCGGAATAAGAGAGGAATACCCCACGCCGAATGACTTCGCGCCAGGAACTACTCAGGAGGCTGCGTCCGCTGCTTGCCGAAGCCCTTGGGGCCGACGAGGAGGAGATTGACCTCGACACGAACGTCTACGACGACCTCAACGCGGACGTATTGGAGTTCCACGATGAGGTTATCCCGCTGATCGAGGAGAATTTCGGGGTTACGATAGACGACGACGAAGTGCCTGAGCTTACCACAGTGCGTGAGCTAGTAGCATACCTGGCAGAGAATATTTAGGCCAGAATAGGTATGAAAGGAGACACATAGGAATGGCAAACGCTACGGAACACCTCAAAGAGGTCGCCGTCCAGCAGTACGGAGTAGAAGAGGCGGAGGTCGCCAACGCAGACGCGAGCGCACTCACCGAACTGCTCCTGGGCAAGATCGCTATGGACAAGTACAAGGTGAGCGCCTCGGAGCTAGAGGGCCTCGACCGCCGCGGGGCGACCCAGTTGCTGCTTCAAAACATGGTCAGCGACCTGCTCAAGGTGGACAAGAGCAAGGTCAGCCCCGAAACTTCTTTCTCGGACCTGGGTGCCGACTCGCTCGACATGGTAGAGTTGCTCATGACCATCGAGGACGTATTTGAGCCGTTTGGCGAGATGAAGATCCCCGAAGAAGACGCCAACATAGGCACCGTGGGCGAGGCCGTCGACCGTATCGACAGCTACATCGAAACCTACGTCTCCGCTTCCTAATTTGGAAATTGGAATTTCGAATTGCGAATGTAGTACGTGTCCAACAAATTCGCAATTCGAAATTCCAATTCGTTTTTGTAACCGGGCGCGGTGAGTCCTATAATGGACTTGCCGCGCCTTTTTGGCTTGTGCCGGTGGTCTAGTTTCGGGGCACTTATTACCTGATGAGTAGCACCTTGTCGCGATTCCGTCCACGACTCCCGTTTGGTAAGCGTGGGGGCCAGCCTCAGCGTACCGGGAGAAGGCGTCCCGACGGCACCCGTGACGTCGAGATGTCCCTCATCGATCACCTGCGCGAGTTCCGAGACCGGCTCATAAAGGCTGCCGTGTCGGTGGTGCTTTTGACAGCCTTGAGCTTCGTCTTCGTGGAGCAGGAGATCCAATTACTTTTACGGATGGCAGGTGACCGCAAGCTTCTCGCTATAACTGTGACTGAGACGTTCGTGGCATATGTGAAGGTGTCGCTCATAACGGGAATCGCGCTCTCTATGCCGGTTCTGGTCTACCAGTTATTCCAGTTCCTAGCCCCCGGCCTGACCAAGAACGAAAAGCGGTGGATATTGCTCAGCTTGCCAGGGGTCATGTTCTTCTTTGTGCTTGGGGTCGTCTTCTGCTACGTGTTGGTGCTGCCCAGTGCCCTGGAATTCCTGCTCAACTTCGGAACTCCGCAAATTGAGATTCAACCCACGATTTCGGAGTATATGAGTTTTGTCACCAACTTCATGCTGGCGATGGGCCTGGCCTTTGAGACACCTCTTATCATCTTTATCCTGTCTAAAGTGGGTGTGGCTACCCCCGCGAGGCTGAAGAGGTTCCGGCGGTGGGCCTATGTGCTGGCCTTCATAGTTGCGGCCATAATTACCCCCACGCCCGACCCTGTGAACCAGATCTATGTGGCGGTGCCTATCATCCTGCTCTACGAGCTAGGGATATTGTTCGCGTGGTTGGGGCGATCCAGGCGGAAAACAGCCTAGAGTCCTTACCTGATCTCTGGCGGCTAGTAGCTATCTCAAGTACGGCAGCACCAATCATGAGCACATGAGGTGGCCTTTGTCATTTCGAACATGCGGCTACGCGCAGGGTAAACTCCGCGAGAAATCTGGTCTCTTAGCACACGGTAACACCTTTCCTCCAGCAACAGAGTCCCGGGAGAAAAAGGTAACGTTGGGATAGAGGACGAGATTTCTCGCGGAGTTTACCCTGAACGTAGCCGCATGTTCGAAATGACAAAGGCCACCTCATGTGCTAATCTCCAGCATCTTCGTTTTCGAGATGACTCCTATGCCTTCACATGGCGTAGCATTCTGCTTGCCCAATTCTTGAGCGGTTCCGCCAATTCGTCTATTTCTAGCAGCAGGCTGGCACGTGCGTGGTCGGAGTGGTATATGTGCGCGACATCCCTTATCGTGATGCTGTGGCTCGGCTTGTAAAGGATGCGCACCTCGTCACCTGCGCCGATGTCACCCTCCGCGACAATACGCAGGTACGCCCCCGGCCGCCCGGCAGCACCAAACTTCAGGGGGAAATCGGGATCGTTCATCCTGGCCCCCAGCTTCCAGCAAGGGATACGGGGTTGTGCCACCTCCAGCACAGCGCTACCCACCTGCCATCGTTCGCCTATCACCGCCCCCGTGACGTCCACTCCTTGCAGGGTCAGGTTCTCACCGAATGTGCCTAGCTCCACCGGCCGCCCTAGTTGCTGCTCCCACCACTCCTCGTCCTCACGGCTATATGAGTAGATGGCCTTGTCGCGGCCACCATGCGCGCGTCGGTCTGCCTGATCGTCACCGGAAAGGTTCACGCCAACGACAGGTACTCGCCCGCCCACGGGATATTTCCAGATGGCGGTGGTTGACCTCTGTCCCAGCCAGTCGATCTCGCGCACCTGCCCGACGTTTACCGCGAGCACTAGCCCCACGGGTGGCATTGCAACTTCGTCTGTCACAAAATCGTCCTCCTAGCGAACGAGGGGCTTGAGCGGTGGGACCCGTACCACTCGCTCGTTCCGAAACGTCACAAAGCCGGGCGGGGAGTTGGGTACCTTGCGGACGTGCTTCTTCTCGGTGTAGATCACGTCTACCTGGGCCTCGTTCCTGGCGCGACTGTAGGCAGCGGCGTAGGAAGCCGCCTCACGCAGGTCGGCCTCGGTGAAGCCCGGCCCGGTGCGCAGGATGACGTGAGAACCGGGCACGCCACGTGCGTGGAGCCACAGGTCCTCCGAGTCCGCCAGGCGGAAGGTCGCCACGTCGTTCTGGCCCGCCGTCCTACCGATGAGCACGTTCGCGCCGTACCTCGTGCGCACACGCAACGGCTGCGGTAACTTCTCCTGTTGCTTACGACCCCTGCCACCCTTCTGCTTTGTCTCGGGGACTACCTGGGCAGGCGTCCACGGTGAGCGCACCCCACGCAGTTCAGTCTGCACGGCGCGAATCTCGTCGTAGTTTGCTGCTAATTCGAGGCTGGTTTGTAGCTCGTCCAGGTAGGCGACCTGTCTCTCGGACTGCTCCACCAGCGCGGGAAGCTCCTCCTGTGCCGACCGGGCCTTACGGTACTCCCTGAAAATCGCCTGCGCCTGCTCTACCGGGGTCATGCCTGGGTCGAGGTCGATGGTCAGGTCTTCGCCGGGTATGGAAAGCTGCGTCTGGCCCGGCTGTATGGAGTGCATGTAGGCCAGTAGCATCTCTCCCCTACGCCGCAACTCCTCAAGGGCCTCCGCACGCTGTAGCTCCTCGTGCAGGGAGCGCAGCCTCCGCTCGTCCCGCTTGCGAAGCTCGTCAAGCTCTGCCTGGGCCTGCGCTTTGAGTGCGCTATGGCCTGACAGGCTGGATACGGCTGAAAAATAGGTAGTTGCCGCCTCGGATATGCTTTGCCGCCCTTCTAACGAGCCGCCCGGTACCTCCAGGTGGGTGAGCAGGTACGGGGCGAAGTCCAGCGGCTGGCTTTCGTTGGCGGCACCCTTCCAAGCGACAGATGGCTGCCATTGGCCGCTCTCATCCAGCAGCAACAGGTCCTGTAGCTCCCTTAACATGGCAGACAGGCCCTGGGGGCTGCTTGCTACTTCTACAGCAGGTAGGCGTACGTCTCCAAGCGCACGGTAGGTAGCTTCACGGGCCAGGGTGGGGCTTACAGCCAGGTAGCCCGCGACCAGGGCTTTCCAGGCGGGGGCTTTCGGGTCCTCCTCGGCAACGTCATACAACATAGCGGATAGGGCGTGGACGCTGGTGCGCAGGGGGTCGCGCTTGTCCTGGGGCGGTGGGGCCACGTAGGCGTGGCGCGGCAGGGTCACCCGGTAGCGGTTGATGCTGGCGGGCACGCGCTTGATGCTGTCGAGCACCGTGCCATCGTCATCCACCAGCACAATGTTGCTGACCTTGCCCATGACTTCCACCAACAACTCAACCACTTTTATGGGCGCGGAGGGATCTTCCTGGTCCTCATCTTGCTCATTGTCAGGGGCATCCCCCTGCCTAAAGTCATCCCTGGAATGGTACTCTTGGTGCTTGTCAGTGTGGATTCGTTTAGCTATACTAAGTGCAATGACACGCTCGAAGCGGGGCTGGGAAACTTCTACCAGGGTGCCGCCTCTCACGTATTTACGCAGCAGCAGCAACAAAGGCGGGTGCTGCTCCGGGTCGCGGGTGGGAGATGTGGCCGACAGGTGGAGCCGGGCGTGCTGAGGGTGGGCCGACATGACGAGGTGCGAGCGTCCGCTTCCGGAGCGGTAAAGCTCAAGGCTCAGAGTGAGCGGACCCGGCATCAGCAGACCCTGGACCCGCCCGCCGAGGTACTTACTTTCGATTTCCTGCCGCACGGCGGCGAGGGTGAGTGCGTCAAAGGGCATAGCAGGAAAGTATAACACGTGATTCTGAAACGTGAAACGTGAAACGTGATGTCGTAAAGGCAGCAGGTTGCGCGTTTCGGGATCGGGCGGCGCACGCACCATCACGTTTCACGTTTCACGCTTCAGACCCAGGTGAGTGCTATCGCGGAGCAGGACCACAAGGCCGAGGAAAACAAGGCCATTGAAGAGCGGCTTGCCGAAATGGTGGCTGCGGGCGAGCAGGTGCCGGAGTTCGAGCAGTACGTCACTCGACCCGCCCCCGCGTTGCTGGTTGTGCTTACCGGGCCTTCGGGCGTCGGTAAGGACGTAACGCTGCAACGCATGCGCCAGCTTGAGGTGCCGTTCCACTATGTGGTGACGGTCACTACGCGAGATATCAGGCCCGGAGAGGTAGAAGGCGTCCACTACTTCTTCAAGACGCGGGACGAGTACATGCGGATGCTCGAAGCCGGGGAGTTGCTGGAAAACGCGAACGTGTACGGCAACTATTATGGCATCCCGCGCAGCCAGGTCGTTGAGCCGCTGAAGCAGGGCATGGACGTGATAATGAAGCCCGACGTGCAGGGTGCGGCGAAAATACGAGAGTTGGAGCCGGACGCGATATTTATTTTTCTGGCCCCGGACAGCATGAAAGAGCTGGCTATCCGGTTGTTCCACCGCAAGACAGAGGACCCCCAGGAGCTTGAAACCAGGCTAAAGGTAGCCCGGCAGGAAATGCAGGAGATTAGCAACTTCGACTACGTGGTGGTGAACAGGCACAAGAGATTGGATGAAACGGTAGACGCCATCAAGGGGATAATTGAGGCTGAGAAGGCGCGGGTACACCCACGCCGCATCAGGATGCTCGAACAATCCTGACGCATCTACTTTACGTAACGTAGCGAGTTGGTAGTTTGAACTGCGTGCTGCCGTGCGGTAAGCAGAGCCTGACCTGTAAGCAATGGGGGTTTTTTCTATGTCGATGAATACGATGGACGCCGAGGTAGGACGGCTGCTGGAAGCGGGCAAGAATTCGGCGCGTAACGGCGATACGACCGCGGCCCGTTCTTACCTGACCCAGGTGGTCGAGCGCGACCCGCATAACGAACAAGCCTGGATGTGGCTCAGCGGGGTTGCCTCCGAGCCGGAAGAGCAGCAAATCTGCCTCGAAAACGTGCTGGTGATCAATCCGCAGAACACCAAGGCCCGCCAGGGGCTTGATTTCCTCAGCGCGCGAACGGGCATCCCCACCCAGGCCCCACCCCTGCCCACCGAGTACACATCGCCCCTGTCCGATCTGACGGCACTTGGCGCGACGTCGGCTCCCGCGAGCAGCGATGCCCTGTCCCAGATCAACTTCAACATGACCCCCTCCGATGCGCCTGTAGACGGCTTGCCGGACTTCAGCGGCGACTTCGCGCTTCCCCCCTGGATGGAGAACGGCGCGGTACCCGATCCGCTCGCCGGTGCTGGTAGCGGCCCGACGCACGAAGGGATGCTAACCGGAGGTAGCTCCGAGTCCCTGGCGTTCGATATGTTCGCCTCGACCCCTACAGGCGCGCAGCCGACGCCGGACGACCCGTGGGCCGGTCTCAACCTGTCAGGCGACAGTCTGAACATCGACTGGTCGCGAGGCATGGATTCTTCACCCTCCCCAAGTGACGGCCGCACTACTTTTGACCAGCAACAGAACTGGGGTGGCACGGACACCTACCAGCAGGCCAACCCCGGCAACGGTGCGGACGCCGATAGCCTCGCCGCCTGGTCTATGGACAACGTGCCGGGCTTCGAGCCTCTGGAACCTGGTAGCCTGGGCTTCGGACAGGCCGCTACCCCTTCATACGCGGATATGGGGCAGGGTGCCTACGGACAAAGCCCCGCGGATGCTGTATCGAGTGACTGGCAGAACGGCCACTCCAACGCCGGAGCCTTTGGACCTATGGGCCCCGCGGGTGACTTCCAGTTGCCCACGCCCAGCGACCTACCGGGCTTCGACATGTCGTCGCAGAGCGAGGCCAAGCCCTGGTACGCCCTATCGAGCCAGCTTTCACCCGGCATGCTGCCCGACCCGGCTAGCGTCCACGGGTTCGGGATGGAGAACCCGGACGAGATGACGCAGCACCTAGCGGCCCCCAAGAAGGACCAGGTGATGGTTACGTGCCCGCACTGCGCGGAGCAGGTACCGGACACGTCCCTCTCGTGCACTCGATGCGGCTTCAGCTTCTTCGTCAACTGCCCCCACTGCCACGAGCTTGTGGACGTGATTGACGCCAAAGCTGACGTGACCGAGCCTTGTCCCTACTGCAACAACACTATCGAAAAGATGAAGCTTGGCATGACCAGCGCCGACCCCACCATGAACTACTCCAGCGAGCGCCCCGTGAAGCCGGAGGCCGTCGCGCCCGCTATGAAGCAGTACATGAAAGACGCCACGCGCCGCCGGGGTGGCTTCACATGGTCCTGGGTAGTGGACGTGATGTGGCTGGTCGCCGTAGTCATGATGGTGTGGGTGCTCACCCAACTTCCCGCCTGGTGGCAACTTTCCGGGCAGTACTAAAAGTCATCTCATAAATAGCCTGCTCCTGAAGAAGCAAATTATCTTCAGGAGCAGGCACGAAGTTGAAACTAACCGATGAACAATGGGCAATCTTAGCTCGGCTTTGTAAAGCTCGCTTGTGTCTCCATTCTGCTCAGGGTTTATATGAGATGACTTCTAGTAAGGTTCGGAAAACCATAGTATCTAGGAATTTCGTTCTTGCTTCAATTATGTGCTGTATCGTCATGTGCATGATTGCTACTCTTGCTTCTATTGCTTCTATTGCAATCGAAGAGTTCCATGACGATAGGAACGCTTATGAAGCAAGAGTTGTGAATGGAGACCCGGCTTTTAATGTCAGACACCAGGGTGCCGCTTGGCTGAAAGACCCGCAACAGACCGCCATACAGTATGCCATCCCGGACGGTATTGACGCATGCCGAAAGTTGGATGTCAACCCTGTAACTATCCAAGCCCAAGAGGCGGTAATCGTTGTCACGGCCAACTGCGGCGATGATTCTACGTCAGCAGCAAGATACAGAGTAGAACTAAACCGGAACGGGGAAGTATGGGAGATAGCCTGGGTAGGACGGAAGCAAAGGTGCAGCCGCGTTGGCATACTGGGGCACCTTGCAGGTCAGGGGGGCTGGACTACTCAGCCGTGTCCCTGATGAAGTCGGCATGGCCAATTTAGAGAGCCTGCCCTTAATACTAGTTCTCACTCCCACAGTATCAACAACACCATTCTATTTAGAACCTTTTTATGGGCAGCCACAATGTCTACCTGGGATTTGTGAGATAGCTTCTAGACGGTTTGAGTAAAATCGAAGCTTGATGCGGTATAATGGGAAGACCGCATCAAGCTTTTTGTGCTTGCACGTTTGTTACTTTATTCATACTTTGCATTGAGGTCTTGGCGTGCCACACAGCCGCGACACGGACAGCGAAACTTCTCGCGCCCCCAAAGTAGGGAAAGTAATAGACTTGCAGGGCTACCTGGCAGCCGAACGCGCCCTCGACCAGTTCCTCGCCACCACCCCCTCGCACCCCCAGTACCAGGCAAGGCTCAGTGAGGTCGCAGGCTATGGACCTTCGATCCTGGCGGTCATCACGCGCCGGCTCGATGCTTTCCGGCCCGACGACATAGAGGAGCTGGGCCGCGCGGCCACAGCCTTCCCCGACCGTGACATGGCGGTGACCCACCTGCGCAAAGCGGCCGACGACAAGCGCAACTCCGATGCTAAGCGGCTGGGCGCGATGCTGGTGCTGGAGTACTGCCTCGCCGAACCTCCAGACGAGGACTTCGTTGGCACGCTCAACGACCCGCTTGGCTCGCTAGCCTATTCATTGCGTGGAGCCTTACAGGGAGTCTTCAAGTCGCCAATCCTGCGGTCCTACGTTCACACATTGCTGGCGCAGTCCTCGGACCTGCTCTTCGGCATATTCAGCCGTCTTACCTCGCTAGAACGGGACACCCCCGCCGAAGTCGCCCGGTTGTTCGCGCTACACCCCGACCTGGAATTGTCGATGGCCGTGGTGGAGGCACTGGCGGCGCAGGGTAGCCGTAGCTCGGTGCACACCCTGGCCTTGCTCGAACCGAACCTGGCGTCGGAGGTGTCTCACGCGGCCAACAGGTCGTTGCAGAAGCTGCGGTTGTCCGGCTACAGCCCACGCGTGTTGCGTGCGCCTGTGGAAGGGTGTCGCGCCCTCGTCAGCCCGATTGACGGCAGCGGGAATCGCCTGCTCATGCTAATCGCCCCCGTCGCTGAGGGGAGCAACGTGTCAGCGGTGCTGGAACTCTTTGTCAACGAGGCTGTGGGGGTGGTGGAGGCTAGCGGCGCGCCCGAAGCCAGGCCCTCCGACCTGCCGGTAGCTGCGCGCCCCGGTTTCGTGCACCGGCAAAGCCTGCGTACCTGGATGGGGATGCCTCTGGGCGAAGAAGGGCAGACCGGGGCGCGCGACTCGTCCAACACCCCGATTCACGTGCCTCTGCTTGAAGCCGATTTCCTCTATGGCCTGGACATACTCAGGGAGGCCGTGCGTAACAACTGGGTTGCTTCGGCCCCCCTCCCGCTAGATTATTGCCTGCTGGGGCACCTCTGCTGGTCGTATGCCGGGGGGCTGGGCGAGGCGGATTTCAGGTCGGCGTGGGAGGCTGAGGGAGAAGACCACCTTGTAGCGAGAGAAGCTGACCTGCTGACCAACCCCGTGTTCGATAGCTGGTATCTCGCAAGCGAATCGGCCGGGCACGTAGCGCAGGATATCAGCACGCTCAGCGGCGGCCCCCCCAGGGAGTTGAACGACGATAGCTGGCGCTTCTTGCTGCCCGCGCTAATACGGCTGGCTCACGACGAGTTCGGGCCGGAAGCGCGGCAGAGGTACTCCGAAAGGTTGAAGCGTATGTCGGAGTGGCTGCACATGGCAGGCGATGCCCACGATGCCGAGTGCGCGCGGTCGGCAGCCCAGACTATCCTGAAAGCACCGCCCGAAACAAATCTGCTGGTGCTCAGGCTCGTGCAGCGTGGCATACTGGTTGCGCTAAACAGGTTGGCTGCCGACACCAGGCACCACGACAAGCTGCACTAAGTCCGCGCTTGTTAGCTGACAATGTGGACTAGGCGTCCGAAGCATACAATAAGCTACTAAGTGTCTAAGGGAGTGGAAAAGAGACAACATGCCAGTATATGAATACCAGTGCAAAAATTGCGGCCAGCGGTTCGAGAAGATACAACCCGTTACTTCCGACCCCCTCAGCGTGTGTGAGCTTTGCGGCCAGGGACCTATACGGCGCGTGTTGCATCCC
Source organism: Chloroflexia bacterium (assembly GCA_036386675.1). Classification (GTDB taxonomy): domain Bacteria; phylum Chloroflexota; class Chloroflexia; order QHBQ01; family JADMIH01; genus JADMIH01. The sequence continues at coordinate 65,967 of DASVVE010000071.1, read as the reverse complement.
GTAGGAGTTATTTTCAAGGGCAGCGGCTGGTACGTAACCGACAACCGCAACTCCGGTAAGTCGGGGGGTTCAAGCTCCTCCAAGGGCAGCGATGACAGCAAGTCCGACGCAGCGGCTTCCACGGACGACAAACCAAAGCCGGACAGCAGTCCAAGCACATCCAGCACACCCGGCACACCGGCAGCATCGTCGGACGACTGAGGGCTTGTGAGGAGTTGGTGTTACCGGGCGACCTCATGGTCGCCTGTTGTTTTGCCAGTGAGGAGGGCACATGGCGGAGTGGGTCTACGGGAGGCACGCGGTCGAGGAGGTGTTACGTGCCGGCCGTCGCAAGGTGTTGCGCATTTTGTTGAGCGAGTCGGGGAGGGGGGCGAAAGGGTCACCCGAGGATCCACTCGTGCGTATCGAGCGCGAGGCGCGGCAGCTCCGTATCCCCGTTGAGCGCGTGCCACCTGCCAGACTGGATACCCTAACGCGAGTAGGACAGCACCACCAAGGAGTGGCCGCCGAGGTGTCGGGTTACCCCTACAGCACTCTAGCCGAGGTAGTGGCGTTGTGCCGTGACGCGGGGCCGAGCGCGTTGGTGTTACTGCTCGACTCCATACAAGACCCTCAGAACTTCGGTACGTTGCTGCGCACGGCAGAAGCAGTGGGTGTGACAGCGGTTGTGATGCTGGAGAGGCGGCAGGTGGAGGTGACGGCGGCGGTGGTGAACGCGTCTGCGGGCGCGGTGGAGCACCTGACCGTCTGCCAGACCAACAACCTTCCGCGCGCCATCGAAGCGTTGCAGGAGGCGGGCCTCTGGGTGTACGCCCTGCAAGCAGAACCTGGGGCCGCGCCATATGCTACATCCGACCTGAAGGGGCCGCTGGGTCTGGTGGTAGGCTCCGAGGGCAGCGGGGTCGGCAGGCTGGTACGCGAGCGCTGCGACGGTGCTTTACAGCTACCGATGCACGGCAAGATAGAGTCGCTCAACGCGGCGGTCGCAGGCTCGATTGTGCTCTACGAGGCGTTGCGGCAGCGCACAACAGACTAGCTCGCCCTTGGAGCAGCACATCAAGGCTGCAACCGTATCTCCTTGATGCACACGCGGTTGGCCCCTCCCACTGAGGGGTCGCCGCTCTCCACAGGGTCCAGCCGCAAGCCCTGGATCGTCTCCATGTGCTCCCACTCAGGACCGAGTGGCACCTCATAACCGTGTGTGCCCGGCTCGACCTGGAATTGTACGGATGACACTTCACTATAAGGTTCTTCGGGTCGCTGCCGGAAGAAGAATTGCGTTCGACCCGGTGCTGAGGTGTCCATGACAATGTACACGGTGCTATAGCCGCCGGTTTGCAGACGCAAGGGCGGACTGTACAGGCCGGGATCCTCCCTCGGTGAGAAGCACCAACCTTGCTCGCTCACAGTCTCGCCTGCGACATTGGCGGCGCTCCAACCCTGTTCGTCGGTGGCGAAGGTCCATCTGCGTGCTTTGCTGTAGACCTCGTGTGGAGAAAGATGGGTGAAATTTGCCTGACTCACAGCCACTGGGGTTCCCACCACGCGCTCTCCATAGGGGGAGAGCAGTGCGTTAATTTCCTCCTGGGTAAAGACATAATGGTCGCTGATCCGCACTCCTGTCGTCAGAACCCTGTCTTCGATCCAGACGGACGAGCCTTTCGCCAGTGCGTGCCACAGCCTGCGCCGCATCGCCGTGACTGCCTCGTCTTGCCCGGACGCACCGCCCGCGTACCATAGCTCCCGCGCCGACATGACGTTGATGCGGTCGTACATGAACGGTAGGTAGTGCTCGGCGCTCCCGGACTGCAAAATAATGAGGTCCTCACGGCGGGATATCTTGGATAACTCGACGCTGGTTCTGCGGCCGGGATCGGACATAGGGTCGCGCTTGGCCCATATGCTGGGTGCGTTGCTCACCGCCAGTAGCAGTAGAACGGCAGCGGCCATTCCCCAGGTCACGATGTGGCTTCTCGCGCTAAGTGCACCCCATTGGAAGCCCAACACAACCAGGAGCAGTGCAGGTGGCAGCACCAGCACCCAGAACTTGAGAACTTCGGGCTGCCACCAGATGAAGAAGAGCGTGTAGGTGCCCGTCCAGGTCCAGAATACCCACGCAAGAGGTCCACCTCGCTGTGTGGCTGACCGCGCTCTGACAGCAAGAGCCATTGCAAGCGAGAGCAAGAGCAATCTGCCTACCCAATAATCCGCGCTGACGGCGGCCGAGGTGCCACTGATCGTGCCCGCGAGCGTACCCGGCGTAAAGGCTCCCCAGGTGCCTAGTTGCCCGAAGTTGTTGGCCCAGCGCACAAATTTGTCGGGCGTATCCTGGCCCGCGATGAGCACTCCACCGACGAAGTAAGCGGGTATAAGCACGAGACCCAGGGCCGCACCGTACGCCACCACACGCCAGATTTTCTTGCTTATTTTTCCAGGGAGCAGGTAGATTCCTAACGCAAAGGCGGGCACGATGAAAAGAGCCGCCTGGTGGTAGAGTGCCCCTAGGGCATGTAGCAGCCCCATGAGCAAAAACATGTGAGCGCGGGGTGCTCTATTTCGCAGAGGGTGGAGGTAGACCCATGCTGTCGCAAGCAGGAAGAATAGGGGCTGTACGTAAATGTCCACTTCGACGCTGTAGAACCAGTAGCCATAAGTCAGGCCGAGCATCAGGGTGGCAACCAGGGCTACGGACCTGGCCCCGCTACAATGACGTGCCATACCGAAGAACAGGCCCAGACCGCTCGCGCCCGCAAGGCTGCTGAACATCGAGCCTGGAAGGTCGGCGTACCCGGCATACCCGAAGGCGCGCCACAAGTTGAGCATGAGCAGCACGCTTGGTTCGTAGATCAAGTGGTGTGGTAGCACGAGCGCGGCCAGCGGCTTGCCCATGTCGCGGATGTAGGAGATGCCGTCGTAGGTGTGGAATCCCGTCGCCGTGAGCATGAATACCATGAAGGCGACAAGGGCAATGAGCCACGGTAAGGCTCTATCCAGACCAGCTGTGCCGGTAGAGCGCGCCGGGATGATGTCTCCCAAGCCCGGTTTATCTGTGGTGGGCGCGGGCGTGGGGCTGGTCATAGGGCAAGGTTAAGAGTAGCGGGTTCCAGGAGTGTGGCAGCGGGACTGTAGCTTAGCTGAATTCGTCATCAATCGGCTGGCGGCCCGCAAACCCCGTGTCTATCTCGTGCCAGAAGGCAATCTCAGACTCGCCGAGCTTCCAACACAAATAGACCTCGCGGCCCTCTCTAAGCGCGGGAAAATCGACCAGGCCGGTCTGAAGGTCCTTTAGCTCGATGCCCCAGTTCTGCAACTGCTTGATTGCCGTCTCCAGGGCTTCCTCAACCTGGTTGGTGGCCTGCGCGAGGGCTACGTCTTCGCCGGGATTGTGGTTGCCGTTGCCTCGCGTCTTCTGGGCGACGACCTTCGACCTGCCTTGCAGAAGGTCCAACTGCCGCCGTTCGGCCTGCATAAGCTCCAGCAGTTGTGAGAGCTGAGGCAGCATTCCATTGGCTTCGGCTAGAGTGTAGTAGCGCGGCATGTGCTCTCAGTTCCGCCCTTCATGGTAGGTCCTCTGCCATGAAGGACCTGTCATCGCTTCTGATCGACGCTGGCGCGTACCTTTTGCAGGCGGTCGATTGCGATATCTACTACCTTGCGCACCCTATCGTACTGCACCGGGTCGAGCGCGTCTATCCAGGTGGAAATATCCTGGTCGGTAATCTCGGCCCACCGAGACGTTTGGCTCAGCCGCGTGCCAATCAGCTTTACGGGGTCCCGCCGCCTCGCACGGGTGGGTGCCTCCCCCTCGCCTTCGGACTGCTCGGCCGCGGTCACGACCTGTGCGGCCGCCGCGCCCACCTCGGCAACCAACCGTTCAACATCGCCGGTACGGAATACGCTCTGCTGTCCCTTGCCGCTGAAGGGTCGAATGCGCCCTTCGTCTACCCAGTGGAGCAGCTCGGTGCGCGTAATCCCCAGGCGCTCGGCGGCGGTGGGTAAGTCTATGAACTTGAAACCTGCTGTGGACATATCAGGGTGGCGAGGTGTTTAGTGCGGTGGCTATGTCAGTCCTCGGTGACGAGCACGAAGTTCTCTTTGGGCGCGCCACAGTCGGGGCATTCCTCCGGAAGTTGCTCGGCCCTGGTGAGCAGGTAGCCGCAGTCGGTGCACCGCCACACAAGCTGCATCGACTCGGTGCGGCCCGATACAACCTGACCGGACTGCACTTTAGCCATGTCCATAGCCAGGTGGGGCCGCGTGATAAGTCCGACCACCCGCCTGCCACCGTCCACGACCACAATCGGACGCCTGCCCATGAGTCCGCTCGTGCCACCCGACGAGCCAAGGATGGAATCGGTGCCCGTACCCGAGCCCATATCGCCTTTGGGCGCGTCAACGTTCTCCGGTACTTCCACGAGGGCCGTTTCGACGTCCTGGTCGACTCGCACGGTCTCGTAGGTGTTGCCCATGTAGTCCTTGACGTAGGATGTCTGGGGGTTCTCACCCGAGGCGGTGCAGCGCATTACTTCCTTGTCGGTGATGACGCCCACCACGTGCCTGTCTTCCTGGTTGTTCACGACCGGCACCAGGGAAGTATGTAGCTCGTCAATCAGGCGCGCGGCCTGGGAGATTGTGTCGTCGGGCGTGACCACCGGAGGCTTGTCAATCATTACTTCGCTAACTTTCATTTGGGCCTCCTGATGAGAAACTATTGGCTGCGTTACGAGACACCCCAAAGTAATGAGAAGCAATAGAGGACGAGTAGGTGCGTGCCGCGCCTGCCGTGCACTCGGGGGCGCTCACTGCGGCATTATATCACAGGGGTTATGGCCGGACAAGCGTCAAGTGCTACCACAAAATATAAGTCAAAGCCCAGGTCGAACTCCACGCTAGCGCCGCTCCCTGGCTCGTACAATACGCTCGATTAGAGTGGGACTTACCTGAGACTCCCTCAACGCCTCGTCCCGGTAATAGCCCAGGGCCTGTAGCGCCACATCCACCACGAAAGGGTCGTGGTCCTCGACTGCCCCGACAAGGGAGGGTATTGCCTCCACAAGCTGTAGCCGGCCAAGCTCGTAGGCAGCGCTGGCCCGCGACTCGGCGTCCGGGGCCTCCTCCAACGCATGCAACAGGATGTTGGGTACCGCGCGGTCAGTGCGTCCAGGGTCGGGGCCCGGCATGTTCTGCGACATCTCCTGCATAGCCATGCTGAGGCGGTCGCGGCCAAGCGCCCACAGCAGGGCCTTTGCCTCTCCCGATATAGCCCCAACCGCTTCGGGTTCCAGGCCGACCGAGCGCATTTCCTCCGCTAATCTATCTTGTACAACCTCAAGTCGCTCCTGGACGGCGGCCTCGACCCTGGCGCGGTCGGGTTCCAGTCTACCCAGTTGCTGGAGCTTTTCGAGCGTGGCAATCTCCTCGCGCAGCATTTCAAGCTCTGACTGTAGACGTTCGGCCCGCTCGGAGGAAAGGCCGGGGCGGGTAAGCTGCTTGGTGAAGCCGTCGTAGCTCAGCCGCAGCTCGTCCAACCTGCTCTTGATGGCTGCCTGTTCGACAATCATGTTCGACTCCTCAAGATGCAAGAATGGGGCGGACCGTTTGACGGCGCGTATTGCCTGTGCAATAATACCGTGAGCAATTATACACTCAGGGAGGCTTAACTTGTCTCAAGACCTCGGCAAGCGTTCGTCGCGGCGGCCCGTCTCAATAGCCATAATCGCAGCCGGGGCTTTGTTGCTGCTGTTGGTGCCTATTTACGTGCTCTTCAACTCGCTGTCGGGCAACACGAACGCTCCACTTGAGGGCACGTGGCTCATCATCTCCGTGGTTAGCGGCATGGCCCTGGTGGCTGTGGGCGCTGCACTGGGTGACTGAGCTTGCGCAGCCCGTACCGGAAAGGTAGACGCCGTGCCTGACAACCCGGTGACGCCCCCCGTGGTTGGCCTGGTTATTGCCATCATCTTCCTGACGATTTTCGTCTGGCGGTGGGCGGTGCGGACCCCTGTGCCTGTGGCCCCCGATGTAGAAACCGAAGACGCCGGTGAGCAGGAACAAGAACAGGTGCAGAAACCGTTTATTTATGCAGCCATCGGAGCCTCAGACGTGGTGGGCGTCGGTGCCCAAGACCCATCTTCGGAAAGCTGGGTAGTGTTGCTGTCGCGCTACTTGCCCGCGAACACACAACTCATCAGGCTGGGCCGCAACGGCATCACGCTGAACGAGGCCAACAAGGTAGAGGTGCCGCAGGCCGTAGCCGCGAAGCCCGACTTGGTAACGATCTGGAACTGCGTGAACGACGCGACGCGCGGCATCCCCATGGCCCTCTACATCCGCGACCTGCGCTCGGCCCTCGACCGCCTCACCCAGGACACTGAAGCGCACGTCATATTGCTAAACCTTCCCGATCTCTCCTTGTTGCTCCCCGGCCACGATACGGCTCGCCACGAGTTGATACGCGGGGGTATCCGCCAGTGGAATGCTGCCATGTCCGAGGCCGCAGCTGAGTACGGCGACCGCGTCACCCTGGTAGACCTCTTTCCGGGTAGCGCCCAGGTGCTCACCCAGCCCGACCTTGTGTCAGCCGACAGCTTCCACCCCAGTAGCGCGGGCTACCGCTGGCTGGCGGAGCACGTTTGGTCGGTCATGCAGAGCGAGCGCCTGCCAGGTGCCGCCGCCTGATTCCCGCACGCTTACACCTCCTGAACCACGATCGCACTGATACTACCAACAAGCCTTAAGTCAAAAAGCGATAGATTTGCGAACGATAAGTAAATCCAGGCATTGATTAAAGTCAACTTATCGTTTATACTAACGCCGACACCCACACTGCCCTGGCGGGACCTGAAAAAGCCCCTATGGGAGCAGGAGGGCGCTTGTTGCGCAAATTAGGCTGACGTGCTTGGCTCCCGGCTGGCAGAATCTCGCTCTTTATGAACCCTTCTCGCCCCAGGCTTTAGCGTGGGTCGTGAGGCCGTGAGGCCGTGGCTCTATGCCTTGTCTTTCAGCTTAGATGCGCGAATACATCAGCCAATTCGACTCATGTTCTCCGCGAGTTGCCCGCAGACCACCTGCGGAGCAGCGGCCTACTGAACGCGTCCGGCCCATTGTAGCGGGCTGTTACGCCTGAACCGGCGCGAGGATGCGTAAGAGTTGTCGGCAAGCGCCTGTCCCAGGTGGTACTCGTACTGCAAGAGGCGACCATTGCCCGACCCTATCCTGCCCGACGACAACAGTGCAGCCAATACAGCGGACCTGGGCTGGCGAATTAAGCAGCTAAGACTGCGACGCGGGCTGCAACAGAAGGCGCTGGCTCAACTGGCGAGCGTCGATGCCGCCTTTCTTAACCGGTTGGAGCGCGGGGGGCCTCGCCGGTCCAAGCCTAAACCCGAGACTATCTACCGGCTGCTGGACGCCCTCCAGGCCACACCCGCCGAACGCGAGGCCGTATTCCATATAGAGGTGCCACCACTATCCGACGACGAGATAGAAGCATTCGTGGCCGAAATCGCGGTTGAGCTCGAACTTTCTCCCGAACCGGCTGTACTCGTTGACGACAGATGGTACCGCCGCTACATCAACAAGGTTGGCCGCCGAATGTACGGGCTGACGGACGATGCATACCGGCGTAGCGTGAACGTCCACACGCTGGGGGCCTACGTGGACCCGGAGCAACCCATCTATTCTCGCTACCGCGAAGCAGACCGACTGTTTCACTTTGCACGCCGGGTGCTCACTTTCCGCATCGCCTTTGCGAACCGGCAATTCGATAGCTGGTACCTGGACGTGGAACGATACCTCAAGCGCTTTGAGATGGGCACGTCAGTTTGGGATGACACGGAGCTTGTTGTGCCTCCAACCTTCATGCTCAGCCAGGAAGTCACGTACCAGGACTCTCAGCAGCACATCTACCGGCTCATGGGACGCGTGGACATACTGATCAAGAACACGCGCTTCATGCTGCTACAGCTCTCGCCTCAGGATGACGAAACACGCAGGCTACTAGATTCCCTCAACGCCCAGGAGGACTAACCAGGCTGGCTACGACGGCCCGGTCCAGCCTGGTTAGTCCTCCTATTTGCCTTCCCTCCTCCCGCGTTATATAATCGCGCTGTAAGCCTCCCACGGCTTGTGACTACAATTCCCAGGAGTTTCCACGCGACATGACTATGCCTTTCGGCACGCTTGCGGCCACCTTAGAAGCGCTTGAGCCGGTAAGCGGACGCACCCAGATGATTGCCATGCTGGCCGAGTTGCTGGGCCAGGCTGGACCGGAGGACATCGCCCAGCTTGTCTATCTCAGCCAGGGCCGCCTGCTGCCCGACTTCATCCAAAAAGAGTTCGGTATGAACGAGAGGCTGGTATTCCGTTCCGTTGCCCAGGCGTACGGCGCTCAAGCAGAGACAGTGGCCGCTCGCTTCAAGCAACTAGGCGACGTAGGGCTTGTCGCGCAGGAATTCGCGCAGAGCGAGACGAGGCAAACGCCCTTGGGAGGTAATACTGGCACGGGCGGTGTGCCATTGCAGGAAGTCTACAGCCACCTCACGCGCATAACCGAAGCGGTTGGGTCCGGCAGCCAGGAGGCGAAGGTCACTCTGCTGGCGGATCTGCTCGCCCGGCTCGAACCGCTCGAGGCCAAGCACGTCGCCCGTATCGTCGTCGGTAGGCTGCGCGTGGGCGTAGGCGACCCGACGCTCATGGATGCGCTTTCGGTTGCCAAGGCGGGGGACAAGTCGGCCCGGCCCGCCATCGAGCGCGCGTATAATCTATCCACCGACCTGGGGCTGGTGGCAAGCACTCTCTATAGCTCCGGTGTAGAGGGCTTAGAGGAAATACGCGTGAAGGTTGGCAACCCGGTCAGGATGGCGCTCGCGGAGAGGGCCGACAGCGCGGAGGAGATACTGGCCCGGCTTGGCAGGTGCGCGATAGAGCCGAAGTATGACGGTTTCAGGATGCAGGTGCATAAAGTAGGCGATCAGGTAGCCATCTTCTCACGCGGGCTTGAGGACCTGAGCGGGATGTTCCCCGACGTGGTGGCGGCCGTGCACTCACAAATCACGGCGAAGGATGCGATACTTGAAGGGGAGGCGTTGGCCTACGAGCCTGAGACCGGCAGGTACCAGCCGTTCCAGGTCACATCGCAACGCCGGCGCGTCCACAACATCGAGGAGATGAGCGCGAGTCTGCCGTTGAGGCTTCTGGCTTTCGACCTGCTCTTGCTCGATGGCCGCGATCTCACTCGCGCGCCCTATACCGAGCGACGAGCGGCCCTGAGCGAAGCCATACGGCCCACCGATGGCCTGGGTGGACTACAGGTCTCTACGGTGCTCGTCACGGACGACCCTGAGCAGATTGTGCTCTTCTACGAGGACTCGCTGGAAGAGGGGTTAGAAGGCATAGTCGCCAAGCGCCTGGACGGCACCTACGAGGCCGGCAAGCGGGGCTTCAACTGGATCAAGATGAAGCGGTCGTACCAGACCCAGATGCGCGACACGGTGGATTGCGCCATCGTTGGATACTACTACGGTAAGGGCCGCCGGGCTTCCTGGGGCATCGGCTCGCTGCTCGTCTCGGTGTACGACAACGCCACCGATACCCTGCCTACCGTGACCAGGGTAGCCAGCGGTCTTTCGGACGAAGGATGGCGCGACCTCTGCCGCAGGCTCGACCCCGACAGAATCGAGCACCACGACCCCCGCGTGATTTCAGTGATAGCGCCCGATATCTGGGTTGTGCCGCGCCTGGTCGTGGAACTCCAGGCCGACGAGGTTAGCCGCTCGCAAATGCACCCTGCGGGCCGCAGCGACTCCGGCCCCGGCTATGCGCTGCGCTTCCCGCGTATAATTAAGGAGCGCCCCGAGCGCAAGCCTGAAGATGCTACCTCGGTAGAAGAGGTAATCAAACTCTACAACATGCAGGGCAAGGGCGACACAAGGGGCAAGCGCAAGGCCGCGGTGGAAGATGTCGCCACCGGGGCTGAAGTCTAACATGATGGCATCGCAACTACGGAGGTCTAAGCATTGGGCCGGTTGACGCGACAAACCAACATCGACGTGCCCGTGGAGAAGGTCTTCAAGTACCTCTCGGACCCCCGGAATGCGCCGAACTACATCAGCTCGATCACTCGTGTCGTTTCGGGACCGGAGGGGCAACCCCAGGAGGGCACTCTCTGGCGTGCGGAGGCCAACTTCCTCGGCAAGCGCAGCCTGGTCGCGTTGCGCCTGGCCCGCCTGCAAACCGACAGCCTCGTCACGTTCAGCATCGAAGGCGAGCCGCGTGCCGTGCTATCCATGAAACTGGAGTCGGACAAGAGGGGTACGGGCACACACGTGTCACTTCTCCTCGACGTACCAAGCGTCCCAGACCTATTTCTGAACGGCCTCATGGGTGGCCTCCTCTCCGGCGACATGATCAGGCTTAAGAGGCTCTTGGAAGGATAACAGGGACAATGGACGATGGCTGTGTAACTATGATCCTGCCCTACCATCGTCCATCGTCCCTTACGAAGGGAGGTCCCCCGTGCAAGAATTGGGCAAGCGAATTGGCATGCTTAGACTCCTGCTTGCGGACATCCAGGCGAAGCAGGAGCAATTGAAGGTAATCGAGGGGCAGTACAGGGCGCAGCTAGCGAAGATAGTAGATTTCGTAGTATACAGGGATGGCGACGTGGCAAACGCACTGTCCCTCATGTCCGAAGTGCAGGGCAAGCTAGACGAGGTCATGCAGACGAAGGGCCACCTTGGGCAGATCGCGGACAAGGCCAACCTTGAGCTTGAGGTGCTTGTGCTTACCAAGCGCGTGTCGGAGGCCCGCTCCCAACTGGCGGAATTAGAGACGCGCCAGAAGGAGCTATCGGTGCGGTTGGCCTTCATGTCGGAGGGCGACCTAGAGGCTGGCGACGTGCACGACCTCCAGCCCAGGCAGCGCGAGCACATCCGCACCATCAACGACGAGGTGACGGAGGTGTCGTCTGAGATAGAGCGGTTGAACCAGCTAATCACAGAGGCCAGCGAGAGGGCAGCCCTTACCATACAGGTCTCCGCCAGGAAGGCACCGGACGTGGCTAGAAAAAGAGATACAGAGTGAATCCGCTCGGCAAGCGCATAGTGGTCCTGGCTATGTTCTGGGTGTTCCTGGTGATGATCGTCACGCAGGTCTATGATAACGTCACCGGGCGCGGCATGCCGGCCACCCGCGCGGCCGCACCCACTCCCACCGCCCCCGCGCAGGTCGACGCCGCAATCCAGCAGATGGCCGACCTGCAAGCTTGTGTCGCCAACAACCCGGACAACCTCGATTGCATGCTCGAGCTGGCGAGCCTGTACTACGACCTGGGCCAGTACCCGCAGGCACAGACCGCGTTCGAGGCCGCCATCAAGCTCGACCCGCACAACGTTGGCGCGCTAGTCAAGCTGGCCGGCTCCTACATACGCCAGAACAAGTTCCGCGAAGCCGTAACTACGTTAGAGCAGGCCCTCGACCTGCAACCGGACAGCCCGGAGCTCCACCTCTTGCTGGGACTGTCCCTGAGCCGGCTCGACCCACCGCAGACCGAGCGAGCAGTAGCGGAATGGCGGCAAGTAATCTCACTCGACCCGAACTCGGCCCTCGCGGACCAGGCGCGGCTGTACATACAGGAGACCGGCCAGCAACCTTGATGGTCGAGGGAAGCCTGGCGGTTTAGTTGCGCGACATTTGCTTTCCAAAGCGCCTCCTTTGCAGTACAATGAACCTGACTGTAATCTGGCGGAAAGCGCCTGAGTCGCGCACGAGTGCGCCGAATACTTGCGGCTTTACGAGGAGGTAAACTGCGTTGGCAACCGTTGCTACACCCCCACCCCAGGCCCAACCGGCGACAGGTCCGGCCGCCCGGCCAAATTGGGTCCAGCGCAACCACTTTATTCTCCGTCGCCTTCACTCCTTGACCGGTATAGTGCCCATCGGCGGCTTCCTGCTCTTCCATTTCTACGAGAACGCGGCGATTTTTTATGGGGCCGAGGCCTACAATGAAATGTCTCTGGACGCACGTGGCATCCGCTTCATCGAACTGATCGAGGTTCTGGTGGTCTTCCTGCCGCTGCTCTACCATGCCATCTACGGGCTGTTCATCGCGGGTTACGCGCGCAACAACACGATGACCTACAACTATTCCCGCAACAACCTTTTTATGTGGCAGCGGGCCACGGGCATCATCATCTTGCTGTTCTTGATGTACCACATCTGGCACTTCCGCCTCACCCAGTTCTGGTTCGGGGAAGCCAACAGCTTCAGCGTAATGACAACGCTGGCGTATGTGCCCACACTGGTTTTCTATATAGTGGGCGTAGTGGCCTCGGCGTTCCACCTGGGCAACGGCATCTGGACGTTCCTGATAACCTGGGGCATCACGATAGGGCAACGCGCCCAACGCATCTCGCAGATAGTCACCACGAGCCTTTCCATCATCATAAGCCTGCTCGGCATCGCAATCGCACTCGCCTTTGTCCAAATGGCCGGGGGGCCACGATTTTGATTTGGAAATTGGAGTTTCGAATTGCGAATTTAGTAGATATACCAACAAATTCGCAATTCGAAATTCCAATTTCCAAATTCCTATTGGAGGAAACATGGCCGGACCTAGAGTAATCGTAGTGGGCGGTGGTTTGGCCGGGCTGTCGGCTACCATCAAGATAGCCGAGTTGGGTGGCACGGTGGACCTGTTCTCCATTGTGCCGGTGCGCCGTTCGCATTCGGTGTGCGCGCAGGGGGGCATCAACGCGGCCGTGAACACTAAGGGCGAGGGCGACTCCCCGGAGATCCATTTCGACGACACAGTGTACGGCGGCGACTTCCTGGCGAACCAGTCCATCGTGAAGGACATGTGCGAGCGCGGGCCCGGCATTGTGTTCCTGCTCGACCGTATGGGCGTCATGTTCAATCGCACGCCGGAGGGCAACCTCGACTTCCGGCGCTTCGGCGGCACCCTGCACCACCGCACGGCCTACGGGGTGCGACCACCGGCCAGCAGTTACTATATGCGCTGGACGAGCAGGCGCGGCGGCAGGAGGTGGAAGGTCGCGTTTTCAAGTACGAAAATTGGGAGTTCCTGTCGGCGGTGATTGACGACGAGAGTACGTGCAAGGGCATCGTGGCGCAGAACCTTCATTCGATGGAGATACGCGCTTTCAAGGCCGACGCAGTGATATTGGCGACCGGCGGGCCGGGCCTCATCTTCGGCAAGTCCACCAACTCGATGATCAACACGGGCAGCGCGGCAGCGGCCGTCTACCAGCAGGGGGCGTGGTACGCCAACGGCGAGTTCATCCAGGTGCACCCCACCGCCATACCGGGCGAGGACAAGCTGAGGCTCATGTCGGAGTCGATCCGGGGCGAGGGCGGGCGCGTGTGGACCTACAAGGACGGTAAGCCCTGGTACTTCCTCGAAGAGATGTACCCCGCTTACGGCAACCTCGTGCCCCGAGACATCGCCACCCGCGCCATTTTCGACGTCTGTGTGCGGCAGAAGCTCGGAGTGGAGGGGCAGAACCAGGTGTACCTGGACATATCGCACCTCGACCCGCACATGCTTGAGGTCAAGCTCGGTGGCGTGATCGACATCTACCGCAAGTTCGTGGGCGACGACCCGACCAAGGTGCCTATGCGTATCTTCCCCGGCGTGCACTACTCGATGGGTGGATTGTGGACGGACCAGCACACCGAAATGACCAACATTCCCGGCCTCTTCGCGTCGGGCGAGGTGGACTACCAGTACCACGGGGCTAACCGCCTGGGGGCCAATTCGCTGCTGTCGTGCATACACGGCGGGCTGTACAGGGCGGGGCCTTCTGCGTACAAGTTCGCCAAGGGCACCGGCAAGTCTTCGGATAGTCTGGGTGAGGGACCGTTTCAGCGGGAGGTAGCGCGACAGCAGGACATCTACAACCAGCTTGTGAGCGCCTCCGGGAAGGAGAACCCCTTCTCGCTGTGGCTGGAGATGGGCTCGATGATGACGGACAACGTCACCGTGGTGCGCTACAACAATGAGTTGCAGGAGACCGACACCAGGCTCCAGGAGCTGATGGAGCGCTACCGCAACATCGGCATCCCCGACAAATCGGGCTGGAGCAACCAATCGCTGCTGTTCGCCCGCCAACTATGGAACATGCTCGTGCTGTCGCGGGTCATCACGCTTGGGGCGTTGCAACGAGACGAGAGCCGTGGCGCGCACTACAAGCCCGACTTCCCGGACCGCAACGACGAACGCTTCCTCAAGACGACCGTGGCCCGCTTCATGGGGCCAACAGCGGCCCCCGAACTCACCTACGAGGACGTAGACATCCAGTACATCAAGCCGAGGCCGCGCCGCTACGACGTATCGAAGGGCGAGGGTGTGGCGGCGGCTGCGGCCCCCAAATCGCCCGAAGCCGCCTCGGCAGTAGCAGCGGCCACACCAGGAGCCAACGGGCACGCTGGAGATGGCGCGAAGGCAGCCGGTGCGACGGTAGCAAAGGTGGAGAAGAGGAATTAGACGATGGACGATGGATGAGGGACGATAGTAGGAGACGGAACCGCCAAGATGCCAAGGACGCAAAGAACGCGCCAAGGTTTAGGATTATTAGGTACTAACCACTAACCACTAACCACTAACCACTTACCACTTACCACTTACCACCCCTACATCGTCCATAGTCCATCGTCCAATAAGGGAGATCTAAATGCCAGAAGAGAGGTCCGGCGGCGAGAGGACCGTCCGCGTGCGCATCCTGCGGCAGGACAAGCCGAGCGACCAGCCCGACGCGAACCGCCGGTGGGAAGAGTTCGACATCCCGTGGCGGCCCAGTATGAACATCATCTCGTGCCTGATGTCGATCCAGCGCAACCCAGTGACAGCCGACGGCAAGCCGACGGATGCGGTGGTGTGGGAGAATAGCTGCCTGGAGGAGGTGTGCGGGGCCTGTACCATGCTCATCAATGGCAAGGTGCGGCAGTCATGCTCTGCTCTGGTGGACAAACTGGCGCAGCCTATCACGTTGGAGCCGTTGACCTCGTTCCCGGTGGTGCGCGACCTGATCGTGGACCGCACGCGGTTGTTCGAGGCGTTCAAGCGGGTGCAGGCGTGGGTGCCGATTGACGGCACTTACGACCTCGGACCAGGCCCCAGGATGAACGAGGAAGTGCGGCAGAAGTCGTACGTGCTATCAACTTGCATCGCGTGCGCCTCTTGTATGGAGGCTTGCCCCAACTTCAACGAGCAGTCGCCCTTCATCGGCCCGGCGGCCATCAACCAGGCCCGACTGCACAACAGCCACCCCACGGGTGGCATGCACTCCACGGCGCGCTTGGAGGCGCTGCTTGGAGAAGGCGGCATCGCATACTGCGGCAACGACCAGAACTGCGTGCGGGTGTGCCCCAAGGGTATCCCCCTGACCGAGTCCATTGCCGAGATGAACAGGCAGGTGAACCTTTACGCTATCAAGTCACTCTTCACGAAATAGTGTAGTTTACATGGGATTCTCCTTTAGTGTGAACTTTACTTTTGCCTCAACTCTGAACGCTCATCTAGCCGATCTGGTTTGCGCAGCACGCTCGAATGTGCTATAATCTTGTGATGTGTCCGGCGGGGCGTAGCGCAGCCCGGTAGCGCACTTGAATGGGGTTCAAGAGGTCCCGCGTTCGAATCGCGGCGCCCCGACACTATAAATAGCCACGAAAACGGCACGAGTGTTCTAATACTCGTGCCGTTTGTGTTATACTAACGGCAGTTCCGACGGCAACTTCGAGTGAGGGAAAAACCCTGATGCGACTGTCCCCTGGAACAATCTACTAATTGTTAGCTCGCTTCAGGAGAATGTAATGCGACCCCTTCGGTATTCGATCAACGTCACATTGGATGGTTGCTGCGATCATCGTGCAGGGCTCGCGGACGAGGAATTGCACCGTTACTGGGCTGAGAGCCTCGCGCAGGCCGATGCCCTCCTCTTTGGTCGGGTGACCTACGAAATGATGGAGGCGGCGTGGAGGCTGGCGCCTACGGGCGTGAGGCCTGCTTGGATGGCCGATTGGATGGAGCCCTTTGCACGGACGATTGACGCGGCACAGAAGTACGTCGTTTCGAGCACCCTGGAGCGGGTGGATTGGAACGCGGAGCTGGTGCGCGGGGATCTGGGCAAGGCCGTTCAACAGCTCAAACGGGAGTCCGGTAAGGGACTGTTCGTGGGGGGCGTGAAGCTCCCACTGGCGTTGGCGGAGTTGGGATTGATCGATGAGTACGAGTTCGTAGTGCAGCCCAGGATAGCGGGCCACGGGCCGACGTTGTTCGCGGGTCTATCGAAGTATCTCGACTTGAAGCTCGTCAGCCGGCTGGAGTTTGGCTCGGGAGCGGTGGCGATGCGGTATGAGCCGGCAAGGTAACGGTAGGGACTGAAGCGGGCTAGCAAAGCGTTCGAATCGCGGCGCCCCGACCATCTGACTGAACACGAAAATGCCACCTCTTGGGTGGCATTTTGACTCGAGGGGTACCGGACAGCGTGGTGAATACCAGCACGGCGGGCTTGTTCATTGGTTCTGAGCCGACCACCTGTTGTCCATTTCGCGGTGCCGACTATACAATAGGAACGAACCAAAGGAACGAACCAAAGGAACGAACCAACCACTGCTATTTCCAGAATAAGTAGCAGGAAAGAGCACCCACATGGAAAACCAGAAAAGCGGCTTCCGCTCGGTTGACGAGTACATAGCCACCTTCCCCCAAGAGATACAAGCTCTCCTTAAATCAGTGCGCGCCACCATCAAAGCTGCTGCGCCTGGTGCCGAAGAGCGAATAAGCTATCAAATGCCCACTTTCGTGCTGAACGGCTACCTGGTGTATTTTGCCGCGTGGAAGCAGCACATCGGATTTTATCCGGTGTCGAGTGGGGTCCAGGAGGCATTCAAGGCTGAACTAGCCAGGTATGCGAGCGCGAAAGGCTCCGTAAGATTCCCCCTTGATGAACCGCTACCGCTGGAACTAATAAGCAAGATTGTTCAATATAGGGTTTCTGAGAACCTCAACAAGGTCGAGGTAAAGGTACGCAAGAAAAAGGCATAAGCCCGCGCACAGGCTAGGTAACTGAGAACACAAGAGGCCCGGAGTACTTTTCTCCGGGCCTCTCGGTTTGCTACCCACTACTTGCGGTGCCCGCATCACCTCAGGGTAATTCCGGCCACCTTCCAGTTATTTCCCACCTGGGTGAGCGTCATGTCGACCGTGCCCGTTTCGCCGTTGGTGTAGGCAGTGGTGCCCGAAAGGGTGCCCTGGGCGTTGTTGATGGCGCGAGAAGTAAAGCTCCAACTTGCCAACTGCTTATCTCCCAGCGCTGCTTGCAGACCCTCGGCATCACCCACCTCCTGCTGAAGCGCGGTATCGGACATCTCAAAGGCCCTGGTGAAATCGCCGTCGCGTAACGCCGCCATGTAGGCTTCCCCGGCGTTGACTACGGGCTGCGTGGCGTTCATTACTGTGTTGAACAGCAAGAAGCCACCTACACCACACAACAGCAACAGGGCCAGCATGATGCCACCAATGATGAGCAGGGGCGACCTCCGCGAGGGCGGCGCGCCGGGGGGCATGCCGGGTGGTGGGCCGCCGGGTGGTGGTACGTAGCCTGGTGTGTAGCCCTGCGGTGGCGGTTGTTGCGGCGGTTGCTGTCCTGGGCCAGGTGGCGGTCCGCCTGGTGGTGGTCCGTAACTACTCATTGACTATCAACTCCTCTTCATATAAGACGACGGGCCGGAGTAATGAGTGCCCTCCAGGGATCATTCCGGCCTTCGCCATATTAGCATCCGTGCCTACCACTGTCAACAGGAGCTTGGCTCACTACCGCAGTGTGGAATCTCCCGGTGAGGGCCGGACGCTATTCTAGTCCTCTGGTGCCGGAGTCTCATACCTGCGTCGAGGGCCAGGAAGCATCTAATTGTTATAATATTGTGCCAAACGAGGAGGCTGGCCCTAACTATGCGCGTTCTGGTGGTTGGTGCGACGGGTGTGCTGGGGCGGCAGGTGGTGCCGCGCCTGGTTGAGCGAGGACATTCCGTGCGTGTCGTTGTTCGTGATGCCGAACGCCTGTCGTACTTCCGGCAGATGGGGGTCGAGGCAGCCATAGGTGACATTCTAGACCTCGGCAGTCTGCAAACCGCGGCGGGTGGTTGTGAGGCTGCCCTGCACCTTGCTACCGCTATCCCCAGGTCTGGCGAGCGCGACTGGAGCCTCAACGACCGCATACGCCGCGAGGGCACGCGCAACCTGATCGCGGCGGCAACGAAGAACGGCGTCAGGAGGTACGTTCAGCAAAGTATTGCCATGCTCTACGGCGATACGGGGCAGGAAGTCGTCACCGAATCGGCACCACTCCGGCCATCCCCCGTGATACAATCTGCCGCCGACATGGAAGACCTGGTGCGGGCCTCAACCCTCGATTGGTGCATCTTGCGCGGCGGCCTCTTCTACGGTCCGGGCACAGGGCGCGAGGAAGATTGGCGGCAGGCAGCGCAAGAAGGTAGACTAGTGTACCCGGCGGACGGCAGTGACCTGCTCTCACAGGTGCACGTAGTTGACATGGCACGCGCGGTTGTGCTGGCAACCGAGAAGGCCCGGCCGGGCAGCGTGTACAACATCGTTGACGACGAGCCGGTCAGCTACACGCGCCTTTACAGCTTTGTCGCGGCACAGTTGGGAGCACCGGAGCCAACCGGAGGCGGGCCGAGAGTGTTACGCTCGTTCGCGTGCAGCAACGCCAGGGTCAAAGAGGAGCTTGGGTGGGAACCGGCATATCCGAGCTACCTCTCAGGGCTAGCGTAACAATGTTTTTGGCTTAGAGGCGGCCGATACTTAGAACTCACTTCAAAACCGATGTAGGGGCAGGTCCCCGTGCCTGCCCTTGTGCTAACCTCGAACCAGGGCAGGCACGGGGACCTGCCCCTACAATTGCTGTTTTCTAGGTTTTGAAATCAGTTCTTAGCGAGCACACTTCGTTGACTCAGCGCCTCAATTCTAGCGATAATGATCCCATGCGTGTCAGACGTGTTGCAGTACGGGATACGATGCTCGATGGCCCAACCGCGCGGCAGTATGAGCCTCCGGAGCCAGGTCCCGGTGTCCCCAGGCGTGATCTGGGTTGGAAGGCTCATATTCGCGCCTGGTTTGGGGCGCTTGCTATCTGTGCGGCTTTGCTTCTTGCGGTTCAACTCGTTATGAGCGTAGTGTCTCAATCCAATCACCGGCCGCAACTAATCATGTCCGAAGAGGCCAGGCAGGCGATGGGGCTTGCCGAACTTACACTGCGTGCAATGCCTAAAATCAGCGAGGAGAAGCTTGAAGCATTGCTCAAGATAATTCCAACCTGCACGGTAGGCAGGAAGTACGGCGCGCTCTGCCACGATAGTACTTACACTTACGGTGCAGGTGAAGACGCTTGCGCCAACCACGGAGGCGTAAAGGAGTGGGTTGAGTGCCGGTGAGCCGGTACCACACAGGCGAGTACGTCTTGCGCCCGCCTGCCGTTCGCAGTAGAATGAGGAAACGTCCCATGCGAGGTGCTACATGGAGATAAATCTTGGCGACGAAAGAATCATAGAAGTAGTCTCGCCCTACTCGCCCGGCGAAGTCCACGAGCGGATGATAGGCAAGAAGATGGACGCGTTCGGCACGGTCGCCAAGCTGATGCAGCGTCCGAAGTGGGACGAGATCGTGATTAGCGGCAGCCAGGTGCGCTACGAACCGTTCTGGTACGGCTCTGCCCTGGCGCGATACAGCTACGACCGCAGGCATCGTTACATCGTGGAAGTGGCCCCAGAGGTGCAGACCGTCACCGTACACGGCGAGGAGCACCCGGTTCGCCGCGATAGGGCACCCAATTTCAGCCTCGAAGCGGTAGAGCACTGTATCGAGGAGGTCCGGCGCGAGTTGATGATCGACCCGGTGCGAGGCGAGGACCGCGACTACAGCAAGTACACTTCCGCCCCCAACAAGCGAGAAGTGTCCTCGCTGGAGGCGTTGGAGCAGACCGGCGCGGTGGTCGTGCCGCCTGAAGTCCGTAGCTCGTTCCTGGTGCGCCGCCTCATCCAGAGCCTCGTGAAGACCTTCCAGGCTGATATGGTCAACGAGGAACGCATCGACATCGACTACATCTACCTCTATTTTCGCCCGGTGTACGCGTTCGAGTTCCACTGGGTCACGCGAGACAAGCGCGCCGTGTGGGAGTTCGATGCGGTAACGGGAGAGACCCGCACCGAGGGCGGGCAGATCAAGAAACAGGTGACCGCCATGCTGGAAAACGACGCCCTGTTCGACGTAGGCAGCGACGCTATAGGCACGCTCGTACCGGGCGCGGGCGTGGCAGTCAAGCTCGGCAGGATCGCGGCGCGCAAAGCCTTGAAATAAGCAGTGGAGCGGTGGACCCGCACCAGCGACAATCTCAGGCATGCAGAGCAGCGGACCAGACATTCATTTGTCCGGTCCGCTGCTCTGTTGTCGGACGAGAGGGCGGAAGTAGTTTGACGCGGCAAGTCTGCGGTGGGTATACTCAGAGGCTCATCTGGTGACTCGACCATGTCTCATCCTGGGGCGCAGCCGGGGATGGTGGCAGGATTAACAGCGGCGAGTCCCATGTATACGAGCACAAGCCTAATTGAGCGGATGGACCAGGCACGGGCATTTTGGTCCATTTCTTGCATTAGCTGCGCCGCACCTCTGACCGTTGGGTGTGCTTGAGCGTCCTCTGTTGTTCGGCAAGGAAGGGAGAGGGAGTATGTTAGGTAAGCTAAAGGGTGACGGCACTAAGGGCCGTTGGCGGCTGTTTGTTGTTATTACTTCGCTGCTGGCGGTATGGGCATGTGCCATGCTGGTCCAGTGGCAGTCGGGACCGAGCAAAGCCGAGACGGGCAGTGCCCTGGTAGACCCCAACGCCTACGCGCCAGGCGGGCAGCCGGGCGAAAGTGGGCAGCTGCTCAGCTTGGAGGAATACTGGCACGCTCGCGTCAGCTATCCGACGGGCAAGGTCGATACAAGCTGGCTGCTGGAGGCGGCGAAGCAAGACAAGCTGGTCGGCCACCGAGTGCCCGGCGGAACGCATACTTACAAGAGAAGCGGCACCGGTCCGAACGCTCCGCAAAGCCCGCTTTCGCTGAGTACCACCAGTTGGACTTCACTCGGGCCTAAGCCCCTGCAAAGTAGCGGCTGCCAGGGCTGCTTTGCCTATGGCAAGGTGTCAGGGCGGGTCAACGACATCGAGGTTGACCCAGTGGTGACCACAACCGCCTACATAGCCACGGTGGGTGGCGGCGTGTGGAAGACCACCAATTGTTGCAGTGCCGGCACCCTATGGCAGCCTGTCACCGATGACCCTCTGCTCAATACCGCCGCGATAGACGATCTTTCACTGGACCCTAACAACCCAAGCACCATCTACGCCGGCACGGGAGACCTGAACTTTGGCTCTTTCTCCATGGGCAGCGTGGGCATCTACAAGTCCACGGACTCCGGGAACACCTGGAATGTGAAGGGCGCTAACGTATTCGGCCCCGCCTACCCTAACGCGGGCAACGGATTCCCCCAGTACAACGCAGTCGGCAAGGTAGAGGCCGACCCCAACAATAGCAATATTGTGGTGGCAGGCACCAAGACCGGCGTGTACTTCTCGTACGATGGCGGCGACAACTGGACCGGACCTTGCGTCACCAACAGCTTCTCAAACCAGCGTCAGGACGTTACGGGCCTGATACTTAGCGACTCCGGCAGCCTCACGACTATGTACGTGGCGGTAGGGGCGCGTGGCTACAGCACGACTGTACAGAGCAACCTTGCCGACAACGGAGCTAACGGTATCTACAAGTCCACTGTGCCCAGCAGCGGTTGCCCCGCAAGCTGGAATGCGATTACGGTGCAAGCCAGCGGCTGGCCCACGGGTACGGCTACTGGCGTTCCACAATACCTGGCTAACGGCAACCAGTTGGGCCGTATTGACATGGCAATTGCACCCAGCAATCCAAACGTGTTGTACGCCATCGTTCAGGCGATCTATCCGAACACGGCCACCGAACGTGGGGCTCCCCTGGGTGTCTGGCGCACCACCGATGCTGGTGCTACCTGGCAGCAGCGCGCTGGCCACGGAGAAAGCACGGGTAGCACAGTCGACTGGCAAGGCTGCGACAACACGGGTGCTCAGAACTGGTACAACCAGCACATAGAGGTAGACCCGAATAACCCCGATGTGGTTGTAGTAGATACCATAGACATCTTCAAGTCGAACAATGGCGCCGATACGTTTACCAACATCACCTGCGGCTATACCGAGGAAGATGTGAAGCAGGTACACGTAGACCAGCACGCCCTGGAATACATCCCTGGCTCCTCTACAAGTATGCTCGCGGGCAACGACGGTGGAATGTACGTCAGCCACAATATGACGGTAAGTCCCACCGACACAATCACCTTTACCCAACTGAACGACAGCCTGAACACTATCGAGTTCTACTCAGGTGACATAACGGCCAACTTCGCTATCAGCGATACGCCGGGCATCAACGCGGGTTCCCAGGACAACGGCTCTATGGTCTACAAGTGGAGTGGTGGCAACGTTGGCCCCGCTATGTGGCAGGTCAAGCGAGGCGGCGACGGCATGTACGCCCGGATTGAGCCGATGCAGGAGCTGCGCTGGTACCAGGAGAGCCAGAATGGCAATCTGTTTGTCTCTGTCAATGGGCCTAACGGCACGTACGCTCCCGTCAACGGCCCCTGGAATACGACCGATACTCCTCGCGTTAGCTTCGTCTTTCCCTACGAGTTGTACAAGTACGACTGCCCCCAAGCAGGATGCACCCACCTGATTGCCGGTAGCTACCGGGTCTGGGAGAGCGTGACCGGCGGCCTCAGCGCGCTAAACTGGTATCCGAACAGCCCCGACCTTACCAAGAACACGCTGGGGAACCGCTCCTTCATCAACCAGCTTAGCTACGCCGTCTCGTTGTCAACCACCGCTATAGTGGGTACCAACGACGGCAACGTCTGGTATGGCTTCAACCTGGGGTTGGGCGCTGCCGACACTGCAACTTGGGTCCCCGTGACCGAGGGCAATGCCGTGTTGCCCAACCGTCCCGTCCTCGACGTGACTACCGATCCCATCAATCCGTTGCAGGGCTATGCGGCTGTCGGCGGCTTCGACCAGAACACGCCTTCACAGCCGGGACACGTGTTCCGCGTTACCTGCTCGGCCGCGCCCAACTGCCTCACTATTACCTGGGAGAACAAGACGGGCAACCTGCCTAACATCCCGGTTGATTCGATACTGGCTAACCCCAACTACCGCAAGCAGGTGTTCGTGGGCACGGACTGGGGCTTTTACTTCACGGACGACATCGACGCCGTTTCGCCTGTTTGGTACCGCTTCAACAACAGCATGCCCAACGTCATGATCTGGGACATGGCGATTGACCATGGCTTCACAACAATAGCGGTGTTCACCCGCGGGCGCGGCGCGTACGTGTGGCCGCTACCGACTGGACCACTAGGCGGACCCGTACCTACCCCAACCGTAACCTCTACGGGAACCGTACCGACTTCAACTGCTACACGTACGGCGGTTGCCTCAAGCACCAGCACGAGGACTGCCATAGCTACCGCTACATCGGTGCCTACGGTCTGTACTATACAGTTCCAGGATGTGCCACCCTCTCAGGAGGAAAGCTCCTTCTACCCCTATGTCAGGTGTCTTGCCTGTAGAGGAGTATTGGGCGGTTATCCTTGCGGAGGCACCAACCCGCAGACTGGCGCTGCCGAGCCTTGCGGCACGAGTGGCAACGGCTACTTCCGCCCAGGCAACAACATCACCAGGGGGCAGATAGCCAAGATAGTGTCCAATGCAGCAGGCTTCAACGAGGACGTTGAAGGGCAGTCGTTCGCGGACGTACCGCCCTCCGATGAGCCTTCATCGTTCTACGTCTACGTCGAGAGGCTGACCGCTCGCAACGTGATGGGCGGCTATCCTTGCGGCGCCACAGCATCTGAGCCGTGCGACGACCAGAACAGGCCCTACTTCCGTCCTTCCGCTAACGCCACGAGAGCACAGCTAGCGAAGATAGTCTCTAACGCGGCAGGGTACGTGAACGAGGTAGAGGGACAGACTTTCGCTGACGTTCCCCCTCCCGCAGAGGAGAACGACCCCTCGTCCTTCTACCTCTACGTGGAGCGTCTCGCTCAGCGCGGTGTGATCGGCGGGTACCCATGCGGTGATGCAAGTGAGGACTGCGACAACCAGAACAGGCCATACTTCAGACCGTCCAATCTCGTCACCAGGGCGCAGGCAGCCAAGATAGTAGCCAATACCTTCTATCCCAACTGCCAGACCCCAGGCCGCGCCAACTAACAACTAGTAGCAGTGGAACAGGACCGCCAACGGGCGGTCCTGTTCGCTTTTCGGTGAGGTTCGCGTGCTACTTGCGGTACGTGCGGCCCTTCCAGCCCACGCCACGACCGGAAAGCACCCGGAAGAGGGAATACAAGAGCATAGCGTTGCCCAGCCCCACAGATAAGGGGTAGGCTAAAGCGTATCGAAGCGGCACGCCCATCTGCCGGCACACCGCCGCCCGCAGGAGCATCATCGGCAAGAGTTGCAGTGAAGCATTCGTCAGGCGCTTGCACCCCCGGTAGCACCTACTAACAGTGAGGGCTAGTATGAGGTCTACAACAGGTGCGAAGGCATAGAACGTCAGCGACAGTACGACCAGCAGCGCGCGTCCGGTATTGTGTCCTGTGGCCCAGAAGAGGGTCTTGGAGTAGCCGCGCCACATATCGCCGAAGGAGTCGTAGACGTTAGTGCTGACGAGTCTGCGACCGTAGTCCAATCTGATGGTCGCTCCCCTAGCTTTGCACGCCGCTGCCAGTGCCCGGTCTTCCGCCACGTTGAACCTTACCGCTTCAGTAGCTCCCACTTGCCGGTAAAGTCGCGGCCGCACCAGAATGAACTGTCCATTAGCGGCGGCGCTCCGGCCCTTGCCGTTCACCGCGTCCATTGAGCCGACCAAGAGCGTGTAAAGCTCGCCCACCTGAGGCACCACCAGGCGGTCCCAGAAGTTCTTCAGCCGCATGCCTGTCACCAGGCTGAGCAGGTCTGGCCGCACCGACTCGGCGTGCTGCACGACTGAGGAGAGCATGAGAGGGTGGTGGCGGGTGTCGGCGTCCACAAAGAGGAGCCAGTCCGCATCTACGGCTTGTTGTACTCCCGTCCAGAGGGCATGGTTCTTGCCGGTCCAGCCGGTGGGCAGGGGTGGAGCCTCGATTACTCGCAGGCGAGGGTGGCGCACGGCCAGTTGCCGAGCCAACGTGCCTGTGGCATCGATGGAGCCATCGTCTACTACTGTAATCTGGCACCTGTCCTGCGGGTACTCCTGGCGTAGTAACGTATGCAGCAGCCGAAGGATATTGGCTTCTTCGTTGCGGGCTGGTACTATAATCTCGATGAGAGGGGCTGTAGTACCTTCTTTCCAGGGGCGAGGCTCGATTTCCCGGTTCCTAAGCACGTTGGCCGTCAGTGCGAGTGCCACCGACGCAGTTATGCCGTTGATGATGAGCGCGCGCAGTTCGTCAAGCCTGATTCGTTCGCGGTTCATGCTATTGAGTGTACGCGCATGGGATAATACGGGCAAGTGAGATCGAAAGATGCCGCCGATTGACAAAGCCGAACGTCGCGACCGCAAGCGCGACAAGGATCGCAACTCGAAGTTCCTGGGTGTGCGCTACAACGCCGTGCGAGTGGGGCAGTCTCTCGCCAACTTCGAGGCCGAGCGCAAAACGAGCCTGGAAGGGAAGGCCCCCAAGCGGCGCAAACCCAAGAAGTAACCGGCAAAGCAGCACAATCTCTTGCATTTGTAGAACATTAGTGCTATTATGGGCACATATCCCACAAGAAAGAGGAAGTTGCAATGTCGGATGCTTTCAACGAGACGGAAGGCGCGGAGAGCAGAGGGCTGGCACCAATCTCCGCCGGGCAGGTAGCTGCCGGGAGCGACAGGCACAAGCTGTTCATGCAGACCCTCAGCGAGGCGCAGGTCGACTTCCTGTTGCAGCGCACGCCCAGGCACGAGATCAAGTACCGGCAGGGGCGCGGCGGCCTGCAATTTGCTTACGTCGAACATGGCTACGTCACAGAGCGGCTCAACATGGTCTTCGGCTTCAACTGGGACTTCGAGGTGGTGGACAAGCAGATCCTGGAAGACGAGGTGGTTGTCGAGGCCAAGCTCACGGTGCGCACGCCCGGCGGTCAGACGATAGTCAAGACGCAGTTCGGCGGGGCCGACATTAAGCGACACGCCTCGGGTAACAAGAACGGCAGGCCGCTATCCATAGCCGACGACTTTAAGGCAGCAGCCTCCGACGCGCTGAAGAAATGTGCGTCACTGCTCGGCGTGGGCCTGGACCTCTACGGCCGCGACCGCCCGGACGAAACCGAGCAGGCCGAAGTACAGAAGCCCGAACATGGCGGCAAAATCCTCGACGTAGGGCAGGCGATTGGGAGTATGGACTCGGGGCGCGCGGGCATGTCCACCGACACGCAGGTGCGTGAGATTGTCAGGCTCACCGCCAAGGCAGGCATGGAGATGCGGGAGCTACTGGGCAGGCTGGAAGTTGCTACCCTGGACGAGCTTACTGAGGCCAAGGCGGAACGGGTCATCAACCGCCTTCGGCAGATGACCACCAAGTCTCGCACGGCCCAGGCATCATAGGGCTTACATATCTATGTTTTTTATGCTTGTCCACGCGTAGCCTCGGTGATATAATACTCGCAACTGCCAACCCAAGCATGGGGCAGCACAGGCTCGACCGAACATGGGCACCGCCCCGGCGGTTCGACCGTTAGACTTCTCAGAGGAGGGGTTCAACCTTGACAGCGCCCAGCAAGGCAGTTAACGAAAGGCCCAGGAAGGCAGGGGATACGGGGCAGCGCAGGCGTGCGCGCAGATGGCCGCGCCCGGTGACGATAGCTATAGCCGCGGCGGTTACCCTCGGCAGCATCGCCCTCATGGTATACGCCCTCCTCTTCGTTTGGAAGCCCTCCAATATTAGCTTGCCGCACAGGGAAGAAACGCAACCCAGCTCGCCTTATGCCAGTGGGCTGAAGGTAGAAAACAACGGTCCGGCGCGCAAGGACGCTGAAAACGAGCAGTGGGTGATACCACTCAAGGCCACCAACAACGTCATGATGCCTCACCGCGTGGAGGGCACCCCACCTGTAGCGACCCCGGTGCCTGCGCCTGTCACCGTGAAGAGCGCCACGGTGAAGGTCGAACTGTACGGCACGTCAGTGGAAAACACCGACCGTCACCTGCTGGGAATTGGCTACGGTGGATTTAGCGCCACCGAGGGACTTGCACCGGGGGCTTCGATTACCTTTGAGGTGCCTGTCGCCGCCTTTACAGACGCTGAGTTCGAGGAGGCTACCGTTACCGATTACGAGGCCCACGCCGACCTTCTCTCGACCGACCAGGACCCGGTATCCGGCGCGGCAGAACAGCCACCGGCGGCAGTCACACCGTCGATTATTCCACTCGCCACTACCACGCGCGGGACGACCAGCCCCTAGTTCTGAGGTTAGCCCGGCCTGAGTGGGCCGGGCTAATTTTGCTTTAATACTATCTTCAAAGGAGAAGAGAGTTGTTACGACAAGCCTTCTTATCGCTATCCAACAGCCAGGACTTGCAGAACGTCGCCTTGAACAACGGCGCGGCGCGCAAGTTCGCCCTGCGCTTCGTGGCGGGGGAGACGTTGGAGCAGGCGGTGCAGGCCATAGCCACCTTGAACGCGCGCGGCTGCAAGGCTACGTTCGACCACCTGGGCGAGAATATCTGCAACGCCGACGAGGCCCGGCAGGCCGCCGCCAGCTACATGGATATACTGGAAGCTATCGCCCGGCACAGGCTCGACTCTAACGTGTCGCTCAAGCTGACGCAAATGGGGATGGACATAGACGAGGGGCTTTGTTATGAGAACGTGGCGCAGATTTGCACCCGGGCACGGGAACTGAATAACTTCGTGCGGATCGATATGGAAAGCTCAGCCTACACCGAGCGCACGCTGGATATCTTCCGCAGGCTCTGGCATAAGGGTGGATTCCGCAACGTGGGGGTGGTGCTGCAAGCCTATCTCTACCGCACCGAGGCTGACGTGCGGGAGATGAACAAGCTGGGCGCGCGCGTGCGGCTCTGCAAAGGGGCGTACAACGAGCCGTCCGAGGTGGCCTTCCCTCGCAAGGAAGATGTTGACATAAACTATGCGAGATTGGCCCGCCTGCTCGTCAAAGAGGGCAACTATCCGGGGATCGCCACGCACGATGAGCGCCTGATACAGCACATCAGGCGGTACGCGGCCAAGATGAGTATAGCTCCATCGAAGTTCGAGTTCCAGATGCTTTATGGGGTGCGCCGCAGCTTGCAGTTGGAGCTTGTCAAGCAGGGGTACAACATGCGGGTGTATGTGCCGTACGGCCAGGAGTGGTACCCTTACTTCATGCGCAGGCTGGCAGAGAGACCGGCAAACGTGGTATTCGTAGTAGGTAATCTCCTCAAGGGATAGGGCGGCAGGGAGCAGCATCATACATGGGTGACGCCATAGACAACGGCGGCGCGACGAGCGACACGGAACAAGATAATACAGCACCGGGCACTCCCTCGGTGGGGAACGGCGCAGCCGCAGGAGGGCAGGCAGCTCCCGACGCGGTTGCAGGCGCTGCTGGCGGTGCGAACGGGCTTGACGGGGGTGACACAGGCAGACGGCACCAGCGCCGCATCGTCGGCATATCGCCTGAGCCTGGTAGTGCCGCGCCCATAATCGCTCCCAGGGATAGTAGTGGCCCGGTGACTTCGAGTGCTGACCCTGCGGCCCCGGTTGTGTTGCGGGAACCTGGCAACCGAGCGAACGAAGCGGACCAGCACTACCTGCGGCAGGAGGAGCGCGTAAAGGGCAGCCACCCCGGCGACCAGATAATCAAGTACAGCCGCACGAGTGGCCCGTTCAAGCGCACCAGGGGCATGCTGGTAGCCTCGCTGGAGACACAGGCTCCTCGGACCCCCATAGGCCGAGCGTTCGGTGTCATCAAGCGCGTCTTCATCGGCAAGCCTCTCAGCACGGAAGCCGCCATCCACGAGCGCCTGACCAACGTCAAGGCCCTGGCGATCCTTTCATCCGACCCGCTTTCCTCCGTAGCCTACGCGACCGAGGAAATACTGCGCATCCTCATCGTGGCCGGGACAGGGGCATTGTGGGTTGCCATGCCCGTCGTGCTAGCCATTACGGTGCTAATGATGATCGTGGTCACCTCCTACCGGCAGACGATTGCGGCCTACCCGCGAGGCGGCGGCACCTATATCGTGGCGAAGGACAACCTGGGCACGTTGGCCGGGCTTACCGCCGCGTCCTCCATCCTCATAGGCTACATCCTGACGGTGGCCGTGAGCGTCGCGGCGGGCGTGGCTGCCATCTACTCGCTCTACCCGGAGCTAAGGGAGCATCGCGTCCCAATTTGCATCGGCATCATTATCTTTGTCACGCTGACCAACCTGCGGGGAGTGCGCGAAGCGGGCAACATTTTCGCGGTGCCTACTTACCTGTTCATCGTGGGTATGCTTGGCATGATTGTCTACGGTCTGCTCCGGCTCTTCTTCGAGATCGGTGGCCCTATGGTATACGAGGCCACGGGCCCCGCAGCTCTGCCGGAAGGCACTGCCGAGAGCCTTGGTCTGGTGCTCCTGCTGCGCGCATTCACACAGGGTTCCGCGGCGCTGACGGGCGTGGAAGCTATCGCGGACGGTGTGCCTGCCTTCAAGCCGCCGGAGGCCGCAAACGCGCGCAAGACGCTGCTTTTGATGGCGGCCATAGCCATAACGATGTTCATCGGCATCACGTTCCTGGCCGTGCAATTGCAGATCATCCCCAACGAGCATGAGACGGTGGTTTCGCAGCTTGCGCGCACGGTGTTTGGTACGGGCGGCCTGTGGTTCTTCATCCAGATAGCCACGGCCCTCATCCTGGTGCTGGCCGCCAACACCGCCTATGCCGACTTCCCCCGCCTGTCTTACTTTATGGCCCGCGACAAGTTCATGCCGCACCAGTACTCGTTCCGCGGCGACAGGCTCGCCTTCTCGTGGGGCATCGTGACGCTTGCGGTGCTGGCCTCGGTCCTCGTCGTAGTTTATAACGGCGACACCTCGTCCCTCATCCCGTTGTATGCTGTAGGCGTGTTCGGGGCCTTCACCATGTCGCAGAGCGGTATGGTCGTGCGCTGGTGGAAGACCCGGCCGCCCGGCTGGCAGCGCAACTTCCTGATGAACCTGGTGGGTGCCGCCACGACCCTGACAGTGCTGGCGGTAGCGGTGTTTACCAAGCTGGACCGTGGCACATGGATAGTGGCTATTCTGATACCGCTAATGATTGGGATGTTCATGGCGATCAACAGGCACTACGCCCGCGTATCGCGTGAAGTAGCCGCCGTGGAAGCGGTGCCCTACACCGCGTACAAGCACACGTTCATCGTGCCCGTATCGAGCCTCAACCAGGTGTCGCTGGCCGCGCTGGGATACGCACGCTCGCTGAACAAGAACGTCACGGCGGTGCATATAGTGGAGGGCGAGGACACGGAGGAGGCGGAACGCTTCCGCGAAGAATGGGAGAGGCTGCTACCGGATACCGATATCAACCTCGTGATAATCGAGTCGCCGTACCGCTCGCTGGTTGGGCCGCTTCTGCACTACATCGACGCGCGCGACCGCCAAATCCCGGACGACACCATTACTATCGTGCTGCCGGAGGTGCTGCCCTCGCGGTTCTGGGAGTACCTGCTGCACAACCAGAGCGCCCTACGGCTCAAGGCGGCACTGCTTTTCCGCTCGAACACGGTGGTGGCCGACATGCCATATATACTTGGGAACAAGCACGGGGGCGTTCGGCGCTCCAGGGTGGCCTCGATACCGTGGGGCGCGATAATGGCCCTGGTGATACTCCTGGGGGCGTTGTACCTGCTGTTCTTCCCGAGGTAGAGGCGGCCCGGCCTAGCGTTTCGGCCTGAAGCCAGGTCCCGGCAGTATGCTGAAGGTGTGCAGAAAGTTGCGAGCAATCAACGCCTCACCTTGAGGGTTGACGCGGCCCTGCGCATCGGTGAGGGACACCGACTGCTTGTAGTTGGCGGCCCTATCCAGCACGTCGCGGAACGCCCTCTCGACCTCTACCAATGCGGCACCCGTGCCTTCGGCCACGTCCCTGATGGCTTTGCTGTAGACGCGCAGCGTGAGGTTCAGAGGGCTGGTAAGGTCGCTGCCCAGCAGCACGGTGGTGAAGAGGATTGGGCGAATGCCCGCTGTCTGCAACATGGTTAGCGCCTCCGTCAGGTCACTCGTGAAGGCGGCGAGACGTTCCAGGCGCGGTTCTGGGTCCCTACCGATGTCCGACTGCGGACCCAGCTCGTACGGCTTGGCCCGGTACTCCGGCCCCAGCGTGGCGTCCGGCCCATCTTCGGCCTGCGACTTGCGCCTCACGTACTCTTCGTGCTTTGCCCTGGTATCCGGCTCGCGCAGCACGTCGGTAAGGCCGAGGTTGATCGCCAGCCAGTCGGGCCGGGACGAAAGCAGGACTTCCATCAGCTTCTGCGAGCGCAAGCCCGAGGCCGTCTGGCCCCTGGAGCCTGCTGTGATGAGGTTGAGCCGCAACTGAGGGTAGAACCGCGCTATCACTTCGCGCACTACGCGCACGAACCCAGGCTCATCGGGGGAGGTGTGGTCGCCCAGGAAGATGACCGTCTGCCCGGCTTCCAGGCGAAATCTCGGTTCCTGCGCGGGGGGGAGATCGGACACCTGGCTACTGGATGTTGCCGGTGAACTCCGCCTGGAGGACGGCGCGGTCGGCGGCCGGGTCGCCAATAAGGAAGAGCGTAACGCCCGCGTGGTCCTGCGACATGGCGGTGGTCACTGTAAACTGGCCGTCTTCGGTGGGCGGTCCGTTGGCTACCCGCTCGGCGCGGTTTACCTCAAACTCAAATACCTGGCCGGTGTTCATGGTCAGGCGCAGCATATCGCCGGGCTTGGACGCGGTGAAGAGGGCCAGGTTCTCCTCGGAGTAGGGCACGTACATTACGTGATTGGCAACGGTGCCCTCGATCCAGGTGGCGGTTGCCGGGTCGGTTGAAGGCTCCCAGTCAGGCAGGAGCGTGTCGCCAGTCCTGACCACAAACGTTGTGCCGGCGAAGGTCAACTCCACCGGCACTCTTGCGACTATTCCCCTCTGGCCCGCGTCGGCCACCGCCGTCTGGGTGGGGCTGAGCCGGTCCCCCGGACTGAGCGTGGCGGTCGCCCCTGCTGTGGTGGCCGTCGCCGCGCTGGTGGGAGCCGTGGTGCGGGTGGGAGCAAGGGCGGTTGTCGCGGTGCTATCCACCAGCGCGAGGGTGGTTGCTGTGTCCTGTGGCACGGCCCCCTCCCCTTCGTGCGGCGGCTCGGTCTGCTCGGTCTCCGGCCCTGCCGCGGGGCGGTAAGCAAACGCGTTCATGATTGGTCCCGAAACGAGTAGCAACACCAGCAACAGTATCAGTGCGGGCAAGATCAACTGTCGCCAGGTCGTGGGGACGAGTGTCGGCACGTCCGAGGTGTCGGGGCCATGTCCGCCATGTCCGCCATGCCCACCGTGCGCGTCATCCGCGCCATGAGCATCATGCGCGGCATGAGCATCGAGGGTGCCGTGATCGTCATGGTCGCCGTGCGCGTCGGGAGCCGGTCCCTGGGCATCGTAGGTGGAATGCCCGGTGGTGGACACGTCACCCTGTGCCGCGCGGTCGGGCGGCGTCGTGGTCGTATGGGGATCGTGTTGAGTATCGTCCTGTGCCATGGCGTGTCAAGCCTCGCGTCTTATGGTTTGGAGCTACTTAGGGCACCCGCTCCGGCAGGCTCACCTTCGGCAGCCAGATGGAATGTAACTCTCGCTCCGGGAAGCGGGTCAGCGGCATGTCTATGCCCAGGTACGGGATGACTATCCGCTGCTCGTTCGTCGGGAGCGTGGTCCTGCCGGAACCGCTCTCCTCCGTTACTACATTGCCCAGCGCGATGTTTCGGGCGTCTTTGCCGACGAAGTAGACGTTCAACCCCCGGATGCCTTCGCCCGCGTCAAAGAGGTCGTTGAGGTTCCGGTCGTAGAACACCCTGAAGAGCATCGGCGCATATTCCGTGCCAAGCTGTTGAGCCTGCGTGTCCCTGGGAGGTTCTTTGATTGCCGGGGCTTGCGCGATCACCCTTGTCGGAAGCACGATCACCTTTCCGGTGTTCGGCACGCCTGGTACAATCACGTCGGCGGCAGTCGGTTCTGCCTCTATGGTAGGCACTGGTATTATCTCTGGCTCAGTAGTAGCGGTTGCGGGCGCGCTCGCTACCGTCGGCTGCTGCGTCGACTGTGGCGGCGGCACGACCCGCGTAGGCTCGTTCAGGGCGGGCGTGGGCTGCGTACCCTCGCGCGTTGGTGAAGACAGCGGCGGGTTGGTCGGTGCGGTCTGCTGGGTCGGCTGGACGACGGTAGTGGGCAGCGTATCGGCCCCAGCGGTCGCGGTGACGGCAGGCGCTGCCACGCCAGTAGCGGTGCCGGGCGGTTGGGGCACGCCGGGCGCGACGGCAAGGCTTATATCGTAAGTCTGCTCGGAACCACCCAGGTCTCCCGCGTTCTTGATTTGCACGAAGTAGAAGCCGTCGGCCAGCGGGTAGAAATCGACGCGCGACGAGACGCCTTCGCCCCCACCGTCGTCATCGTAGCCGAGTATCTTGCCTTCGCTGTCAAACACCCACATGTAGGTATCGACTCCCACACCCAGGTTCAGGGTACGGACGGTGTAGACCTTGCCCGGACGTGCGTAGAAGCGTATCCAGTCGGCATCGCCCACGGGGCAGATGCTATGCCTCTGCGTGCTGCCGATATACATGAGCTTGGCCGTCTCCATCACGCCGTCAGGCTCAAAGGTGTCGTGACACTGGCCGGGTGTGGGTGTTGGGCTGAATGGGTTGGGGGTGTTCGAGGGCGTGGCGGTCGCGCTGGGAGGAAGCTGTCCCGTCGACTCGAACGACACGGTGTAGCGGTAGCCGGGTCCGCTCGCGCCGCTCTTGTCTCGGATGCGCAGGAAGTAGTTCCCCGTGCCGCCGAACGTGTAGTCTATGCGAGAGCCGAGGCCCTGGCCGGGGGTAGCGTCGTCATTCTCGGCCAGCTTGTCGCCGTTAGCGAGGTGCAGGCTGATGATCGTATCGACCGGCCCAGCGAGGTTCTTGGTTATGAAGGAGTAGACCTTCCCGCTGCTGGCTGAAACGACAATCCAGTCCGTGTCGGAGACGTAACCGCCGGACGGCCCTGGCTTGCATAACAGGTGTATCTGCTCGCTGTTAAGCGCGATGCCCCTGGCCTGTAGTAGCTGGTCGTCCGGTTCGTAGACGTCGTTACAGTCGGTCGTGTTCGGCGTGGGCGAAGCTGTGGTACCGGCGTCGCCGCTGGACGATATATTCACATTGTAGAGCCAGGACGGTCCCTCGGCCGGACCGCTTCCGGAGTTGAGGACCTGTGCCCTGTACATACCGTTGTTGGCGGGCTTGAACACAACAATTGCGCCCGGATTAGAGGCATCATTGTCCTGTGCGATCTGTGCACCGTTGTTGTCAAATACCCTCAGGATGGCGTTCACCTGCGAACCTGCGGTGGGAGTTATACGGATGGTGTAGGTCAGACTGTTGCTGACGGTAAAAGAGAAGAAATCGGTGTCGTTCGCGGGGCAGAGCCGGTGCAAGTAGACAAACCCCGCACCTACCTCGTGTGGCTGGGCCGCCGACTGCGTGTTATCGTTGGTGCCGACCTCGTAGGGATCGGCGCAAGAAGGCGCGTTCGGCGACCGTTGTATCCGGTCCCAGTCGGTACCCTGGTCGGTGTCGCGCCCGTCGGGCCAGCGCTGAAGCGATCTCGCGTCGTCGGGCGGGGGCATAACGGGAATATTTGAGCTGAAGAAATGAGCGCGGAATCTCTCGTAGTTTTGCCAGCCGGGATTCGCCGCACCACCCCAGTTCACCACGTCGATAATAGAGTCACTGGGGGAAGTGTTCACAAGCCCCAGGAAATCGTTCTGCGCGAGGCCCGTAGGCCCACCTATCGTAGCAGTATGAAGCTGGGCCGGACTGATGACGCGGAACTGGTTCGGCCCGATTGTGGGGTCGTCCAGGTTAGACAGGGGCGTGCTGCCGTCTCGGTTATAGATAACGTACGTCGACAGGTTTATAGTTGTGCCGCTGGTGTTGTAAAGCTCAAAATATTCGTTGGCGGGCGTCTGGCTGTCGAAGACTTCGTTGATGACTAGGCCGTTGGGGCTGGCGGCACGGGCGGGCAGCGCGGTAGCGCCTGGTATGAGCATGCTCAGGCTGGAGGCCACAAGGCACACGCATACGAGCGCGGACTTGAGCATGCGCTTATAGTTGGGGTGGCGCGGCTTCAAAGTGGTTGAGTCTCCTTTATTGCGCCCGAGGAACTGCTGGGAATGAGAAAGGGCAAGCTACAAGGCACACACTAATGCGCCCCTGCTAGAGAACGGCATCGCAGCCGTACAGGGTATGATACTTCATTTGGCGCGGGCCTGTCAATGATTTTTATGACGAGCGGGGCTGGAAAGCGGCGGTACGCCTACGCCTAACGCCGCGCCCGAACCATTTAGTGGAGGCCCACCACCTGACCTTGCTCGTCAATATCGACGTATGCTCCCGCGGGGTCTGAGGGGAGGCCCGGCATGGTCATCATTTCGCCGCAAAGAGGATAGACAAAGCCCGCGCCTGAGGAAAGCCGCACGTCGCGTACAGGCAGGGTGAATCCTCGCGGCCGCCCTTTTAGCTTGGGGTCGTGTGAGAGCGATAGGTGGGTCTTAGCCATGCAGATTGGGAGGTTGGCGTGGCCCATCTGTGTGATCGTGTTGATACGTGCCTCTGCCGCCTCCGAGTACTCCACCCCGTCTGCCCCGTAGACCTGCGTAGCGATGGCGTGGATTTTCTCTTTGATGCCTAGCTCCAGGGGATAAAGGAACCGGAAATCCGACGCCTGCTCGGTAGCCGCCACCACAGCGTTCGCCAGGTCGGCGGCCCCGGCACCTCCGTTCGCGTAGTGGGTGCTGGGCACCGCCGCGAACGCCCCCGCCTGTGTCGCCGCGCGCTCGATGGCAGCCCATTCGGCCGCCGTGTCTGTAGGGAAGGCGTTGATAGCCACTACGGCAGGTATGCCCATGCGCCGCACATTCTCGATCTGTGCGACCAGGTTCTCCATGCCTTCTTCAAGCGCCGGGATGTTCTCGCTGGTCAGGCCAGGGTCCAGGGGCTTTCCCGCTACGATCTTGAAGCGCCCGGAATGAGACTTGAGCGCCCGGACTGTGGCTACGATTACCGCCGCGTCGGGCTTGAGGCCGCTGGTGCGGCACTTGATGTCGCAGAACTTCTCGAAGCCCATGTCCGCGCCGAAACCGGCCTCGGTGATAAGGTAGTCGGTGCTCTTGATGCCAATGTAGTCGGCCAGTATCGAGGAGTTGCCGTGGGCGATGTTGGCGAAAGGGCCGCAGTGGACCAGGGCGGGCGTGCCTTCGAGCGTCTGCATCAGGTTCGGCTTGATTGCGTCCTTGAGAAGCACCGTCATAGCCCCGGCGGCGCGTAGCTGTTCGGCGGTTACAGGCTGGCCCTCCACATCCTGGGCCACGGTGATTTTTCCGAGTCGCTCTCGCAGGTCGAATATGTCCTTGCACAGCGCGAGAATCGCCATCGCCTCCGAAGCTACCGCGATATCGAAGCCACTCTGCCGCGACACGCCGTTGCTCTTCCCGCCCTGGCCCTTAGTAATCTCGCGCAGGGAGCGGTCCAACATGTCCATCACGTGACGCAGCTCGATTCGCTCCACGTCGATGTTGAGTGGGTTGCCGTGGAAGATGGAAGCGTCGAGGAAGGCCGAGAGTAGGTTATGGGCGGCGGCCACCGCATGGATGTCCCCGGTGAGGTGCAGGTTCATCTCCTCCATGGGCACGACCTGGCTGTAGCCGCCTCCCGAACCCCCTCCCTTGATTCCGAACACGGGGCCGAGCGAGGGCTGGCGCAGAGCCACAATGGCGTGCTTGCCGATATGGTACATGCCCTGTGCGAGGCCGATTGAGGTCGTCGTCTTCCCCTCGCCCAGTGGAGTGGGGGTAATGGCAGTCACGACGATGTACTTTGCGTCGGGCTTGCCGCTGTTGCGCTCTATGACTTCGAGCTTGATCTTGGCCTTGGTGCTGCCGTAAGGCTCGATGTCCTGCGCGCCGAGGCCCATCATGGCGGCTATTTCTTCTATGGGCTTGAGTTTGGCTGCGTGAGCTATGGCAAGCTCGTTGCGTTCCGGTTGCGTTGCGGTCATTCAGTCTCTCTTCATTGAGGATGGGCGGTCGTCAGGAGGTGACGCCGAAATAGCGTTTGATAGCTTGCAGGGTGTTGCGCAGGAGCATGGCGTTGGTCATCGGGCCTGTCCCGCCGGGCACCGGGGTAATGGCCGAGGCCCGCGCGGACGCTTCCGCGAACTGCACGTCGCCGGTCATGTGGCCTTCAACTATGCTCGCCCCGAAATCGAGAACAATAGCGCCCGGCTTGATGCAGTCGCCCCGAATGAACTCTGGCTTGCCCACTGCGGTCGCTACGAGGTCGGCCTGCGATACCAGCGCTTCCAGGTCGCGCGTGTGTGAGTGCGCGATTGTCACGGTGGCGTTGTGGGCTAGCAGTAGTTGAGCGAGCGGCCGTCCCACCACGCCGCTCCGGCCCACAACTAAAGCGTTCAGCCCTTCCAGTTTTATGCCGTAGTAATTTAGCAGCGCCATGCCGCCCGCCGGGGTGGCTGGAACGTAGCCCTCCAAACCCAGAGAGAGATTCCCGACATTGACCGGGTGCAATCCATCTACGTCTTTGTCCGGGTTGAGCACGTCCACGAGCGCGTCCAGGCCGATATGTGGAGGCAGCGGCATCTGCACAATTATGCCCGCTATTTCTGGGAGCACGTTCATCCGGCCCAACTCGGCCTGTAGCATAGCCCTGGACGCGCCACTGTGTAGTTCGTGGATGGTGACGGCGATGCCGACTTCCGCGAAGGCTTTGCTGATGCGCCCGGTGTAACTTATAGACGCGGGGTCGGCTCCCACCCGCAACACACCCAATCCGGGTAGCAGGCCGAACTTTGCCTTCAATGCAGCGGCTTCGCGCGCGTATTGCTCGCGCATCTCACGGGCCACCGCACGACCATCCAGCAAGAGCGGGGTTGTCGCGCCTTCAAAGTCCTGTCCGGCCGGTATCTCGCTCAATTCTGCCTCTGGCATCGATAGGGTCATAGTCAGGCTTGGCTCCACCCATTTATGGTTAGGCTTCTCTAGACCGCCGCAGGTTCATCCAGCGGTTTCAGCGCCTCTTGTGCCCGTGCGGTATTTTCAAGGTGCACGAGGGAATTGAAGAACAACACGGAGCTTTGACCGCGCTCGTGGTCCGCGAGTAAGGCCGTAACCCCGGTGTTGCCCATTCCTGCCTTCTTCATGCGCTCGGTGTCGGCTACGTCCCAGCCGTTTAGCGCGGACAACAGGGAGCGTATCGCCATGCCATGCGACACGACGACAATCGCTTGTCCCCTGTGTGCCTCGATAGCTTGCATGTACCAGCCATGTACCCGCGCCCGCACCTCCGGGATAGTTTCGCCCCCTGGCAGGCGGAACTCGTTGGCTTCCCTGTGCCACCGGGCAAGCTGACCAGGATATCGGTCCTCTATCTCGGTGGTAAGCGATCCTTGCCAGTCTCCCGCGTGGATCTCTCGTAGGGCCACGACACGTTGTGGCACCAGGTTGACCCTCTCGCCAATAGGTACCGCAGTATCATAGGCACGCAACAGGTCGCTTGTGTAGAGTGCAAAGATCTCTATCCCTTGGTTATTTAGCCAATCAGCCAGCAATTCCGCCTGTGTACGCCCCTCATCGCTTAGTGGCACGTCTAGCTGCCCTTGAAATCGACGTTCAAGGTTCCATTCGGTCTGCCCGTGCCGTACCAGGAAGACCAAGGTCTCAGCAGGTCCAGGAAAGGTCGAGACGATCATGGCCGGTGGCATTTGTATGGTGCTGCTCATAGTCGCTCAGGATCGGTTGAAAGCGGCAGGCGTCTCCAATAGTGGTCGGTGCGGTACACCGGCCGCCAACCCATCTTAGTATAGAGGTTTCGCGCGGCAGTGTTCTGGCTCTCCACAAAGAGAGTGGCACTTGTCATACCAGCCGAGGCCAGGTACTGAAGTGTGTGTCGTACCAGCGCCTCCGCTATGCCCCTGCCCCTGTAAGACGCCAGTACTCCCACCGTGCCGATATAGCCGACGGGCTGCCCGCCTATGTAATCAATGCGCGACCGGGTGGTGCCCACTTCAAGCCCCGTCTCTCGGTCGACCGCGAAGAAGTAGCCCTGTGGTGATACTCCTTCCTCGGATAGCTGCTGGACTATGCCTTCGGCGGTAGCGGGTTCGTTAAAGGTGTCGCGGATGATCTGCGCCCAGCGGGGTGCGTCACGGATGGGGTCTCCGAACGGCCTGCAATCGATACCGCTAGGCCACCGGGCAGGAGCCTGGCTCTCCAGGTCATCGATACGCATCTGCCAGTAGCTCGACTCGACCCGAAAGCCCCGCCTTTCCAAGAAGCTACTGCACTCGGGACGCGCTACGCCAGAAGTGATGAAGACCGGGGTCGTCATGTGCGGCACCCCCATCTCACGTGCCCGCGCCTCAACCAGCCGGTACAGCGCGCCGCCGAACCCCTTCTGGCGGTGTTGCGGGTGGACCCCTATCTCGAAGCTCAGCCGGGACACTCCGTGCGCGTAACGGAACGCCTGCGAAAAAGCTATCAAGTCGCCGTCAGGTCCGGGTAAAACGCTTACGTCATTTAGCGGGACCACCCCTCTGCGCTTCCACCGCGTCAGGATATCTTCGTCCGCCGGAGGGGAAGCCGGGGGCCAGGCCTCAGCTTCGGTGAGGAGTTGTCTCAGTTGGGGTAAGTCGTCGGGGCTGTAGGGCCTGAGACCTTTTAGAACGCCGTCCATCAAACGTCCAAACAATCATAGTTGTGCGCAGTCTTCGACGTGCGCCAATAATCATTGTAACGCATTAAGCACAAAGGCCGCAGGGCTGTACAACGTGCCTGCGGCCTGGAGTGGATCGGCTATGAGCTAGTAATCGCGCTTGACCACGAAATCAGCAAGGTCCAGGAGCGACTGCCTGATGGGCAGGTCGGGCAAGATGGTAAGCGCCGCCTTGGCCTCTTCCACGTACCTGACCGCTTCCGAGTGCGCCCGCTCGACAGCTCCCGACTCGTTCACCAGGGTAATGGCCTGTTCCACAAGGCTTTCGGTGCGCTCTTCCGTCTCTATAACGCGCTTAACAATCTCTCGTCCTACGTCGTTGGCCGTTTCAAGATAATACATGGTGGGCAGTGTGACGGTGCCCTGGCGTAGATCGCCACCCGCCGGTTTCCCAAGCTGCTGCGTGGTGGACCTGAAGTCGAGGATGTCATCTACGATCTGGAATGCCATGCCTACATGCTTCCCGTAATGCCGGAGGCACTGTACCTGCTCTTCAGGAGCGTCGGACAGCACGGCACCTAGCTCACCCGCCGCCGCGAAGAGCACAGCCGTCTTGGAGTAGATGCGCTTGTAATACTGCTCTATGGAGCGCGGCACGTGGTGGGTGGAGAACTTCTGCTCGATCTCACCCTCACAAATAGTCACAAGCGAATCAGCGAAGATGCGCGTGGCCCGCTGCTTGCCGCCCATCGTGGAGAGCACCGCCGACTTGGCGAAGATGTAGTCCCCGACCAGCACCGTGGTGCCGGGGTCAATCAGCGAGTTGAGCGTGGGCAGCCCCCGCCGCACCAGCGCCTCGTCAATCGTGTCGTCGTGGATGAGAGTGGCGGTGTGCAGCAACTCGATGGCCGCCGACATCGGCAGCAGCCGCTCCAGCGCGTAGTCATTGAAACGAGCGGACATAAAGAGGATCGCGGGCCTGAGCCGCTTGCCGCCGGCCGCTATGATAGCCTCGATCATGTCGTTGAGGAGGGGATTATCCAGCGTGCTGATGGAGCGTAGAAGGTTGTCAATGCCGGCTATATCCGCGGCTACCGGCTGCAGAATCTGCTTCAGACTGAGGCTCGAATTGGGTGCGGTGTAAGTTGTCATAGGTTCCACGCTCTCTGCGACATAGCTTCATGCCCTAACGCTCATTATGAGTATAGCAAGCCGCAGAAAGATTGTCAAGATTATCACAATCTTTTGGTGTGCTTTGCCTGCGCGCTTTTAGCCGTTATAATTAGTAGATTACGCTGAGAAGGGGCCGCGCGTTATTTCGCGGCATTTACGTGAGTTTTACTATGTTGGCTGAAGAGTACCAGGTAACAACTTCCATGCCCAGGAGCGGCTACGACTGGCGAAAGGAGCCTGTCGGGCTGTACCTGCACGTGCCGTTCTGCGAGTCGAAGTGCATCTACTGCGACTTCAACTCTTACGCGGGCATGGAGCACAAGTTTGAGCCTTTTGTCCGTGCCCTGGTGCGCGATATAGAGCGTGGGGCAAGCTGGGACCTGCCCGGCACCGCCTCGTGCGAAGGGGCCGAGATTGCCACCATCTTCTTTGGTGGTGGTACCCCTAGCGTGCTTACACCGGGGCAGATTGGCCGCATCCTGGCTGCCGCGAGGCGCAGGTACAACCTCGCCCCTGGGGCAGAGGTGACGATGGAGGCCAATCCCGGCACGATCAGCCTGGGGAAGTTCGAGGGCTACCTGGCCGCGGGTGTGAACCGGCTCAGCATGGGCGTGCAGGTGCTGGACGACCGGATGCTGAAGAAGCTAGGACGCATACACACCGCCGAGGGTGCCCTGGAGTCGTACCGCCTGGCAAGGCAGGCTGGCTTTGACAACATCAACCTCGACTTCATCTACGGCTTGCCCGGCCAGGACCTTCCGCACCTGGAGTCGGTGGTTGACCGGCTGCTGGAGGTGGACCCACTGCCCGACCACCTTTCGTGCTACTCGCTCATAGTTGAGGAGAACACGCCCCTCTATACGGGCGTGGAGCGCGGCCTGATCTCCGTGCCGGAACAGGACGAGGTGGCCGACATGTACGAGCATATCGGCATGCGGCTGCCGCGGGCAGGCTACGCGCAGTATGAAATCTCGAACTGGAGCCGTGGCAAGCCTTGCGCACACAACCTGGTCTACTGGCACGACGGACGCTACCTGGCTTTCGGCCCCGGCGCGAGCGGCTACTGGGGCGACATGCGCTACACGGTGCTTCTCAGTCCGGGCGAGTACATCAGAAACGTCGTGCAGGGCCAGAGCGTCATGTCAGAACGCGCCGCGGTATCGTGTGAGGACGAGATGTCTGAAGTCATGATGCTCGGCCTGCGCCTGAACGAGGGTGTCAGCCTGGAATATTTCGCGGCCCGCTTTGGCATACCACTGGCAGAGGCTTACGGGCGGACCGTGGATGAAGTAGTGGGCCTGGGTCTGCTGGAAGAGGTAGATGGCCGGCTGCGGCTTACAGAACGGGGCAGGCTACTAGGCAACGAAGTGTTCGCAAGGTTCATTTAGCGAACGTGGGTCTGTGGAGGCAGAACGAGCAATAGCCCTCTGCCGGGTAAGTAAGAAGCGATACACCGGCTAATGACAGGACCGCCCGCACCCGGCAGACCGGCAATCCTATCACCGTAGTGCGGCAGCCATCAACTCGCTCTACAAGTCTGCCTCCCAGCCCCTGCAAGGCATAGGCACCAGCCTTGTCCATCGACTCGCCTGTGGCAAGGTAGTCCTCCACCTCCCGGTCGTCGAACGCCCGCATCACCACGCGCGCCGTAACTGCTTCCTGGTGCGCGGTAGTTGCGCCCTCCCGCGCCACCCGCAGAAGAACAAACCCGGTCACTACGTAGTGCTCGCGGTCACGCAGCAGGTATAGCATGTCACGAGCATCTTGCAACGTGGCGGGCTTGCCCAGGACTTTGCCCCGTGCTACCACTATGGTGTCGGCCCCGACTATCAGCGTTCCTACGGCCAGGCGCTCCTGATGCTGCTGCATAACATCTACCGCTTTACGCCACGCCCATAGGCGAGGCTCGCTTTCAGTTGGCACGGCGAACGGCCGGGGTAGGTCGAGTGGCTCCGGTGCCCAATCGGGCAGCCGTTCGTGCGCTTCTTCCTCGGCGGCGCTGCTCAGCACCTCGAAGCTGGGAATGAGACACGCCAGCAACTCCCGCCTTCGGGGGGAGCCGGAGGCAAGTACGATTGGCTGCTCATCCGGTGGATATTCGGCAGTAGACATAACTATGCAAAGGTCGAAGGTTAGAGTGCCGGCAGAGGAGAACCGCTATCAGCGGCCCAGACGCTTGAGTGCGAACATAACCATTTCTTCGGTGGCGAGTTCGTGGTCCTTGGGGAGGGCAGAGAGGGCACCCTGGATTTCGGCGGGGCTGTAGCCGAGGTTAGTAAGGGCCTCCACGACTTCGCTGGCGGCGGACGGGCTGATGGCGACCCCGGAGGCAGCGAGTATGTCGATCTTGCCCTTCATCTCCAGCACCATACGCGAGGCTGTTTTGCGGCCTATGCCGGGCACTCGCGTGAGCAGGTCCACGTTACCGGAGGCGATAGCATTCTCGAGGGCGTCCACAGGCATGGTGCCCAGGATCGAGAGCGCCACCTTAGGCCCGATACCCGTAACGGTGAGAAGCTGCTCGAACATGCGCAGGCTACGCTCATCCGAGGTGCCGTAAAGGGCCATCTGGTCCTCGCGCACATAGTGGTGGGTATATACGCGGGCTGTCTCGCCTACCTGCCCCACTCCGGTAACAGTCGTACCGGGCATGAAGACCTTATAGTAGACGCCCGCCACGTTCAAGACGATGTGGTCCGCAGCTAGCGTGGCGATCTTGCCCTCAAGTCCTACAATCATTTGTCAGCCGCCTCTAGCTC
Source organism: Chloroflexia bacterium (assembly GCA_036386675.1). Lineage (GTDB taxonomy): Bacteria > Chloroflexota > Chloroflexia > QHBQ01 > JADMIH01 > JADMIH01. The sequence continues at coordinate 21,952 of DASVVE010000071.1, read as the reverse complement.
GTGCCCGTTCTGCGAGTAGTCGAAGTTGTAGTCCTGGGTGTCCTGGCACGCGTGCGGGGCCGCCCCGGCTCTGGAGGAATAGCGCCATCTGCCGCGACTTTCCCTCGGGGCGGCTTGGCCCTGGCGGGAGCATCCTCAGTGGTACCTATTTGCTCCGGGAGGAGGTTGGGTACGTAGCCCGCGCCGCGTAGCTCCTTGGTCAACCTCTGCCATGCGTCCTCACGCGCGCTTTCCGACACGTCGGGCAGGTTCGCAATAGCGGTGGTCGGAGACAGCCGCAACACCACCATACGCCGCGTCTTACGGGAGGCCAGTAACTCATCCAGCACTGCCGGGTCGTCCACCTGGATGAGGGTTACGCGCTGAACGGTCAAACGCTTGAGCATACGCGCCCAGTCTGCTATTGAGTGGGCGACATTCTGCGGTAACCCCTTGCCGGTGTTCGTGTTGAGGAAGCCCGTGATTTCATCCGGCGACATACCGGCCTCCACCGCGCGCATGACGCTCTCCTTGTTGAGCACGTAGACGCTCACGCGGTCGTGCCGCACCAGGTCGGCCATGCGGAGCAGCTTCCAGAGGACGCGGCTGTCGGGGTGGAGCACCAGCACCTCGAAGTTGGGTTGCACGAGCAGAGTCTTGCCCGGTCCGGGGGCCGCTTCCGATGCGCTGTCGGGGTCCAGCAGGGCACGGCCCTCGGCGGTGACCCTGAAGGAAATAAACCGCTTCGGCTTGTCCCTGCCTATCTCCACGGCCCCCAACCAGTTCAGCATCGTCTTCAGCATGTCCGCGATGATGCGTCCCTCGATCTCGAACCACTGGCTGCGGAAGCCCTGCAACGCCCTGAGACCGAAGCGGCGCACCAGCTCGTCCTGCGGCCAGATGAGGAACGGCTCGGTCATATGAATCTTGCGCAGGAAAGCGTCAAGTGAGGTCCATTGTCCCACCGGCAGTTCCAACAGGTGATGCACCAGGCGCTTGCGACCGCCCGTTAGATCGCTGTTCCACCAGTAGATCGTACCGTACGTTGCGGGCTCGGACCACTTCCTGTCCTCTTGCCACAGCCCGTAGAGCCTCCGCCGCTGCGCATCGAACGAGAGCCGCGCCCAATCGTCGGCCCGTGAAGTAAGCGTCAGCGTGGGCTGGCCCCCGTTCTCAGCCTCGGAGGTCTGCACAAGAAGGCCCAGCGATTGTGCCATGTGTACGACCATATCAGTATAGTCGCTTCCGGCCTTGAGGTCCTCCGGTTGTAAAAAGGAGTCGTTGATCTTCTTGGCAACGCGCTTGGTGATACGGCTATCCTGGAGAGTGAGTTGCAGGTCGCCGTGGGCTGCCGTCGAGAGCAGCGTAAGTAGGTCCCAGGCCATCTCATAGGGCAGGCGCGCCTCGGCCGAATGCGGTGGGCGGGCCTCCAGCTTGGGCTGCATGTACGGTGGGGTCTTGCCCGCGCCGTTAGAAGCCCCCGCGCTGTTGCCGTTCTTAGCCAGGTCGGTGGGTACGAAAAGGTAACGGCGGTCGCCCGCCAGGATGTCCCAGACCAATGCGCGCTGCACAAGCGGGATGAGGGCTGACCTTAATTCGCGCTCGTCCCAGCCAAAGTGCTTCCTAGCCCCGGCTGCCGTGTCTCGCCCCTCGTTGCCTTCAAGGTAGTTGAACAGGTTCTGCGACACCGCCGGCAACTGGGTCAGCAACAACTCGCGTCCCTGCCCGGTCGCCAGGAACTCGCCCATTACCCCGATCAGCTCCGACTTATAATAGCGCGCGGCCTCGGGCAGTTTCCAGGTGGTGGCAATCCTCTGCACGTCTTCCTGGCTCAGGCCGTCCAGGAGTGTAGCGAACGATTCTTCGAAGGGAGTAGTAGTTGCATATTGTCGGGCCTCTTCGATAACCTCGTGAAGGACCTTGGCACCTTCGGTCGAGATGGAGACCACTCTGCGGCGCGTAGCCTCGGGCTGAGTGCGGGTCGCCCAGGCATACAGGTTGTCGCCCGATGAGACGACTCTGCTACCTCTGACGAGCGCTTCGTCCACGTCAATCAGCCCGGCCCGGCGCACGCGGCCAAGCAGTTGTTCGACCTCTTCAGGGGGGCGGTCAAGCTGGGCGGGAAGCTCGTCGGCAAGGGCCAGCATATTGCGCTGGTTCAGGAGCCAGCCGATGAAGGAGCGCTCCTCGGGCGAGATGCCTTCCCAGACACCGCGCACTGCCGAGCGGTCCATCATAGTATGATAGACCGCTATGGCGAGGTCGTTCTGAGACGGATTAGGATCGCGGGTGAGCGTGCCCCAGGTGGCTGCTATAACGCGAAGCTCCTCAAAGGGCCTGCTCATCAGCCTGCCAAGAAGGTTCTTCATATTTCGGAAATTGCATCCTAGCGTTATTGATTTCGCGCACTGGTCATCGTGCGGCGTGATTCTAGACTATACCTAATGGTGGGAGGCTTGTCAAATTACGTATGCCTCTTGAAAGCTCTCACTGTAGGGTCTCACAAACAATGAGTATGGTAACATGAAGTTTGAGAATCCCCTACAGGGAGTCCGATTGTATCGCAATCGTGGGTGTGCTCTATAAGCCCTTTGCCGTTGAAGACTTGCTGAGTGCTGTCAAACAGGTGCTTAGGGAGTAGGGTCGAGAGGGCACACCGTAAGGGCCTGGAAGTTATACCTCTTGCCCCGCGCCATCTGGAACAATAGGCTGCCTTTGGGTGAGACTAAAACAATCTCCCTCTCCCAGGACGTGCAGTTGTACATCAAACATGGACAGGGTGCCTTCCGGTCGTTCCTCCGACAGGCTTGAATAGGAGATGAACCTACCCTCCACCACATAGACGCCTCCCGAGCCTATCACCCGGAAGCTCTGAGCCTGTTCGACTATGATGGCGGTATCTTCGTCTATGCCCACGCCCAAGCTCCTCGGGTTCTGCGACACAGCCCCTAGCAGCCTGCCTATCCTGCCACGTTCAGCAAAATGCGAGTCGATCACAATCTCACGGAGCAAGCCCAACCCGGCACCCATATCCAGGGTTTGTATCTTATTAGACTCGTCGCTCGCGCCCGAGATGAGCATCGTCTCACTCATAGCGGCGGCACCTGCCGAGGTGCCCACAATGGTCCCACCCTCGATGTACATCTCGCACATCGCTTCATAGAGGGGTGACACGCCTACCTGACTGGTAATTCGCAGTTGGTCTCCACCTGTAAAGAAGAGCACTGCCGCTTCCCTTACCATCCGTGCGCTCTCCTCATTGTGGGCGTCTTCCGGCGTCCTGACCTCCAGCACGCCTATATCGTCTACTCCCAGTGCCTTGAAGAGTCGTTTGTACTCGGGGATCACTTCCTCCGGCATATTGGACGCTACGGCGGTGATAACTAGCTGCTTGCCTTGCTTGGCCTGCTTGCCGTTCTTACGCTCTTCACCTTTTCCGCCTTCTCCGCCTTCTCCGCCTTCTCCGCCTTCTCTCCCTTCAGTAGCTCGGCGGACTACCTCCTTGAGGATTACGCACTCGTCCTCTTTGTCCTCATGCCCGCCTATGATGATGAGGCTGCCTTTAGGCTTTGAGTACTGCCGACTAACTGGGTCCATGAACTCCATTGTGTGCTCCTTCTCCTTGCGTGTTAGGCTCGAAAACCGGCGGCTGTGAAGTCAGTTGCAAGGTCAAGGACGCAGCCGGGTAACGCGCTCTTCGCAAGTACCGGACCAGCAACTCTGTACGACCAGCTAAACTATCGCTATTACCCGGCATTACGCACCTCTAGTTGGCCGGCAGCCTGAAAAGGACAGCAAGTCTGCCCCCATATAGCACACTGCGGAGCGCTTGGCATGATTGTTGCGCGTGTAGTATGGATTACGTGCTGTCCGCGATGCTGATATGCATTCAAACGCAACCTGGCACGTACCTGGAATACGGCAGGCGTATGGTTGCTTAAGGGTTACTTAGCAGCAAATTATGGCCTTGAACCAGAGTTAGGTTCAGGGGCTGGGAGCAGCGGTAGATGGACAAGCACGACGAACAGCCAGCACATACGCCAGGAGATGATATGCCGGAGCATGTCATCCAGGCGGCACAGCTCCTGCCCCAGGTTGTAGCATCATCACGCTCACGAGGAGACGGCGCTGACAGGTATCGTGTAACTCTTGAAAAACTGTTGGCTATCGAGGCTATTGACATCGAGTCAGCGCTGGACCAGGCCGCCGACATTTTGGTGAGCATACTGGGTGCGGACAAGGTAGACGCCTTTCTGTACGACAAATCAGTGGATACGCTGGTCGCTTTCGGGCGCAGCCTCACTCCCCTTGGCGAACGCCAGAGGTCCCTTGGTCTCGATAGGTTGCAGGTGTCAAACGGTGGCCGTATTGTCGAGGTATTTCAAACAGGTGAAGCCTTCATCACTGGTCGCTTAGATGAAGACCCGGTAGAACTGCCCGGTGTAAAAGGACCACTTGGTGTCCGGTCCAAGATCGCGGTGCTCCTGGTGGTGGGTGAGGAAAGCGCGGGGGTGCTTTCGGCGGCCAGCACGCAGGAGCACCGCTTTTCCAAGGAAGACCTGCGTTTCTTGCAGGTAGTGGCTAAGTGGGTAGGCTTGATAGCCCGGCGCGGGCAATTGATGGAAGAGGCACAGGAGCGGGCAGTGGAAGAAGCCTCCAGAGCAACCGCCGCGCACCTCGTGGCCCTTCTTGTGCAGGAGCTAAGTAAAACCATTGCTCCCGCTATGGAGCGAGTTAGCCGGGTACGTAGTCAAGCACAAAATCTCGGCACCACAGGGAGCACAGACACTACAGGGAGCAAGGGGAACGTCAAGCACAAGGTCAACGATGGCAGCACTGCCAATGTCAGTAAGCGTCTGCATGAAGATGCTAATGCCGCATACTTGTTACTCCAACAAGCTAAGGTACTGATGGCCGACCATGAGGATGTCAGTCGCATTGAACGCGGGCTAGTCTCCTTCAGGCACCGCCAGTTCAACCTCACTACCCTAGTGGAGCAGGCTGTGCGCTTGCTGCATACTGCCCGTGCTGCTAGTGCTGCCGCCAACGGAGCGGACGCTAACATCGTCGTCCGCATGCCCCAAGAGATGTTCATAAGAGCAGACTACACCCGCATCGGTCAGGCCATTGAAAACTTGTTAGCTTTGGCAACGGAAGACAGCTCCAAAGGCGCACTGATACTCGTTGAAGCCACCACCGAGCTACACGACGACGGCCAGCGGCACTTATTTACGGTGCGCTATAGAGGTGGGAACGATGGAAGGGCCTTAGAAGCCCTCCCCAAAGTTGTCGCAGGGCCTACCGATGTGTCTTCTGGTCTCCGCCCTGGTGCAAGTGGGGATGGACGAGTACAAGGAAGAGGATTGGGAGTAGGGGTAGATGGTGGTCTAAGGCTCTTCTTGGTCCAGAGGATAGCTGAAGCACATGGAGGCTCACTAAGAGCAGAAACGTCTGCAAGGGATGGGTCCTTGCTGTGTTTAGAGCTGCCTGTGGAACCTTTAGATTTTGATGATACTGTGTAGCACAGCTACAATGAATTGGGGACAGTATTTATACTTCATCTGGGGCACACAGACCACCCTGGGCACCTGGACAGCTAGCGCACCCGGATAACCAAGAGGGTAGAAAGCTAGAGTGAAAAAGGGAACGGTGAGCCTACAGGGGTAGCGACAAGCAAAAGCTGGTGCCTTGCCCCAGGGTAGAGTCAGCTGTGAGCGTACCACCGTGTGCCTCCGCAATATTTTTCCCCAGGTACAGTCCCAGGCCCAGGCCCGTTGATTCAGGCCCTGCGGAGTAACGATTGAACAGAGTTGGCATCTGCTCTTCTGATATGCCTGGTCCTTCATCACGGATTGTAATAGTTGCCCATTCACGGTCCATACGTATTTCTTTAGCCACCGTAACATTTACAGGTACCTCAGCGGGTGAGTACTTGAGCGCGTTACTAATCAGGTTTTCCAGCAACTGCTGTAAACGTTGAGGATCGGCGTGCATGCGTAACTCATCCTCCGTTTCGACCTGAAGCAGGAGGCGGAGCTTGCTAGTTTGCAAGGGCATCGTCGCTTCATGCACAAGCTCTATCAGGTCTACAGGCTGACGTGACAGAGTAAACAGGCCGTACTGGAGCCTTCTAATATCCAGCAGGTCTTTCACAAGCTTTTTCAGGCGAGTGAGACTCTTGTATGCAGCATCCGCAGGCCCAATATACAGCTCGTTCTCTTCCTGGTGTGCTCGCTGACGCAAAACACCAATCCACCCTCCCAGTGGTGTGAGATAGTTGTTCATGTCGTGAGCAAGCACCTCGATTAGCTCCTCGGCTGTTGCACGGCTTGCCTGCTGCGCCGTCTCCTGGGTGATCTGCTGCACCAGTTCCGCGCGGTGAGTAACCATACCGAGCCATCGAGAGACCGCCTGGAGAAAGTGCACATCTTCCTGCGTGAATTTGTCGGGTTGAGAAGAGTCTACCTGCACCACGCCTCGACGCTGCCCGTCCACCTCTAGGGGTACGTTGATTACGGAGCGCACACCCAGGGCTTCTTTTATGCCGGGGAGTTCCTCTGGGTCCTGGTCCTGGTGGCCGGAGGCAAAGGGCACTCCTGTGAGAAATACCTGTGCTGCACGGCCCCCATTGACAAGTGGCAGAGTACCCAGGCCGAGCTGGCGCTGCTGCACTCCCATAGGCGTGTTACTTGTACCGTGTGCAACCAGTGAGTTGATGGATGGGTCGTAGAGAAAGGTGTCGCTCTTTTCGCAGTCCAGTGCCTCTGCCACCAGGGTGTTGGCTCGGTTGAGGGTGGTGTCAAGGTCCAGGGCCTCAAGGGCAAGGAGTTGCTCCAACGTGGAGAGTAGTTTATCTCTCGATGAATAACCTGGAGTACCAGAACCCCCGGAGCCATCTATACCAGGGATATAGGCTAAACTTGAGGAGCCCTGGAAGATTGGAGAGATTGCACTACCTGAGGTGCCAGAGGTGCCGTCACTGCTTTTAGCGTGGTGGCTCAAATCTGACGCTGTACCTGACAACAAGGCTGCGCTGGGTTCTGATGCGTTCTTGTCGTCGCCATTGTTGGGGGTGTTCCCGTTGTTCCCATCGTTCAAACTGCGCTCCGTTCCAATGCGACGGTTGATAATAGATCAACCACCGTAACTCCGACCGGAAGCACCAACATGAGGGAAAGTGCAAGCGAGCCAGGTTGTATAAAGATGTAAGATCGAGACGTTTCGACACTCTCAATTACTGAGTATCAAAGTATACCACATTACGAACCCACATCCGCTGGCGCACAGCCGCTAGCCCCTGGTTCCTTGTCACAATTACCGCCTGAACTCTACTTCAGCTCTGAATTGCGCCTCTACTGCGCAATTCCTATTGCTGTCACCTTGTAGTGGATTCTCAGATTTTGCATTGGTGGGACCAAGCTGCGCGTCAGGTAGGGGATTCTCAACATTCGTGAGACAGGACCCCCTACAGCATGTAGGGAATTCTCAATCTTCTCGTGCTGGATGTAGGCTATTCTCAAACTATGTGAGATATATCAGCTCTGGCCGCTCTGAGAACGTACTACTCTCGTGCGTGGTGATTCTCATTGTTTGTGAGACCCTACACTAGCCAGGCGAGAAGTCAATCTGATCCCAAGGTAAGCCCGTAGCCCAGGTCGCCTCATCACGTGGAGCAATGTGGCAAGCTGCATTCATGGAATATTAAGACTAATTTACTTGCTCAGCGTCCCTGGCTTGTGTACACTAGACTAGCTGTAGGTCTGCACGGCCCGCGGCCCGCGCCACACGACAGGAGGAGCGTTGATGCCCGTTTTCCCAGTACTGACGATGTTGCCCCTTTCCGCCACGGTGATCGCGGGCGCGTTTGCGATAGTGCTGCTCAACCGTTACTTGGGGGGCAAACGCAGGCCGCATGAATTGGCCTGGGCGGTGGCGTTTCTCCTGTTCGGAGTCGGGGCTGCGTGCCAAGTCTACGCTGACGTGTCGGGTGGCTGGAACCAGGCGCTTGCCCGCACCTATTATCTGACCGGGGCCATTCTGAACGTGGGCTTCCTGGCGTTGGGCACGATCTTCTTGCTCTTCAGAGGACGCATAGCCACCGTCTCGCTGTGGATCACGCTCGCTATGTCGGCCTACGCTGTCTACGCACTGTACAGTGTGCCCATCGATCCCGCACCTCTTGCAGATAGCCACTTTGTCGAGTGGAGCGCCCTCTTCACCGCCGACCGCACTCCTCGGTGGCTCGCCGCGATATTCAGCGGTGGCGGCACCGTTATCGTCATCGCCGGCGCGCTGTACTCCGGTATCGTATTCTGGCGCAAGCGCATAATGAAGGACAGGATGATAGGCGTCTTCCTGATAGCCCTCGGTACCTTCCTCGTGGCGTTTGGAGGCACGATCAAGGGCCTGATGGAGAATGACGACTACTTCTACCCGACTATGGTCCTCGGCGTGCTGGTCATGTTCGTCGGCTATCTCCAGACGGTGCGCCCTCAGCCCGCCACCATAGGCAACCCTGCCGCCGCCAAAGTCGAACTGAAGCCGGAAGCCTAGCCCCGGTATTGAATCCCAGCACTGGCTCCTCGTACCTGCGCCGCAATTGACAAGTCAAAAGGCTGATATTAAACTGACCGCGTGATCATCGACTTCCACACGCATGTCTTTCCGGATGAAGTACGCGCGAATCGCGATGAGTTCCTGGAGCGCGAAACCTGGTTCGGCACGCTCTACGCCAACCCCAAGCACAAGATCGCCTCTGCGGAGGACGTGGTGGCCTCGATGGAGGCTGCGGGCGTGGACCGCACGGTGGTCCTCGGCTTCCCCTGGCGCGACGGTGGGCTGTGCCGCGAGCACAACAGCTACATCCTGGACGCGGTACAGCGCTATCCCGACAAGCTGATAGGCTTCGCGATTGTGCAGCCGTTAGCTGCCGGGGATGCCAAGGAGCTTGACCGCTGCCTGAGTGGCGGTTTGATGGGCTTAGGGGAGATTGGCCCGGACAGCCAACGCTACGACATTGAGGCGAAGTGGGTCCTGGCCGACTCGGTGGAGGTGCTATTGCACCACGACCGGCCCATGCTCACTCACAGCAGCGAGCCACTAGGGCATGACTATGCAGGTAAGGGCACGATCACCCCACCACGCCTGCTGAAGCTGGCCTCTAACTTTCCTGAGCTCAAGATCGTGCTGGCGCACTGGGGGGGCGGCCTGCCCTTTTACGAGTTGATGCCGGAGGTGCGGGAAACCCTACGCAACGTCTACTATGACAGCGCTGCCTCTACGTACCTGTACAACTTCGACATCTTTCCCATAGCTGCGCAACTGGTGGGCACCGAAAGAATCCTCTGGGGCACAGATTTCCCCCTACTTTCGCAAGCCAAGTTCCTCAAGCGAGTGCGCTCCAGCGGCTTGAGCGACGAACAACTCGATGCGGTCCTGGGTGGCAACGCCGCGCGATTGCTCAGACTGTAAGAGCTAGCTCGCGCCGCGCCGAACTGAAGCTATTCGGCCTGGCGTAGCATCTGTAACAATTGCGGTTGCAGAGTGGGGTTTGCGGCTGCCACATCACCTCCGGTGGCCCCGGCGGGCATGCCGTCCCAGTCCGTCACCAGACCTCCAGCCTCTTTGATGAGGAGCGAGGCGGCTGCTATATCCCACGGATTCAGGTTGAGGTGGTAGTAAGCATCGAAGCGACCCGCTGCGACGTAGGTCAGGGCCAACACGGCAGAGCCAAGCAAGCGCACCCGCCGTACCTGTGGCTGCACTCTCGAAGCAAGGCTAAGCATGCGCCCTGAAATTTCAGGGTCGTAGCCAATGTCGAAGGCAAACGTCGCATCTTCGAGGTTGTTCAGCGCGGCTACCTTCATCGGCTGCCCGTTGAGGAACGCGCCCTTCCCCGTCATCGCCAGGAAAGTCTCCTCATGCAGGGGGTCGCACACCGCAGCCGCCAGCACCACCTTCTCCACCGAGTCGATGACCGCTACCGAGCAGCACCAATATGGGAGCTGCATGGCGTAGTTGTGGGTGCCGTCTATGGGGTCGATGGCCCACAGGTAGCGGGGTGTGTCATGCTCCTGGTAACTGGCCCCGCTCTCCTCCGCGAGAATGCCGTGTTCGGGGAAGTGCCGCTTGATGACTGCCACTGCCTTGTCTTCCGCGGCTGTATCGAACTCGGTGACAAGGTCGTTGCGGCCCTTGCTGCGGACCTCCATTGCACTCCTGAAGCCGGACAGCGCGACGGCGCCCGCGGCCCGGGCCGACTCTTCCGCGACCCGGCCCATTTGCGCCAGCATGTCAGGTGGGGTGTGCACCGTCAGGGCACCGGCGTGGCGTCCGCACCCGGCGCGGGCACGACAGCGGTGGCTAATTCGTCTGGTATCTCCTCCTGCTCGACGCCCGGCAGTGGCAGGTCGCTGGGCAGGCCGCTCGTACAGGGTTCGTTCGTTTCCATGCGGAATTGCTTGATGAGGCGAACGTCGTGAGACTTGCGGGTCTCGCAAATCCACTTGATCCAGGCGTCCGTCCGGGCGCTGGAGGTGCCTTCTTTCGGAATGTGCTTGTCGGCCATGACCGTGTAGACCACGTTCTGAATCACGGTGCGGTTGTACTTGGCTTCGGGTATGTTCCTCTCCGCCAAGAAAGTCTCGAAACTTTTGCCCCCCACTAGATCTTTCGACTTAGCTTCGTTGATCAGTCCCTGCTCTTGAGCGGGGGTGGGATACAGACCTTCCCTCTTCGCTTGCTGCATGATGACTTCTAGATTGACCAGCTTGTCCATAGCATCGTAGCCCAGGATGTCGAGCATATTGGTGCCGGTCACTCCCTGAAAGTTGTTTACAAATGGAGCGAAAAGAGGGTCCGAGAGGGCCGAGTTCTTGTCCCTTTCGAGGCGCTCCTCCCAGTCGTCCGAGTAGATGGGCACGCCGTTCACGCTGGCGATTACATCGCCGCGCGTGGGGTCCACGGGCACGCTCAACTCTCCTTGACGGCCGCGCACGAGCAGGAAGGCGGCCAGCGCGAACACCAGGACTACCATCAACAGGCCCGCTACGAGTATCATCCCGCGCCTGTTGCTTTGCGGGGGCGCGACGTACCGCGGGCGGGGGGCCGATCTGCGCCTGACCTTTGCCGGCATGGTCCCGGCCATCTCGTCAGAAGTGGCACCGCCGGACTGGACTGTGCCAGGGCCTCTCTGCGAGGTAGAACCTGGAGCAGCGCCGCGCGGCGCTACAGGTCTTGTGGGCCGCCTTGACGCTTCCAACAGGCTCCGGTCTAGCTGTGCCCGCCGCCGGTCATCGAGGAGCACTTCACGGGCCTCGTTGAGGCTGTGGAGGAAAGCTACTTCGCTCTGTTGTCCGGCGCGCGCCTGTGGCTCGTGCAAGTCGTAGAGCGAGTCGTAGGCGTCTTCGATCTCCTCGACCGTGGCGTCCTGGGGGACCTGTAGAATCTCGTAGGGGGTGTGTCCGGGCTGCATGCTCACGACCTTTATCTCTCCAATCCGGCCAGGCGACTCTACCTGGCGGGTTCTTCCAGCGAAAGCACGGCCATGAAGGCTTCTTGCGGGATTTCGACGTTGCCCACCATCTTCATGCGAGCCTTACCCTCTTTTTGCTTCTCCAGCAGCTTCCGCTTGCGGGTAATGTCGCCGCCGTAGCACTTGGCAAGCACGTTCTTTCGTATCGCCGCTATGGTCTCGCGGGCCACCACCTTACCGCCAATCGCTGCCTGCACGGGCACCTCGAACATCTGTCGCGGGATCAGCCTGCGCAGCCTGTCCACCAGCTGCCGCCCCTGGAACGGGGCCTTCGCCCGGTGGGTGATGATGCTTAGCGCGTCCACGGGCACCGCGTTTACAAGTATATCGAGTCTTACGAGGTCGGCGGCCTGGTAGCCCGCAAGCTGGTAATCGAGCGAAGCATAGCCCTGGGTGCGCGATTTCAGCTGGTCGTAGAAGTCCACGATAAGCTCGCCGAGCGGGATGTCGTATACCAGGACCACGCGCTCCTCATCGAGATAGTCCATCTTCTTGTAATTGCCGCGTCGGGCGGTCACAAGCTCCATTATAGGGCCGATGTAGCGGGTGGGCGTCACCACGCTTATCTCCATCCACGGTTCTTCAATCGTGGCGATCTTGCCGGGGTCGGGCATTTCGCTGGGGTTGTCTACGACCACCACCTGCCCGTCCGTGCGGGTGACGCGGTACTCGACGCTTGGGGCCGTAGCCAGGAGGGCGAGATCGTACTCCCGCTCCAGGCGTTCCCGCACGATCTCCATGTGCAATAGACCCAGGAAGCCGCATCTGAAACCGAAGCCGAGAGCCGCGCTGCTTTCCGGCTGGTAGACCAGGGAGGCGTCGTTCAGGTGCAGGCGCTCGAGGGCTTCCCGCAACTCGGTATAGTCGTCGCTCTCGACCGGGAAGAGGCCCGCAAACACCATCGGCTTTATTTCTTTGTAACCGGGCAGCGCTTCAGAGGCGGCCCTCTTGGACAAAGTAATTGTGTCACCAACCTGGCAGTCGCGCACGATCTTGAGGCCCGTCGCTATGTAGCCGACTTCCCCCGTGGTCAGCGTAGTGGTGGGGGTCATTTCCGGGGTGAACGCCCCAAGCTCCAGGGCCTCCGTAGCCACGTTACTGGACATAACCAGCAGGTTGTCGCCCGTGCTGATCTCACCGTCCACTATGCGCACGTATGCAATCACACCCTTGTAGGCGTCGTAGTGGCTGTCGAACACCAGGGCGCGCAGGGGGGCGTTCGGGTTGCCCCTTGGAGGGGGGATGTGCTTGACCACCGCCTCAAGGATTTCCTTGACGCCGGTACCCTCCTTGGCGGAGGCACGGATGATCTCCTCGTTGGGGATGCCTATCACGTTCTCGATTTCGGCGGCCACCAGGTCCGGGTCGGCGGCGGGCAGGTCGATCTTATTGACGACCGGGACAAGCCCCAGGTCGTGCTCCATCGCAAGGTAGGTGTTGGCTAGCGTCTGCGCTTCAATCCCCTGCGTGGCGTCCACCACGAGCAGGGCACCTTCACAGGCGGCGAGCGAGCGGCTCACTTCGTAGGTGAAATCAACGTGGCCGGGGGTGTCGATCAGGTTCAGCTCGTAGCGCTCGCCGTCATCAGCCTTGTAATTCATGCGGACGGCGCGCGCCTTGATAGTGATGCCCTTCTCTCGCTCTAGGTCCATCGAGTCGAGCATCTGGGCCACCATATTGCGCTGGGAGACCGTGCCGGTGATTTCAAGCAAGCGGTCGGCCAGGGTAGATTTCCCGTGGTCTATATGGGCTATGATGCAGAAGTTACGGATTAGTCTCTGGTCGAGCATCTAGGCTAAAGCTTCCCGGTGGGTAAGTTGCAACGCAAAAAAGAACGCTCTTCCGAGCGTAGGAGGATTAAGGTCCAGAGGTCAGTATAGAAACCGGGAGGGGCCTTTGTCAAGCAGGAGGGCCCCTTCTATACACCGGCCAAGGGAGTTCAGACATACCATAGCGTGTGAGTGCGCATAGTAGAAGCGCCGGACGGAGTTATCCAGCGCATCAGGCAGGTTAAAGTCGGGAACAGGCGGGCCAGCATATTTTGCTGCCTCACGGAATACTGCCCTTTAACTACCCTCAGGAACACTGAAGGAACAACGTCACTTCAGTCTGACCATCGGTCGTTTGCGTGGCTGTGACCTTGAGGATGTAGGCATCCATATCTTCCGGGCCTCCCACAATTCGATAGTAGTCCAGGCCCTCACGTATGTTGCTCCCTCCGATTGAGACCGTTAACTGGTACATGTTCGCTTGATAGAACGACTCCACGTCTGACAAGCTTGCATTTGTCCGGTACACTACCCTTCGCCATGCAAAAACATCGTCAATGCCCTCACTGGTGGTCAGCACTTGTGCGCCAGGATACAACGGCAATCGAGAGGGATTGGGATCCCTCCCCACACTGAAGCGGGCAAAGACCTTGTCCTTGTTTGGCCCGTACCAAAAGTCTGTCACGGAAATAAAACCGGTCAATATAGTCGGAATCCCATTGAACTCAGTCTGCTGTTGATACTTGCGGCCGCTGATACTCCCATCCTCTCGACGGTCTTCTCGTACGAGGATCCAACCCCGACCGATCAAGAAGCTATCATAATGCCTTAGCACATCCACCGCGGTGGCAACTACCTGATAGGCCGTGGTCACTTTAGCATCGCCAACGTCCTGGTCGTTCTCCGTCTTGACGTTCTGGGCACCTGGATAGAGAGGAGGGTGCAGCGTGTCCAGGGGCACCATAGTAGGCCACGGACCACCGGGTGTGATGCTGATTGGACCTGTAGCAAGTGTCATTTTCGGGTCTGCAATAGATACAATACCTTCATATCCGACGTCCAAAATCTCCCCATTAATCGTAACTTGCTGGCCAACTTCCCATGGATGTGTCTCGATTGCATTGATGAATATAAGCACAACGTGCGCATCAGAGGAGCGGTCTGCGGAGTCTTTCGGCTCGTCCATCTTGAGAGTGATAAGTTGAACGCCAGCTTTATCTCTGCGGTGGTAGATCTGCAGTATCGTTCCGGTCCAGCCCTGGATCTGTGCGCCCTTTAGGCTTTCTCGATAGCTGTCCCAGCCAGGGTCTAACTGTGCTTCTCTATCTCTGATGTCTTTCCAGGTAGGTGAGGTGACCGGCTCTTTAGGGTCCGGCATATTGTTGGCATCTACGATTGCATTAGGTGCAACTTCTTGAGGCATGGTGCTACCAAAATTCTCTCCGGTACGACATGCCGCAAGCAAGATTGTGCAAGCCACTGCCATAACTATGCCTACACGGCTGACATAGGACAACGGATGATGAGATGTAATCTTCATTAGCATAGCGTGAGCCTCCGATTCCCAGTAGTGAAGCGCTACACTATCAGTATAGCAGAGAAACAGTTGAATCGTTTCCATATTTCGCCAGCTACAAGTACCAATCTTTTACTGCAATGTAGCTTCACAGGCGACTACTTCATCTCATCTGAACACAACATTGGCCTGACGCTGGTTCAATGCTGCCTCCGCATAAATGTTGCGCAGGTTCTACACCCCAAAGAACTCTCTTCCGAGCGCAGGAGAATTAAGGTCCAGGGGTCAGTAGAGAAATCGGGAGGGGGCTTTGTCAAGCAGGAGGGCCGTTGTATGTAGCGCCGCACAGACAGGGCGCAGTACGCCCGCTGGACAATTACACCCGTGGGGGTCAGCTCCAGCTTGTGATGGGCCGCTCCTAGAACCAGAGTATCCGGGTTGGGAAGGCCGGGGATGGAGAGATTCAGGGAGTGCATATTATCGGGCGCACAGCCAAGGTGGTCCTTCTGGCTGCGGCGGCCTCGTGCTAGCCTATGTAACTTTTTTGGGTCCTACCGTCCTCCATCCCTATGCTCGTTCCCGTTGCGCTCGTAAAGAACAAGGCTCATAAAGATGGACCTGCAAGGGGTTGCGGGTTGATACGACTTAGGACTTATTGACACAAAGGGAACCATGGTATATAATATTTGTAGACCCCCACCAGGGGGGTAGGGTATAGAGAAGAAGGAGAGCCAAATGAACGGGGAGACCACCAAACAAGATGCACTGCGGCGTCTAGCGTATATTGAGGGCCACCTCAAGGGTATACGCAAGATGGTCGAGGAGGACCAGTATTGTGTTGACGTGCTCAAGCAGACTTATGCGGTGCAGCGCGCCATCGACAAGTTCGAAGGCATTATCCTGCAGGGGCACCTGCGTTCCTGCGTGCCTCAGGGCATCCGGGACGGCAGGGACGACGCCGTGATAAAGGAACTGGAAGACCTGTTTGAGCTTTCCCAGCGGTAGCGGGCCAACTCAAGAAGGTAGCGGCGTAATAACAGAGTGAGCCGCATAGGGCGGCCGAACGCATATACAAACTCGTTAATAAGAGGCAAAAACAATGGCAACAAACCAGATAGATAAATTGGAACAAGGAGTCGAAGTGTCACTCCCCGTGGAGGGGATGACCTGTGCTTCGTGTGTGCGCCGCGTCGAGCGATCTCTGCAGAAGGTAGAGGGGGTCAGCCAGGCAGGTGTGAACCTGGCTACCGAGCGGGCCACCGTCAAGTATGACCCGTCCGTGGTCAACCTGGCGGACTTGCAGAAGGCGGTAGAGCGCGCGGGATACCGCGTACCTGAGCTTCCCGAGGCTCCCGTGCCTGCGGCGGCTCCCCACTTGGTCAGTACTATACCCGAGACTGCTTCAGCCGGCCGGGGCACGGACGTGGAAGAGGTCCTGCTGCCAATAGAGGGGATGACCTGCGCTTCTTGCGTGCGCCGAGTAGAAAAGTCCATCTCCAAGCTTGACGGCGTCGAGGCGGTAAGCGTCAATCTCGCCACCGAGCAGGCTAAGGTCCGCTACAATCCCACGCAGGTGGGGCATGCCCAGCTTCGTCAAGCAGTCCAGAAGGCCGGGTATGCCTTGGGCACAGTCGAGGCATCCGAGCGTGCCGTCCCCTTCCAGGTAAGCCTGCCCAACACAACTACAGTAGCTGCCGCACCCTCCCAACCGCAGTTGCCCGCGCAAGCACAGCCACAAGGCCAGGCACAGGAGGAGCCGGTAGACCGGAACGCGGAGCGCCGCCGGCGAGAAATTAGAGACCTGCGAAGTAAGTTCGCGGTGAGCTTGATAGCGGGTATCGTCATTATGGCCGGGATGTTCGTGCCGGAGAGCTGGCTGCCCTGGTCGATGGACGTACGCTACTACCTGATGTTCCTCATTGCCACCCCTATCCAGTTCTGGGCAGGCTGGCAGTTTTACCGGGGAGCCTGGCAGGCGGCGCGGCACCTCACCACCAACATGAATACGCTGGTGGCAGTGGGTACCTCGGCGGCTTACCTCTACTCGGTCTTCATTACCTTCTTCCCGGACGCAGTGCGGGCAGCGGGCGTGATGCCTGAAGCTTATTACGATACATCCACTATCATCATCGGCCTCATCCTGATGGGCCGCTGGCTGGAAGCTCGCGCCAAAGGCCAGACCTCAGATGCGATAAAGAAGCTGATGGGTATGGCACCGCGCACGGCTCGCGTGCTGCGAGACGGGCAGGAGATCGACCTGGCGGTCGAGTTGGTCCAGGCAGGAGATGTTATCCGGGTGCGCCCCGGCGACAAGGTGCCGGTAGATGGCGTGGTGCTTGAGGGGCGCTCCTCGATAGACGAGTCGATGCTCACGGGTGAGAGCTTGCCTGTAGAGAAAGTGGCGGGAGACACTGTCATCGGCGCGACCATCAACAAGAGCGGCTCCTTCACCTTCCAGGCCACCAAAGTGGGTAAGGACACGGCGCTCGCCCAGATAGTGAAGCTCGTGGAGGAAGCGCAAGGGTCAAAGGCCCCCATACAGAGGCTGGCCGACGAGATCTCGTCCTACTTCGTACCTGCCGTCCTGGGCATAGCAGCCCTGACCTTCGTAATCTGGTTCCTGTTCGGTCCTGACCCGCGCTTCACGTTCGCGCTGGTCTCGACAATCGCGGTGCTCATCATCGCGTGCCCATGTGCGCTAGGGCTGGCTACACCCACCGCTATCATGGTCGGTACCGGCAAGGGCGCGGAGCACGGCGTGCTCATCAGGGGCGGTGAGGCCCTCGAGGGCGCTCACAAGGTGAATGCGATAGTGCTGGATAAGACCGGCACCCTCACCAGGGGCAAGCCCTCGGTCACAGACGTGGTGGCTGCGGACGGTTTACAGGAGGGGGACCTGTTGCGGCTGGTGGCTGCGGCAGAACGCGGCTCCGAACACCCCCTGGGAGAAGCTATAGTGCGCAGGGCGGATGAGCTTGGCCTGCGTGGTGCCAACGTAAGTGACTTCAATTCACTCGCCGGGCATGGAATCTCGGCTACCGTTGAGGGCCGTGACTTGCTGGCGGGCAACGCCCGCCTCATGTCGGACCGTGGGATCGAGCTTAACGGTCTCGGTGACACGGCGGCCGCGCTGGCTCGCGACGGTAAGACCCCGATGTACGTAGCGCTCGACAACAGGTCCGCCGGCCTGGTTGCCGTGGCAGATACCCTGAAGCCCGAGTCGGCTGAGGCAGTGCGGGAGTTGCAGGCGCTCGACCTCGAAGTATGGATGCTCACCGGCGACAACGAGCGCACTGCCAGGGCCATCGCTGAGCGGGTTGGTATAAAGAACGTCATGGCCGAAGTGCTGCCCGAGCAGAAGGCAGCCAAGGTGAAAGAGTTGCAGGCACAGGGCAAGGTTGTGGCAATGGTTGGCGACGGAGTCAACGACGCACCGGCGTTGGCGCAGGCTGATCTCGGTATCGCGATAGGCACAGGCGCGGACGTCGCGATGGAAGCCTCGGACATCACCCTCGTGGGCGGGGACGTGCGCGGCGTTGTGACCGCAATCGCGCTCTCCAGGCGCACTATGGGTACGATCCGCCAGAATCTGTTCTGGGCGTTTATCTACAATGTGGTGCTCATCCCGGTGGCGATGGGCGTGCTCTTCCCGCTGTTTGGGCTGATGCTCAACCCTATCATGGCGGCGGCAGCAATGGCGATGTCCTCGGTGAGCGTGGTGACCAACTCGCTACGGCTTCGGGGCTTCACGCCACCGAAGAGCGCCGAGGAGATACTGCACCCGCCACTGCGGCGCAGAGTGGCCGATGTCAGCTATCTGCTGGCTATCGGGTTGGTATCGCTGGCGGTCGGGGCGGCTTCACTCTTCGTCTTCCGCCCCACCATGGGCGCGGACGGACACACGAACGATGCT
Organism: Chloroflexia bacterium; assembly: GCA_036386675.1. Taxonomy (GTDB): domain Bacteria; phylum Chloroflexota; class Chloroflexia; order QHBQ01; family JADMIH01; genus JADMIH01. The sequence continues at coordinate 3,242 of DASVVE010000071.1, read as the reverse complement.
GCTATGGTTGGCGGCGCAACAGGCTCTCAGGACAGTCCTGGGGCAGGTACAGGTAACGGTAAGGATATGAACGCGGAAGAGGAACACAGTAATACAGGCGATGCAGGCGACGAGCATGCCGAGGAGGCTGCTGGCGCACAAGCTACAGGTCATGCGGCCAGGGTTGCCCTTGATACGGGCGGGGCGGTCTCGCCCGGCGAGGCGGTGAAGTTGCGCTTTGACCTGACAGGTGCCGAGAGCGGTAGGCCGGTCAACCCGGTCGAAGCCCACGAGGCCGATATGCACCTGATCGTGGTGAGCCAGGACCTCGGCTACTTCCAGCACATCCACCCGCAGCGAACAGGAGAGGGACGTTACGAGATCGAGCACACCTTCCCAGCCGGGGGCAGCTACTTGCTTTACAGCGAGTTCGAGCTTGCGCGCACGGGTGATGAGGTGCACCGCTTCAAGGTGAGCGTGGGAGAGGGTAGAGGCAAGCCTGCCGATCTTACGCCCGACCTGGGCGTCCAGGAGGTGGACGGATACACAGTAAGCATCGCACCGAGGAGTGAGCACCGGGAAGTGATAGCGGGAGAAGCCGCGGACTTCGTGGTGAGCATCGAGCGGAGCGGGCAGCCTGTTACTGACCTGGAGCCGTACCTTGGGGCTGCCAGCCACGTAGTGGTGATCGACGAGGGGACGCGTGAGTTCGCCCACGTACACTCCGTGCCAGGGCAGGACCCAGGTGGCGGCTCCATGGGCGCACATGCCCTGCCGGAGCGCTTTGGTCCGGACCTTGCCTTCACTCACACCTTTACGGAGGCGGGTCGGTACAAGGTCTGGGCACAGTTCAGTCATGGTGGGCAGGTACGCACCGTGTCCTGGGTAGTAGAGGTGCTGGGACGCTAGGCCACTGACCCATGCTCCTGGAGCGCGTCGGGAAGAGTGCAGCGCGTGTGCGCGAAAAGGTACTCTATGCCCACCCCGGCGCGTCAAGGCAACAAATTCAGGCAGAGAGGTTAAATCAAAATACTAAACCAAATGGAGGCAACTAGAATGAGCCAGATAATATTGGAAGTACCGGACATATCCTGCGCGCACTGTGAGTCGACCGTGCGAGGGGCCTTGCAAGGCCAGCCCGGCGTCAACAGCGTACAGGTGGACCTGCCCGGTAAGGTGGTCTACCTCGACTACGACGAGAGTGCGCTGAACCTGGAGCGCGTGAGTGAGATACTGGACGAGGAAGGCTATCCGGTGGCGGGCACTCGCGAGGGCGGTCCTTTAGATGCGGGCAAGCGTGGGTTCATCCCGCTCGTCAGCAGATAACAGTAGAAAGGAGCCTAATGATGGCACAAGTCATAGATCCGGTATGTGGTATGACTGTAGACACTGAGACAGCACGGCACCAGTCGGAACACGGCGGCACCACCTACTACTTTTGCGCCCCTGGATGTAAGAGGGCCTTCGACGCGGACCCCACCGCCTACACTGGGCAGAGGGAGGCGGGTGGTAATGGCGCTGAGGCAAGTGATCGCGCGGGGCACTCCGGCACTCACAGCTAAACCTTCGCCTTAGTTTTCTCCCGTAAGAAGGGGAAGGCGCAGGTCTAGTTCAGCGCCTCACACGTAGGAGCAGCACAACGGGGCGGATGGGGAGCCTGTTGCTCCCCATCCGCCCCGTTGTGCTGCTCTTGACAGAGCCAGGGTTGGCTAGCAGAGCGGCCACCTTCGGCCGAGACGCATGGTTGTTCCTACTGGTGGGTTGCTCATAGAGCCCCAACGACCGCCCCGTCCTAGCGACTACGCTGTTTGCTCGCTTGGCTGCGAAGGCATTTTAGTGGGGCTGAACATGAACTCCGCCGTGTTGCCAGCCGAGTAAAGCGCTCTATACAGTCTTAGGTGGTAGAATGTCCCCCAACGACAATTCGAGATCGGTAATCTGGAGCATAGGCTGCGTGGCGCTCTGCGCGACACTTGAGAATATGTCGATCTCGAACTGGTACGCTCCATTTGACCCGGCCGGTGTGTTGAGCGACTGCCAGTTCTGAATGGTGCAGGTCAGGTTGCATAGGAAGCCAGATGGGTTCGCGCAATCGCAGGTCGCTGGAGGGACGAGGTCGCTCTGCTGTAAGGTGTAGTTGGCAAGCATGAAGACCGGCACCGACACAGGTATGGTAGTCGCTCCGCCCGCTGTCACGAGGTTGTAGCTGTAACGGCACACTACCTTTATGACCGGGGAGTTGGGCGCGTTCAAGAAGAGCGCCGAGAAGAGCGCCGTCATGTGCGCCAGGAGCGTTCGCTGCTGCGGCTGCCCCGACATCGTGCCATCGGCGTTGATTTCCGATATCTGGTAGGGGTCGTTATTGATAAGCAACGGTAAGAGCGGATTTGCGAAGCCGACCGGCGGCGTTTGATACACGAAGATCGGGTTGGTGGTCGCGCCGCTGATCAGGTTGGAGTTCCGTGTGACCCACACAGACCCCTGCGCCGTCTGGTTTTGCAGAATGTTGTTGTTCGGGAACTTGACGGTCGTCTGATTGGTGGGGGGTGGGTCTCCCGACGCGAGCAGGCGTGGAGTCCTGGCGAACCTGTGGGTTGCTTGGGGCCGCGCTCCGTTCTCCGGCGCACTTTCTTCGTTGCCGGCCAGGCGCGCCTCCAACAGGTCGTACCCGCGCACCACGAGGTGGGGCATCGGAGCCGGTTCCGGCGATTTTCCGCCGACGTGCCGCACTGTGAGGCTCAAGGTGCCGTCGTCTTCGGCGTTCCTCTCTATCGTGTAGCGATGGTCGTAGACTTCTTCAGTCTTGGGTGCAGGGTACGCCCAGAATTGGGGTACGACCCGCACCAGGCTGGCGAACGCCTGGACCGCCGACAGAGCGCGCCCGGCGAGGTCAGGCGATTGGGCTACACGCGGCAAAAGGGCCAGGTCCGCCGCCACCGCCGGGTAGGCCACCGAGAACTGCGCGAGGGCCTCGAAAAGGGTGGTTGGGGCCTGCGGGTCGAGGCCATTCGCCACCCTCATAGGTGCAGCGAACGCAGTCGGGACCACGTTGTACGTCACGCCGGTGCCGACCGTATCCTGGGCGGCGTCGAGCGATTGGTACGTAAAGTCGTACTCCCATATCTCTATGTCTTTCACCTGGGCGTCGGGGGTGTAGACAGCCTCCTGTGACACCAGCGTCGGTGGGATGGGGTAGGCGCGCAACGGGACGGGCACCACAAGCCCCGGCCCGGTCGTGGGAATGGGCGTTGCGTCTAACGGGT
>DASVVE010000070.1:0-52813 GCA_036386675.1 Chloroflexia bacterium | reverse complement strand
CAACGGCCTGTACGAGTACACCCACCCCACCCGCTACCCTGTGAACGAGCACATCAACTTCACCAGCCTGCCCTTCGATCTCGGCTTCCTCCACTACGCCTCTGACACCCCGTACACAAGGGGCAAGAACCTGGGCGCGATCCGCCTCGCCTACCTGGGCATGGATTCCGCCTACGCCACCTCGGTCGCCATCCTGCGCCACATGTTCGAGATGGAGCTACAGCGCATTGGAGACACCGACACCCCGTCGGCCAACGGGCATAAGGGCAAGAAGCGGGGCGAGAAAGCTAAGGAAGAAGGATTGGCGGTTGGCGGCTAACCCGATGTCGGCAGTTGCCTTAGAAGTAACAGATTGTCTACCACAGCGTCTCCTGAGCCGCAAAGAAAGGGACATAACGTTCGAAAGCATTAAGGATAGAATTTTCGTCTCCTAATAGGTATCTGCGTGGGCTTAAAGGTAACTCACCAGTTATTTGTGATAATATTGAAAGCAAGACATTTGACCAGTCATATTCTTGTTCCTGATATTACCTTAAGTAACCAGGAGAAAACCTTGAGCGGCAATATCGGACCTTTCAGTATTAACTCAGTAACGGAAGGCGATTGCCTTGACCTCATTCCGCATCTGCCCAACGAGAGTATTGATATTCTTGTGACCAGCCCACCTTATTGGGGGCAGCGTTTATCTAAGGGAACTGGCACAGAAGACAACCCACTCGATTATTTGCGCTTTCTACAGAAGGTCTTTATTACTTTCCTGCCCAAATTAAAGCAAGACGGTATCATCTGGATAAACATAGGAGATGCTTACAATACGCCCGTGAACTGGCGCCTGGAAGATAAACATTACAGTTCATTAGGAGCCGATAGGAACGGACTAGCGGCCCACAACACGGCTTATACAAAGCCGAGGGCGAAGAGAAAAGCCTTTGTCGACAAAAGAACCCCTTGGCTACAATATGGGAATCTACTTGCCCTTACCTATCGGCTTGTACTCGCCCTATCTGACCAGGGTTATTTGTATCGCGGAGAGGTAATTTGGAGGAAGAAAAACCCTATGCCGGAGGGGAAATGCCGTCGCCCTCATCGGCAACACGAACCAATATATTTATTTGCTAAGAATGAGCAACACCAATTCAGAACCATACCGCCGGTTGGTAGTATATGGGAATTCCCGAACGAGAAAATAGATGGTCCTGCTCACTTTTCGCGCTTTCCTGAAGAGTTGCCTCGGCGGTGTATCGAAGCTTACGGCAAGGCTGGCAGTGATATTGTAGTTTTCGATCCATTCTCCGGCTCAGGAACTACAGGTCTTGCAGCTTTGAGGATGGGTTGTTCATTCATTGGCTTCGAGATCGATTCGGTACAGGTGATAGCCTCTAACAAACGGTTGGAAACTATGCAGCGTCAGCCAATTCAAGAGGTTGCAGAGCTAGTAGCAATTGCACCTCTCAGACAGACAGCCCCTGCGGCCCTACCGAGCACGTTGACGTTCCTGCCACTTCTGGATGATGAACTGTGAGAAGGAATCGTCAGGATTGCTGAAATCACATACGTATACCCTGCGCTCCGGCGGCAGATCGACAGAGCTTGGTACAGTGTTTCGATTGTACGAAAAGCAGCCCGTAAAATACCCCTCTTTCTCTATGTCCTTGCGTTTGGCGCTTAGCTTGCCACCTACTCCACCCAACTCGCCTTTGTTAACTGGTCTAGATGAGGGTGTGCTCTTGCAGTCCATTGTGAGGAACGGCGACAAGTAACCAGCACGTGCCAAAATAGTGCTCATCGGCTGATCATCTGTACGACGCTCGGCAAAGCTGGCCTTCACATGAACGACACCCAGGAAATCTTGGTGAGGCTCCGCAGTAAGGATTACGTCCATCTTGTCGGCTTCTAAACGGTCACCGACCTCCAACCGCCGCACTATTTGCTGCTTTGTAGCTACATCAGCAATAAACAGGTTTATGCCATGCGTTAGAAGAAACGGCGCATAATGTTCAACAAGAACCTGCTCTAGCGCCCAACCGCCCGTACGCTTCCAGCTCTGTTCAAAGCTAAGGCGGGCGAACTTAGCCGGGTGGTTGTAAGGATCAAGGTATGCTCTTTGGATGATAAACCACCAAAGGTCTGAGGGATTCGCATCAGGCCACAATGCAATTGCCTTTTGAAATGCCCTCTTTACGGCGTCTGTCTTGATAGCTTCGCTTTGCGCTGCTCCAATTTCCTCATGGTGTGCGCGACCTAATCTAGAGAGGCCATCTCGAAGCGTCTTTATCACTTGCTCGAACTCTCCCAGTGTAGCTCCGAGCAGCTTATAGGAAGCGTCATGCCGCGCATAGCGGAAATTCACTACAAGGTTGTCCTCTATTTCTTCCGCAAAGATGAAACGCTCTACCTCCGCCGCTGCTGGATGTCCTGGTAGCCCTTCTAATAGATCGCTGAGGTTAGCACCGAGTTGGTGCAGTATGGCTAAAATCATGTCAACGCTAGGTGTTGTTTCCCCTGACTCAAACCTAGTAACCCAACCCGGACCCAGGATTAGACGCTCTTCAAGCTGGCTGGCTGATATGCCAACTCTTTCTCGGATTATCCGCAGGTTACGGAGTAGCAATTGTAGATAGCTTAATTCTTCGTTCATTCGAATAATTCTCGAGGTGTTGTTTCGAGGGCGCAAGCAATTTTGTGAATGTTAAGAAGGCTTATATTGCGCTCTCCCCGCTCTACGCCACCAACGTAGGTTCTATCCAGACCACAAGCATGAGCTAGGCTTTCTTGGGAGAATCCTTTAGCTTGCCGCAGCCTCCGCAACCGCTTGCCGAAATTGACCTTTATTTCTTGCTCAAGGCTTCCGTTCATTAGATGAAGCATCCATATATGATGTGAATGAGTCTACGGACTATGAGTATCGCGGGTGGGGCCCAACTCAAAGTTCCTTAGGGTCCTGATTCCACTCCGTGGAACGTATTAGGAATAATGCACCTTTACAAGATATAGTTCATGGTGCGGCCCGAATCCTGCCTCATACCGACAGAGGGCATATTACATCTTCCGGCTGATTGCTTTTGTGATTTATTTCACATATAATGAGGGTGGAAGGTAAAGTATAAGCTACAGTACCAAACAGGCGAGGTGTATACCATGAAAACTCTTGAAGACAACGCAAATATTCCCGCCGAACAGGTAGATTTCCCCAGTGCCAACGGCGCGACCGAAACCCGAGCAGTCAAGCAGCAGCCCAAAAGCAAGCGCAGCCGCAGACCCCGCGTGGTCATTGTCGGCGCGGGCTTCGGCGGGCTGAACGCGGCGCGTGAGCTAGGCAACAAGGGCGTAGACGTGCTGGTGCTCGACTGCAACAACTACCACGGCTTCTGGCCCCTGCTCTACCAGGTGGCTACGTCGGCTATCGAGTCGGAGGCCATTGCCTACCCAGTGCGCGCCATCTTGCGCAAGTATCGCAACATGAACTTCCGCATGAACGCGGTAACGGGCGTGGACCTGGACAAGAAGGTGGTGCATACCGAGGGCCGCCCGGTGGCCTACGACTACCTCGTACTGGCGGCGGGCAGCGCCAACAACTACTTCGGCAACAACGCCCTGGCGCGGCACACCTTCGGCCTGAAGGACATTGACGAGGCCGAGCACCTGCGCAACCGCCTCCTCTTCTGCTTCGAGCGGGCCGCCGCCGAGACCGACCCGAAGAAGCGCCAGGAGCTAATGACCTTCGTGGTCGTTGGCGGCGGCCCCACGGGCGTGGAGCTTTCCGGGGCTTTCTCCGAGCTAATCAACTTCGTGCTCAAGAAGGACTACCCCCACCTGGACGTGACCCAGGCCCGCGTGATACTGGTGGAGGCCACCAACAAGGTGCTATCTGCCTTCCCCGACAACCTGCAACGGAGTGCGATGAAGAAGCTCATGAGCATGGGCGTAGAGCTAAGGATGAACAGCAAGGTACAGTCGGTAGAGAGCGGCCTGGTGACGTTCGAGGACGGCAGCACGATACAGGCAGGGGCCGTTGTGTGGGCGGCGGGCGTGAAAGGCTCGGAGCTAGGCAACACGCTGGGCGTGGAGCAGGGCAAGGGCGGGCGCTTGAAGATCGAGCCCACGCTGCACCTGCCGGGCCACCCCCATGTGTTCGCGGTGGGCGACATGGCCTACCTGGAGGGCTACAAAGAGGGGCAGGCCTACCCGATGGTGGCACAGGTGGCGATCCAGCAGGGCAAGCACGCCGCGCACAACATCCTGGAGCACGCCGCCGGACGCGAGATGACGCCCTTCAAGTACTTCGACCAGGGCAGCATGGCTACCATAGGCCGCCGTTATGCCGTGCTGGATGCCTTCGGGGTGCACCTTAGCGGCCGCCTGGCCTGGTTCGGCTGGCTCTTCATCCACATCATCTACCTGATAGGCTTCCGCAACCGCCTCATCGTGCTCACCAACTGGACCTACAACTACTTCTCGTACGAGCGGGCGGTGAGGCTTATCACGGGTAAGGATTTGGAGATGCAGCCGGTGGGGGAGTAGGGCGCACTGCGAAAGATGAGGGAATGGACAAAAGGCAGCAGACAGTCAACAGCAAAAGGGCGCGCTGTCGGGCCCGCCACATCACATCACGAAACAAATGGGATCATGTGATTAGTTCTTCCAGGCAGGGCGTCTACGGCTGCAGGTTGTCAACCTGCCAACTTATGGGTGCGTCCCGATACTGCTCATAGAGCTGCTTAGTTTCTGGATTCTCTAGTACCCGCTGTAAGAACTCATCGTTAGAATATTTCACTTGATCAGGTGGAAGCAAGAGATTAGCGACAAGTATATCCTCATCAAGTTCCTCCCACCGAATATCTTCGCCAAAGGCGCCGAGTTGGTACTGCTGGCGTTGCTCGGGAGTGGCAAAATAAAGCCGCGGAAACAAGATCAAAGGTACCTTGAGTTCGCGACCATCCTGGAGTAATACATACATCCAGGCATCGTCAAAGCGGACGGATGTAGCCACAGGCTCTTCCTCGAAGTCTGCGTCCGTACCGAATATTCGATTAGGCGGTGCTCCCAAAGTCGTCATCCCATTCTCCGCGAAACGTTTCTACATGCTCTTCAATAATATCATACAACTCGTTTAATTCGTGCTCTCGGAAGGAACCCTGATAGTTCTTTGCAAGTTTCACTTCTGGGGCAAGCCAGAACTTCGCATGTTTCTGACCTTCTTTTACATGTATGTGTTGAGGCTCCCCTTCATCACTGCTATAGAAGATAAACCTATAACCCTTTACCCGGACCTTGCTCGTGGGCATCCAGCTAGCACCTCAGAAGAGTCATGACGACTGTAGAACGTATTGTACATACAGAATATAGGGCCTAGTCAAGATATAGTCAGGGAACCACGCCCTGGCGGCGCGAGTGATTACAGAGAGAAGTCCCTAAGAAGTTGCACACCAAGTCTCCCACCTTTCAATCGCACAAGGCCCTGTACATTCGCATGCTATAATTGAAACCACCCCATTATTACGCCTTCGTCAATACCTGTCACTCCCTGATACTGCCTAAGGAAAACTGTATGGAAACGACAAAAGTTCCACGCGACCAAGACTCCCGCAACGCCCCCATCGACATCGACCCGGAGGAGTTTCGCAGGCTCGGCCACATGCTTGTAGACCGGCTGGCGGGCTTCATGGAGAGCCTGCCTGAGCGGCCAGTGACCAGCGGCGAAAGCCCTAGTCAGGTCAGGAGCGCACTGGACGCATCCCGCCCGTTGCCGCAACAGGGTGCCGACCCCGAAGCCCTGCTCAACCGCGCTACCGACTTGCTGCTGGGCCACTCCCTCTTCACCGGGCACCCGCGCTTCTACGGCTTCATCACGGCGGGACCGACACCCATAGGCATACTGGGCGACTTGCTCGGCGCGGCGGTCAACCCCAACGTCGGCGGCTACGTGCTCTCTCCAATCGCGACCGAGATAGAGGCCCAGACGGTGCGCTGGATAGCCGAGATGCTGGACTACCCGACCGACTGTGGCGGCCTGCTGGTGAGCGGGGGCAACATGGCGAACTTCGTCGGCTTCCTGGCCGCCCGCCGCGCTAAGGCCACCTGGAACGTACGCGCCGAGGGTATGGACGCGACCCACGGCAAGATGCGCGTCTACACCTCGGCGGAGACCCACACCTGGGTGCAGAAAGCCGCCGACCTGTTCGGCCTAGGCACCGGCGCCATACGCTGGATACCCACCGACAGCAGGCAGCGCATGGACACCCAGGCCCTGCGCAGGCAGATAGAGGTAGACAGGGACAAAGGCGATATACCTTTCCTGGTGGTAGGCACCGGCGGCTCGGTGAGCACGGGGGCTATAGACCCGCTGCCGGAGATTGCCACCATCTGCCGCGAGTACGACCTGTGGTTCCACGTGGACGGGGCGTACGGGGGCTTTGCCGCTGCCGTGCCCGACATGGACCCGGACCTGAAGGGCCTTTCCCTGGCCGACTCGGTGGCGATTGACCCGCACAAGTGGCTGTACGCCCCGTTGGAGGCGGGTTGCGCACTCGTCCGCGACAAAGAGGCTTTGCACAACACGTTCGTGTTCCACCCCGCCTACTACCACATGATAGACATGGCTGAGGACCCGGCGATGAACTACCACGAGTACGGCATGCAGAACTCGCGAGGCTTCCGCGCGCTGAAGGTGTGGCTGGCCTTGCAACACGTCGGCTTGGAAGGCTACACGCGCATGCTCTCGGACGATATGGCCCTCTCCAGGGAGATGTTCCGTGCCGCCGCCGAGCACCCCGAGTTGGAGGCGTGCACCCAGGCCCTCAGCATCGCCACCTTCCGCTACGTACCCCCCGGCGTGCAGCCTGGCAGTGTAGAGACCGAAGCGTACCTCAACAGGCTCAATACCGAGCTACTGGACCGCCTGCAATCAGGGGGCGAGACCTTCATGTCGAACGCCATCCTCGATGGCAAGTTCCTGCTGCGCGCCTGCATAGTCAACTTCCGCACCTCCCTGCAAGACGTGCTGGCAATACCGGAGATAGTCGCCAGGGTGGGGCGGCGGGTGCACGAGGAGATAGGCGGGTTGGCTGAAACGTGAAACGTGGTGCCGAGACGTGAAACGTGATGCGGCTTGCTCAATAGAGTGCGTGTAGACCATTCTGTTGAGGTTGCAGGACCAAAGAGACTCCTGTCATCCTGAGCGCAGCGAAGGATCTCAAATGCTTCCCCTGGAACTATGCGGAACCATCAAGACCATCTGGACGTTCAACATCATCCCTACCCACCTTCTTGAGATCCTTCGCTGCGCTCAGGATGACAGGGGGAGCAGGGTTCCGCGTAATAGATAGAGTCGCATTCACGCACCCTATAGAGCAAGCCGCATCACGTTTCACGTTTCAGCCACCCGGAGCATAACCCAATTGACACACCCAGCCCACACAGGGTATACTCTACCCGAGCCGGAGGCACACAGCGTGCCGTGCTCGGCTCGGAACGACCTTTAATGCCGGTCCCGTGAGGCCGTCAAGGTTGGTGTATACCCATAGATGCTGCTCTGGGTGCAGCAACCACCAGCCTTGCTTAGTGCAAGGTTTTTTGTTGGGTATACGCCTCCGCAAGGAGGATACATAGTGGAGACCCCGTACCCCGCCTATAGCTACTTACCACCCGCTGTTATGGGTGCCAAGCAACCCGCGTTGAGCAAGGCCGCGCACGTAGCCAGGGTCAAAGCCGCCATGCTGCGCGCCGCCCAGGACACCCTCGACCGCGAAGGCTTCACCCAGGTAGTGCCCTCGGTGCTCACCAACACCTGCGGCGCTTGTGGCGACCCCGGCACCCTGCTACCCGTGGAGGTGGGCGGCAAGCAAGCCTACCTCCGGCAGACATCCCAGCTCCACCTCGAACCGCTGATGCGCGAGCTTGGCAGGGTCTACTCGATCAGCCGCTCCTTCCGGGCCGAGCGCCGCATTGACGACCGGCATTTGGCAGAGTTCACCCTGGTGGAGGGCGAAGCGGCCGGGTGGGACCTGGAGCGCACGATGGGCTTGATGGAGCGCCTGGTCGTCAGCATGCTCCGTTGCGCAGCCACCACCGCAGGCCCACACCTATCGGCTCTGGGTGCGACTGCGCCCGCACAGTCAGCGGTAAAGGCCCCCTTTGCCCGTATGACTTACGACGAGGCCATCATCGCCTTGCAGAAGGGGGGCTACTTCGCGGAATGGGGCGAGGACCTCACCAACCGCCACGAAATCGCGCTCACCGAGATGGTGGGCGGCCCGCTGTTCGTCACCCACTACCCAATCGGCACCCGATTCTTCACGATGAAGGTGCGCCGCGACGACCCGCGCGTGGTGGAGTGCTGCGACCTGCTGATGCCGGGCGTGGGCGAGGTCATGGGTGCCTCCGAGACCGAGCACGACCCCGACCTGCTGCAAGCCAGACTCGAAGCCTCGGCCAGCGTGCGCCAGTGGCTCGACCTCGGCGGCGGCGGCACCGACGACTACGCCTGGTACCTCGACATGCACCGCAAAGAGAGCCTACAACAAGCCGGGTTCGGCCTCGGCTTCGAGCGCCTGGTCCGCTACGCCTGCGGGCTGAAGTCGGTGGCTGAAGCGTAAAACGTAAAACGTGATGCGGCTTCTGATATTTAGTCCCGAAACGTGGAACATGGTGCTATAATCGCATCACGTTTCACGTTTCACGTTTCAGAAAGCAGTGCTATGACCGTACCCTTCTACGACCCCAACCTCTCATACCAGGAGAACTACGACCTCGGGCCGTTTGGCATGTTCGCGGCGGAGCCTTCGGATGAGGAGCGGCGGGCGCTTGAGGTGCCGGGGAGCGAGTGGGTTGAAGTGGCGGGGTTGAGGTTGCGCAGGCCGCTGGGCATACCTGCGGGGCCGTTGCTCAACTCGAAGTACACGGATGCCGCCTTCCGCTGGGGCTACGACCTGTGCCACTACAAGACGGTGCGCAGCCGCTTTTGGCCTTCGCACGATGCCCCCAACGTGCTCCTGGTGAACTCCCCGCAACCTATTCCTCCCGACGACTTCGGGCGGGATACCCTCATAGCCCGGCCCTTCCTTCGGGATGAGCCGGTAGACCTCGCCACGTTGAGTATCACCAACTCCTTCGGCATGCCCGCACAGGAGCCGGATGTTTGGCAGGCTGATATGCAGAGCGCGGTGCGAGGCGCTGGACCGGGTCAGGCGTTGGTCGCCAGCGTCACCGGCACGCGCCTGCCGGGTGAGGATGACCACGCCTATATCGAGGACCATGTGCTTACCGCCGCCATGTGCGCTGAGACAGGCGCCCACGCGATAGAGGTAAACCTGTCCTGCCCCAACCTGGGCGGCCACGGCCTGATGTGCCACGACGCGGAAGCCGCCGCGTTAGTGTGTAAGGCGGTGAAGCAGGCAATCGGTCCGATACCCCTCTTCGCCAAGCTGGGCAACTACACCCCCGACGCGGAAGGAGAGGCCACTCTGCGGCGTGTGGTGCAAGCTACCGCCCCCTACGTGCAGGGTTACGGGGCTGTGAACGCGGTGCCTGTGCCGGTGATAGGCGAGGATGGCGGGCAGGCGCTACCGGGTGCGGGTAGGCAGTTGGCGGGCGTGTGTGGTGCGGCCCTCAAAGCCACCGGGCTGGACGTGGTGCGCCGCCTGTCGCAGATACGGGCCGCCGGGGGCTACGAGTTCGCCATCATAGGCGTTGGAGGGCTGGCTACCGCTGCCGATTACCGGGCCTATTTGGAAGCTGGGGCGGACGCGGTGCAGGGTGCTACCGGGCCGATGTGGAACTACAGGCTGGCGGTAGAGATAGCGATAGCAGCGAGGCTACAGTCCGCGGTGGCGTAGGAGCACCGCCCGCAACACTTGCAAAGTGCCCGGCGTCAATACTTCCGAGCAAAGATAGCTGTTGCAAGCGGCCTGGTATGCAAAGAAGGTAATGATGGGTGAGTTAGGTTTTGGAGCACGTAAATTTCTCCGCGAGGACAGGCGGATGTTACTGTCACAGTGTTACTTGTTGTGGGCAATAGCGGCGCTGATCCCTATTTTGACGATACTCTTGGTTTGCACCCGGTTTAACCCTTTCCCCATAGAGCTGGCGCTTGCTTCCGTGGCGTTAGGTGCTATTTTCCTCATCCCCAGCTTTTCTCCCTTCAGAGTCGCTAATAGCTACCTGGTAACCTCCCCGGAGGGCCTGGAGTACAATGTACTCGGCAGGGGGTCGAGGGCTAAGTGGACGGAGGTAGTGCGTATAGGGATGGTCCCAGTGGACGAACGCCTGCCTGAACGTCTGTCCGGGGAAGGTATCATAATCAGGTCGGAAATAGCCCCTTCGGCTCCCGTCCGCAGCCGACCCGATAACGGCATGTTTCTTTGGTATATTCCGTTGCAGCCCTTTGGCTGGCACTGGAAAGAGACCGGCCTCGGCCGCGAAATAGCCCAGTATGCGCCTCATCTGCTGAATGCCCAGGCAGAACAACCTTCAAGAAGAACCTACATGCAGGAGTACCAGTGAGCCTAACTACCAACCTCGCGACTAGCTGGGCGGACAGAGTGGCGGAGGCCATCGCCCGGCAAAACAGCCTTCTCTGCGTGGGCCTCGACCCCGTATACGACAAGCTACCCGTCGAGTTCCGCACCGGCAAGGTGGCCCAGGATATCTTCGCCTACAACCGCCGCATCATAGACGGAGCGGCCCCTTACGCCGCCGCCTTCAAGCCGCAGTACAAGTGCTACTCAGCCGAGGGGGAAGCCGGTATCTCTGCCCTGAGATACACCTGTGCCTACCTCAGGGAACGCTACTCCCATATCCCGATTATCCTCGACGCCAAGTACGCCGACATAGGCCACGTGCTGGAACGGTGCGCCCACGAAGCGTTTGACCTGCTCGGCGTGGATGCCGTTACCGCCATGCCCGCACCCGGCAGGCAGGCCCTCGCTCCTCTCTTCTCCCACCAGGGCAAAGGCTGCTTCATGGTGGTGCGCACCTCCAACCCTGGCGCCGACGAGTTGCAGGACATCGAGACGGCAAACGGCAATCCCCTCTACGTGGAGATCACCCGCAAGATAGCGGCCTGGAACGAGTCGGGCAACGTCGGCCTGGTCGGACCCGCCACCGATCCCGCAGTGCTGGCGCGCATCAGACAGGCCGCGCCCCACCTGCCCATCCTTTGCCCCGGTGTGGGAGCGCAGGGCGGCGACGTTGAGGCTGCGGTGGCCGCCGGACTGGACGCGGACGGCGCTGGCCTGCTCATCAACGTATCCCGCGCTATCATGGAGGCTTCCGACCCAGGAGAGGCCGCCCGCAAATGGCGCGACACCATGAACGAGGCGCGCGCCCGGCATGCAGCCACACAAGTGTCTGGTTCTCCTGGCCTCTTAGAGGACGTTATACGGCAGATGTACGAGATAGGAGCTATTCGCTTCGAGCCGGTCACCCTCAAGTCGGGGCTGGTGTCGCCCTACTACAACAACCTGCGCGTGCTCGCCTCCTACCCTCCCCTGCTGCGCAAAGTGGCGGCGCTCATGTCGCAGACGATGCAGTCAGCGGGCGTGCAACCCGACCTGCTGGTGGGCATAGCTGAGGCAGGCATCCCGCTGGCCGTTGCCTTATCCCAGCATACGGACATCCCGGCGGGCTACGTGCGGTCAAGCGCCAAGCAGCACGGCACCAAGCGCATGGTCGAGGGTGCGTGGCAGCAGGGCGCGACCGCCGTGCTGGTGGACGATGTGGTGTCCGACGGCGCGAGCAAGCTGGAGGTGCTGGGGCACTTGCAGGAGGCCGGGCTTCAGGTGCGCGACATCGTGGTGCTGGTAGACCGGGGCCAGGGCGGCCCGGAGCTAATGTCCCGCCACGGCCTCAACTGCCACGCCGCAGTCAAAATGGACGACGTGCTCGGTATCCTCCTCAAGGCGGGCCAAATCACCCCACAACAGGTAGAAGAAAGCCACCGCTTCATGCAAGAGGCAAAGGCGCTGACGAGTTGAAACGCCAAGACGCCAAGACGCGGAGAACGCGCCAAGGTTAAAGGGTGTTATTCAAGCAAGAGGACCAGGTACGTGGGACGTATCCTGGTCCTCTTTGTATTTTCCAAGTTCCAACACTCTTGGCGGTTTCGTCATACGATAGTAACACTACCGCAGACTTTGTAATACTCACGTAATCTTACTCCGGCATAATTGGAGCATTGGACAGGCCCGCCACAACTTAGCGGCCTGGTGATGCCCCAAAGGAGAAGAGAAAGTGATTGCACGTCTGAGGCGCAACCCCATTATTTTAGCCTTCGTTGCACTGGTGCTGCTGGGGATCCTCGCCTTCGGCTGGTGGACCATCTCGCCCCTGTTCATCCGCACCACACTGGTCGAAGGGGACGATTTAGCAATACCGGCGGCTGCCATGCAAAGTGACATGGCTGCATCCGGGCAAGGCGACATGGCTATATCCAACATTAAGAGCGATACCATCTTAGCCACCGGCAACTTCGACCGCAAAGACGACGTACATTACGCCAACGGACAAGCCCTCATCGTCAAGCAGGTCGACGGCACCCACACTCTGCGCCTGCAAGACCTCGATGCCGCCAACGGCCCCGACCTTTACATCTATCTTAGCGAGCACCCGGACCCCGCCAACAGCGAACAACTTCACGAAGGCGAGGACCACAACCTGGGCAACCTGAAGGCCACCACCGGCTCGTTCAACTATGCCATAGACCCCTCGGTAGACCTGTCGAAAGTGAAATCGGTGGTCATATACTGCCGGGCGTTCAGCGTGATATTCAGCGTGGCCGCACTACAAGCCAATTAATGCTACCCACGCAGGAGGAAATAAAATGTACAAGCCCTCTCGGAAGCTAGCGTCCACACTCATGGCTCTGACGCTGGGCCTTACCTTGCTGCCCTCTACCCTAGGCTACGCACAGGAAAACTCCCGCACCTTCGCAGAGACCGGGAAGACCGTCAAGGGCCGCTTTCTTGAATACTGGCAGCAAAACGGCGGGCTGGCCCAGCAGGGTTATCCAATCTCGGAGCCAATGCAGGAGAAGTCGGACACCAACGGCAAGACTTACACCGTGCAATACTTCGAGCGGGCCGCGTTTGAATTGCACCCCGAAAACCAGCGCCCCAACGACGTGCTCCTATCGCTCCTTGGTTCTTTCCTCTACAAAGAGAAGTACCCCAGCGGCGCTCCCAATCAAAAGCCCAGTAATGGCATGAACTCGCGACTCTTCGCGGAAACGGGCAAGCGAGTGGGCGGGGTGTTCCTCGACTACTGGAACAAGAACGGCGGCCTGGCACAACAGGGCTACCCCATTTCTGAAGAGTTCCAGGAGAAGAGCCAGTTAGACGGCAAGACCTACACCGTGCAGTACTTCGAGCGCGCGGTGTTCGAGTTGCACCCTGAGAACCAGCCTCCCCACAACGTACTGCTCTCTCAGCTAGGCACTTTCCGCTACAAGGCCAGGACGGCCCAGGCTTCCAACGACAATCGTGCCGCTGCTACCCCTACCGCGAGACCCACCTCCGCGCCCACCCCCGCCCCTACGGCGCAAGCGGCAAATGACAAGAAGGTAGGTGTTATAGCTCACGGCAACTTCGACCGGCAAGACGACGTGCATTACGCGAGCGGTCAGGCCATCATCGCCCGCCAGCAAGACGGCTCTGTGATCGTGCGCCTGCAAGACCTGGCTGCCGCCAACGGCCCCGACCTGTACGTCTACGTCAGCACCCACCCCAACCCCAAGAACCACGACCAACTGCACCAGGGCGCGCACAACCTCGGCAGCCTCAAGGCGACCAACGGGTCGTTCAACTACACGCTGGACCCCTCCATAGACCCCACCAAACTAGGGTCGGTGGTCATCTACTGCCGGGCCTTCAGCGTAATCTTCAGCGTCGCCACTCTCCAACCGGCACCCTAACGACGTAGCTAGTGCTATAAGACGGAAACGCCAAGACGCCAAGACGCCAAGGACGCGCAGAGATCAGGATTGTGGTTCTAAGCAAAAGGAGCAGGGTACTTGATGTCGTACCCTGCTCCTTTTGTAATCTCCAAACCAATAACTCTTGGCGCGTCCTTGGCGTCTTTGCGTCTTGGCGTTTCCGTCTTATATGAGGAACGAACCGAGGAAGAAGCCTCCAACCAGCAGCAAAACCAGCGCATTCAGGGCGTGCCACAAGCCGAGGCGGGCTATGAGCCAGTCGCTTACGGGCACCGGGTTTTGCAGGCGCAGCATCGAGATGCCACCAAGCACGGCAGGCAGGCCGCGCATGACCCCATATACTACTCCGAGAGCCACAGCCACTCGTAAATCCACTGCGCCTACAACAAACTCCAATGCCATCAGCAGGTAGAAGCTTGCGAACGGGATGAAGGTGAAGACCCCGGCACCCAGCACCAGGCCGTACAGGGTGTTGCCCAGCAGGCGGCTGCGGCGCATCCATGAAGCCGGTACCTGCCAGCCGACCTGTGGCGCGGGCAAACGCACTATGTTCAGTTCGTGCAGGGCGAACAGCAACGCTGCCACACCGAGTATTACAATGGAAGCCTCAAGTCCGACACGGCCCAATATGGAGTAAAACCAGGCACCAGCCAGCCCAACCACCAGCGACATTAGGGCAGCGCCGACGATAGTGCCCGCCGCGTACATGACCACGCGCACCAGCCAGCTTGCAACGTCCTTTGCCTCCTTCCCGAGGGGCACGATCACGAAGATCATGTTCAGCCCTCAGGCAGAGGAGGTCTTCGAGGCCCCCACTACCGCCGCCAGTCCCGCCGACACCACGAAGCCCAACCCCGCCCACGGCCGCGCCATGCCCTGCACCATACCTGCCAGCAGCAACCCAAGCCCCAGCATCGCCAGCCCCAACACGAGCAAGCCCACCACAAACGGGCGGTAGGAGGAATCGGCGGGTTGTCGCAGAGTGTTGTTTGACATGAGAACTATTGACGTGTTCTACCGGAAGCCAGGACCCCGCAAAGTGCCCCGCACGGTCGCCACCGCCTGCTCGCCATAGGCAGCCACAGCCACAGCCAGCAAAGATAGGACAATCACCAAAGCCAGTTCGGCAATTGACCCACCCTGCGAAGGCGCGGCAAGCAAGGGCAAAACGCCACCTGTAGCGCTGTTGAGGAGCACATCCAGCGACAAAAGACCGTCAAATCTCGATACCACCACGACGGATAGCCCCAGCAGGAACAGATTGCGGACCACAGCGATTGGCGTCAATCGCTCCGCCGAGATGCGCCCGAAGCAGTGACACGACTGCTGCTGCCCTCGCGTCAGGTCGTACACCACCAATGCCGTAAATACCACGAACAGCAAGACAGCCCCTACACCCGCCAACCGGGCCAGCAACCCCAGCACGAGCATAGCGCCCAACGCCAGCTCAATATAAGGGAAGACATACCCAAGAAACCGCCCGCTCCCCTTAGGCAGAAATGGATATCGCGACATCACGGCGGCAGTCCCCTCACGGTCCGCCAGCTTCCCCAGCCCCGACACAAGAAACACCCCACCCACACACAGGCGAGCGAAAAGCACAAAGGAAGATGAAACAAAGAACTCCGTCATAATTTTGGATTTTGGATTTTGGATTTTGGATTTTGGATTAGCTCGGAATTCCAATGAATCCAAAATCCAAAACCTAAAATCCAAAATGGTCTAGACTTGTTTGAACTGCTCGAAGGGCTGACGGCAGGAGGTGCAATAATAAATAGCGCGGCAGAGGGTGGGGCCGAAGACGTTCTCCATCACGGTCCTGCGGGAACCGCAATAGGGACACTCGGCCACCGGCATTAGCTGGACCAGGTTTAGCTTGCCTTGCGGCGTGCGCTGGGGCGGTGCGAACCCGGAGCTTTTAAGCACCTGGCGGCCCCGGTCGCTGATTCGGTCGGTGGTCCAAGTCTCTTCAAGCGTCACCTTTACGTTGACGTTCACGCCGGGCGCAAGCTCATGCAGCCGCTCCTGCACGCTCTCCTTCATCACCTCAAGCGCCGGGCACCCCACAAACGTCGGCAGCAACTCCACTTCGATAGCCAAGTCCCCCACCGACACCTTATGCACAATGCCAAGGTCCACAATGGACAGGTTGGGTATCTCCGGGTCCATCACGTCGAGCAAAGCCTCGCGCACGCTCTCTTCTGTTACGTTCTGCTGTGTTGCCGTCATAATATGCACCTCTTGTTCTGCACCATTAATGATGATTACAGGGTCTTAGGGGAGATCCTCACCAATGAAAACCATTCACTTTACAGAGTGCGACGAACCGCATCCAGCAGCCCGCACGCAACCACAAACGCCACAAGCAAATTCAGGAGGCTGACGAAAATAGCAGACCATATGAGCACATGTAACCGTCGAGATACCTGCCGGGCATCTGCACGACTTCTAGCCCTGATTGCCAGGATTAAACTTGCTATCGCAGCACAGGGCCATATCAGGAACAGCAGGTAAAACGTAAAGAAAATGAAAAAGCCAGATGAAAACGGCATACGTCCCAATGGTATAGCAACCATTATTGCCACAAAAGATAGTACAGCCAGCACAAGGCTCCGCATCGATTGCTGAACCACCTTTTGTTCCACTATAGGGTCTGCGCGTATATCTCTAATCATATACGTCTGCGTCGGAATGGCTGCCTAACCTGTGCTGAATACTTCCTAGCGGCTGGCCCATGCTTTGACTTCTACGTTGCTGTTAATGCTTAAGCCTCGACATGCTACCAGACCGCTTCCGGGTCGAGCCTGTACACCGACGTCATCTCGTCCCAAAGTTCGGCCAACTCTGCTGTGTGCTTGCCCTGCCGCCCACCGTACACCGGCTCCACGGTCGGTACGTAGCGGCCTGTGCGCTCGTCCTTCTTTGCCGGGAATGGCAGGTCCAGGATCTCGAAGTAGGGTGCGATCTGCTCCAGCCATTCGGCCTGCAACTCGCTCATCGGGGCCTCTAACACTCCACTCGCGACAAGCGCCTCCTCACCCGGCAGCGGCTCGAACATGCCCAGGGCGTCGGGCCACAGGCTCTCCAGGGCGGCTATCAGGCGCTCCCGCGACTCGGGCGAGAAGTGGGCGAGCCGCTTGATCCAGATGTCGCCGTGCATCAGGTGGTACTTTTCCTCTCGCACGATCTTCTGCATGGCGTTGGCGAGCGGGGCGTACTGGCTACGGGTCAGCGCCTCCACGCGCACGTGGTCGGCGGTGTCGTACAGGAAGTACCGGGCGATGGCGTGCGCCCAATCGAGCCTGCGGTGCTCCACAAGCTGGCAGTTGAGATACTCTTCGGGCCGACGAGCGTAGGCAATCCGGTCAGCGGACACGCCCGTCAACTCCGACAGCATCTGGTACATGATGCGCGCGTGTCCTATCTCGTCCTGCGACATGGAGGAGAAAGCCACGTCCTCCTCAAGCATCGGAGCGATGCCGGTCCACTCGGAGTTGCGGTAGCCCAGTATGAACTCGTCGTCCGCCAGCGCGGTGAGAAGCGTCTGCAAAGCCCTAGTATCGGTGTTCGTAGCGTCAATCATGGTAAGTAAAAATCCACATCAGTCCGGCTGCGCGCTACCGGCGACAGCCCCACGCGTAGCCCGCAACGTGTCGCGCACCGAGTAGCCCCCAACCGTGCGGTAAGAGCGGTCCACGGCGGGCGGGTGGAGCAAATCGGGGTCGTTGATCTCGACTATGCACTCGCGAGGCACCACCCAGATGCGGCGCGCCTCCTGCCGCCTGCCGTAGAACTCGCGCGCGTAGAGAATCGCCATGTCGGCGTCAGGCGCAACCACGTTGCCGCCATGCTCGAATGCCTTGCCCTCGCGGGCCTGCTGGAATACTTCAAATACAGGCATGGTGTTCGATTTGGAAATTGGAATTTCGAATTGCGAATTTGTCAGATACTTGCTAAATTCGAAATTCCAATTTCCAAATTCCTCTAAGCGGCCCTCCCCAGTACTACGTCGCGGACCCACTGGGTGTCGGCGTAGGCCATGCGGCGCAGGTTTAGGCGGTCTTCGGTCTTGGGACCGTGTCCGGTGACGACCAGCTTTAGCTCGTTCCAGTCGGGGTCGCTGTAGCGCCACTCGTTGGCCTCGGTGTCGAAGCGCAGTTCGGGGTCGGGGATGGTAAGGCCAAGCTCAAGTATCTTGGGGATGTACTTGGAGAAGAATTCCTGGCGCAACACGAAGTTGGGCTTTGCCTTGATGCGGTAGTAGAGGTCGCGGTCCTTCTCGGCCAGCGTAGGCGGGCCGTGGAAGTGCACCAGTGGCACCCACCACCTGTTGAGCGCCTCCTGAATCATGTCCTTCTGCTGCTGGGTGCCGTTCATCATGGTGACGACCATGTCGTAGCCGTGCTTGATGTGGAAGCTCTCCTCCCAGCAAATCTTCTGCATGGTGCGGGCGTACGGCGCGTAGGACGAGTCGAGCAGCGCCTTCTGCGACTGGATAGCCGCGGCGTCCACCAGCCACGCGATGATAGCCACGTCTGCCCAGGAGTATGTAGGATAGTGGAAGACGTTGTGGAACTTGGTCTTGCCGTCCAGCAAGTCTTGCAGCATCGCCTCACGGGTCTTGCCCAGGTCCTCGGCCACCCGGTAGAGCAGCTCGGCATGGCCCACTTCGTCCTGCACCTTGGCGGTGAGGGCCAGCTTGCGCTTCAGCGTGGGGGCCTTGTTGATCCATTCGCGCTCCGGCAGCACGCCCATCAATTCCGAGTTGGCGTGCATCTCAACGAAGCGCAGCACCTGCTTGCGGTACTCCTCCGGCATCCAATCGCCGGACTCGACCTTCCCACCGCTCTGCACGTGCTTCACGAACTCTTCAACCCTCGCCGGGTCTTCTACTATTGTGTCAACGGTTGCTACCATGCGTTACACTCCTTTGTGTCTGAAACGTGAAACGTGAAACGTGATGCGGCTGGTGTTATTTAGCCCAATGTGAGTCGCAATGTTACGGTAAGCGCCATCACGTTTCAGAATCCCGTTTCAGCCATCAACCCTCTAAGGATCAACTCGCTAAACCTGTCTGCTATCTCCTGTGCGGAGAGCGGGCCGCCTGGGTTGTACCACTGGGGCATCCAGTTCATTATAGAGAGCACCATCAGTGCCGCCATCTTGGGGTCCGCATGCGCGAATTCGCCGCTCGTGATGCCCTCTTCGATGACGCGGCGGTAGAAGCCTTCGTAACGGTTGCGGCGGAAGGCCACCGACTCGCGCCGCGCCTCGCTGAGGAACTTCCACTCATGCAAGAAAATGGCCGCGTTGCCCCCGTTACCCGCCACCACCCCCACATGCGCCCGCACCATAGCCCGCAGCTTCTCCACGTTCGACCTGTCACCCTCCACGATAGGCTCTATCGCGGTAAGGAACTGCCCGGCGGCCTGGTCCACGATCTGCCACAACACGTCCTCTTTGGACTCGATGTGGGCGTAAAGCGAGCCTGCCTGCATGTTCAACTCGCGCGCGATGTCGCGCACGGTAGTGGCCTGGTAGCCCCTCTCGCTGAACATGGAGCGTGCGGTGGAGAATATTTGCGCTTTGCGGTCGATTGCCATAGGTACCCTGTAGAAACAAACGCTTGTTAGGTTACCTAGTTATTGTAGCGGATTGGGATAGCGGTGTCAACGTAGGAGTTGGAGGTCGTCATCTGAATTGTCCTAATCTAGGCAAACCTACCTAGCGCGACAGGACCACAATTTAGGCAGGACTACCGATGTCCCGGATATCACGAATGGCTAGGATTAGGATAAGGCAGACAAGACTAATAGTCTGCCGGACATAGGACCGCAAGAAAGGAGTCGTCGCCATATTATCAGCCACACCCTCCCTCGAAAAGAGTCCGAAGCAAGTCTGGCAGGCAGCGTTGATGTGGTGCCTGGCAGCGGCGGTCTTGTTGCCGTTCCATTTTGCCGTGCCCGGCCTGGGCAAGGTGATCTTTGGTGCCTCTGGCGCTACCTCATGGTTTGATATGTGGTGGCTTGTAGTGCTGGTGCTTACGACCTTCGCCTTTTTTATGCTAGGAATCTGGCAAGAAAAAGCAATCACGCGAATCTGCCCTAACGAAGCCAAAGGCTGGACGAGCCGCACCGTTATAGGCGGCGTGTTGGGGCTGCTAGCATATTTGCTCGTGCTGGCGTTGTTGCGAGACTACTATTTTGGCGGCCCGCTCTTCAGCTACTGGGGGTTCTTCATCCTGGATGGCGACCCGGTAGAGGTTGGGGTGACTGTAGCTGGGTGGATGGTGGCGGGCATGTTGGTCGGTCTTGCACAATTACTACCGTCCCACAGTGATCGGCGCAAGCCCTGGGCCGCGATTACGTGGAGTGTCGCAAGCGCCCTGGCCTGGGGTGCGGGAGCCCTGTCGTGCTGGGCATTGTTCAAGCTTTACGTCATCGGCTACGAACCAATCTGCATAAGCTGTCTCCTGCGCCTCGTGTATTGCGCCGCCATAGCCGGGGGCGTGATCGCCATTGGGGGTGGTATTGCGATCTTGAACCGCTACGTCTCTATGACCTTCAGCATACTCGTAGGAGTGGCGATAGCTGTTCTCATGTCCAACAGTGTAACCCCCGTATTCAGTCCTCGCACGATACACCCATACAGGGTGCTGGAACCTGAGAACGCCGACGCTTACTCCTTTGTCGAATCTGTGGCGTTCTCCGACGACGGGGCAATATTGGGAGCAGTCAAAGCAGAGAAATGGATGGGCGAGAACGTGGGTGTTCGGGTCTTGCTATGGAACACGTCCGGCTGGACGCAGATTGCCACAATTAAGGAAGGGGAAACCTCAACCCCTCTGATGATGGCATTGGTACCGGCGGTCGCGGAGACCACTTTGCAGCGGGACAAGCTCTACATACGCAGCCAATTAGATGGCAGTATCTTGCACACAATAGATTTTCACGTGAACACCTACATTAATGAGGATCGGCTTCCCAAGGGCTACAAGTTCAAGCCACCGTCAGGTTATGAAGAAGGACAACTGGAGACTCCTTCCGGGCAAACTTTGACTATGGACCCGTACCCGGTACCCAGCTATCACTCGCCCAACCGGGTGTATTACGACTATTCGCCCGACGGCCGCAATATAGCGGCGGGTTACACCTTCGGTGGTATTTGGGTCTGGCGCATACCCTAGCTCCAGTAGCCAACTCCGCTTGTTTTGAGATAGCTTCTGTGGCTACCATCTGCGAACCTTATAGGTCTAGTAAAATTGGACCACGAGGATGCTTTTTAATCGTTGACATAAGCCCCGCCACCTGATAGAATGGGGCATTCTTACGGTGGGCGTACCTTGCGTGGCTCGCCGGACAGCAAATCACAAATACCTAAAACATCGTGGCTAAATACAAGGCTGGCGGTTGCCCCTGTTATGCGCGCGTCTTTTGGCGTGCCATGCAAATATATGAAATGCAAGCCGCAGCAGGAAGGAACGGAGGACTTATGCCCGACCCGCAGCTTATCGAGCAGTTCCTGAGCGTGCTCGCAGACCAGAAGGGCTTCTCTACAAATACCCTCTCCGCCTACCGCAATGACTTATCACAGTTTTCCACATTTCTCGATTCCGGGGAGGCCGAGAACCTGCCGACCGCCCGCTCGTGGAGCGAACTCAGCCGCGACCACGTAATTGCCTTCCTGCTCTACATCAAGGAGCGCCAGTACGCGACCACCACCCTGGCCCGCAAGCAGGCCGCGCTGAAGTCGTTCTTCAAGTACCTCGTCTCCAAGCAGGTGCTCTCCGCCAACCCCAGCGAAGCCCTCACCTCGCCCCACGTGGACCGCGCCCAGCCCCACACCATCTCCTCGTCGCAGGTCGACCTGCTGATGCAAAAGCTCAACACCCCCAACCCCAATGCCTCGCCCGACACCCTGCGCGACCGCGCCATGCTGTTGCTGCTTTACTCTACCGGGCTGCGCGTGGGCGAGATGGTGGCCCTGAACGTGCAAGACGTTGACGAAGGCGCCGGTACTGTGGCAACATACGGGCGCGGCAAATCGAGGAGCGTGCAGATAGGCTCCCGCGAGGCACAGGAGGCCTTGCGCGACTATCTGGGCAGGGGGAGGCCCGTACTGGCGCGCTCAGTGGAGGCGGGCGCGAGTCTTGCTGGAGGAAGTGGCGACCGCCAGGCGCTGTTCCTCAACCACAGGGGCCAGCGCTTGACCCGGCAAGGCTTCTGGCTCATACTAAAGGGCTACGCGAGGTCGGTGGGCCTGGGAGACGTGACGCCGCACACGCTGCGACACTCGTTCGCCGCTCAGAAGCTAAGCTCGGGGGCCGACCTGCGAGACGTGCAAAAGATGCTCGGCCACGCCAGCCTCTCGACCACGCAGGTCTACACCAGGATGGAAGAGAAAGGCCCCCGCAAGGGCCAGCCCCGCTCAGGAGGAGCGTTGCGCCGCAAAGCTAACGGGTGAAAGCGAATTCTTAATTCTTAATTTTGAATTCTTAATTGCAGAGGAGCAGTTGAGGACCGCCAATTAAGAATTAAGAATTCAAAATTAAGAATTAGACTTGATCTCATCAGGAGGATGGACACATGGACAGCCGACCGGCAGGCTCGGAAGAGCCATTGAACCCGATGGACGACGTGGAAGGCGGCGAGGAAGAAGTCGAGGTTACTCGCGAGGAGCTTATCAGCGCGCTGCAGGAGGTGGTGCAGAACCTCTCCGAGGGGCTGAGAGGCGCGGACCGCGATACGTACCTGGCCGCTGACGACCTGGCGCAGAACGAGTGGTTCTTCGCGGGCGTGTCGGACGAGGAGGGCCAGTACGCTATCACCATGTGGCCCGCCGAGGGCGATGAGGACATGCTGCGCATCGACATCGGCAGCGAAGAGGACGTCCACAAGCTCGCCTCCGACCCTGAGATGCTCGCCGCCATGACCGACGACTTCATCGAGGCGATGGACGAGGACTACGAAGAGTACGAGGAGTACGACGAAGAAGACGAACTCGAGGACGAAGAGTTTGAGGACGAGGATGTAGACGAGCTTGAAGAACTCGACGAAGCCGACGCCGACGACCTGGAAGACGCCTACGAGGACGAAGAGGACCAGAACGTCCGCAATGACGGCAACCTCCCACCTCGCTAGCTCGTAATCTGACGCGAATAAAAAGTAGCCGTCTATGTGAGGCGGCTACTTTTTATTTACACCTGCCAATAAAGACACAACGTGCAGCATGCCTTTGCGGCGCTACACCTTGTCTAATGCCGGTGCTTAGCATATAATAGCTCCACAACCGAACACACGAACCGTATGCGGCGATGAAGGAGAGGTGGTTGCGGGACGGCAGCCAGGGAGTGGGGCCTCGGAAGAGAGTGCAAGCCCCACCTGTGCGGCGCAACCTGGGCGCTCCGGAGCAGCAGCGGCAAGATAACCAAAGAGGGCACGCTATGTGTGCCAAGTAGGGTGGAACCGCGGGAGCAAGCTAGCCTCTCGTCCCTATGCCGGAAATCGGCAGGGATGTGAGGTTTTTTGATTCTGAAACGTGAAACGTCAAACGTGACAGGGTCAGAGAAACAGGGTTCCAGGAATGGTAGCCGGTGGGTTTCGTGGGACCCTACTCCAGCTGTCATCCTGAGCGTAGCGAAGGATATAAGAAGGTGAGTAGGGATGTTGCTGAATAGATGAAAATGTCGGTAAAGGTTCAACACAGGTGTAAGAGGAGCATCTGAGATCCTTCGCTACGCTCAGGATGACAAGGGGAGTATAGCCTTGTAATACGGGTATCTCAACACCCACGCACCCAATAACACAAGCCGCATCACGTTTCACGTTTCACGTTTCACGTTTCAGCAACAGGAGGATAGTGATGGAAAACAAACCAAAGGTAGACATGGACACAATCGTCTCGCTGTCCAAGAGGCGTGGGTTCGTCTTCCCGTCCAGCGAGATATATGGCGGCTTTTCTTCGACGTGGGACTACGGGCCGCTGGGCGTCGAGTTGAAGCGCAACATCAAGAATCTCTGGTGGCGCGACATGACGCAGCGGCGCGACGACGTGGTGGGCCTCGACTCGGCCATCCTGATGTCCCCCCTCATCTGGCAGACCTCGGGCCACGTCACCGAGTTCACCGACCCTCTGGTGGACTGCAAGAGTTGCAGGCGCCGCTTCCGGGCCGACCAGATAGAGGGTGACCGCTGCCCCGAATGCGGGGGCGAGTTCACCGAGGTGCGGCGCTTCAACCTGATGTTCAAGACCTTCGTCGGCCCGGTGGAAGACGAGGCCTCGGTGGCTTACCTGCGGCCCGAAACGGCGCAGGGTATCTTCGTCAACTTCTTCAACGTGCAGCAGTCTATGCGCCGCAAGCTGCCGTTCGGTATCGCGCAACAGGGCAAGTCGTTCCGCAACGAAATCACCCCTGGCAACTTCATCTTCCGCACCCGCGAGTTCGAGCAGATGGAGATGGAGTACTTCGTAAAGCCCGGCACCGACGACGAGTGGTACCGCTACTGGATCGAGACCCGCTACGAATGGTACCTCAAGTACGGGCTGAACCCCGACCGCCTGCGTATAAGGGAGCACGAGAAGGAGGAGCTGGCCCACTACGCCAAGGCTACCTCCGACGTGGAGTACAACTTCCCGTGGGGCTGGGCCGAGCTTGAGGGCATCGCCAACCGCACCGACTTCGACCTGCGCCGCCATTCCGAGTCGAGCAACAAGGACCTGTCGTACTTCGATGATGAGACCAACGAGCACCTCGTACCATACGTCATCGAGCCTGCGGCAGGCCCCGACCGTATCACATTGACCTTCCTGGTGGATGCGTACCACGAGGAGCCGGACAAGGAGGAAACCCGCGTGGTGCTCCGCTTCCACCCGGAAATCGCGCCCATAAAGGTGGCAGTGCTGCCCCTCTCTAAGAAGCTGGCCGAGAAGGCGCACGAGGTACACGGTATGGTGCGACAATATTACGTCAGCCAGTACGACGACACCGGCTCAATCGGCAAGCGGTACCGCCGCCAGGACGAGATAGGCACGCCTCTGTGCGTCACAGTGGACTTTGAGACGCTGAACGACCAGGCGGTGACGGTCCGTGACCGCGACACGATGGCGCAGGTGCGTGTGCCCCTAACCGAGTTGATGGCAACGCTAAGTGGTATGCTCAAACTGGGGTTGTAGCCCGCAAGCGTCATGTGAAGGCCTAGTCGCTCCTACGTGGCCGGGCCTTCATGCATGTCACGGGGCCAGCTGCTGACAGAGAGCTTTTGGCAACCCTCGCTCATCTGCTATACTGTCTATACCTTCCCCTAATTGTCTCCCGCTCAGACGGACATGCTACCAGACTTCGTCTTCCCCACACTCAGACCGCGCGGCTCCCGGAATCCAAAAACCCGTTTCCATATTGGAGGGGAACTATGACCCCAAACATCAAACGAGCCATAATGTTGGCACTACTGACGCTGGTCCTGGTGGGCTGCGATATGAGCAGCGCCACGCCGACACCGCTTCCAAGCGCATCACCAACGGCCCAGGCAGCCACTTCACCGACCGAACCAGCCATCGCTGGGCAAGTCACGCCTGAGCAGCCACTCGCCACCAGGCCCGCGACCGCAGTGCTGCCCGACGGCGATCCGATGAATCCTATAGATCGAGTGCCCGAAGAAGGGAGCAAGCCGCCACTTCCGGTTACTCCGATTTCTACCTCTATAGCGGAGGAAGCGGGGCCGGGCGTGATCCCCACCACCGGTTCGGAAGTCACAAGTTGTACGCCGACTCGACCGGATGCGGAAGGGCCGTTCTACGAGCCGAACGCCCCGGAGCGCACGTCCATCGGGAAGGGGCACGTGCTGAAGGGCGTCGTAAGATCGAGCACCGGTTGCCGGCCAGTACCCGGAGCGCAACTAGAGTTCTGGCAGGTGAACGAGCAGGCCGAGTACGATGACGCCCATCGCGCTACCATGTTCGCCGACAATGTGGGCGCGTACAGCTTCGAGAGCAACTTCCCCCTTGGGTACAGCGGCAGGCCCTCCCACATACACCTGCGCGTCACGGCGGAAGGCTACCAGACCCTCATCACCCAGTTCTACCCCCAGGAAGGCGAGACCGAAGCCACCTTCGACATTGTGCTGATAGAAGAATAAGGGATTGCACCGCAGAGACGCAGAGGGCGCAAAGGTACGCAGAGAAGAATAGAGGGTGTTCAGAGTAGAGGCAATGCTGTACTGTACAATGTTGCCTTTGCTCACATGCAAACAACCACTATCTCGGCGTGTCCTCTGCGTCCTCTGCGTCCTCTGCGTCCTCTGCGGTGCAATCCCTTATTCCACCTGGCGTGATGTGGCTTCCCCTCTAAACACGAGTCAATACCTGACAAGAGGTGTCAGGATGCGTCTGCTACTATTGGGTGGCAGTATGAAACGGCAGCAGTTATGACGTTCCGGTTTCACAGGGAGGTGCGTTCTAATGTACCCACTCGGCGGCGATCCCCGGAGCTTCTATTCACGGCAGAGCGACCTCACAGACCCCGGTAAGCAGGCCCACATGTATGAGGACCTGCCCCTAGCGGTGTCCGGCATCGTTCGCGTGGTACAGGGCCTCATCGTCCAATCAAACGCGGACCTGGGCTATGGCGCGGCCCCAGGCAAAGAGCCATCGCAGGAGGCTGATACTCGCAGGGTGGAGCGCATATTGGAGCGCATATTGGAGCGCATACAAGAACTCCAGCGACAGCCGCTGGTGGAGAGCTACTCACCTGAAAGGCATTTAGTGGGGCGCTCGCGTGACCACGCCGTGCTGCTCACCTCGATGCTGAGGCACAGAGGGATACCGGCTCGCGCACGTTGCGGCTTCGCAAGGTACATGAGGCCGGAGATGCATTATGCCCGCTGGGTTTGTGAATACTGGCAGGAGCGGGAGATGCGGTGGGTCATAGTAGACGCCGCGCTGCCGGACGAAGCCGCCCACAGCTTGCACCCCATCCGCTTCGACCCCTTAGACGTGCCCCACACCCAGTTCCTTCGGGCGGGCAAGGCCTGGCAGATGTGCCGCATCTGGCGGGCAAGGCCTGGCAGATGTGCCGCATCTGGCGGGCCGACCCCAGACGCTTCGGCCAACACACAGGCAACCGAGGGCTGTGTTACGTCGCCGCGCAACTGGTACGCGACCTCGCCGGCCTGAACAAAGTAGAGATGCTCGCCAACGATACCTGGGGACTGGCGCACACCGCGTTCGATTATCTATGGGAGCACGACCTGCGCCTGCTCGACCGGGTAGCCCATGTCACACTGGCAGGCAATGAAGCCTTCTCAGAGCTACGCGCCCTGTACGAAATGGAAGCTCGGCTGCGGGTGCCCGCCGTCATCAATAGCTACGTGAACGACACTTTGCAGGCGGAGTACCTGGTGGCGTGAGGTGGTTCTGACACAGGAGACCTATGCGCTACGCAGTGATCGGACTGAGTACAGGGTACAGGCCAGCACTCTTCCAAAGAATTCTAAACCTTGGCGGGTCCTTAGCGTCCTTGGCGTCTTGGCGGTTCCGTCTCCTATAGTCCATCGTCCAACAAAGGAGCACATTACGTGAAATTTGCTATCAACGTTCCCATCTTCGAGCGATACAGTGAGGCACGCTACCTGGCGGAGTTAGCTAAGGACGCGGAAGACGCGGGGTGGGACGGTTTCTTTGTTTGGGACCACATGGCTACGCCCTGGGGCGACACGATTGGCGATGCCTGGATTTCGCTGGCCGCTATCGCAATGAACACCAACACGATACAGCTAGGGCCGATGGTCACACCCTTGCCCCGCCGCAGGCCATGGAAGGTAGCCAAGGAGAGCGTGGCGCTGGACAGGCTGTCGGGAGGGAGGCTCATAATGGGCGTGGGCCTGGGCACTACCTGGCACGAAGAGTTCGACTACCTGGGGGAGGAGTTCGACTACAAGGTGCGGGCGCAGATGCTGGATGAGGGGTTGCAGGTACTCGCCGGGCTGTGGGGCAGCAGCTACGAGAACCCGTTCAGCTTCGAAGGCCAGCATTACAAGGTGCAGGATGCCCAGTTCAGCCCCGGCCCCGTGCAGGAGCCACGCATACCCGTGTGGGTAGCAGGGACGTGGCCGCGCAAAGCCCCACTCAACCGTGCCCTAAAATGGGACGGCTACTTCCCGATGATGCTCGACGAGCAAGGCAACATAGCCGAGATGACACCCAGTCACATTCGCGAGATTTCTACATATATCAAGGACCACCGGGACAGCGCCACACCGTTTGACATCATCCTGGGCGGTGCGACACCCGGCGACAACCCAAGCAGGGGTGCCGAGATAGTAGCCGAGTACGAGGAAGCGGGCCTCACCTGGTGGCACGAAAGCATCACCCCTGACCGCTGGGACGGCTGGCCCTACCCCTGGCCCCTGGAGCAGATGCGCGAGAGGGTATTGCAAGGTCCGCCGGTTCTGAAACGTGAAACGTGAAACGTGATGCAGCTTAGGGTACTTGGTACGTGAATGTGAGGCTACTTCTGTTATGGGACCAACTTCCCCTTTGTCATTCTGAGCGTAGCGAAGAATCTCGTCCTACAGCACCCAAATAGCACTTTTCTGTAGGCCAACATCCTCATTCTGGAGAGGTGTTGTACTTCGCTAGAGGACCAGATTCTTCGCTATGCTCAGAATGACAAAGCGGGAGGATGGTCCCGCTATTCCAAAGACGTTGTATTCACGTACCCTATTTAGCAAACCGCATCACGTTTCACGTTTCACGTTTCAGAACTAATCATCCTCATCACGGACTTCGCACTCCCGCCCGTGTAGAACGCCACTACGCTGGCGGCGGCCCTCATAACGCTGTCGCGTAGCTCTTGCGGCTCAAGCACCTCGGCACCCGTCACCAGGCCCAGCACGCTGCTGCGGGCCGCCTCAAAGCTCTCGAACGTCATGGGGAGGATGAGGCTGCCGTCCTCGTCGGTGCGGCCTTGCTCCGCGATGAGGGTGCGCACGCCATCGCCGTAGATGTTCGGCAGCATCGGCACCATATCGGAGGGCACCCGTAGCACCACACGATACCGGGGCAGGCTGGCCTCAAAGTCGGCGCACCAGGCCTGCCAGAACCCGGCCAGGTCGAAGTGCTCTTCCCGCTCAAAGTGCTCGTCGGTAACTTCGGCATCTGTTATGCGGGACACGCGAAATACCCGAGTCTCCTGCCGCGTCTCCGGCACCCTCGATACCCCGTAAGCGGGCTTCTCGCGCAACGGGACTCCCACGAGGTACCAGATACCCGCCTTGGCTACCAGTCCATATGGGTTGATGTAGGTACGGCTGCGCGTGCCGGTACTCGCCCGGTACTTCAATATGACACGCCGGTTCTGCCACACAGCTTCTTGCAGCGGCTTAAGATAGGGCACCGGCTCCGGCGGCTGGAACCAGTGGGCCGTATCGACGTGCACCCGCCCCCGCACTCGCTCGACTCCCTGGCGCTGCACGGCGGGCAGGGAGGCTGACAGCTTTAGCATCGCCGCCTCGATAGCCTTGTCCAGCCCAAGCTCCGACAGCGGCCCCGGCACGACGGAGATGAACAGCCCGCGTACCTCAGCCTCGGTGAGGCCGGTCAGGTCGGTGCGGTACTTGTCGGGCAGCAACACCCCGCCGCCCGGCCCGCGCTCGGCAAGCACAGGCACGCCCGACGCGTTCAGCGCCTCCAGGTCGCGGTAGATGGTGCGCTCGGACACCTCAAGCTCTTCGGCCAGCTCAGCCGCCGTCATCCGCCCTCGCGCCTGCAACAGCATCAACAACGAGAGCAAACGGTCTGCACGCATGTGCAACCTCCGGTTGGACGATGGACTAGGGACGATAGACGATAGACGATGGACCACAGCAGTGCGGCCCATTATCTGGGGTCCAGTATAGCAGAAGATACTGACAGGAGTTGTCAGGAATAGTCTGTTAGTATGAGGTCTAAGCAGGAGCCTGGCAGGAGGTACGCGCTATGTCTGACAGCTTTGGTGGCAGGTATTACACGGAGGAATTGGTGTATGTAGACCGGGAGGATGGACTGGCCCTGGAAGGGGCACTGGTCCTTCCTGCGGATGTTCGCCCAGGCTCCACCGCTATCATCTGGGTGCATGGCAATACCAGCCGCTTCTACGACTACCCTTACCTGCTGTTAGGCAGAGAGCTAGCCCGGCGCGGCTACCCCTTCCTCACCGTAAACACACACGGCCACGATGTAATCTCGGTCGTCTAGGGGCCGCAGGGAGAAAGCACACCGGGTGGCGCATCCTGGGAGAGGTTCAGTGAAGTGCCTCGCGACATGGCTGCGTGGATAGGCTATGCGGCGGAGCGGGGCTACGAGAGAGTGATACTGGCTGGGCACAGTTACGGTGCCAACAAGGTCGTTTACCACGCCGCGCAACAGCATGACGACCCGCGCATTGCAGGCGTGGTAGCTGCCTCCCCCGACATCAAGTGGAGTGCCCCACCGGATAGGGTTTGTGTAGCCGAGGCGCTGGAAGCAGAAGGCAAACTCGACAGCTACATGCCGCACCTGGACGAGAACCCCGCCTGGTACGGCATGAGCGTGCGCGCCTTCCTGGAGCGGGCACGCATAGCTCAACACGTCTTCGGCTCGGACACACAAGCACGGTACATCAACCGGGTACGCGTGCCTGTGCTGGCCTTCTACGGCACGGAAGAAGCCTGGCTCGGCAGCCGCGCCGACCTGGAGCAGCTAAAGCTTCGCGCCCCCGATGTGCCACGCTTCGACATCGCCACGATTGAGGGCGGCGACCACGTCTACTGGGGCAAGCACGTCGAGGTGGCGGAGATTATAGCGGGCTGGCTGATGAGCCTGGACCGGCAAACCGAGGTCGATGAGGCGCTGCCAGCTATCGCTCACTAGCACGGCGGGAACAAGGATGTGGAAAACTATTGCCTCGTGGGCGGATGAGCATTCAGAACATCCATGCTATACTAGGAGTTGAACACACGTTCTACTTATGTCTACCTGCTTCTTGCCGTCCGGTCTTCCCTTGAGATGGCCGGGGGCTGTACCGACTCCACATGAAACCTTTAGCGATGCCCGTCATCCTCAAAGACATCACAAAGGACAGTTTCGAGCAGGTGATTGGCCTGGAACTCGCGGAGGACCAGCAGGGGTTTGTCCGCTCCAACCTTTACTCCATCGCCCAGTCCAAAGCGATACCCGTGCTAACGCCCAAAGCCGTTTACAACGAACAAGACGCCCTTGTCGGCTTCGTGCTCTACCGGGGTGAACGTGACCCAAACGTAGACCCTGACGGCTGGCTAGTGCGCATCATGATCGACAAGCGGTACCAGGGGCGCGGCTACGGCAGGCAGACGGTGGAGGAGATAATCAGGCTGGTGCGCGACGATATGGGCTGCCGTGCCATAGGTCTATCGGTCGAGCCAAAGAACCAGAACGCTCGCAAGTTGTACGAAAGCCTGGGCTTCAGGGAGACGGGTGAAGCCATCCAGGGGCAGATCATCATGAAGCTCACGTTTGAGGAACAGCCAGCATGAGTGCCGGGCACAGCGTCGGTACGGCCATACGGGAGGTGGACACGCCCCGCGACCGCTTGGAGCTTGAAGCGGAGTTCGAGGGCATACCACCCGCCGAACTGTTCCGCTACTGGACCGAGCCGGAGTTGCTTTCGCGCTGGTGGCCCAAAGAGGCCGAGACGGAGGCGACGAAGGGCGGCAACTACCATCTTTCGTGGTCCAACATGGAGTGGCACCTGCGCGGCACTTACCACACCTTCAACCCCGGCAGGCTGCTGGTCTTCACCTGGCGCTGGGACCACGAGCCGGACACACCTACCCGCGTAGTCACGCTCGACTTCCAGCCTCTAGAGGGCCAACACGGCACAAGGTTGCACCTGACCCACGGCTACTACCGCGAGCACGTACCCGAGGAGATGCAGGAGCGGCAGGAGCACCTGGAGGGCTGGCACTACTTCCTGGGGCAGTTGCAGGAGGTCACTCGGGGCACAAGTCACTAACGGAGCAAACTAGAACTGAGACATTCATCCAGGAGCCGTTCAGCGACCAGAACGAGATGCTTGTGAGACTACCATCTCACTACATGGCTCAAGTACGGCTACTGCATGACTCCGTGTGACCGTGGGGAAGTCATCAAGGAACTCATCTAACGTATCGCCCCCTTCAAGGTAATCAAACAGGTTCCTGATGGGTACGCGAGTGCCAGCAAAGACGGGTGTACCGCTCATTATTTCAGGATCACGAACTATGAGAGTAGTATGTATCATGTTTGAGCGTCCTTTCCAATGGGAAACCAATCACGTCACTATTGTAGCACGCTTGCCGAATGGGTACGCACCGTATAAGTAATAGTCCTCCTTGCGCGACGTTCAACCAAGATATAGTTGCCTTCGTCGCTTTGAGGTCACAGAGATGATAATGTTATACATAGAGCAGCAAGACAGGGTCTGAAGCTCAGAGTTGTTAGGCTTAAGCTAAGAGGAGCAACGAGTATGACTTCTAAAGGTTTGACAGACATTATTAGACAGGCTGAGACCCTTTCTCCCCAGGAGCTATTGCAGCTTATATCCCACCTAGCAGATAGGGTCCGGCAGGCATATAGCACTTCATCGGATGGTCGCCAGTGGCAGGAGATTGCAGGAGCAGCACCCTACCCCTTGTTGGGTGAAGATGCCCAAGTGGTGATCTCTCAAACAAGGAGTGAGAGCGATCAAAATCGAAAGCCAAGTGGGAGCAATGCTTCGTGAAGATTGCTGATGCACTTGTCGGTGTTTTCAGCATCTTCTTGGACACTGCACCTGTGATCTACTATGTCGAGAACAACCCTCATTATCAGGATATTGTGAGGGATGTAGATGTATTCGATAGGGTAGATGCTGGGTCATTGGCAGCAGTGACTTCGCCCGTCACCCTGTCCGAATGCCTCGTTGCGCCATATCGGTTGGGTCTGGCTTCGTTGCAGCAGGACTTTACGGACCTTATTGTCGCTGGACGCAATACTACGTTTGTGCCCATCAACGATGACTCAGCACGGGCAGCTGCTGAGCTGAGAGCCCGCCATAATCTGAGTTTGCTTGACGCTTTGCAGGTTGGCGTGGCGCTTAGTGCTGGGTGCGAGGCTTTCCTGACGAACGATAGCACGATGAGACGCGTCAGCGAACTACGCGTGCTCATAGTTGATGATCTGGAGATATAACTAGCCTGAAGAAGGTCACGCCAATCTTGTACTGACTCTACCAAATAGGGGATAATTATATGCTCAAGACTTATAACAATCATTCCAAGTTCGAGGAAATCAGAGACATAATGCCGCAAGTAGAAGCACAGCGCTTGCCCGGCCACGCACAGACGCACATCATCGTGCGCGGGGCGCGCGAGCACAACCTGAAGAATATAGATGTAGCCATACCCCGCGACAAGCTGGTAGTGATCACCGGGCTGTCGGGCTCCGGCAAGTCGTCGCTGGCCTTCGACACCATTTACGCCGAGGGCCAGCGGCGTTATGTCGAGTCACTCTCCGCCTACGCCCGCCAGTTCCTGGGGCTGATGGAGAAGCCGGACGTCGATCTCATCGAAGGCCTGTCCCCTGCCATCTCGATAGACCAGAAGGGCGCTTCCCGCAACCCGCGCTCCACGGTGGGCACCATCACCGAGATATACGACTACATGCGCCTGCTGTTCGCCAGGGTGGGCCACCCTCACTGCCCCAATTGCGGGCGCGAGATCCACCAGCAAAGCTCGCAAGAGATCGTGGACGCGGTGCAGTCGCTGCCGGAGGGTTCGCGCATCCTGGTGCTGGCACCCATCATCCGCGACCGCAAGGGCGAGCACCAGAAGGTGCTTGAGGACCTGCGCCGGGCCGGTTACGTGCGCGCCCGCGTGGACGGCGAAGTGCGCGACCTCGACACGCCTATTGACCTCGAAAAGTACAAGATGCACACTATAGAAGCTGTGGTGGACCGCCTGGTGGTGCGCTCCTCTGAAGCGGTCGGAGGCGAGGTAGACCCGGACCGCACCCGCCTGGCTGACTCGGTGGAAACGGCGCTCAAGCTAGGCAAGGGAATGGTGGTTATATCCATCATCGAGGGAGAGGAGCTTACCTTCTCTGAGCACTTCGCCTGCCCCAACTGCGGTATATCGCTCGGGGCGATTGAGCCACGCACCTTCTCCTTCAACTCGCCCCACGGCGCGTGCCCTGTATGCACCGGCCTGGGCACCCAGGTGGAGCCCGACCCCGACCTGATCGTGCCCGACCGCAACCTCAGCATCATCGAGGGCGGGCTGGCACCCTGGGCGCGCTCGTTCCAGCAGGGCGACAGCTACATGGCCGAGATCCTGGAGGCCGTGGGCCGCGCGTACAATTTCAACCTGGAGACCCCGCTGTCGGAATTGAGCGAGGAGCAGATAAAGGTGCTCCTGTACGGCAGCGACAAGAAGGTGCGGGTGCGGCATAAGAACTACCAGGGCCGCTGGCACGAGTACGACGTGCAGTACGAAGGCGCGGTGAACATAGTCAAGCGCCGCCACTCCGAAACCACCTCCGACACCATAAGGGGAGAGCTAGAGCGCTACATGAGCGACCGTCCCTGCCAGGCCTGCCGGGGTCAGCGCCTCAAACCAGAGAGCCTGTCGGTCACCGTGGACGACAAGAACATAGCGGTCGTGGCGGGCTACTCGGTGCGTGATGCGGCAAAGTTCTTCCAGCGGCTCGCGGGGGACACCGACCAGCCCACTCCTCTCTCTGAGAAGGAGCAGATGATCGCCAAGCAAATCCTGAAGGAGATCAAGGAGCGCCTGGGTTTCCTGATGGACGTAGGCCTGAACTATCTGACGATCAACCGCACGGCGGCTACCCTGGCGGGCGGCGAGGCCCAGCGCATCCGCTTGGCTACCCAGATTGGCTCATCCCTCATGGGAGTGCTCTACATCCTGGACGAGCCTTCCATCGGTCTGCACCAGCGCGACAACGTCCGCCTCATCAACACGCTGGTACGCCTGCGCGACCTGGGCAACACCCTGATCGTGGTGGAGCACGACGAAGAGACGATGCGCGTGGCCGACTGGATTATAGACATCGGGCCGGGCGCAGGCGAGCATGGCGGCAAGATCATAGCCGAGGGCACCTACGAGGACGTGCTGCGCAACCCCGACTCGATAACCGCCAAGTACCTCACCGGCGAGCGCGAGATAGCCCTGCCCAAGAAGCGGCGTAAAGGCAACGGCAAGAGCATAACCGTGCACGGGGCCACCGAGAACAACCTCAAAGACGTAACGGTGGAGCTCCCGCTTGGCATGTTCATCTGCGTGACGGGCGTGTCGGGTTCCGGCAAGTCCACGCTGGTGCACGAGGTGCTGTCGCGCAAGATTTCGCAGACGCTGCACAACGCCAAGGACCGCCCCGGCGCGCACCGCAAGGTGGACGGCATCGAGCACATCGACAAGATGATAGAGATCGACCAGTCGCCCATCGGCCGCACGCCGCGCTCCAACCCCGCGACTTATACCGGCGCGTTCACCCCCATCAGGGAGATATTCGCCAAGGTGCCTGAAGCCAAAGTGCGCGGCTACGACTCGGGCCGCTTCTCGTTCAACGTCAAGGGCGGGCGCTGCGAGGCGTGCCGGGGCGACGGCATCATCCAGATAGAGATGCAGTTCCTCCCCGACGTGTACGTGCCGTGCGAAGTGTGCCACGGGGCGCGCTACAACCGCGAGACGCTGGAGATACGCTACAAGGGCAAGAACATCGCGGAAGTGCTTGAGATGACGGTCGAGGAAGCCAACGACTTCTTCGACAACGTGCCCGCGATCAAGAACAAGCTTAAGACGCTGTGCGACGTGGGCCTGGGCTACATTCGCGTGGGCCAGCCCGCTACCACCCTTTCGGGCGGCGAGGCGCAGCGTATCAAGCTGGCGGCGGAGCTATCCCGCAGGTCCACCGGCAAGACCCTCTACATCCTGGACGAGCCGACCACCGGCCTGCACTTCGCGGACATCGACAAGTTGCTACACCTGTTGCAACGGCTCACCGAGGGCGGCAACACCGTGCTGGTAATCGAGCACAACCTGGACGTCATCAAGACCGCCGACTGGATAATAGACCTCGGCCCCGAAGGCGGCGACGCGGGCGGGGAAGTGGTGGCGCTGGGCACCCCCGAAGACGTAGCCGAGACCCCCGGCTCGTACACGGGCGAGTTCCTGCGCAAGGTGCTGCCGGGCGCGAACAAGTCCAAGAGGGGCGCGGCTTAGGTGTGCTGGGGAAGGGGTGCGCTGCACCCCTTCCCATGATTGTCGTGCCTCGGAATATAGTGAAAGGAGGTCGGACGTGGAGATAATAGAAGTAGATATCTTCGTGGAAGAAGATGGAAAGATCGAAGGGCAGGCACCACCAGGTATGGCACCCGGCAAATATAGAGCTACCCTGGAGGTTCGCAATGATCCAACCATTCAAGTAGGCAAGCGAGAACCACTAAACATTCCGGTGATTGAGGTGGACTACTGGCCGGAGAGCTTCTCTACAAGGCGCGAGGACTTATATGGCGACGACGGCCGCTGATAGGCTTTTTGTTGACACAAACATCCTGATACATGCTAGCATCAGAGCGTCATCACTGCACTCTCTAGCCGTACAACGGCTAGAGGAGCATTACCAAGCAGGCACTGAAATCTGGATCAGCCGTCAGATTCTAAGGGAATTCATGGCTGCTGTGACGCGACCACAACCTATCTCACCTGCACTACCTGTCAACACTGTAGTCTCAGAAGCACGTTTCTATGAAGCGCGTTTTCGTGTTGCCAACGAAGACACAGAGATAACTGACAGGCTTTTTGAGTTGCTCTTGCGCATCCCAGCCGGAGGCAAGCACATCCACGACGCTAACATAGTGGCGACTATGCAAGCAACTGGCATAACTCATCTCCTCACCGAGAACACCTCCGACTTCGCCCGCTACGCTGGACTTATAAACGTCGTTTCCCTAACCTAAACCGACTGCACTCTCCTTACCCACCTCTCGCCCTCGCGCCAGCCACAACAACCCCACCGCCGCCAGCACCAGCACCCCAGGCATCAGCGCATCCCATACCCCAGGCAGCCCCACATCCACCAGGCTCGGCCTGTGTATAGCCGCCGTCAGCCCATCCAGCAAATAGCCCGGCTCCTCCAACAACGGCGACTGAGAAGGATCGTAGATGGTGAACTCCTCGCCTGGGTCGCCCGCCAAAATGAGGCCGTGCAGCCGGTAGTACACCTGGAAGTCCACCAGCGCGCCCGGTATGGATACCACAGCGCCCAACACGGACAGCACACCCCACGCGCCTAACAGGGCAAACCGGGGCGACAGCAGCGTTCTAGCTTTAGCCAGGGCGAACCCACCTATCGAGGCAAGGGGCCACGCCAGCAGCGGGAATAGCGGCATGATGAGGCGCGGCCCCCAGGCGAAGTTGCCGGTCCAGGCCCACCAGGTGGCATTGAAAATCAGGCCCATGATGGTGTGCGCCACGATGAGAGCCACCGCTACTCTGCCGGGGTAGGCTCCCCGACGCCACATGAGCCACATGCCCAGGGGCGCGAGCAGCAAGGGCGGGGCGTACAGGAACATGCTCTTGCCGGGGCTGAGCAGCAGTCCCTCCAGGCCGACTAGCAGCGGCGTGCTGAAACCCGCCTCCCGCTCGTAGCCGGTGCGTAACCAGGCATCAGCCAAAGGTGCGAAACGCAGCCAATTGTAGAGCACCTGCCCCACCGCTGCGATAAGTGGACCTACCGAGAAGGCAGCGCCCGCAACAAACACCTGCCTGAGCATCTCACCACGCGGAGCACCCTCCGAACGTGCCTTCAGTGCGGCCATGAGCAAGACCATCAGTCCGGGTAGCGGCAAGAATACGGCGAACGCAGGCTTGAGCCACACCATCCCGCCCAGCATCATGCCCGCGTACAGCACCCTCCGCGAAGTGGGCGCATGCTCCCCCGCAGGCGGCACCAGGAGCAGCGTGGAGCCAAGCAACAGCAAAGCGCCCACCGGCTCGGAGAAGAAGGTGCGTGCGTAGTTGAGGGCAGGAGTAGCCAGCAGGTAAGTTCCGGCCACCGTGAGCGCCACTCCCACAGATGCGAAACGCCTGCTTGCACGATACAGCACCCAGCAGGTGACGGCCAGTATCGGCAGGTTCGTCATTGATACGGCAAAGCGGGTGACAGGCTCGTAGGACGCACCGAACAGGGTGCCCAGCTTGCCCAGCCAGTAGAACGGCACCGCCACCAGTGGGAGGCCAAAGCCGTACTTGGTGAATGCGTCGAGACTTGGGTAGCGCGAGGGCCGCCCGTACTCCGCGAAGCCGCCCACCACCTGGTACATCCTGTCCGAGTCGAAGGCGTTGAGGAAGCCCATAGTCAGCAGGAGCAGCGCGGCGGATAAAGCCACTACCACGTAGACGGTCCGCCTGCGCGCGGTCGCGGGAGTCGGCCCTACCTTGTCTCCTAGCAACAGCAACCCGCCCAGCGCGAGTGGAGCTACCCAGGCCACCGTGTCCATCCAGGGGTCACGGTAGACCGCCAGGGGGCCGAACACCGCAGGCACGGACGCTCCGCACGCCAGCGCGAGCAGGTATCGCCCGAACCACAGCAGCATACAGGCGTACAGCAGCACACCAGCAAGGCCCAGCAGCGCCAGGTCCACCCAGGCCCGCACGCGCGCTTCCGGTGCGTATACAGCCACTTCCTTCACCAGCACGCCGAGAGCGCGGTTCTCGCCCGGCACTACAAGCTGCGGCGCGGATAGCGTCACGGTCGGGGTGCGGCTGGAGGTCACCGCCCATGCCTGCAACGTCCAGGGCTGGCCCGGCTGCGTCTCTACCAGGGCAACGTTGTTCCCACCGACGGCGAGGGTGACCGTGCGTGAAGCAGGTCCGCCTTCCACACCCCGTACTGTAACGTGTATCAGGCCCGGCCCCCAGTTCGGCAGCACCATCTGCGCGGCAGGCTCGGTCCAGCGGTAGGTGCCCTGTTCGGCGCTCGTTTCGGGGGCGTGGAACCCGGCGGAGAGGTAGATGCGGTCGGCCTCCGTGCCAATGCGTACCGCCTCGTCAGCCGACACCCGGAAAGCCAGGTACGTCATGCCCAGCACCACCAACCCCATTGCGGCGAGCGCTACAATGTGGCGGCCCCGGCTGGCGGACAGCAGGGCGGTGCGTACGCCGGAACTTAGGGATAGGCGAGGGGCGGATGCGGATGGCAGACTGAGGCCACTCCTGTGTGAGGGAATACCCCGCATGTGGCTGCGGGACAAGACATTTTATGGTACCCTGTGGGTGCTGTCAATTGGCGATGTGCCTACAAACACAAGAAGGAGCATGCTGATATGGGCAATATCGTACCTGAGCTAGCCGTCTCCGACATAGAACAGTCGCTGCAATTCTACACGACGCTGGGGTTCGTCAGGGACAACGAGGGCATTGTGGACGAGCAGGGGGCGCAGTGGTACAGCCTGACGCTGGGTGAAGGCTCCCTCTGGCTGATACGCGCCGATGTCGCACACGGCCTGGTGGAGGGCGACCCCCGCGGCAACGGGGTGACCATCTACGTCGAAGTGGACGACATAGACACCCTGCACGAAAGGGTCAGCGACGCGGGCCTGCTGATGAACATTGTCAAGCCGATAGAAACGATGTGGTACGGCCTGCGCCAGTTCTCGATGGCCGACCCTGACGGCTACATCGTGACGCTCAACCAGCAGGTAGCCCAACCGGACGGCGGCGCGGGCGAAGGCGAGGCTGAGGACACCGAAGGCCAGGGCAGCGGTGAGTAGTTCCACGAGCGATGCCCCTGGCACAATCCATCCGATGCAAGGCGCGCTCTACCTGCAAGCCATCCTCGACCACCTCTCAGCCGCCGACCCGGTCATGGCCCGCCTCATAGAGGAGTGGGGACCCCTTAGCATCACCGCCTCGCCCCAGGACGACTATTTCTTCACGGTGCTAGACGCTATAGCCTCTCAGCAGCTTTCCAGCAAGGTCGCCGCCACCATCGTTAGCCGCATACGCGCCCTTGTCCCCGGCGTAGACACTCCCACCGCCGAACAGATATTCGCCATACCCGACCAAACGTTGCGCGACGTGGGCCTCTCATGGGCCAAGGTAAGCTACATCAAAGACCTGGCGAGGCGAGTTGTATCAGGAGAGTTGGACCTCGTGCACGTTTCCCAAATGGAGGACGAGGAGATCATCAAGGAGCTAGTGGCGGTGAAGGGCATCGGCAGGTGGACCGCCGAGATGTTCCTCATCTTCTCCCTGGGCCGCCCCGACGTGTTCGCCGTGGACGACTACGGCCTGCGTGTCGCTATGAAGCGCCTGTACGACCTGCCAGACCTCCCCAAGCCCTCACCCATGCGCGAAATAGCCGAACGCTGGCGGCCCTACCGCTCCTACGCCTCCCTTTACCTGTGGCGCAGCCTGGACAACTCGCCCAAAGTCGAAGCTATGGAGGTCAAAGGGACTTAGGAGAGCCACGACTGTCCGTTTGTCCCTAGGCACTTGACTAGTCCTTAAGACTTGAGGGAGTTGCGAAGGGCCAGTATGGACGAGCCTATTATCAGCGCAGCTGCTGCCAACGTGATCCCGGAGCCTAGGTAGAGGGGCCAAAGGATCTTGTACTGCCAGATGAGCCACATGAACAGGGGCACTATGGCGACAAGGGCCAACAAACTACCAAGCCGCGCCAGACGTTTTGGTCCATTGTGTACGAACCCAACAGCCACGAGCATGCCCAGAGCAGCAGTCGCTGGATTGATCAGCAGGGACGCAAATAAGAACAAGGCGGCATCGAGCTGCCACAAGCCTACGGCGGTTGGAACAACCCGCTGGAGCGCAAGGATGTTGCAAAGAATGGGGATTACAGCCACGAAGCCCACTATGGCAAAGTCGCGTCGACT
This sequence comes from Chloroflexia bacterium, assembly GCA_036386675.1. GTDB lineage: Bacteria > Chloroflexota > Chloroflexia > QHBQ01 > JADMIH01 > JADMIH01. The sequence continues at coordinate 11,963 of DASVVE010000070.1, read as the reverse complement.
CGTCCGCGGCTTGGCTCGGTCACTGCTGCGCTGAACGTCTGCACTGGTTTGTCCGTCACCGGGGTTGCCCGCCAACTCGGTGTTCTGCTCGGTATTCATATGTTTAGCCTCCTTGTGGTTAAGGAGAACACTAATCCCTCCGTGTTGATGTAATCTAACACTCAGCACCAGGGCCGCCATCGGCAGAATCACTTAATTGACCTTGCTTTGCAGACAGGTCCCATCGGTTAAATCGCAAGCTCAGTACCGGACTTCCAGTGAGCCTATCCCAGGCAAAATCATATCCAGGTACAGACTGCCCTCCACCCTTGATACCGTGAAAGCCACAGGCGTACCGTCAACGAGCGCATGGCGCGGGGCCTTGTCGCCGGGTAGCAGCATATGCAGCTTCACCGACCTCGTCTGCCTGCCACCCCACGCGAGCGTCATGCTGCCGTCGGGGCGTAGCTGCCAATCGTAAGCGAAGTACGCGCCACTGGCCCCATACGAGAGAGCCACCCGCGCCGATTTCTGCCCTGTTGCGACCCAGCGGGGCGAGAGGGTCACCGACTCGTACAGTTTGCCGGTGTCCACCACGCCCGCAAGCCCCTCCGTCAGCGCGTTGAGCATGGCAGACGAACCCCAGCCGTCGGTGGAGAGTGTTTCGGGGGTGCCGAGGCCCGGTTGGCCTTCCGGGTGGTACCAGAGATAGGAGCCGCCGGTGCGCTCGGTCAGGTCCCAGTAGCGGCGCAGGATGTCGGTCCCGTAAGCCTCGAAGCCGTGCTCGAACGCCCCACGCGCAAGCTCCCCACCTACCAGGGGCATGATGCCGCCGTTGAGGTAGTCGCCCGGCGGGCCGAACGTCTTCGGGAATGGCGGATCTATGCTGTACCACTCGGCAAAGGAACGGCCCGCATTCGCAACCCGCCGGGCCTGGTAGGTGCGCAACACTTCCACGGCCTGCTCGTGCGACAATGTGCCCCGGTTGAGCGCGTAGGAGTTCGATAGGCTCAACTGCGCGCTCTCGTCGGCACCATGCGGGTCAACGGGCGTCAGGTGTACCTGGTGCGTGTAGAAGTGGCCGTTCCAGGCTACGTTATTGAGGTTGAGCCGCAACGCCTCGGCCCTCGCGTCCCACTTAGCCGCCCCGGCCTCCCTGCCCAAGTATCGCTCCATACCCGCCAGCAGACGCGACGACTGGTAGGCCCCAGTGTTGTCTCCGTGCATGATGCTCCATCTTGTGTGCTCGTCAATCGAGCGGCGCACCGTGCCGAAGTCGCTACCCTGCTCGTAGTCCCAGGTATCAATCGTGAACGCCCGTTTCACCAGGCCCAAAGGCGCGTACCAGCGGCGGGGGTCGGTGAAAGTATGTTCCAGGCCCCGCTCCATCGCGGGCAGCATGTCGCGCAGCCAGGCATCGTCGCCCGTCGCCTGCCAGGCGCGCCACACCCCCTCCACGAACAGGTACTCCCGGTCGGCCTCTATCTCTATCTGGCCGCTAAATACAGGCGTGGCGGGCGTGTGGAAGTAGTAATCGTCAAACGAGCCGTCGGCGTGCTGGGTGCGCTGGAAGTGCTCCAACGCGCTCTCCATGTCAGGCTCGAAGTAGCGAGCGCCTTTCAACTGGTGGACGTGGTCGCGCAGCCAGATGGACGAGTTGTCGGGAGAGCGGTACCCGCGCACCACGTGCGCGTTGTCGGGCGACGTGTACTCCACCACGTCCTGCGCCAGGTAGCCCTCCACTCGTGGGTAGAGGCCATCCCACACCACATCCCCCGTGGTAATACCCGGCTCAGGTGGCGCGGCCATAACCGCACCCCACGCTGCCGCGACTATACGGCCACCATTGTAGAGCGCGAAACTCTGCCTCCCCGGTACGCCCGCCAGCGTAACGTTGAGGGGCTTTCCGGCCTGGATGGGATATGTGGCATAGGGACGATTGTCTCCCCCAAGCACCCGCACCTCCCCCGCAAGATGGCTCGCGACCGCCACGGACGACAGCAACGGCATCTCTCCCCCTACACTGGTAATGAGCAGGTTGGAAGCGAGCGGTGTGGAGGGCCAGGGGTCGCGCAGAATGGAGTCGAGCAAGGCCGCGCGCTCCACACCCAACAGGGTGAGCAGCACCTCGTGCTCCGTACCGGCGTGCTCAGGGTGCCACTCGAAGCGCGCTCGCTCGAAGTACTGCACTGTAAGCCCGCTCCCTTCGTCCCGCATCTCCGGCGATACAGGGTAGCCGAATTGCGACAGGCCACCGTGCCCCCGCCAATGCGCCAAGAAGGCCCCTCCCACCTTATAGCCCGTCTCACGGAAAGCTACTTGGCCGGGGCCAACAGGAGAGTTGTCGCGCAAGACCTTCCTTTTCTCCGCCTTCAGTCGCTCCGCACCCAACTGTCCAAGCAATACCTCATAAGGAGAGCTTGCGTGCTCAGGGTGCCACTCGAACCGGCTGCGCTCGAAATACTGCACAAGGTGGCCGCCTTCGTAGAAAGCCTCGGTCAGCGGGTAGCCAAACACAGGCAGGCCACCACGCGATTGCCAGTACGTGAGGAATTTACCTTCGACGTTATGTCCAGTAGCGGCAAAATAAAGGCGAGTGGCTGGGGTAGGTTGCGCCGCCTGGCTAGGCACGGCCAAGGGTGGGTCATCGGCGTGCGGAAAGAGCAGCATGGGTATAAGCAAGCCCCATGCTGCCAAAGTGGATATGCGCCGCCTGATGTTACTCACCCTCACCCAGCATCCAAACCACGCTCCATCATTAGCTATAGAAGCGTTATTGGCTAACGGACCTCAATACAAGGTTAGTCATAATCTCCCGGACTCTGGCCTTCATGCATATCCTCGAACGTGGTGTTTACCAGCAGATTAGCCACCACCAGCCTGCCGTTTTCCTCGACCATGTAGATTACGAAAGGCCGCTCCTCACCACCTGAGGTGATAATGGAGGTGTAGAAAGCAAAGCCCTCGCTACCGAACTGGTCCTGGGTGTTGGTGACGTAAGTGGTACGCCCCGGCTCGGCAAAGTCGCTGAAAAACGGGATGAGTTGCGACTGCACCACACCCTCGATAGCCGCCTCGTCCAGGACCGCCACGAAGTTGGGACTGAGCAACCCCTTGAACGTATCAGCATCTCCGGCGACGAGGGCGCTCACGGCTGCGGACACGAGACCATTATAGGCCTTTGACTGTGCGGCCCGCGCTATATCCGCTTCAACTGCGTTCTGCTGCTCGTCTGCCATGTATCAGCCTCCTCAAGTCCGGTGCGGGCTCAATACGCTCACAGATAGCCTTCCCCCGCCAGCACCTCAATCAGCAGCGGCTCGCCCGTGTAAAGCGTAATCACGCTCTCGCCAATCTCAACCACGGGCAGCAAATCGTAGCCCTTCTCCAGGAACTCCTTGCGAGCTTCAAGATCGCGGCTGATATTGCGCTCCACGTGGGGCACTCCCATGCGCGAAAGAAACTCCTTCGCATCCTGGCACGACCCTCAGAGGTTGCCGGTATAAAGCACGACGGGAGACTTTTGCATCTATACTCCTGGACCATTTGAATACACTGCTAAGATAGCACATCTTAGACGATGGACGATGGACGATAGGAGTGATGAGGACTGAGGTCTGAGTAGAGAGTGGGTACAGCCCAGCACTCTTCCAACAATCCTAATCGTGGCGCGTCCTTGGCGTCTTAGCGTCTTGGCGTTTACGTCTCCTATCGTCCATCGCCCATCGTCCACCTACGGCTGCAACGACCAATCCGCTATCGTGTCGAAACGTTGCGCGGGGTTGAGCAAGTCGGCGGAGGGCAGGTGCACGCCTGTGGCGGGGGCGCGGGTGGCGTATACGTAGAGTGGGGTGTAGAGGATGACTGCGGGCACGTCGGTGGCGAACGCCTTCTGGACGGTCGCGTAGTTGAGCGCCCTTTCGGACTGGTAGGGTGTGATGCGCCCGGTGTCGAGGGCTTTGTCGGCCTCCGGGTTGCTCCAACCGGAGAAGTTGATGCCGCCGGTGACGTTAGCCTGCGAAGAATGCCAGTACCTCCAGATGTCCGGGTCGGCCCCTTCAGCTTCCCAACCCACCACCGCCATGTGGAAGGCGCGAGGCCCCAGGTAGTCGCGCAGCAACACTTCGCGGCTGACCGGTGCCAGCCTCACGTCCACTCCTACAGTCTTGAGGAAGCCCGACAACTGCTGCGCCACAGCCACGTTGGAGGGCACGTCCGCGTTGGCCGCGAGGACCACCGTCAGCGTCACACCGTCGCGGGCGCGTATGCCGTCAGCGCCTAATTTCCAACCAGCCGTATCGAGCAACTGCCGGGCTTTCGCGGGATCGTAAGCACCCGTACCTTGCAGCGTCGAGTCGAAAGCCCAGGAGTGAGGTAACACGAGGCTTGCAAGCGGCTCGCCCAGGCCCTGCAAGCTCTCGCGTACGAGCGCCCGCCGGTCAATGGCAAGCTCAAAAGCCTGCCGTGTGTCGGTCCTGTCGAACAGGGGAGAGCGCACGTTGAACATCAGCATCGTGTAGCGGGCCAGGTTCTGCTTGTGTAACTGCACGCCATCTACAGCTTCGACTTCCGCCAACTGCTCCTGCGGGATATGGCCCAGCCCGTGCACCTCGCCCATTTTGAAGCCTGTAAGCGCCGCCCCGAAGGTGGGATACAGTCGGAACCAGATGCGAGAGAAGGAGCTATCACCACGCGGCGCATAGGGGTTCGGCTCAAGCAGCACGCCCTCGGCACCTGGGGAAAGCAAAGCGGGCGTCGGCTCCACCGCATCGCTTGGACCCGACACCTCGACAGGAGTCCCCGCTGCCCGCACATACTGCCACGGGCCGGAACCTACCGGACTACGGTTCAACTCGGAGCTTGCCAGGGGGCCGGTTTTGGAGTCACTCCACAGGTGCCGGGGTAGAATACCCAGCGTGGTGTGCTGTAGAAACGTGGCGTCGGGCCGGGGCAGCGTGAGCACCACCGTCTGCCGGTTGGGGGCCGCCGTCTTGACTTCCTTCCAGGGAGCGGCGAGCATGGGGTCGCCGGGAAAATCCGACCTCCGCAGTTGCTCAATGGTAAAGAGCACGTCGTCCGCTGTAAAGAACTCGTTATCGTGCCAGCGTCCGTCAGGTTCCAGCGTGAAGGTATAGACGCGGGCATCGGGACTTACTTCCCAGCGGCTAGCCATGTCAGGCATGAGCTTGCCGGTGGCGTCTACCCGCGTAAGGCCGCTATAGACGAGGTGGGTGAGGTCCCGGTCGATGTCGGAAGTGGCGAGCAGAGGGTTCACAAAGCGGGGCGCGCCCACCATCGCTTCCACGTATGTCTCGGCGTGCTGAGGGGCAGGCGCGAACGTGCTTGCCCCCGGCGCGAGCAAGAGCACCGCCATTATGAAGGCCAAACCGGTGCCCGCAAGTATAGCCTGGGGTCGGAAAGAAAGGGTCATAGACAAACAGATAGCCGGCGGCGTGGCAACCACACCACCGGCGTATTGGCTATAAAGTCGAAACTGGCTCGTGACGAGCCTGGTGGGCTGCTATGCCTGGGTGACTATGCTATTAATGAGGGCCACCAGGAAGAAGACCACCGACAGCACAATGGTCATCTGGAACAGGCGCTTCTCGAAGCCCCGGCGGGTGCGGTATACCGAAGTCGTGTCACCGCCGCCGAAAATGCCGGAGAACGTGGAGCCTTTAGTCTGTAGCAGCACGGCCAGGATCAGCACGATTGCAAGCACCACCTGTACAATGTTCAAAGCTGTTTGTAGTGTCACCGGAAAATCGCTCCTTGCGCGAACACAGATAAAGTCGGGCAATTAGCCCATAACCGGCTGATTATACCATGTGACGGCGCGGGAATGCAAAGTTGGCGTAAGATATATTGCTGAAAGGGATCTCTATATGCCATTAGCAACAACTGAAACTCAGATCATGTTTGAGAACGAGGGAGAGAAGCTTTACGGGTTCCTGGTGAAGCCTGCCGGTCCAGGCTGGTATCCAGCCGTCGCCCTGTTCGATGGGATGGGCGGCAGCAGCCACGGTCCGCGCCGCATGTTCGCACAACTCTGCCGTCTACTCGCTGCCGAGGGGCTGGCGGCGCTACGCTTCAGCTTCCGGGGCAACGGCGACAGCGAAGGCGACTACAAAGATGTCACGGTCGAGCGCGAGCTGAGCGACGCCCACAAAGCGTTAGAGTTCCTGGCGCAACAACCCGGAGTTGACGCTTCCAGGCTGGGCCTCGTAGGGATGAGCCTGGGCGGCCTGATCGCGGCGGGTACGGCAGGCACCCACGACAACGTACGCGGCATAGTGCTCTGGTCCGCGGTGGCGCACAACGGCGAGCGTGCAAACTCCCGGCTGACCCCCGAACAGAGGGAGCAACTAGACACGCTTGGCTACTACGACAACGGTGGATTTGCGCAGAATCGCACGTACCACGAGCAACTCGTCGCGATGAACGGGGTGGAGATGCTAGCGCACTATAAAGGTCCAGCCCTCATCATCCACGGCACCGAGGACACAGCCGTGCCAATTGACGACGCTCACCTCTATAAGGAAGCCCTCGGAGAGCGGGCAGAACTCGTGGTGATCGAGGGGGCTAACCACATCTTCTCAAGGCTGGACTGGGAGCAGGAGGTGCTTGAGAGCACGGTGGCGTTCCTGCGGAAGCATTTGCTGTGAACGTCCAAAATCCTTAATAGCAGAGCATAAGCATTGTCGCCTGGTGACGCCCGGCGATTGAAATCGCGGGCTACACAAGACAAAGTCCGCCCTGCGGCGGACTGCTTTAGCTACATCTTCGCGCCATTATTAGCTCTTTAGAACTAAGCCAGTCCCCGAAGGGGGACTTTGCAAACTGTAGCCCGCGATTTCAATCGCCGGGCGTCACTAGGCGACAATGCTTATGCCCGCGATTTCAATCGGCAACCGTCGTCCTTGCTACTCTGTCCCTTCTACTGTACCAATCTGCTGTACCAATCGACGGGTGTCGTCCTTTGCATCGTGCTACAAACGCGTTCAACCGCCGGACGTCGGCCTTCGGAATATGTACGTTACACCCCACCACTCGCCAGGTATCGCGTAGCGTAAATGCCGACGCCTTGACTAACCACTAACCACTAACCACTAACCACTAACCACTAACCACTAAACGATCAACCGCAAGGCCCCCGGCACGACCCTGAACGTCGCCGGGGCCTTACCCAAGACCTCACCATCGGCCTGCAACAGCATCCTATCGGGCGAGTCGACTCTCACCTCGCGGCCCCTCAGGACGCGCATCTTCGGGTGGGTGACGTGGGTGCCGACGTATACGCGGGGCACCAGGCGCACCAGGTCGAGCTTGCCCAGGTCGCCCGCCACCACGATGTCAAACATGCCGTCCGACAGGCTGGCTTCCGGCGCTATCTTCATGCCGCCACCGAAGAACTGGCCGTTCGCCACAACCACGCTGTTCACGCGGGCGTGCCACTCCTCGTCCTGGTCCACCCGCACGCTTGCCTGCTTGTTGCGGTAGGTACCCAGCGTGGCGAACAGGCTGGTAAGGTAAGGCACCGTGCCGCCACCCAGCATGCGGGGCGCTGAGTTGGCCCGCACCGCCACCTCGCCGTCGAACCCCAGCCCGGCGGCGTTGGCAAAGTAGCGCGACCGCTCGCCCCCGCCCATCGTGGTGTAGGTCACGTGCCCCAGGTCGGTAGGCTGGGTGCGCCCTTGCAAAATCCTGCGGCACGCGGCCTCCACGTCCGAGGGCACGCCCGCAGAGCGCCCGAAATCGCTGCCCCTGCCCGCCTGTAACAGGCCCACAGCCAGGTCCGGGTTCGCGTTAGCCGCGTCAGGCTCCATCACGCCGTTAACGACCTCGAAGAAGGTGCCGTCGCCCCCGATAGCCACTATCGCGCTGCACCCCAGGAGCGCCGCCGACCTCGCAAGCCTGGCGGGGTCGCCTCGCCTCCGGCTGAACTCGCACGCATAACGCACGCCCTCCCGGTCCAGCAACCGGCGCAGCACCGTCAGCACCGAAGGCCCCTTGCCGGAACCGGAAACGGGGTTGCAAATGACCATTACCCAGCCTTCCAGGGGATGTTTATCCACAGCAAGCCCTCACTTATCCTCCAAATATCCACTTTTTTCCACACTTATCCACAAGTTATCCACCACCCAAACGTGCGACAGTTGGCTATTATACCACCGGCGGGTGCGAGTGCAATAGGCATCGAGTCTAACCGCCAAAGGGTCTAAATACCGGCGGCACGCACGGGCACCTCAAGATACAGCAACGGCATGCTTCAAAATTACTGCAAATGACGTACGGTTGGGACCATTTTCCTATAGCTATATAACGCGCGATTGGTTACAATTCATCGGGTTTCGAGGGGGAGACCGCAAGTTCGCCTGTAATGTCAGGCGGTTGATTACTGCGGCCAAAAATGCCTACGGAGAAAAATACCGTGAGTATCTTTCAAAGGGTTTCCAATCAATTCCGGTGGGTTGTCGCTCTTATAGCAGCGGCGGCTATCGTGTTACCCGCCACATTCGCAATGCCTGCGTCCACGGCATCAGCAGCCCAGGCACGCTACTTCCCCAACACGGGGAACAGCGTCGGAGGGGCGTTCCTGAAGTTCTTCGATGCTTATGGCGGCGTGCGCGTCTTTGGTTTGCCACTCACGAACGAGATACAGGAGAACGGTAGAACGGTACAGTATTTCGAGCGCCAGCGTTTCGAATATTTCCCGGAGGCCACGGGCACCCCTTACGAGGTGCAGCTTGGCCTGCTGGGCACCAGGGCGGCAACCGGTAAGCCGGGCGCAGGCCGCATAGCTCCATTTGCTCCCAAGAAAGACCTTATGTACTTCAACGAGACGGGCCACTCGCTGGGCGGGGCTTTCCTCAGCTTCTGGAAGGCCAACGGCGGGGTGCGGGTTCTCGGTTTTCCTATTACCGAACCTGTCAACGAAGGTGGCCTGACGGTGCAGTACTTCGAGCGGGCGCGCATGGAGTACCACCCGGAGAAGGCCAAGCAGGGCTTCGTGGTGGAGCTAAGTTTGCTGGGCAGGGACTACCTCTGGGCGGGCGGCGCGGGCCTGACAACCCAGGCCCCGGCGCAGGCCCCCGCACCCCAGGGCTCCGGTATGAACGGGTTGGAGCAGGAGTTGCTCAACCACATCAACGGGGCGAGAGCGGGGGCGGGCCTGGCACCGGTCTCCGCAGACGCTCAATTGGCCTCCTTGTCGAAGCACCGCTCTAACGACATGGTCCACAAGGGCTATTTTTCTCACACAGCGCCCGGCGGCGACGATTACATGACCTTACTCAAGAGAGCGGGCGTGCCGTTCAAGTACGCGGGCGAGATCATCGCCTGGAACAGCTACAGCAACTCGGCGCAGAAGGCATTTGAAGGCTTTATGAACTCACCCGCGCACCGCGCCATCATCATGGACGGCAGGTACAACGTCGCGGGTGTAGGCCAGGCGCTCACCGGCGATGGCAAGAACTTCTACACGGTCATATTCGTCCAGAAGTAACCCGGTGCAAGGCCAAGAGAAAGGCGGTAGCGCAATGGCTACCGCCTTTTGCTATTTGCTGAAACCTGCGTCTACAGGACTCTTTCAGCCCGCTTTCTTCAAAACCCCGCCGTTATTTCAGCTAATCCACCCAGAGAGCAAGCACAATCTCCGCCGTGTCCAGACCCAGTTCAGCGTATTCGGCGCTTTCCCAACGGGGCTTTAGCTTCTCAACAACGTACTCGATGAGAACCGGTCTGCCGATAACGTACTCTGAACCATCTCCTCCTCCCGACCACTGAGACCTATGCTGCCCATCGTCAACCTCAAACTCGTGGTAGTCGTTCGGCCCACCCATAGATACATCGGCAATTACGCCTTCAAGAGCTTGAATCGGTATGTCACCCTGCTCGAGGGCGCGCCACCACTCGCTTGAGCCGAAAGGCCCATGCTCAGAGCCAATGACAAAATCATCGTTGTCGAGGGTGCCCCTCTGAATTTCCTCTATAACCTGGGTGTCCTGACGAAGGTCGTACACCTTTCTCATGATTGTAGTAACTCCTCAGACCGCCGGCTCCACTACTTGGAACTTGCAGCGCGCATCCTCGTGGGGTCCGACGGTGAGATAGAACTGCTGATTACCATCCCCGGACCAGCCATACTCTTCCTGTGGAGTGCCAGTCACCTGCACATTTACGCGACCGGGCAAATTGCCAATCCTCAGCGTGACACTAACAGGCGTGGCCTGGCGCAAAGCAGCCGAGTCCCCTACCTGCCTCAGACCGATCCGTAGCACACGTTCCTGGCGCGAGTACTCGGCCTGGAACACGCCCACGCGTCCAGATGCGTCTTCCAGTTGGAGCAGCGCAGGCTCGTCTGCTGAAGAGGCTGCGGGAGCGTGGAAGAGGCGGGTGAAGTCCCCGCCACCCGGCTGCATACATTCCGCCAGGGCGTAGAGCGCGGTGGCATGCAGCGTCCGGTGCGCCCCCTTGAACAGGTAGCGCGTGCCGTCCCAGCCTCCATCGAAGGCGGATGTCGCATGGCGCAGCAGAGCATCGGCCAGCTTGAGATCGCCCATTCCCTTCGCAAGGATGAGGCCAAAGCCCGTGTTGATAGGCACGTCGCTGATCTCCATCCGCTCGCTCATACCCGAAGACTCGACGTAAGCCCCTTCGCCCTCGCGGTGAATTGCCTTTCTCTTGAACCTGCCGTAGAGCTTGCGCACCAGCGGGCGGTCGAAGGGCAGCAGGAAGGCCAGGCCCCACACGTCGGTGAAATTGAAAGCTAAAGGCGTCGCCAGGTGAAAGTCTTTCATGTAGCTCGTGCCGAACACGCCGCGCACCGCCGGGCCTTTGAGCACCATCTTATCCCGCACCGTCTTGAGCCACCTGCCGTTGGCCCGGCCGTATGCGGTACCGTGCAGCAGATCGTGCAGGGCGTTGGAGGCGAGCGAGTAGTTGTTGCAGGGCACGTAGGCCATGCCTCTCTCGCAGCACACCCCGCCGAAGCCGTTCTCGCGCATCTGGGTGTAAATACGCCCCGCCACCTCGCTGTGCGTGTAGGTGTAGCGCGCCCCACTCTCCGGGTCTTCCAGCGCGAACGGCTCGTCGAACCGGCGGTCGCCCGACACCTTCTCGTACAGGCCGAGCATGGTGCTGAGGTGGCCGGAGTATTGCACGTTGTCGCGGGCTATCGGGTCGGAGGGGGGTCCGAGCGGCCCGCTCTGGTGTGGCCCGGCCAGTACAGCCACGTGCCCCTGGCTTGCCACGCCCGCCGAGGCACCAGCCGGGACGCGCCAGTAGCCCCAGACGGCCACGTGCAGCATCTTCTCCACAGCCCCACGCAGCGCTTCCGCATAGGGAGCCTTGTAAGCAGGCGTGCGTTGCGACATCAGAGCGAGCGCGTAGGAGGCGAAGGCAAGCTGGTAGCGCAGGGCGAAGTTCATAGCGGGGCTTTGCGCCCTGTAGAACCCCTCCCACGAACCGAGCGGCTGGGACATGACCTCGCGCAGGTAGTTGAGGTAGCCCAGGCCCTTCGTAGGTAGACCTGTATCTTGGAATGGCATCTTTTTCACCCGGTGGCTTCTTAACAACACTATACAACATGCGGTCTCAACCAATAGCAGAGGGCCTCCCTCTTGCGAAGGGAGGCCCTCTGCTATTTGCCTACATCAAGGCTGTAGCCCGCCTAACCTGGCTAGCGCGGCTACCTCCTGGCAGGTGTGGAGCAGTTGGGGAAGAAAGCGTTAGCGGCTATCTTCGCCATCTGTCCTCGTGTGGTGTTCTCGTTGTACCTGAAGCATGGAGCACCCGTTTCTGGGCACCTGCTCTCATCTCCGTACCCTGAGATGATGCCTCTGCCTGCCAGACGCTCTATGTACACCCAGAACGGGCTGTCTGTCGGTACGTCCGTGAACGTCTGCTGCTCAGAAGGCACCTCCTCCTCGAACCCTGCCGCTATCGACACGATCTTGGAGATCTGCCCCCTGGTAGCTGGATTG
>DASVVE010000069.1:0-3577 GCA_036386675.1 Chloroflexia bacterium | reverse complement strand
ATCGCGCCCAGGTTCTTGCCCCTTGTGTACGGGGTGTCAGAGGCGTAGTGGAGGAAGCCGAGATCGAAGGGCAGGCTGGTGAAGTTGATGTGCTCGTTCACAGGGTAGCGGGTGGGGTGGGTGTACTCGTACAGGCCGTTGAGGTACGGCCCCGCCTCCATCTCGACCACCGTGTAGTTCTCGCGGTAATAGAAGTCGAGGTAGGGGCGGTTCTGCAAGTAGGTGCCCTTCACCGTCACCGCCTTCTGGTTGTCCAGCACCGAGCCGTACACCAGGAACGGGGCCACCATGCTCGCCGTGAAGCAGTTGTTCAGCCAATATGTGTTCTGCGAGTGCTCGTCGAACACCGAGTCGGGGATCATCACGTCGCCGATGCGCCCGTTGAGCGTGGCTGCCTTGCCGAGCACATACACTCCCTGCACGTTCTCAAGGCTTTGCGCCACCTGCACGAATATGTAATAGGCGGCCAGGCCGAGCGGGTAGTCAATATTCAGGATGATGGCGTCGCTCTTTTTGAGGCGGGCTATATCATCCAGTTGGAGGCGCGAGTCGAAGTCCTCATGATTGAGGCGGCCCAACTCTATCACCTGGGCGTCGATGGGCATGCCCTGGGTGCTGTGGACGTAGTAGATGCCGCGTTCGGCTTCCTCCTGGCTGCGACTTAGCTGGGCTTTGCGGCCCGACTCGGTCTCGTGGTAGTAGCGCCGGGAGGCGTAATAGAGGAGGTTCTCCAGGCTGGCCCGCGTCTCGCCGCTCTTGATCTTCTGGTACTCACCCAGTATTTCATGGTCGTTGGCGTGTTGGAGGAACTTCTCGATTTCAGGTGTGGCGCGTAAGATGCTGCCGCTGAGCATGTTCACCATAGCGTGGATGTTGGACGACACAAAGTAGACCGGCCTGTCGTGCAGGTCCTTCTCCACCATGACCTGGTTGACCGGCTGCCACCACTGCTCGGTGGCCTGGGCGTAGCGGACGTAGGAGCCTCCGAGCATGCGTACCGTGAAGCTCTTTTCGTGCTCCAGCATGGTGAGCAGGTAGTTCCAGATACCCTGGCCCCAGATCGCCTCCAACCTCTCCCAGCTATCGGGCGTGATGAAAAGGCGCTGCTGCATCACCTTCACCACCTCGTCGTAGAGGGCGGGCGGGGCGGTGTGCATGGCGGAGAGCAGCTCGCGAGTATTCGGCTCGTTGTTTAGCAGGACGTGGAACTTGTTCCACTCTATCTGGAAGCCGGTCAGGGTGGGGATCAGGTCGTCCACATCGGAGGCGGAGGAGACGTACACGGCCAGGTTCTCGTTGCCGTCCCAGGCCCAGCGGCGACGTCTGCCCGGCGCGTTCACCTGCTCCCATCTCTCTACGTCGTACCCGGCCTTGGCGAACACCTCCGACGACTGGCCGAGGAACACCCGGCGTACCTGCGTTATGTGCGCGGGGAGACGCTGCACGCAGTAGAAGAAGGCCGACATATCGGGGGCCTTGCTGCGGGCGTTGACGTGGAGGGCGGAGTCGGCGTTGAGGTGGGCCTGCACGAGCGCCTTGATCTTGACCTCGCCGGAGGAGCGGAGCATGGTGGAGTAGGTGCGTATGTAGACCTCTACGTCCTGCTTGGACGCGGGGTGTATCTCCTCGCGCTCGATGTGGTCCAGGCGATTGTCACCCGAAGATGAGAATTCCCGCTCGTCGTTGATGGGATCGTTTGCCGTCATTGGCTCCCTCCGCGTGGGTGCATCCTTAGCTTTCTTACATCATACATTATTACATGCAGTATATGTCCACGGATGGGCACTGTCAAAGGCATTGCGTGGTATGAACATCATGTGCCCTGCCGCTCTTGACGGTGGTCGTATGACATGCTACACTCTGTATGCTAGTGACAGCAGGGCACCGGCACGCATTCCCGCTTATCCTCTCTACTGTCCTCTTCTTGCTCGCTACCTGCCGATATATTCCTGCCGCAAATCGGTGGCCTACGAACCGAGCAAATCCCCTCGCTGTTATTTGGGCGTATAGCAGCTATTTACACATGTTTGGATGCCACGATGTTGGTAACTTGCTACCACTCCGCGAACCGGGGTTATAACGCGTGGGTCCAGCAGCTACAAGGAGAATGGTCATGCACACTAAGAACCTGAAATGGTCGGTATTCTCCGGTTTTCTAGTGCTCCTGCTTACGGTAGCGGGAGTGCTTGTGCTGAGCGCCCCGGCGGGGGTTGCGTACTCAGCTACCGGGGTCGCGCAAGCTCAGGGGCAAACAAAACTGGCTCCGGATGGGGTGAGTTGCACGTCGTACACGGAGATCGAACCCAACAGCACGATTACTGATTCCCAGCAGATTACGCTCACAGGGCCTACCACGGTGGACGGTGCCATAACCCCGGCCGGCGATCAGGACTACTTCAAATTTGCCATTAACTCGGGCGCTAATTTCTGGGGCTACGTCGTAACAAACCAGTCGGCACCGAGCACGGACAGCATCCTTACGCTAATGAATGCGTCCGGGACCACAGTGCAACTTGACGACGATAATGGCTTCCAGTCTACGCTATCGTCCGCGATTGCCGGGGCCCCCATTACAGCCACGGGCACACACCTGGTCCAGGTCAGGCAGTTTGGCGGTGCCACCGTAATGAGCCAGTACTTCCTGTACATGGACGTGACAACGGGCCCCCCCACGGAAGAGACTGAGGCGAACGATACGCTCGGCACGGCCGACGCCTACACTGTTGGACAAGTAATCTCCGGCAGTATTCCCATCACCACTGACCTAGACCTCTACTCTTTCTCCCTTGCCGCCGGCGACAAGATCGTGATACAGGTGGATGGCGACCCCGATAGGAACGGCACCAATCTCTCGCGGGTGAACCAATTCAACCCTAGCTTTGATCTGCTCGACGGTGCGGGTGCGCTCATTACCACTGTTGACAGCGACAGCCAGGGCGGTAACGGCGGCCTTCTATCCGAAAACCTGGTTTACACGGCAACGGCTTCGACCAACTTCTTCGTGCAAGTGAGAGCCGACGCCAGCACCCCGGTCGAGGATGACACGGGGCAGTACCGCCTTCACATGTACAAGGTAAACTGTCCAGCCGGTCCGAATACGGCAACGCCAACGCCTACAGGCACGGTGATTCCGCCAACCGGTACACCTACCGCAACGTCTACAGGCACGGTGATTCCGCCCACTGCCACACCAGACCCGACAGCGGTACCGCCCACTGCCACACAGACCTCCACATCCGCACCCACCAGCACGGGCACCGTCGTACCTGCCACCTCCACGAACACCAGTGTAGCGGCTACCAATACCTCTACGGTAGTAGCCAGCAGCACGGTTGTGGGTGCCACCAGCACACCCATGGCTACAGCTACTGTGTGCACGGTCAACTTCCCCGACAACCAGCCGGGTGACACTTTCTACGAGTACATACAATGCCTGGCATGTAGAGGCATCGTCACCGGCTACCCTGATGGCATGTTCCACGCCGAGAGGAATATAACCAGGGGGCAGATCTCGAAGATGGTGTCTAACGCTGCCGGCTTCAACGAGGACCCAGGACCTCAGATTTACCAGGACGTA
>DASVVE010000068.1:0-46179 GCA_036386675.1 Chloroflexia bacterium | reverse complement strand
TACACATTACCAAGTCCCACAAGGGGACTCCTCTACCCACCTACTCTACCTACTCTCTACTCTCTACCCTCTCAAGAACGACCCTACTGCATATAGCCAGTCCCGCAGGGACTTTGCAAGGTGTAGCCCCCGATTTCAATCGCGGGGCGTCGCCTGGCACCATATGTGGCTTCTCCCACGCATGTAGCCCTATTGGCTGACTTTCCTTCATTAGCATGGTACTGAGCGCAGCGAAGAATCTCGTCCAACATGCTCATGTTGGACCTTTCTTAGGGTACAGAGTGGGTAAAAGAAAGGTGATATTTAGGTGCTAAAGGACGAGATTCTTCGCTGCGCTCAGAATGACAAAGGGGGACCTTGGGTGCGCTTCTCAGGCTTTAGATCTATAAGGTGGCAACTGATTGCTCGCGGGTATTAGCGGTCGTCCTCAACGCACCACCCGCCGGACGGCAGCGCTGAGCATGTCCACCAGGAAGGTCAAACCGATATAAAAGAGCAGCGAGGTCAAGAGGCTACTGTAGTCGAAACTGGCTAGCTGGTCTCCCAACAGGTGGCCCAGCCCACCCGCGCCCACCAATCCGACGACCACCGTGGCCCTCATGCAGACCTCCCAACGATAGAGGATGTAGGCCAGGTTCTTCGTGAGAGTCTGCGGCAACACGCCGTAAAGGAAGACCTGGGCGTTGGTCGCGCCCTGCCCCTTCAACGCCATTAGGGGTCGGGAATCCACGTTCTCGGTGACTTCGGCCATGAGCCTGCCTAGTACCCCCAGGTTGTACAGCCCAAGCGCGATTGCCCCCGGCAGTATGCCCGGAAAGAACACAAAGAGCACCAGCAGCGCCCATACCCCCTCGGACATAGCGCGCGATACCAGCAGCGCCCCCCGGCTGAGCAGCAGGGTGACGCTACCCAGCACGGTAGACAGCACGCCGGAACGCGCGCCCGCATCGAAGATGCCGCCCGGCAAGGAGAGGTTGGCCGCAGCCGGGTAGGAAAGCACCAGCCCGCCAAGCCCGGCTATCGCTATGGCGAGGATGGACATGCCCAGGGTTTGCAACGAAAGGTCAAACAGCCGCGACAGCAATCCAGCGTCCAGGTTCGGCGGGAACAGGTCGCCCGCGAACTGCCCCAGCAACCGCCCCGCCCTCTCACCGAACAGCTTGGAGTAATCAGCCTGCACGTACCAGAACGAAAACGGCACCAGCAGGACTGACACGAGCATGGAGAACCGGGCAAAAGGGTCGCCGGTGCGAGTGCGCCGGTTGGTGGAGACCTCCCCCGTTCTGTAATCGCCGTGCCTGCCTACGTTGAGCCGCCGGTGGAGTATCGAGCTCCAGCCGTCTATCACGCCGTTCAGCAGAATGAGCATGTAGAGGAAGCTCCAGACCTGCTCGTAGCGCAGCGATTGCAGGCTGAGCAGGACCTGGTAGCCAAGTCCGCCAGCCCCGATCAGACCCAGGATGGCGGCGGCGCGTATGGCGCATTCCAGGCGGTAGAAGGCGTAGGACAGCAGGTCGGGGAAGGCCTGCGGCAGCAAGGAGTAGAGCATCGCCTTGAATGGCCCGGCCCCGCTGTTTTGCAGCGCGTGAAAGGCGGCGCGGGGTGTCTCGTCCAGGATGTCCGCGTACACCTTTGCCGTGATGGCACCAAACGGAATAGCTATAGCAAGCACCGCACTCAACGGGTCGAGGCCGAAGATGTTGATGAAAAACAGGCCCCATATCACCTCGTGTATAGCGCGGGGCACAGCCAACGCTCCGCGTATCACGAGCCACGGGGCCATATACAACCGCCGCCGGGTTGTGCCACCCCCGGTGCGTCCCAGGGCCGATTGCCACCAGACCTGAGACGAGAAGATACCTCCCACCAGCCCGATCAACACGCAAAGCGCCGTGCCGCACACAGCATAGGCAAGCGTCACCAATGTGGACGGTATAGCGAGCGCCAGGATGTCCGCACCCAGGTCTGGGCGCGTGGCCGCCGCTACGAACTGCCCTACCAACCGCCAGCCGCCCTCGTTGACGATTTCGCCCTCGAATACGCCTGCTCCCGCGACGGACCACACTATAGCTACCAGGAAAGCCAGAAGCCACAAAGTGCGCCCGTTCAGCAGCGACGGGCGCGCCGGCATAACCACTGGTCGCGCAGAGGCCCCTAGCCTCTCCTGCCTCGCGGGCAAGCCGTCAATCATGGGCGTCCCACCGAACGGCTGCGTTGGGCGTGCTCACCATATCGCCCTCCACTACCTGTGCTCCCATGTCAGGCACCCGAGCATCACCTATCCTGTACAGACCCTCCACCATCTCAGGCGTGACGTCACCCGCGGCACAGTCGAACAGCACTCGGCCCTCGCGCAGGCCCACTACGCGGTCGAAGTGGCTCCGCGCGAAATGGAAGGCGTGAACGCTCGTCACCAGGGTCTTGCCCCGTTGTCTGCTCAGGTCGCGGAGCAGGTCCATGATCTCCCGGCCGCGCTCCGGGTCCAGGCTCGATATCGGCTCGTCGGCCAGTATTACTGTGGGGTCTTGCACCAGCACCCTCGCCAGCGCGACACGCTGTTGCTGCCCGCCTGAAAGCTGCCCAGTGCGCGCGTACAGCTTCTCAGGGATGCCCACCTGCGCCAGCGCGTCGAGCGCCTGCTTCGCATCGAGGGGCCACACCAGCGAGGCCAATGCCTTGAGCAGCGACCAGCGTCCCAGGTGCCCGGCGTTGACGTTGTGTATCACCCTCAGGCTGTCGGTGAGATAGAACTGCTGGTAGATGGTGCCTACCCGGCGCTGCACCGAGCGGCGTGCGCGTGGCCGCAGCCTGGAGAGGTCGTGCCCCAGCACCCGCACCTCACCCTCGGTGGGTGACATAGCGCCGTTGAGCAGCCCGATAAGAGTGCTCTTGCCCGCGCCACTCGGCCCTACAAGCGCCACCTGCTCCCCCGCCCCAATCTCCAGGTCCACGTCCCGCAGAGCGTAGAAGCCATCGAAAGCCTTGCTCACACCACGTAGACGGAAAACCGTACTCTCTAATTCCACCCTCTACCTGTCTCCCACGATCAGGCCGATTTCGCGGCCCACTTGCTCGATCTGCGCGTAGTTGGCGTTGTCGGTTTCGATGAACTTTGTCGCCCCGAACAGGTCCAGTATCTCCTTGTGCTCCGCCACGCCCGCATCCAGCTTCAAGAAAGCGGCCTTCACACTGTCCGGGAAGTCACTGCCGTACTCCGCCAGGGTGTCGGGGTGTAGCATCCAGTGGTAATCGTGGAAGGCGGGGGTGGTATAGACCTCCTTCACCTTGCCGGTATCGACCTTACCTTCCTGCAAGCGGCTCTTCCAGACCTGCTCGTTGAGCACACCGGCGTCGAAGGTGCCACCCTCCACCAGGCTGAGCGTCTTGTCGTGCGAGCCGGAGAAGCCGGGCTGCCCCTTGAAATCGCCGGGCGTTATGCCTTCCTGCGCGAGAAAGTACTGAGGCATAAGGCGGCCGGACGTGGAGGACTCGCTGCCGAAGGTGAAGGTACGGCCTTTCATATCCGTCAGGCTGTTGATGCCACTCGCGGTGTTGGCGATAAAGACCGAGTGGAACTGCGCGTCGATGTCGCGCTGCACGACCGCCAGCGCGCCGGGCACCTGCAAGCGGGCCTGCACGCCCGTCAGTCCGCCGTACCATACCATGTCCAGGTCGCCCACTTTGAAGCCGGTGATGGAGGCTGTGTAATCGGTTACCGGCTTGTACTCGACCGGGACGTTCAACTCCTGGGAGAGATAAGCGGCCACGTTACCGTAGAGGCGCTGTAACTTCTCCGGGTCCTGGTCGGGTATGGCTGAGATAACAAGGGGTGTAGTTGAGCCGGTAGCGCTTTGGAGCGGCGGGGACTCAGTAGCGGATACGGCGGTTTGCTCGGGTAGAGCGCCCCCACAGCCCGAAAGGGATATCAGGATAAAGGCTAGCAGCAGGCTAAGGGGGAGCAACCTCCCCGGTGATTTCCGGTGCATCGAATAAGACTCCTTGAGGTGCGGGTTTCTATCACGCCACCTGTTCCCATGAGGCTGAAAAACGAGAAGGACAGGTAGTGAGTGTGTGACCGGGCACAAACAAGGTCGTCAACGGCAGGGCGCTCCCATAAACGGGGTGCTTACGAAGCCTGTATATATGAGGCAGGGTGGCTGCTAAGCCGGGATTGTCGCCACCGTGCCTCTACGAGAGGTAAAGGGGGAAGTTGTCGGGGGCGAAAAGCGACTCAGCCCTATGTCCGCCATGTGGGGATTCACACACGCAGCTACCACACAATCGCATCCAGCGATTCGACGTGCTGAATCAGGTTACGGGGTGCCTGAGCATCGCTTTTCACCTCCTTTCGTGGGGATATGCAAGCTTCATTCTAATGGCTTGCGGCTGGGGATTTATAGCCAGTATAGCCATTGGGGAGAGGAGCGTCAATCGCTCGCCTCCACGCTATCATGAGCAGCATATGTGCCCTTTACAGCAACCCTACTCCCCTCTGTCATCCTGAGCGTAGCGAAGGATCTCAGATGCTGGCTTTGGCACCACGTTGAACCCTGTGCACCCTGGGCACCCTGGGCGCAGCCATTCAACAGCATCCCTATTCACCTTCTTGAGATCCTTCGCTACGCTCAGGATGACAGAGGGGAGTAGAGTTGACAGAAGCGGGGCAGGTACGCACACCCTTCCGCATGCGCTATCCGCACCCACCATGGCAGCGAGTCTGGCGTCGAGATGTATAATGGACCTCCCAGACACAACAGAGGTGACAGCCCTACATGCAAGCACTCGTCAAATACGACAACCTACCCGGCTGCGTTGAGTTACGCGACATGCCCCACCCTGAGATAGCGCACGACCAGGTGCTGCTCAAGGTGCGGGCGGTGGGCATATGCGGCAGCGACCTGGAGATGTACCACCACCTTATCTCCTTCCCGGTCGACCCGCCGGTCATCCTTGGGCACGAGTTCTCCGGCACGGTGGTGGAGGTAGGGGAGAGCGTGCGCGACTTCAAGCCGGGTGACCGCGTGGTGAGTGAGACGGCGGCCTACATCTGCGGGCAGTGCCACGAGTGCCGCACCGGCGCTTACAACCAGTGCCCCAACCGTCGCGGCTTCGGGGTGCTGGCGCATGGGGCCGACGCGCCGTACGTGGCGGTAAGGCGGGGCGCGCTCCACCACGTCCCGGCGAACGTGGACCTGGCCGAGGCGGCGCTGACGGAGCCGCTGTGCGTGGCATACCAGGCGCTGGTGGTCAAGAGCCGCATACGGCCAGGCGACACGGTGGTGGTGCTTGGTCCCGGCCCCATCGGCCTGATGTCCACGCAGATAGCCAGGGTGTGCGGCGCTTCTACGATAGTGCTGGCGGGGCTGCCGAAGGACGGCAAGCGGCTGGAACTCGGCATGTCGCTAGGGGCTACGCACACGGTGGACCTCAGCCGGGACGACATTCACGCGCTGGTGATGGACCTGACGCGGGGCCGGGGAGCCGATATGGTAGTGGATGCCGCCGGACCCTCGGCCACTGTGAAGCTCTCGATGGAACTGGTACGCCGGGAGGGGCAAATCACCAAGATCGCCTGGGGACCCAAGCCGCTAGACCTGAGCCTCGACTCGCTCATCGCAAAAGCTGTGACGTTCCAGGGCACTTTCAGCCACACGTGGGATACATGGGAGCGAGTGCTGCGGCTGGAGGCGAGTAGGCATGTGAAGCTTCAGGAGATGGTAAGCCACCGCGTGCCCCTCAGCGAGTGGCGGTCCGCCTTCCACGCCCTGGAGAGCGGCGAAGCGGTAAAGGCTCTCATCTTCCCCAACGGGCTTGAGGACTGACAAGCTGGCACCGTAAACTGCACGTTTTCCACTTGACACTGGCGAACATTTGTACTATTGTTAGCTCATGGAATTGAGCACTGGGGTAAGGGTCAGCGCGCTAGCCAGCGGCAGTTCGGGTAACGCCTTTCTTGTAGAAGCGGCGGGCCTCGCGCTGCTATTCGATGCCGGACTGAACGCGGGCACACTGGAGTATTACCTTCAGCAGCGCGGGGTCTCGGCACGGCAGTTGGCGGCCATTTTCGTCAGCCACGAGCATATTGACCACCTGCGCGGCGCGGGCATGCTGGCAAGGCGCTACAGGCTGCCGGTAGTGGCGAGCGAAGGCACATTCCTGGCCGGGTCCACACAATTCGGCGTGCTCCGAGAGAAGGTAGTGCAGCCGCCGGGCCGCGAGGTATACATAGAGGGTGCGAACGGCACGGGAGGCATCACAGTACGCACATTCGCGGTCTCGCACGACGCGGCGGAACCCTGCGGCTTCTGGATCGAGGCCGGGGGACAGAACATTGTGCTGTGTACCGACCTCGGCTGCGAGACGGCTTCGATCCGGGAGGCATTAGAGGCAGCCGACCTGCTGGTGCTGGAAGCCAACCACGACGTAGAACGGCTCTGGCGCGGCCCCTACCCCTACAGGCTCAAGAAGCGAGTGGCGGGACGTTACGGCCACCTGGCGAACGCAGACGCCGCCCGGCTGGTCGCTGAACTAGCACGGGAAGGCCGCCCCCGCACCATCTGGCTGGCCCATCTCTCCGCCTCCAATAACACCCCTGGCATCGCATTCGACACGGTCACCGAGCCACTGAACCTGGAGGGTTGCACTCACGTGGAAGTCGCCGTCCTAGCCAGGGACAGGCCAAGCCACGTCTGGCACGGTCCCACTGCTGCGTCCAATAGTCACGAGCGACAACCAGTCGAAGTTGCCGCTTCGCCTCATGCCCGTTCAGGTGCTTAGGGGCACCGGGTCTCCTCTCACGATAGCCTC
Organism: Chloroflexia bacterium; assembly: GCA_036386675.1. Lineage (GTDB taxonomy): Bacteria > Chloroflexota > Chloroflexia > QHBQ01 > JADMIH01 > JADMIH01. The sequence continues at coordinate 39,372 of DASVVE010000068.1, read as the reverse complement.
AATCACTCGTTGCTGGGCCGCCGTATCGCGTATGAGATCGAGATGGTCTGTCTCTATTGTGAGCACGGGCGTATCGGAGTACCCCTCAAAGAACTGCTCGTACACCCGTGATAGGTGCTCGATGTAACGTGGGTCCATGTTGCGCTCGAAGGAGCGGTCGCGCTGGTAAATGCGAGACATGAGGGTATCGGGAGAGGCTTGCAGATAGACCACGAGGTCGGGTCGGGCCACCTGCCTGTTGAGAGCGTCATATATCTGCTCGAACAGAGACAGTTCGTCCCCGGCCAGGTTAATGCCCGCGAACAGCCTTGTCTTGGCAAAGAGGTAGTCGCCCACCACGTTGCCCTCGCTGACGGCGGGCTGCACCTCCGACTGCTGCTGGCGGTAGCGGTTCAGGAGGAAGAACACCTCCGTCTGGAAGGCGTAGCGAGCGCGGTCCGAGTAGAAGTTGCTCAGGAAGGGGTTCTCCTCGAACTTCTCGAAGAATGTGCTAATGTGCAGGCGCTCGCCCAGCAGCTTGGTGAGAGCGGTCTTGCCGACACCTATCACTCCTTCTATCACTACATAGGTCATGGCTCATTATACCTTCATCATTATGCACGAGCAGCCGACGCAGAACCTCTATGATCTGCTGGGCGCTAGAGAGAACACCAGGATACGCTCGTTATGGGACAGAGTGCGGTAGTTCTGCCTCAGATGGCTGTGGAACTCGTGATAGTGGCTCAGCCACCAGAACGAGGGCCACATGAAGACGATATACTGCGCGCCTTCGTTGCGTAGCCGTTCCAGTTCAGCGATGGCAGTGCTACTATCGGCGGGCAGGCCCCAGTAGCGGCCGTCCCGCTCCAGGAACGGCAGGGTGCGCCTGCCTGACATGGCCTGCCCGCCGCCCCAGCGCTCTTCGTCCACGAAGATGAACGTTGCTCCAAGTGGGACCAGGCCGTCCACCTGTTTGAGTGCCGCTTGCATTTCATAAAGCCAGGGCACCTCCCTCAGCACCTCCGGGTCGGGCGCGAACCTGGGGCTGCCCTGCACACCGCACTCATTTACGCGCCCCTGTTTCAGTAGATCGAGACGAGCAATGAGGCGCTCAACGGCCTCATCGAGCACCTCGGTAGAGCTGAGTACCGGGTCATGGCGGGTATTCGCTTCGTCCAGGAACCGAGCTAGAGCTTCGTCGGGTGCTATCCCCGCCGGTGACAAGAACTGGAGAGGGCTGTATTCCATGCGTAGCGAACCACACCAGTCCCGCCATTTGAGGAGCCTTATTCGGTCCGACAGCCTCACCGGCAACCATGGTATCCGCAGGGCATCAGCCACAATCGCCCCGTGCATAGCCTCAGCAATGACCTTGCCCGAGCTTTCGATGGCGTCAAGCACTTCCTCTACGGGGCCGCAGGGGTCGATGTAGTTTATGCCTGCACGAGCGCAGACCGCTTCCAGGTCAATACCCGCCTCCAGGGCGCGTGCGGGCGTGCGGAAGTGAGGTATGAAGGAGACGCCTTGCCGCCTCTCGATGGGCGCTCCTCTCAGGGTACGCACCAGGGCCGCCGGGTCGGTCACGGCCAGTTGGGGCGGCAGGCCCAGAGCTTTGGCCGAGAGTGGGCCGCGCACGCAGCACACCCGCCATTCCTCGTTCAGCACGGGCAGAAGCCCGTACCCCACGCCCGTACCGAAAACGATCTTGCGTGGACCTTGCGGGATGCGCCGGTCCAGGATACTGCCTATACCGACGAACAGCGTGCCGCCGTCGCCATCCAGCAACTCCGGTATGAGGCGAGGCCACAGCCAGGCGTTGAGGTCGTCCCCGAAGTTGCCGCCTGGGTCCTGGTAGTAGAAGAGCCTCACTTACGGCTCTTCCCGGCGATATAGATGTGCCTGGCCTCCCTGTACAAACCCTCCAGTTGGCGGCTGAGCGAGGTGATATCGTAGTGCTCCTCCACGTGCCTCCGCCCGGCGCGGCCCCACACGGCCCAACGGTCGGCGTGCTCTATCATGTACTCCAACCGCTCGGTTATGGCCGGAACGCTGCGCTCTGGCACCAGGAAGCCCGATTGACCGGGCAGCATACCCTCCGGGAAGCCGTCATGGTCGGTCGCCAGCACAGGTATGCCGCAGGCCTGCGCCTCCTGCACCACCAGGCCCTGCCCTTCGACGTCGCCGTTCGCTGAGGTAACACTTGGGGCGACGAAGATGTGTGCCTCCTCGAGCCTGCGCTGCACGAACTCACGCCCCGCCGCACCGTAGAACCTCACGGTTCCTTCCAGTCCCAACGAAGTTACCAGCGCCTCCAGATGCGAGCGAAGCGGCCCATCACCCACTATGCCGTACCGCACCTGCGGGTACCTGGCGCGTACCTGCGGCATAGCCCTGATGGCATACTCCAAGCCTTTCTTCTCCACCAGCCTGCCTACACTCAAGATGCGTACGCGACCATCCTCAGGTGCGGAACGCTCTCTAAAAGCGAACTCGCTCAAGTCCAGGCCCATCTTAAGCACGCGAATCTTGCCCGGCGGACAGCCAAGCGCCTCGATGCGCTGCCGCGTGTAGTGGCTGTTGGCGGTCACGAGAGTGGCCGCACGGAACAGCCGTTCGTACACACCGACCCCTTTCTCCCTGGGCCAGGCGGACACGTCATAGCCGTGGAAGCTGGCGATTAGCGGCACCCGCCAGAGGCGTGGGACGAAGCGTACTTTGTCAGCGACGGGGCCGAAGTGAGCGTGCGCCACGTCGTATGCACCGCGACCCCCAAGCAAGCCTGAGACGCGGTACGTAGCCGACAGGCTCCTGGCAGCGTAACCGTACTCCCGCGGGTTGAGAGTGCTCAGGGTAACTCCGGGCGCGACTGCGAAGGTCCTAGCGACACGAGGCAGCGCGTGCAGGAGTCGCCTGAGGTTGGGTATGGGCTTAGCGGCCCCCGGCAGCCAGGTCTGGCCCCACGGAGGAAGGACGGGCATTTCCCAGTAGCCGGACGCACGGGGAATGGGCAGGTATGTGGTGTGCGCCAGCAGGTTGTGCGCGGGAACCTCCGGCTGTAGCGGCACGTCCTTGTCCGGCCGCCCCTGAGCGTAGATGTGCACCTTGTGCCCTAGTTCCAGCAGGCCGGCTATCTGCCTGGTGATGAACGTCTCCGACAGGGCGGGGAAGACATCCGTAAAGACCGCGACGCGCATATCGTTACGACTTCGTATGCTCATGTCCTAGTTTATCGCACCCGATAGCAGGTCAGACAGCACCTGCTCGGCGGCGAAGCAGGTCTCGGCTATCTGCCTGGCTGCGCGCCTATGTTGCTCATAACCGGAGTTGATGTGGTCCACACTAGCCACGGCCTCTTCGAGCGAGCGGAAGGTGACTATCCCCTCGCCCACGGGCAGCAGGTCCTCGATCCCCGTGCTCTGCACCAGCACCGGCCTGCCGGACGCCAGGTAACATACGCTACGGTCGCTGAACCAGCGGGTGCGCATCTCCACGTAGAGGTGCTTTGCCACGCCGAATTCCGCTCTTGAGCCTTGTATGAAGCGTTGGTACTGCCGGGGCGTCATAGACTCGACCTCGCCCGACACGGCGTCCCAGCCATGCCCGGCCAGGCTCTCAAGGTCGGCTCCGAGGGCTGCCACGCGAAATGGCTGCCCGGTGAGGCGCGGCAGGTCGATGTAGTTAGGGAACTCACGGTCGCGCTGGCCGTACTTTACTCCCTGGTACTCGGCATCCCGGAACCCACGCCACCGGATGACCGTGGTGAAATGAGTGGCGGCATCCGCTGCCCCTTCAGCCACGGGCCAATAAGCCAGGGCAACAGGCGGCACTGTCTTCAACCAGTCCCTGCCCGCAGCAGGTATCAGGCAGCCGGGTCTGCCAATGCCCTGCCCGTAGGTGAAGAGTCGCTCGCACCGGCCTACCGTAGAGGTGAGAGCGGGGTCGCCGTTCAGCAGGCTGATCTGCGTGAAGCCGGGGTCCACGTCTATGAACGCCCGTCGGCGGGGCAGGTCGTATTCCCTGCGCCAGACGGTCAGCGGCACGGCCCTCACCAGCAGGAGATCGGCCCCGCTGCATAGCTGCTCGAACTGCTCCACGGGCATGCCGCGCGACTCGGTGCCGGCGCGATATATCCACCTGTCGTTGAAGCCGATTAGTGACAGGCAGTCACTTACGTAGGCGGCCGGGTAGTCGAGGTCGGTGGTGAGTTGCTGCTCCTCCCAGTGGTAGACCCACGATTCCTCTCCGCAGTCCTCCAGGTAGTAAACGTCGTGGCCGAGGTCGCGTAGCCCGGCCAGGTACTGCATGTATACCCAGGCTTGCCCGCCCACGTAGGAGCGCCCTATCGCGCCGGACACGATTATGCGCATGGCTGCCGCTCCCCTTCGAGCACGTCCGCAACCATATTTCGGTACAAGGCAAGGTACTTACCGGCGACATGCTGTATGCCGAACCTCGCTATTGCGCGCTCGCGGACCTCGGCCCTATCGAGCGCGATAGCTTGAAGTACGCAACCGGGCAGAGCCCCCTCCTCGGCGGCAAGGTAGCCTGTGACCCCAGGCTCGACAATCTCTGGCAACGCGCCGTTGGGCAGGGCTACCACGGGTGTGCCACAGGCCATCGCCTCAATGCTGACCATACCGAAAGGCTCGGCCTCGCGGAACGGCAAGAGCATGCAGGCTGTCTCGCCCATCAACTTGCACTTCGTATCGTGATCGACTACCCCCACATACCGTATCTGCTCGTCCAGGCGCGGCTCGATGCTGCGCTTGAAGAACTCCCTGTCGACCACAGGCCCGGCTATCGTGAGCGAGCGTCCCAGGGCACGCGCCACGTCGATAGCGAGGTCCGGGCCTTTCGCCTCCTCAATGCGGCCAACGAAGAGCAGGCCGTCGCCCGGACGGCTGTTGAAGGGGAAGCCTGAGGTATCGATGCCATTGTGCAGGACGCGGCAACACCTGGCACCTGCCTCCCGCAGCCGCTCCGCCTGGAACTCGCTCACTGCGGTCAAATGTATATCAGGGTGCTGGCCTACGAACCAGCGCAGGTCTGCGTACACAGGGCTATGGACCGTGTGCAGCGCGCGGCGACCCGCCACAGCAGGCGTGGATAGCAAATAGCCGCCGGGGCCGATATGGGAGTGCACCACGTCGAAGCCGCTAGCCATCTCGGATGCCAGGCGCAATTGGTGCTGCTCGTAGTAGACGTATTCGCCCGCGCTACCCTCGAGCATCAGGTGGTAGAGGTTGCGCTCCACTACGGGCACCAACTCTCCGGCCGTATGAGAGTCGCCGCTGGCGAGCAGGGTCACCGAGCAACCCTCCTTCTCCAGGGCCTCAATAAGAGAGTACAGGAACGTCTCGATGCCACCCTGCGCGTCTCGGGAGACCGGGTACCACAATGGGGCCAACATGAGCACTCTCATACGGCCTGCACCTTGCGCGAGTTGCTCTTGGCCTGCGTGGCGCGCTCTAGCAGCGGAGGCAGCACCACTTCCGGCGAGAAATACGCGACAGCCAGTTCACGAGCGGCATTTGCGTGGCGGGAGTAGTCGGCAGCCACGTTCTCAAGACCGTCCTGGGCCTCCTGGAACGTCCTGAAGGCGACCAGGCCGCTACCGGCCGGTAAGTGGGCGCTGAAGCCGGTGTCCTGCACCACCGCCGGGCGTCCAGATGCAAGGTAGCAGGCCGTGCGGTCGCTGAACCACCCGCTGTTGGTGGCTACGTACGTATGCTTGGCGACGCTGAACTCCCCGAGGGAGGAGGCGATATAGTCTCGGTAGGCGCTGGGGTTGTGAGACACCTCGAAAGCGTCACGGCACACCCAGCCATGCGCCTCGAGGAAGGAGCGCGGGCCGTTCACCGCAAGCTCCAGGGGCCTGCCTACATAGCGCGGCAGATCGAGGAAGCGCAGCAGTTCCTGGTCCTTGTTGCCGCCGATTTCCTTGAAGCTGGCTATCCTCCAGGTCATCACCGTGGTGAAAGTATTACGCGGAGTCTCGTTCGTGGGCCGCCACTGGTCAACCGACACCGGCTGCCAGGTATGCTCCCAGTCGAGGCCGAGCGTAGGCACAGTAGAGGCAGGCGTGCCAATGTTGCGCCCGAACGTAAACAGCGCCCCGTAGCGCGAAAGGAAGTCCCGCCGTTCGGGTCGCATCGCAGCGTCAAGTTGGGTGAAGCCGGGGTCGGTGTCTATATACGCGGAGTGCGGGATCGAGGCGTACTCATCGCGCCAGAACGCGCAGCCACCCGAGAGGTTGATTAACAGGTCCACGCCCGCGCAGACGTCCAACCACTGCTCCCTTGTGTGGCCGTGGTATCCCTGCCGCCAATCTACGTAGCACCAGCGGTCTTCCAGGCCGTAAGGTTGCAGGCACTCGCGGATGAAGTTCAGCGCGTAGCGGGGGTCCTTAGAGAGGGTGTTTTTCACCGGGTCGAAGTTGCACTCACCCATGTCCTCCAGGTACCACACCCGGTGCCCCAGGCGCATTAGCCCGTGCAGATACATGAGCGAGCACCAGGCCACGCCTCCGTAAGGATAGCGCCCCATGACTCCCGCCACGATGATGTTCATCCCGCCTCCGGCATGGCCTCGACTCCATCCTCGCCGTGCTGGGCCGCGTACAGACTGGCATAGACCCCACCCCTGGCGACAAGCTCCTGGTGGGTGCCTTGCTCCACAATCCGGCCGCCTTGCATGACGGCGATGCGCGCGGCGAGTGCTGCCGTAGAGAGCCGGTGCGTGATCATAAGGGTAGTCCTTCCACGCACCAGGTTGCGCAGGGCATTGAGTATCTCGTGCTCGGTCTGGGCATCGAGGGCGCTGGTAGGCTCGTCGAGGATGAGGATAGGCGCGTCTTTGAGCAAGGCCCTGGCTATAGATATGCGCTGGCGCTCGCCTCCCGAGAGTGTCGCCCCACGCTCTCCGACCACGGTGTCGTATCCCTCCGGCAGGCGCTCGATGAAGCTATGGGCGTTCGCGGTCTTTGCCGCCGCAATTATCTCCTCCAGGGTAGCGTCGGGGCGGCCGTAAGCGATGTTCTCGGCCACCGTGATGGGCAGCAGCACGGGTTCCTGGCCTACGAGGGCCACTTGCTCCCGCAGGCTGCGCAGGGTCACCTGGCGTACGTCGTGGCCGTCTATGCGGACGCTGCCTTTCCACGGGTCCGCGAAACGGGCTACCATACCGGCCAGCGTGCTCTTTCCCGCACCCGTCGTGCCCACGAGGGCCACCGTCTCCCCCGGCTGCACATCCAGGGACACATCTTTGAGTACGGGATTGCCCTTCGCGTAGCCGTAAGTGACATTATTGAGCGCCACGTGCCCCCGCACGCGCGGCAAGCGGCGGGCACCGGGCCTGTCCCTCACCTCCTGCTCGGTGCTGAGGATTTCGATCACCCGGCGGGCGCTGCCCATAGCGCTCTGCACGGTCGAAGAAGTATACATGAGCGAGGAGATAGGCGCATACAGCGAAGCCAGGTAGGACAGAAAGACTATGATGCTGCCCGCAGTAAGCGTACCGTCGAGGGCGTGCTGCGCACCCACGTAAATCAGAAGGGCGGTGCCAAGGGCGGTCACCAGCCCCGACAGCACCTTGAACTGCAACTGCACGCGGGTCGTGCTCAGGGTGGTATCCAGCACCTGGTCGGTGGTAGCGCGCAGGCGCATGTCGGCCCGGTCCTCCGCCGCGTATGACTGCACCACCGGCAGCGCCTGAAGGGTCTCCTCCACATCGGTGTACATCCGGCCTTCGTTCTCTTGCTGCGCGTAGCTATGCTGCATCATCGGTTCGGCATACAACTTCAACACGAGGGCGAGGGCGGGTACCACCAGCAGCGCCAGCATGGTGAGCACAGGGTCCAGGGTCCACATGATGCCGAATACCGCGCACAGGGTGAACACCGCCGACAGGGTAGGTATGAGCGCGTCCTTAACGATGATGGCTATGCTATCGCTGTCGGAGGTGACCCGGTGTATCGAGTCGCCCAGGGGCTTGTGGCTGTGGAAGCGTAGTGACAGGCGCTGAAGGTGGCGGAACAGGTCGGCCGCCAAATCGTACTTGAGCCGCTGCCCGAAACCGATGTTGGTGTAGGCGCGCGCCAGGTTCAGGAGCCAGCCCGCGAAGAAGATCAATATGGTGGCACCTACGGTCCAGGCCAACAGCCCTCCAGGGTCGGAGGCACCGGGCAGCACCCCGGTGACGGCGCTAGCGGCGGGATCGAGCGGCCTGCCCTGAAGCACGTTGTCCACGAGCACCTTCATCGGCCAGGGCTTGACTACGCCGACGCCGACTCCCAGCAGCACGGTGGCGAGCATAGCCAGCATACCCTGCCAGCGCCGGGAGGCGTATCTGAGCATCCACAGGCAGACCCGCAGGGTGCCAGCGGAGCCGCTAACCGGCCGCACTCTTGCTATTTCCAAGGCGCATCGCCTCCACGGCAGGCCGGGACCCCGACTGCAAGTTGTACATCCTTCGGTACGGACCCCTCCGGGCCATCAACTCGTCATGAGTACCCTGCTCTACCATTCTGCCTCTATGCAGCACCACCGTCCGGTCGGCGGCCCGCGCGGCGGACAGTCGGTGGGTGATGATGATCGTTGTCTTGCCCTCTCGCAGCCGCCGCAAGTGCTCCAACATACTCTGCTCGGTGCGAGCGTCGAGGGCGCTGGTCGGCTCATCGAGGATGAGGATGGGCGCGTCTTTGAGCAAGGCCCTGGCAATTGAGATGCGCTGGCGCTCGCCTCCCGAGAGGGTCGCTCCACGCTCCCCTATTTCGGTGTCGTAGCCCTCCGGCAGCCTCTCGATGAAGCTATCGGCGTTCGCCTCCACGGCAGCCGCTTTGACTTCGGACGGCTCCGCCGATGGGCGGCTGTAGGCTATATTCTCAGCGATGGTGCCCGACAGTAGGAAAGGCTCCTGCAAGATGATAGCTACCGCGTCTCGAAGGCTCCGCAGGTTGACCTCGCGCACGTCCTGGCCGTCCACCTCCACGCGCCCCTGCTGCGGGTCGTACAGCCGCGAGATAAGCCCGGCCAGGGTGCTCTTGCCCGCGCCGGTCTGCCCGACCACAGCCACCATCTGCCCAGGCTCGATCTCCAGCGAGAAGTCTCGCAACACGGGGCGCTTCGGGTCGTACCCGAAGCTGACGTTAGCCAACCGTATGTGCCCTCGTACGTTGGCGAGTTCTGGGGCACCGGGCTTCTCCCGCACTTCATCGTTCGTCGCCAGCACTTCGGACACGCGCTCGGCGCTGCCCGTGGCTTCCTGCATGGTCCTATTGATCCCGGCGAGCGTCTTGAGTTGAGCCTGCAACACGCCTAGGTAAGCAACAAATACCAGTAGCCCGCCCACCGTAAGCCTGCCATCCAGCACCTGCCCCGCGCCCACCCACAGCACCAGCGCGGTCCCGGCTGCCGCGGGAAGGCCGGAGCCAAGGTTATACAGGCTGGACATGAGGGCGCTCTGCTGCTGGACGTGGATGGTCTTGCGGGCGTACTCCTTGAAGCGCCTCTGCTCGTGGTCCTCCCGTGTGAAGGCCTGCACCACCGAGATGCTGCCCAGGATGCGCTGCACGTGGGCCTGCATGCGGCTCTCGGTCTGGCGGCGCGTCCTGCTCAGGGCCTTGATGCGCCCCGAGAGCAGTAGCGACGATATAGCCATGAACGGCGTCACCGCCACCGCCAGCAGGGTCAGGGTCAGGTTCATCGGCAGCATAATGGCTATGACGATTACCGTAGTGATGGTGGCCTGGGCGGGCGCGAGCAGCAGCCTATCGGCAGCCGTGTGCACCACCCAGGCATCGCCAGTGACGCGGCTCAGCGAATCGCCCACGGGCACCCGGCTGTGGAATACCAGCGAACGCCGCTGGATGCGCGCGAACAGGGTGCGGGCCAGCGTGTAAACCATACCCTGCCCCGCTCGCACCCACTTGAGCGTAAGCACGGCATCGAGCGCGCTGGACGCCAGGAACACCAGTATTCCGGCCGCCACCACCCACCACAGCAGCCCCTCCCGGTTGGTAGCTCCTGGCAGTTGAGCCGCCACGTCACCCACGGGACCCTGCAATGCCTGGCCGCCTAGCACGTTATCCACCAGGAGCTTCAGGGGCCAGGGTTCCAGCAGGGCGAATGCGGTGCTCAGTGCGGTCAGTAGAACAATGAATAGCCAATCTCGCCAGTAGGGGCGGGCGTAGCTCAACAGCATGCGATAAGGGCGTGGCCGCTGTGCCTGCCCAGCCTTGTTGAGCTGGGTGCCCGGTGACGAGCTCACCGCCGTACGCAGAGTCTCCACTCCCGAGGCGCAATCGTACAGGACCCGGGCCGCGAGAAGCACAAGCATGGTAGCCAGTCCGGCGAAGGCAATCCACGCGCCGCTCAAGGCCGAGCCGACGCACAGGAGAGACAAGAGCAACAGCGGCCAGAGGCCTAGCCGTCCAACTCGCGGCCAGATGTGGAACCTTGCCAGTTGCTGCCCGTTGCCATGCTCTTCTATAGCCATGAGCAAGCGCGCCGAGCCGGTGAGACCTCCCTGCGCTTTCAGGTCCCAGTTGTCGTAGTCGCCGCCCCGCTGCACAGTGCCGCCCCGCTCCTTGATCTCAGCTTCGATCCATTCAAGCCACGCCTCGGGCGGCTGCCAGGTCTCGCGCCAGACAGAGAGTCGGCGCACCGTGGGGATGGGCAGTCCTACCTTCACGGCCCCTGGGTTGCGCCAGGGGGTGAGTCCATATCCTACGCGTCCGACCAGGCGAGCCAGCGGCTGAAGCAGGTGGAGCATGAAGGTCACGGCGCGCATTCTGGTGTAAAGCCCCCGCGGTTGCTTGCCTCCGGGTAGATTGCGCGGAACGGTGGCCCGCAGGGCGGCGAGGGCGGCCAGAACCAGCGGCGCTGCTACGGCAGCAAGAAACAACGGGAGGGCCAGCACAAGAGGCTGCCAGCACATGCTCAACACCACGAGGACGGCAAGCAGGCCGATCACAGGGTACCACTCGGGCATCGAGGGCAGCGCCAGCAGGCTATTGGTGCCTCGGTCATATAGGCGCTGGAAGGGGGCGCTGCCCCATACGCCCTGGTAGACCCTCGAATGCTGCCAGCCCAGGAGCGGTGCCAGGCCACCGTACAGCCGTCCCGCCCAGGTCACGTGCCCCGCCGCGTTGTACTTCTCCGGCCACTTCCTCTCGAGGAGCGCTTCCGCCCGGCCGTAGCCTACCTGCTGCCGCCAGTAACCCTTCACTGTGCCGCGCCGGTGGTGCCACACCACGGCCGCCGGATTGAAGCCGATCTTCCAGCCGCACGCTTGCAGCCGCCAGCAGACGTCCACGTCATCCCCGGCGACACGGTACGTGGGGTCGAACCCGCCTATGGCCTCCAGCGCCGCCTTGCGAATAGCCATGTTGCAGCCGGGTATGTGCTCGGCCTCGCGGTCGTTCAGCAGCACATGCACCGGCCCGCCAGGCGAATTCTCTACCGCGCACGAGACCAGGCCGCTTTGTAGAGGCAGGATGTTAGGCCCACCCACAGCCGCATACTCGCCGGACATGAACGTGGAAGCCAGGTACTGAAGCCAGTGTGGATCGGGCCGGGCATCGTCGTCCGTGTAAGCCACTATCTCGCCCGTGGCGGCGGCCAGGCCGACATTGCGCGCGCTACTCAGCCCCTGGTTGGGCGTGCTGATGACCCGGAAGCCGTACTCGCGGGCTATGTGCGGCGTGCCGTCGGTCGAGCCGTCGTCCACCACGATGACTTCAAAGTTGGGGTATTCAAGTTGCAGCAGGCCCTCGCAACAGTCGCGCAGGGTACGCGCTCCGTTGTAGGTGCACACCACCACGGAGATGCGCGGCCATTCTATCCTGCCATCGTTGAGGGGAAATGGTACATGCCCGAACGCTTCTCGCACGGCGGCGAGCGCGGGTTTGGGGTGTCTTTCCCGGTCCACCAGCCCGAAGTCCCAGTCTTCAACCTCGTTGCCACCCCGGTGCCACTCGTCCGTCCAGGAGAAGACGAATCCCCCCGCACAACCCTCCGCGAATACCGTACCGATTTGCCAACTGAGAGTTGCGGCCTGCTGCTCCAGGCCGTTGCGCCTGCTGTCCAATCCTATCTCGGCCATGACCAGGGGCCTGTCGCCTGCCAGGTTCTGCAAGCGCGCCAGGTAGGCTTGCAGCCGGTCGGGGGTTTCCAGGTAGACGTTGAAAGCTACGAAGTCTAGGAAGGAGAGGTCGAGGTACTCGGTGGTGGGAAAGTTCACGTAGGTGACGAGTCCCCTCGGGTCCGCCGCCTTGGCTGCCCGGTAGAGCCTCTTGAGGAACGCCTCCACGCGCTGCCTTCCATACCAGACCAGCGCACGATAGAGGCCGGGATCTCGTTACCTATGGCATAACAGAGTACGGCCGGGTGACCCGCGCAGGCGCGTACCCCTTCCACGACGCGCCGCTCTATATCTGCCCTGCCCTGCCTGCTGTCCAGGAATGCGATGTGCTGCTCCCAGGGCAGTCCGACCATCACGTAGAGGCCATGCTGAGAGGCGTGGTCCAGGAGCCAGGGGGGAGGCACGGTGTAGAGGCGCACGGCATTGATGCCGTTGCTCGACATCGCTGCGAAGTCTGAGTCTACATGGTCCGGCGTGCCATACTCGCTCCCGTCAGCGCCGGGCCTGAAGGTGCCATAAGTGACCCCGCGCAGGTATAGCTTGTGCTGCCCTGCATAGAAGAACTTGCCTTCCACACGAGGTCTGGGCGCGGGTTGTGGGGGTGCGATTCCCGCCGGTGGCAGGACTGGTAGAGGCTGAGTTATACGGGTCATGGGCGCGGCAGTCAAACGCGGACACCACGTTCTGGGAACATGACATACGCCTCACGGTGATTGAGGAAGATTAAGTGAGTAAGTTGGCGCGCCCACGAGCAGTTTTCTGCTTGATGGAGAGGGTGCCAAGCACTTTTTATGCCATAATATGCGCCCAGGGACAGAGGGTCCTAATTCCTGTAGACCCTTCATGAGTGGGTTGCAGGTCGGACCTACATGCCCTTATGAGTACGGCATGAACAGTCACGTGGTCTCTATCGAGCCAGGCACAACTCTCCAGGGAAGGGTACACATAGGGCAGCCTTGCTTGGGTGGATAGAGTCGAGCAAGTCAGGAAAGGGTTCTACTCGAACTTCTCGAAGAAGGTATCGACGTGCAACCTCTCGCCCAGCAGCCGGGTAAGAGCGGTCTTACCGGCACCTGTAATACCCTTCCCAAAACCGAAATTTAGAGCTTCTTGCTTAGGGTAAATAAGGCTAAAGCTGCGCCCCAGTGTATACCCATGTTTAGGACATGCAGGTTCTCGAAAAAGTTGTGGAACATGAGCGTTATCAGAATGCCCAACGCCCCTATTACTACCGCTTCACCGTAGGTGTCTCCAGCGGTGCGTGCCCTGTTCAGCGCACGCACTCCCACTACCAGGGCGGTAATCAGCATCGCTACGTAGAAGGTGGTCCCCACGAGTCCGGTCTCAGCGAGCGAATGGAGGTAATAGTTGTGGGTGTGACCCGCCGAATGAGGCCAGCCCTGCACCCCATACTTCACAAAGAGGAGGTTGTAATTGCCTATGCCTACACCGACCCAGGGACTCTCCAGGAACATATTACCGGCAGTTTGCCAGTGGACCATCCTCGATACGACATTGTAGTTGTCCGGTGTGGGAACAATCCCTCTTGGATCGAAGATAGTTAGTTGGCCCACCAACTGCCCGAAGCGGTCCGTTACAGGCGTGGGCAGCGCGCCCGCCACCCCCAGCACCAGCAGCGCAACACTCGCGGCTAAGAGCACGCACAGGGCGGCAGATGCACGCTTGCCCAGCGCCAGCCCCATAGCCAGCAGGCCGAAGGTCAACCCGACCCATGCCCCCCTTGATAGCGTAGTAAGCAACGTCCAAAATAGAGTGACCGTTACCAACGTCATGCCTAGGGGCGCTCTTAACCTGTCAAAAGACACAAACGACAGCCTGTCCTGGTAGGGTGCTACTTTGCGAGCCGAGGCCCACCTGCCCCACTGGTACACGGCCAGGGCCAGGGCCAGCGGCAGGCTCATGTTGAGGTAGCCGGCGAATGAATTGGGCATGCCTATCGTGCCGTAAGCGCGTGTGAGGCCGCCCTCCACGTTGAAGCTAACCGGGCCGATGCCGCCGTAGGCCTGTACTAGCCCAAGCACCGCCTCGAACACACCCACGATCAGCATGACCGTTATCAGCCCGTTCATCTCCTTGCGGGTCTGCACCGAGTTGACGATAAGGATGAAGGCCACGAGGGTCACCCCCCAGCGGCCCAGTTCGGTGAGGCTCTCCGAAAGAGAGGCCGCGGCCCCCAGGCTGGGCAGGGTGGCTATCAAAAAGAAGATAGAGGCTACGCCAATAGGCGTGAGTTGGAAGCGCCGGTCGTCACGCAACGCCAGCCACATCCACCATACAACCAGCGTCACCACGAACGCCACCCGCGTGGCCGTGATACTTCCCACTGTAACAACATCCTGCACCGGTACGCTGAGGACGAGCGCGTATACAGCCCACACCGGCCACCGCAAGAACAGCACGATGCCCACTACACCCGCCACAACGCCAAGCACAACCAACGGCGGCAGCAGATTGACCGCGAGGGCCACAGCCAGGGCAAACAACCCGGCCGAGGCAGTTCTGAATTTAGGGTTATCAGTTATCAGTTGTAAGAGCACGTCCCGCATTATTCAAAACTCAACATTCAACGGTTGTATTTTCTTGAGAGACACTGGCGCGGATCCAGCCCAGGCATTCTTGTAAGCTGCAAGCCACCTTCCCGTGCAGACTTAGAACCTGCGAGCCGTTCGAGCGTTAGAACGTTAGCCTCAAACAGAATATCATGGTTGTATGTAGGACGAAATAGGGAATATCTGAATCTTAGGGTTCAGCCCCTTATGTATCAAAGAGGAGCACCGTATGCAAGGAACATATCAGGGCTGTGCTGCCTGATAAATGTGTTCCGCGTACGAGCGAGGGATGTGTAGCAGGTACTCTAGCTTGCTGAGGGCAGGGGCGCTATTAAGTAGATAATGGCCGTACTTGTGGAGCCTCGTTGCTTGTGCTACACTACAGCCGACCTGTAAGCCCTGTTACGGGCGGGCGCACGGTTCAGTTCTCTAACAGACTGATGGAGATAGCATGGACGGAAAACGTGGTTACGAAATCTGCAAGCGCCTGTTCGACCTCTTTTGCGCCTCTATCGCGCTGCTGATACTCTCTCCTATGCTGTTAGCCATCGCCATACTCGTCCGGCTCGACTCGCCAGGTCCGGCGCTCTATCGCGCGGTGCGGGCCGGTCGCTACAACGTGCCTTTTCACATGCTGAAGTTTCGCAGCATGGTTGTGGGCGCGGATACTATGGGCGGGCTGTCGGTCGGGAGGGACGACCCGCGCGTTACCAGGATAGGGAGGTTTTTGCGCAAGTACAAGCTGGACGAGCTACCGCAGTTGCTCAACGTACTGAAAGGGGAGATGAGCCTGGTTGGACCGAGGCCGGAGTTCCTCCAGTATACGCAGCAGTATAAGGGCGAAGAGTTGTTGATTCTGGACGTGCCGGTGGGTATTACCGACTACGCATCGGTCGCGTTCATGCGTATGGAAGAGTTGCTTGGTAATGGAGACCCAGACCGCGCGTACGAGGAGCGTATACGCCCGGTGAAGAACGCATTGCGGGTGCGGTACGTGCGGGAGCAGAGTTTCTGGGGTGACCTGCTGATATTGTTCAGGACGGTGCGCTGCCTGGTGGGAGATCGGGATGGTGGATACGAGTTTGCCGGTGAATGGCATCTCAGTAGACGTTGAGGACTGGTTTCAGGCCTTCGACGAATGCCCATTGCCGACCTGGGAGCGATCTGAGCACCGGCTAACGAGCAGCCTGGAGCGCACCCTGCAATTGTTCGAGGAGCAGGGGGTCAAGGCCACCTTCTTCGTGCTCGGATATAACGCCGAGCGTTATCCCCACCTGGTGAAGATGATACAGGAGAGCGGCCACGAACTGGGCACGCACGGGTATTCCCACAGACTAATTTACACCCAGACCCCTGGTGAGTTCCGAGAGGAGATGAAGCGAGCAATCGGGATAGTAGAGGAGATAAGCGGGGAGCGCGTGATAGGACACAGGGCGGCGGCATTTTCAATCACCCCGCGCTCGATATGGGCGCTTGACGTGTTGCTGGAGCTTGGCATACGCTACGACAGCAGCATCTTCCCCGTGCGGCATTACAGGTATGGCTGGCCTGGGGCACCGGAAGCTTTCTGCCGGATCAAGAGAGAGCGTGGTTCTATAGTGGAGTTTCCGCTACCCACGTGGCGATTTGGCAAGTTACGGCTGCCCGTCGGTGGGGGAGCTTACCAGCGCATATTCCCGGAGTTCTATATTTACGCGGCATTACGGAAGCTAAACCGGGGCGGGCAGCGGTTCGTGCTGTACATGCACCCGTGGGAGCTTGACCCAGCGCAACCTCGCGCCGCCGTACAACGACACGTAGCCTGGTCGCACTACGCGAACCTGAAGAACGGGTGGACCCGTTATGCGCGGATGCTGCGGGAGTTCAGGTTCGCCCCCTTGCGCGAGCTTGCGGAGGGACCATTCGCTGACGCGCTGCCAGAAGTGACGCTGGACTAAGCGCGCACCATTATGCGCATAGCCATAGACTACACAACCGGCATATACCCCGGCGCGGGAGTAGCGCGCTATACGCGCCAGCTGATGGCTTCACTTGCCGGCATCGACTCGCGCAATACCTATAAGCTGTTCTATGCCGCGACCGGATTGCCCCAATCGACGCCCGAAAAGGCGCAGGCCGCCAGGCTGTTTCGCGAGCGCCCGAACTTCAGAGCAGTGCCGGTGCCGATGTCGGTTCGCGTTATGTCGCGCCTGTGGCAGCGGTGGCAAGTACCCCTGCCGCTGGAGCTTTTCACGGGGCGTTGCGACGTGGTGCATTCCCCGGATTTCATATCGCCCCCTCATCGCTACGGGGCCGACGTTATCACGGTGCATGACCTTTCCTTCCTCGTGACCCCCGAATGTGCCGAGCCGACGCTGGCTTCTTTCCTGGGCAAAGCAGTGCCCGAGGCGGCCCGCCGCGCCGACCATATCATAGCAGTGTCCGAGCAGACCAAACGCGACCTGACGCAACTCCTCTCGGTGCCGCCAGAGCGAGTGACTGTGGCTTACAATGGTGTGGACGCCCGGTTCCGCCCAATGCGTAGAGACCCGGCGATAGATAGTCTTCGCCAAGAGCTGGGGCTTCCAGAACGCTTCATCCTGCACGTAGGCACGCTGGAGCCACGCAAAAACCTGTCGAGGCTGATAGATGCGTACGGTATGCTGGTAGGTGCGGGGGTGGGGTCGCGGGTTACACCCGGTCCGCACCGAGATGTGGCGCTCGTGCTGGCGGGGCGGCGGGGCTGGCTCTACGAACCGATTTACAAAGCGGTAGAGCGCGTCAACAACGAGGGTGGCAACGTGGTCTTTTTGGATTTTGTTCACGACGACCACCTCCCGCTGCTATACAACATGGCGGAGGTCTTCGCCTACCCCAGCCTCTACGAGGGCTTCGGCCTGCCCGCCGCGGAGGCGCTGGCATGTGGGGTGCCAACGCTGGTATCGACAGACGGTGCGCTCAAGGAAGTGACCGGCGATGCGGCGTTGGCAGCGGACCCCAGGTCCACCGAGGAGATAGCCTCCAACCTGCTGCGCCTGCTAACTGATGAGGTTCTGCGTGAAGGACTGGCCCAGGCAGGCCCGGTACAAGTAGCGCGGTTCACGTGGGAAGCGGCGGCGCGCACCGTTCTAAGTGTATATGAGGGCCTTGGAGAGCTTAGACGGTCCAATGCGGCCCATCCTAACGCATAATCTAAACACCGAATGCAAGACATCTCTCCATGAGGGGCATGGAGAGATGTCTTGCGTTAGATTATAGGTTTGTATCAGGACCGGGCGCGTGTCTGTGTCAGGCGCACTCCCAGGAGTATCATGTAAACGGCTACCAGGGCCAGGCCGAGGAGCATTGCGTCACCCGCAGCGCCACCCGTGCGGGGCATCCCGACCGGGGCAAGCGCCAGACCTTCCAGGATAGGAACGTCCCCATAAGCCACTACATTGCCGGACTGGCTGACAGTGATTATGTGCTCGCCATCTGCCACGTCAGCGAGAGGGATGATTTCACTCCCTCTAAAGAGCACGCGGCCGGTTGCCGTGCCGGAGCCTGAAGCATCCACCGAGAGTTCGGGCAGCGCGGCGGCGCTAGCGCCGGGTGCGGTGCGGGTACCGGCGTTCAGGGTAGCCTGGGCGGGTGTGCCCGGCGTCAGCCCCGTTATATGGAGCGAGACAGTAGTGCCACCCTCCACGCCCGTACCGCTCAGGATGGCCGCACCCCTCACCTTAGAGCCGTTCTCAGGCTCGAACCGCACGACAGCCACCGATTGGCCGAGGCCAGCACGCGTATCGTCGCCTGCATCGAAGGGCAGAGTCGGTACTGCCGGGCTGTAGGGCAGCCGGGCGAGGCTCTCCGCGCTTGACGCTAGGCTGAGTAGCTTGGCTAGGCTCGGCATGGTCGGAGCGATGGTAATCGACTTGAACCGGCGGTCGTCCGTGGTCGCTGAGACGCTGAACTCGATGTAGTCCACGTTCAGGTCTTTCAGGAAGCCTGCGGTCTCCCTCCAGGTCCAGGTAGCGGTAGTCGCGTCTATCTGTAGCGACCTATCGACTATCTCCAGGCGGATATCGGTCGGCACGTCCGGCTGGTCGGGGCGCTGCCTGTCCGCGTATTCGGCGGCGGTCAGGGTCCGGTTGTTAGTATCGAAGACCGAGGTATCGAAAGTGACGCTGCCACCCTTCACGAAGTGGTCGAGCACGGCAGCGGCCTCATGATTGTTGATGGCCTCGGTCAGGGTAAGGGCGTAGATCGGGTCTATCGCGTCCGGCCCCGTGGCTTGCGCACGAGCACCCGGCGCTCCCAGTCCGAGCCACGTCAATGCCAGTGCGGTTACGATAACAGTTAACTTCTTCATTTTATTTTGCCTCCAGTGATTCTGTATGTTTTTTATGAGATTGGATGCCAACCACACGGCCGGTGCGTAATGCTGCGTATTCTGTAGTCGAGCAAGTCTCTTATGCACAAGATTGTAGCGCCGAAGTCGAGCAAATGCAGCGAGCAGATGGAGTAAGCACACCACGACCTTTAGCTAATTGCCGGTTCCGCCCAAAGTCTTAATGAAGCTACAAAGACGGCATGGTCGGACGCCCCATATGAAGTGAAGTCCCCATACGGGGACTTCATCGCAGATGTATCTGTTGGGGAGAGTAATTAGAAGCCATCTCATAAAAAGCAGCCCCGAATACCAGAGGCATAGTTGGCCCTTGTCATTCTGAGCGTAGCGAAGAATCTCGTCCTCTACCGGGATGTTTCTTCGTTCTTATGGGACTCTGTTGCTGAAGGAAAGGTAGTATTTGGGTGGTTAGGGACGATATTCTTCGCTACGCTCAGAATGACAAAAGGGAGCTTTGGGTGCTCATTTCCTCATTCCTATTTGTGGAGATCGCTTCTAATTACTTTGTAGTTTTCGGTGCATCCAGCCGCCAATCCGCGAGAGGCACTCGCACCGTCACTCTGGTGCCCTCGCCAGGCTTGCTATCGATGGTGTACTCGCCACCTAGGGCAGCAGCGCGCTGGCCCATCGTGCCTAGACCCATGTGGCCCGCCGGTACCTGGCTCTTGTCGAAGCCTCTACCATCGTCCGCGATGCACAGGCTCACAACCTGCTCATCCTCGTGGTAGTCCAGGTATATCTCCACTCTTGTAGCGCGGGCGTGCTTCACCACGTTGTGCAGGGCCTCTTGAGCTATGCGATACAGCGCTTCTTCGGCTGCGGGCTTGAGCCTGGGCAGCCGCTCTTCGGGCGGGCAGACCACCTCGACTTGCAGCATCTCCCGCCCGGCCACGGCAGAGCCATGCTTGCGGATAGCTTGCAGCAGCCCCTCTTCTTCCAGGGCGCGGGGGCGTAGCTCGAATATCAGCGCCCGCATCTCCGCGAGCGCACCCTGCGTAAGTTGGCGCAGGTCGGCCAATCTCGCGACGGCGGTGTCGGTCTGAGGGTTATCGCGTTTCAGCAGCGACTCTACGGCGCGTGCGGTGAGATTGATGCTGAAGAGGGCCTGCGAAACCGAGTCGTGCAGCTCGCGGGCCAGGCGCTGGCGTTGTTCCAGTGTGGCCTTGTCGTGCACCTCGGCCAGCAGGCGGGCGTTCTCAACAGCCACGGCGGTCTGGTCGGCTATCGCGGCGTGGAAGGCGATCTCGCTCTCCTCAACGTCAATGGTGGGCAGGTAGCTGGCGAGCACCCCTAGCTGCTTGCCCTGGTAGACCATCGGCACGGCCACAACCGTGTCCCAGGGCGCGGTCGGCATGAACGGGTGAAGCGGGGCCGACACTTCCGACTCGAGTACCTTCCGCCGAGTATCGCGTGTGACCACGGGTTCGTGCCCGTCAAAAGCCGCCTGCGCGAAGAGCACCGTGCCCGAACCCAGCACGGCGTTCACGGCCTCCTTGTACCCGTCCGGCAGCCCGTACGCGCCCACCATACTCCGCTGCCCCGACTCCGTATCGTAGAGCACGACCCCGGCGGCCGCTGCCCCGGTCGCGATCACTACATGCTGGCAGATGTCGTCCAGAGTCTTTTGCAGAGAGCCGCCATAGGCTACCCTGGAAGCTATCTGGGCGAGGGCCGCCGTGCTGCGGGAGGCTTGCTGGGCGTGCTCGTACAGCCGGGCGTTTTCGATAGCCAGCGCCGCCTGGTTGGCTACGGCCATCGCCAGTCCGGCGTGGCGGGGCGTGTAGAAGCCAGGCTCACCATGCGTCAGGGTGAACAGGCCGACAAGTTGTTCTTTGACAATTATGGGCACGGCCAGGAACGAGCGGTCGTAGGCAAATGGGCCATCGAGCAGTTCAGCCACGACCTCGCTCGTACTGCCCAGCAGCGCGGCTACTACTTCGCGGTAAGTGCGGGACAGCGAGTCGTCGCCCCGCACGTCGTCAACGATAACCGGCTCGCCTGAGCGCAAAAGGGGCCACATAGCGCCGAGTCGCTCCAAAGGCACCTTGCGCCCCAGCAATGCCTTGCCGTTGGGATTGGCCCCCCGGATGTCCAACAGCGTCAAGTCATTGCCGTCTACCAGCAAGATGGCAGAGCCGGAGTAGTCGGCCACCACTTTCAACTGTTCGAGCACGCTGCTCACCAGGCGGTTCAGGTCGAGCGTGGAGGTTACGTTGTGGGAGACTTCGAGGAGCGTGGACAACTCGCGAGTGCGCTCCTGCACCCTTTGCTCTAGTAGCTCGTAGGCGTGCACCCTGTCGGTTACGTCGCGAGTCACCCCCAGGATGTGAGGCTCGCCCCTGTACATGAAGGTGGTCCCGCGCACCTCGACCTGGAACGTGGTACCGTCCTTTCGCAAGTGCGAGTGCATCTCGTGAGTCTGGAAGCTGCGATTGTTGCTCACGGCTTCCAGGTAATCGTTGTAGGTAGGCTGGTCGTCAGGAGGGTGGAGGCTAGCCAGGTTGCGCCCGATAAGCTCCTCGCGAGAGTACCCGTGCATTTCACAGAAGGCCGGGTTTGCCTCTACCACGTTGCCAATCTGGTCGTTGATTACCAGGCCCTCGGTCGTGGCTTCAAAGATGGCGCGGTACTGCTCCTCCTTCTCTCGAAGACCCTCGGCGGCCTTCTTCTGCTCCGTGATGTCCACCATCACGCCGCGCAGTCTAACGGGCCGGTCGTTCTCCACAACCACGGTCACTATGTCCCGCAGCCAGACGATTCGCCCGTCGGCGGCTATCATCCTGTATTCAAACTCGTGGTCCCGCCTTTGGGCCGTGGCGCGAGAGCAAAACGTAGGTGCCCAGCCACGGTCGTCGGGGTGCATGTGGTCCTGCCAGAAGGTCGGCTCGGTGGTCCATCGTTCGGTGGGGTAGCCAAGTAGTCGCTCGGCCTGCTGGCTCACGAACAGGAACTCGACCGTATTCGCATCTGCTTCCCACACGATGCCGTCGAGCGAATTTACCAGTTGCTCGTAGCTGTGCTGGGAGCGCCCTAGAGCGTCTTCCTTCTCCTTGAGGCGCGCCAACATGCCTGAGAAGCCTTCGAGCAGATGCCTGGCCTGAGAGCCTTCGGGGAAAAGCTCGATGGGCACGTCGGGTAACTCGGCAGGGCTGCTATCATCCCCGACCTGCTGGAATAATCGCAGCAGAAGTTGCTCCGGTTCGTGGGGTATGCGGCTCGCTAAGGGCGTGGGTGTGTCCATTCTGTGCCTGTCTATGAGAAAGGATGTGTGGAGGGCGCAAATACTGGTGGGTATAATGCAGTGAGGGGAAGCTGACTACTTTCAGGTACGTCGCTTCAAGCCGGTACATAAGACCGGGTGATTAGCCTCAAGCTGACGGTCGGACAGCAAACGCTCCAATGGTACATCAGATAGCGCCTCGGCCAGTACGCCCAAAGTTTACCAAACCGGCATCGGAACTACAAGAGGGAGTATGTATTTTTGCTATGCGTGGCATATTAGTGCAGGTGCCGGATAGAAGTGACACATGCCCGGTACACCCAAAGTATTAGCACAGCCGCTGCCAATAGCGGATTGCAGAAGCCCATCAGGGGGGTATCTTCAACGTAGACTCCGCTCTGTTTGACAGCGGCACCAAAATGTAGTCCGGGCAAACTCCGGGAGGACAAGTACATGACCGATAGCACGAATGGTCCACAAGGTGCGTTGATGATCCTGGTGGCCGGCCCGTATCGCACGGGCACGAACGACGACCCAACTCTGATTGCCGCCAACATGCGGGCCATGAACGAGGCAGCCTTGCGTCTATTCCGAGCCGGACACCTCGGCGTAACCGGGGAGGCTATCGCAATGCCGCTGCTGGAACTGGCAGGGTCCAAGCAGGTGGGCGATGCCGTGTTTGACGAGATAATGCACCCAGTTGGCCGTCTGCTGGTGATGAAATGTGACGCAGTGCTGCGTATCGGTGGACCATCAAAAGGCTCCGACGAGATGGTAGAAATCGCTATGTCGCACGGGAAGCAGGTTTTCTACAACATTGAGGATGTGCCGGGGGTATCCAGCGAGACATAGCTACCTAGCGAACGCATAACCAGCCCCTACTTGCGGCCACTGCCAGTCCTCAACGACCGGGCGATCCTGGGTATAGCCAACTGGCCGTAAATAGCTGCACGCCGGGAGAAGACCGCCGACGATAGACTGATGACCACGTGCCGGACCCCCGCCTGACCAAACTCCCTGAGCCGGGCCGTGACCTCTTCCAGCGTGCCTATGATGAAGCCGTGTCCGACCAGCTGGGGCGGCACTGCGGCAATAGCATGGTCGAGCGTCTCGCGGTCGTACTGCTCCGGGATGAAATCGACGTAGCCCCGGTACTGGTCACCGAAGGGGTGCTCCAAGCCCAGCTTTCGCCATTCACCGGCGGGCGCGCCTATCAGGGTAGCAAAACGAGCCACCTTGGTATGCAGCATCGCTCTCGCCTCCCGCTTCGAGGGGGCAACCGCGACAAACTGGTGAAGGACCGGGGTGATGGATGCCGGGTCCCTTCCCGCTTCCCGTGCGGCGGCTTGTATGATATCCAGCTTGGCCTTGTATTCCTGTGGAGAGGCTACCATCGTGGGGTACCAGCCGTCCGCGTACTGCCCCGTTAGCCGGAGCATGCGCGGTCCGTGACCTGCTATCCATATCTCCGGCGTACGACCTTTCGGAGGCTGCAAGTCCATGACAGCGCGGTCCAGGCGATAGTGGTTCCCTGTGAAATCGAACGGACCCCGCGACGTGAAGCAGAGCCGGATGATCTTGAGGGCCTCCTCCAACCTGCCTACCGGCTGGGAGAAGTCCAGGCCGTAGGGTTCGATGTTCTCACGCTCGCCCGCGCCTATGCCGAGAATAGGAGGGTGTTTCGTCATGTGAGCGAGCGTCATCATGGCCTGCGCTATGAGCACCGGGTGGCGGCGCACAGGCTCGGTCACACCCACTCCCAGGCGTAGCCCGCCGGCGCTACGGGCGAGATAGCCCAGCAGCACCTGATAGTCGAAGACCTCATGGGGGCTGGCGAACTGCGCGGCGGCCCAGGAAAGCTCCCGGTCCCACAGCGCGATGGGCACAAAACCCTGAAAGTGGTCCACGACAAAGGCAGAGTCGAGTCGGCTCAACCGGGCGAACAGCAGCATGGCGCGACTCAGACCGAGCGGTGGACCGGACCCAATTTGCAGCCCGACAGCCATTCCTGGATAACCCATAATTCTCCTTCGTCCTTTATGTTCCCGGTGTGAGTTTCGCGCTAGCCTGCTGGATCAGTGCTGCCATTATCGCCTATTTACAGCACCATGTAGAACCTCGCATGTAGCAAGCCTCTCCTGTATATGTGCATAGAAACCATCTCATAAATACCGGAGAACATCGTTTCTTCCGCGGATGGTAGAATGGTGAGACGTATAAACATGAAAACCCCTGTAGGAAATTTGAGGAGCACTAATGCACCCTGTTGGTACAGACGCCCAATTGAAGAAGGACTATCCGGTAGAGCCGGTACCCTTTACCGACGTTCGTTGTGACGACGAATTCTGGAAGTCGCGCATAGAAACTAACCGTGCCATCTCTATCCCCTTTGCCTTCGAGCAGTGCGAGCGGACGGGGCGCATAGACAATTTTCGCCGCGCTGCCGAAGTGCTCAAAGACACTCCGGACGCGGATAGAACACCTCCCGCCCTTGTCTGGGACGACTCTGACGTCTTCAAGGTCCTGGAGGGGGCCGCTTATGCGCTGAGCAGCCGCCCCGACCCGGCCCTGGAGGCTTATCTGGACAGCCTGGTGGAGTTGATAGCGGCGGCGCAGGAGCCGGATGGCTATCTCTACACAGCACGCACCATCAACCCCGAAAATACCCCCGACTATGCGGGGAGCAAGCGTTGGGAGTTGGAGCGCCAATCCAGCCACGAGCTATATAACCTGGGCCACCTGTACGAGGCCGCCGTGGCTCACCTTCAGGCCACGGGCAAGCGCGACCTGCTGGATGTGGCCCTCAAATCGGCTGACCTGCTCGACCGCACCTTCGGCCCTGGCAAAGAATCTATGTGGCCCGGACACGAAGTCACCGAAATGGCTCTGGTGAAGCTTTACCATGTGACCGGAGATGGTCGCTACCTGGCACTGGGGAAGTTTCTGCTCGATGCGCGAGGGCCGGATGGGCACGAAGGCAGCGGCCGCGAATACAACCAGTCGCATGCGCCAGTGGTCGAGCAATCAGAAGCCGTGGGCCATGCCGTCAGGGCCACCTACCTGTACGCGGGTATGGCTGACGTGGCGGCTGCGACTGTTGAAACAGGCTATATCGACGCCCTGGACCGCATCTGGGAGGATGTGGTGGGCAGGAAGCTCTATATAACCGGCGGCATCGGTGCGACCGCCCAGGGTGAGGCCTTCGGTCCCGCCTACGACTTGCCCAACCTGACCGCCTACTCTGAGACCTGCGCCGCTATCGGCAACGTCTTCTGGAGCCACCGGCTCTTCCTGCTGCACGCCGACGCTCGCTACATCGACGTGCTGGAACGCACCCTCTACAATGCCCTCCTGGCAGGCATATCGCTCGACGGCACCGCGTTCTTCTACGAGAATCCCCTTGAATCCGACGGCACGCACCAGCGCAGCCCCTGGTTCGATTGCGCCTGTTGCCCCAGCAACGTCGCACGGTTTCTTCCGGCGCTGCCTGGCTACGTCTACGCACGGCACGATGACACGATCTACGTAAACTTGTTTATGGCCGGAAGTGCTGAAATCGGGCTGGGCGACGAGCGGGTTGTAAAATTAGAGCAGGAGACTGGCTACCCGTGGGATGGCAAAGTGAGGATCGCGGTCAGCAACGATGTTGCTGGTCCCTTCGCCATTAAGGTGCGCATTCCTGGTTGGGCGCGCAATGAAGTGGTGCCTGGCGATCTCTACCGATTCGTTGATAGTGCCGAGGAAATGGCAACCCTTAAGATAAATGGTGAACTAGTTGATCTGCAGGTAGACCGGGGCTATGCAACCCTAACGCGAGTATGGCAGCCGGGCGACGTAATTGAGCTTGACCTACCGATGCCCGCACGCCGGGTAGTTGCTAATGAACGAGTGGATGCGGACAGGGGCAGGGTGGCGCTGCAACGTGGCCCGTTGGTCTACTGCGCTGAGTGGCCGGACAACCCGCATGTTGCGGTACGAGACATAGTATTGGCAGGCGACGACACTTTGACGGCTGAATGGGTGCCTGACCTGTTGAACGGTGTTGTTGTGCTCAAAGGTCGTGCACTTCGGCAAACAAAAGTTAAAGGCGACGAGGCCCCTTGGACAGAGCAAGATTTCACGGCCATCCCATACTACGCCTGGGCACACCGTGGCCCTGGTGAGATGCTCGTCTGGCTACAGACAATGTACAGCACTGAGCACGGAGGCTAAGGAGCCGTCAAGCATGGCGAATGGAGGCAGCTCAGCACAGGCGGTCTGGGAAGAACGCTGGCACCCCTTGCGCCAGGAGTGGGTGATTATCGCCGCGCACCGGCAGCACCGCCCCTGGAGCGGGGATACCGTCCGCATTGAGCGGAAGGACACGCCTGCCTACGCGCCTGACTGCTACCTTTGCCCAGGCAACCACAGGGTAAGTGGCGCGCAGAATCCCGCATACGAAAGCACGTTCGTGTTCGACAACGACCTCCCTTGCGTGGGGCTGGATGCGCCTGTGGATATAGAGAGTCCTCCCCCGCCCTACCGAAGCCGCCGCGCCGATGGGCTGTCACGCGTAATCTGCTACAGCCCGCGCCACGACCTGACGCTGGCAGAGATGACGACATCAGCTATCGGGGATGTGGTGCGGGTGTGGCAAAGCCAGACCCTGGACCTGGGCAACCGCCGGGAGGTGCGGCACGTGCTCGTCTTCGAGAACAAGGGCGAAGTAGTAGGCGTATCCAACCCGCACCCCCACGGGCAAGTCTACGCTACCAACTTTGTCTTCAAGACGATGGAGACCGAGTTGAACGCCTCGCAACGGCATTTGAATGAAACGGGGCGTCTGCTGTTTGCCGACATTATCGGCGCGGAGCAGCGTGACGGCCGCCGCGTGCTGTTCGAGGACGAGCACACGATAGCCTTCGTGCCCTACTTTGCCCGCTACGCCTACGAAGTTTACGTAGCCCCCAAGCGCAGCGTGCCGCACGTCCACGACTTGCGAGATACCGAGGTTGAGTCCCTGGCGCTGGCGCTCAAGCAAGTGGCCGTGCGCTTCGACAACCTCTGGCAGATGTCGTTTCCTTACGTCATGCCCCTGCACCAGGCACCTACCGACGACGGCGACTACCGCGCGTTCCACTTCTTCATAGCCTTCCACCCGCCGCTACGCCAGCCCAACCTCATCAAGTACCTCGCCGGGCCGGAGGTAGGCGGCGGCAACTTCCTCAGCGACACAAGCCCCGAAGCCAAGGCCGCCGAACTGCGCGCGCTGTCGTCCGTTCACTACCTGGACAGGGGCGAAACGCAATGATAGCCGGTAGCTCCGCTTCTAAGTTGAACGAGGCAATCACCTAACGATGTGGCGGATTGCCGAACAACGAGCCAATTTGCCGGGCGACGTGCAACGCTGCCTTGAGGCTATAGAGCAGAACCCCACCTTCTTCGACCCCGCCCAGCCTATTATGCTGGCACGTGCCCCTGGGCGGCTGGACCTGATGGGCGGCATAGCCGACTACTCCGGCTCGCTGGTGCTGCAACTGCCCCTGGAGGTTGCCACGTTAGCCGCCGCGCAGTCCACCGATGAGCCTGCGTTCACGGTAATCAGCCACGCGGCCGCGGACCTCGATAGTGACAAGCAGGTGCGGGTCCCTCTCGCGTTGCTGGCTCCCGGTTGCAATCCATTGGACTACGCGCGAGCCAGGGAGATGCTATCAAGAGACCCACGACAACAATGGGCAGCTTACGTCATAGGGGTACTGGTGGTGCTGCAACGCGAGGAAGGGGTGCGCCTGCAACACGGCTTGCGGCTGATGGTCTACTCGGAGGTGCCCATAGGCAAGGGTGTGAGTTCCTCCGCGGCGCTGGAGGTGGCGAGCATGCAGGCGGTCTGTGGGGCGCTCGGCTTGCGGCTGGATGGTCCGCGAATGGCGCTGCTCTGCCAGAAGGTAGAAAACCTGGTCGTCGGCGCGCCCTGTGGGGTTATGGACCAGATGACCTCGGCCTGTGGCGAGCGAGGTCGGCTCCTGGTGCTGCTGTGCCAGCCCGCAGAGATAGGCCCTGCTGTAGCCCTCCCATCCGACCTGGCAGTCTGGGGCATCGATTCGGGAGTGCGCCACGCTGTATCGGGTGGGGATTACGAGTCCGTGCGGGTCGGGGCCTTCATGGGCTACCGTATGGTCGCGGAACTGGCCGGGTTGCAGGTCGAAGAGGCAAGCCCGCGAAGAGTGCGCGTTACAGACCCGCTGTGGGGCGGCTACCTGTGCAACATCAGCCCTTCGGAATGGGAGACACATTATCGCGACTACATTCCAGAGTCTATCCACGGAGACGACTTCTTGAGGCGCTACGCGGGCACGACCGATAGCGTCACAACTATCCACCCGAACCGCATCTACAAGGTGCGCCAACCCACCGCTCACCCAATCTACGAGCACCACCGCGTGCGCCTGTTCAAAGCACTGTTGGAGCAAGCAGCCCTTGATGGGGAGAGATTACAAGTGCTGGGCGAGTTGATGTACCAGTCGCATGCCAGCTACGGTGCGTGCGGCCTTGGTTCGCGTGAGACGGACCGTATCGTGGCGCTTGTCAGGGAGGCAGGGGCGGCAGCGGGACTGTACGGGGCCAAGATTACGGGCGGAGGCAGCGGGGGCACGGTCGCGGTGCTGGGAGGTCGTGACGCGGGTGACATGGTGCGGGAGATTGCCTACAGGTACGGGGCGGAGGTAGAGAAGGACGTAGCTGTCTTGACCGGCTCGTCACCTGGGGCGGTGCAGTTTGGCTTGCTTACGGTCCAGCAGAGCACGATCTAGTACGATTGGGCTATGGAACTGCTCGTAATTGGGAGCAGTTCTCCTGTGTATAATAAGTACCAATAAACAGTTTGGCAGGGCGGCACAACGAGAGCGAAGATTGAGACCGGCCGCCGGAGAAGTAATGCACAAGGACGAGCAACCGGGCCAGCAGTCTGCTCCGGGTGAGCAACACCCTACGACGACTCACCTTCAAAGTGAGCCGGAGGGTGCCGACCTTATGCTCCAACCGCTCCAGCCCTCCGCCGAGTTGCGAGCTATCTTTAGCACCCTTACCAGCTTCGTGCTTGCTGCAACCCCCTCGAATGGCCTCTTCGCCTCGCTGTACGACCCCGACCGGCAACTACGTACGGCGGTGTATGCCTGGACCGACGGCGAAGAGATAGACGTATCCACCCTGCCGCCCATGCCAATGACCGACAGCCCCCACAGCCGCGCGGTCTCCACGGGGCAGGTCATCTTGACCGACGACTTCAACGCCGCGATGGCTGGCAAGCCGCGGGTAAACGTGGGACTGGACCGAGACCCCAGCCTGCCCGCGTCTTCTATCGCCGTGCCTATCATGGCGAACGGGCGGGTAATCGGAGGCTTTGAAGCGCAGAGCACCCAGCCCGCCGCCTACAGCCAGCAGCACGTCTCGGCCATGCTCACCGCCGCGAACCTGGCGGCCATCGCCATTGAAAACATGCAACTGACCGAGGCCGAGCGCAGGCTGAAGATGCAGGCCCAGGCCTCCGAGCAACGGCTTGCCACCGTCGCGGAGCAGTTGAATCGCGCCCTGGCCCAGACCGAATTGCTTAACACCATCGCGCGCTCGGCGGCGGGTGAGTACGAGCTTGAGCGCATCCTCTCCTCCACCCTCCAGCACCTCACCAGCGTCGTCACCTTTACCGGGGGTTCCATCGCCCTGGTGGAAGGCGACAACCTGGTCATTCGGGCGGCTATCGGCGCGTTCGCAGAGTCGGCACTGGGCCAGAGCCTGCCGCGTGGAAGGGGCCTCTCGTGGCGGGTAGTGGAGGAGTGCAAGCCTTTTGTTTCGGGTGACTTGCTCGCTGATAAGCTGCGTCCGACCAGCCCCATACGCTCCTACCTGGCCGTGCCGCTGGTGTGGCAGGGCAGCGCGTTCGGGTTGCTGCAAATCGACTCGCTGCACGTAGATGCCTTCCAACCCGAGGACCTTCAGTTGATGGAGAAGGTAGCCACGGCGCTGAGCGGCTCGATTGAGATCGCCCGCCGGTACGCCGCTGAAGTACAGGCGCTGTCGGAGACCGAAAAGGCGGTGCGGCTGCGCGACGAGCTACTGGCCGTCGTATCCCACGACCTGAAGAACCCGCTGGCCGTCATAAAGGGCAATACCCAGTTGCTGAGGAAGCGGTTTACGTCGCTGTCCGCCGGAGATTCGACCGCACTGCTGCCGGGCCTGGAGCGAATCGACACTGCGACTACCAAGATGATCGTGTTGATCAACGAACTGGTGGACTTCGCCAACATCCAGTCGGGGCAGCCATTGGACCTGTTGCGGCGGCCCGTGGACCTTGTGGCGCTCGCCCGGCAGGTGACGAAGCAGTACCAGCAGACCACCGACCGGCACTCCCTGACGGTCGAGACCTCCCTGTCTCGTCTGACGGGCTACTGTGACCTGTTCCGGCTGGAGAGGGTGCTGGACAACTTGCTTTCCAACGCGATAAAGTACAGCCCCGACGGCGGCTCGATTACGGTGGCTATATCGCAGGATTCCTCGGACGTTGGTCTGAGCACGGTTCCGCTGGACGCCGGCAACGCTATGCCGGCGGAAAGGTCGTGGGCCGTGCTCACGGTGCGGGACGAGGGTGTGGGCATACCCGCCGCGGACCTGCCTCACATCTTTGAGTGGTACCGCAGGGCCAGCAACACCGCCGGCAAGATCTCCGGCGTGGGTATAGGGCTGGCAGGCGCTTGCCACATCGTAGAGCTTCATGGAGGGTCCATAACAGCGGCCAGCGAAGAAGGCAAAGGCTCTACGTTCACGATACGCCTGCCGCTGACCCCGGAGCTTACTCCCGGCACTTAGGCATCCAGGCGCTACGCTCTGATCGCGCTCAACATGCTATAATTTCTCATGCTCACAAGGCTCAGCTCACACGCGCGCCGCCTCAGGTCCGGCATCATCTCTGTAGACTTCCTCATCATGGCGGCGCTCTTTTTGTTCGCCTTCGCGTTGCGCTGGTACGGTATCTCCGGCTCGCTGCCCTACGTGGCCCACCCCGACGAGCCGAAGGTGATCGATTCGGCCATACACATCGTCAAGTCGGGCGACCTCAACCCCAACCTGTATATCTGGCCCTCGCTATACATCTACATCCAGGCGCTGCTGCTAGAGGTCCACGTCGCCTGGGGCACGCTCAGGGGCTACTACGAGGGTGCCGCCTCGCTGCCCGACGTGACCCACATCTTCACTCTAGACTCCGGCGTCTACATCTGGGCGCGTACGCTGGCCGCCGCCATAGGGGCCATTACCATCCCGGTGCTCTACCACGTCGGCAAGGAGATGTTCAACGACAGCAGGCGCGTGGGGCTAGCGGCGGCGCTCATGCTGGCGGTGTCGCCCCTGCACGTGCAGTACTCCCACTTCGCCCTCATGGACGCGCCGCTCGGCCTGATGGGCATATTCGTGCTGTGGGCCTCCTATCGCCTGAGCCGCACCACAGTCTCGAGCAGGCCCCTGTTACGCGACTCTCTGTTCTGGCAGGCGGCGCTCGCCGGGCTGCTGGTGGGTGTCGCCACCGGCACCAAGTACAACGGTCTCTACCTGGGCGTGGTGCCCTTCATCGCGCTTATTATGGTGTGGCGGCGCAACAGGCTGACCTTGAGCCGGGAGCGACTGCTTGGGGCTTTAGTGGGCATGGGCGGGTTTGCGGCGCTGGGTTTTGTCCTGTGCGAGCCGTACATGCTGCTCGACTGGCCCGCGTTCTACAACGGCTTCACTTTCCAGGTGCAAGCCTACCTTCCAGCCGAGAACCTGGGCCAGGTAACCGCCTCCATCCAGCGGCACGTCACCGACCTTGCCGCCAGCGACATGCACTTCTTCATGCCCGCTATGCTCGGGGCCTTCGTGGTGCTGGCGAACGCTCCCGTGCGCAATCGCTCCTGGCTGCTGCTCATCTTCCCGGTGCTCTACCTGCTGGCGATGAGCCGCTTCTCCCTCACTTATGTGCGCAACCTGATCGTCGTCCTGCCGTTCCTGGCTATCCTGTCGGGCTACGTGATAGACCTCGTGGCGATGCAGCTTACCACGCTGGCGCGGGGTTACGCGGGGCGCATAGAGGACCGCCGGGTTTGGAACGGCGTGCGCTGGGGTATAGTCGCTGTGGCTCTGCTGTTCGTCACGATGGAGCCGTTGCGCATATCTAGCAACTACAGCGCGTCTATGGCCGACCCCGACACTCGCAACCTGGCGTGGTATTGGATGCAGACGAAGATGCGGGAGGGCTACCGCTTCGCCGCCGAGTTGCACCCCTGGCAGGTGCAGGACTGGCCCGACGTGCTCGCCTTCGACGTGGAGAACCCAGGCGACACCGAGGAGCTTACCGCCCGCCCCCCTGAGTGGTACGCCCGCTACGGCTACGACTACGTGGTGCTCAACTCCAACCTCAAGGACTGGCAGAGAGATGCCGCCAACCTCGCCACATACCAGGCCCTGCCGGTGGCGCAACGGTACGAGGGCGACCAGGAAGGCGGGGACAAAGGCCCTACCATGACGGTAATCAGCCTGCACGAGCAGCAAAGTGAGCCACGAGCGGCACCGGCGGCGCGTGAAGTGCAGGCGCTGATAGAGGACTTCGCAGTCCTACAGGGCTTCGATTTGTCGCCCCTGGCAAACGCCGACACCCTGCTCGAACCGGGCACCGCATCGGACGGCGACACCTACACGCCGGCCCGGGCAATCGGCCTCAACATGTACTACCGGGCGCACCGCAACGGCAGGCCCACCGACCCAGGCTGGCAGGTCTGGATACACCTCGTGGACCCAGCCACCGAGCAGACTGTCGCCCAACTGGACGTGCAGACTTTCTCCGGCATGCTCAAACAGTACCCCATCATCAACCGCGAGCCGCACCCCGTAAGAGAGTGGCACCAGGGCGAGCTACTGGCAGGCATCTACAACTTCCCCTTGCCCGCAGACCTGCCTCCGGGCAAATACCGCCTCGAAACCGGCATGTGGGTGCCACCCAACGGTCCCGGCGCGACTGTGCGCTTGCAGCCCGGCAACGAGACGGCAGATCGCATTGTGCTGGCGGAGATAGAGGTGCGTTGAGCCCACAGAATAACTCGCCGCAAAGGGGCAGAAAGCCTATTCTGAGCGAAGCCGAAGGGATGTGGAGATTGCGCTGAACAATGTAGGGTTTGGTCCCTCTGCCCTGCTGCCCGGGACCACACTCCCCCTGTCATCCTGAGCGTAGCGAAGGATCTCAGATGCTACGTCTGCCCGGTTGTCTAACGTGTGCGGCAGTGTTGCTCATAGTTCAACAGCATCCCTAGTCACCTTCTTGAGATCCTTCGCTACTCTCAGGATGACAGGTGGGGCTTTGGTCCCACAGGTCATGATGCAGGTGCCAGGCGTCTCTGCTCCCTGAATCCTCTATTCTTCTCTGCGTCACCTCTGCGATCTCTGCGCCTCTGCGGTGAGTTATTCCGCCTCCACTACTGCACAAGCTCGCGCACGCCCTGTAGCGGGATGCTGACCCAGTCGGGGCGGTTGTTCAGCTCGTAAATTAGCTCGTACACGGCTTTTTCCAGCAGATAGATGTCGAACAGCGTCCTGAGATCGCCGGGGTTGCGCGGCAGGAAGTTGCCGGATGCCGCCACTTCCAGGTACTCCTTCAAGTAGGCCGCGCCGACCCACTTGTGCCAGGCCTCGGCCCAGCTCTCTATGCCCACATGGCTCTCGGAGGCTACAACGCCCTTCGTGACGCGGGCGAACATGGCGGCGTAGGCGGCGTAGTGGAACGAGCGCAGCATGCCCGTTACGTCCTTGAGGGGCGAGTGTTTTTCTCGCCGCTCCTGCAACGAACGCACCGGCTCGCCCTCGAAGTCGATGATTACGAAGTCGCTGCCGGTCCAGAGCACCTGCCCCAGGTGGTAGTCGCCGTGCACGCGGGTGCGTACCGCCTCAATCTGGCCCTGTAACATCGCCTCGAACCGCGACAGGATTTGCCCGCGACTCTGTATCACCTCGCCAGCCTGGTTGCGCGTCTCGCCGGGCAGGTCCTCCGCCTTGTTCTCCAGCAGCCGGAAAGCCTGCTCTGTCAGCCCACTCACCGACTCGTAGCGCGAACGCAGGTACTCCGGGGTGAAAGGCTCAGGCGCGAACGCCGGGTCATCTCCACCGGAAGCTAATACAAGGTGCATCTCGGCGGTGCGCCTGCCCAGCAGCCGGGCTGAATCCAGGTAGGAGCCGAGCGCCTCTCTAATGGAGGCGGGTACTTCCTGGTCCAGCACCTCAAGCATGTGGTCGCCCTCGGGGCTTTGGGGGACGTTGTCCGCGCCACTCGATGCAGCGTTATCGTAGTAGCCTTCCAGCGAATCGAGGGTGTACTCCCAGGCGTCACCTTGGTTGGCGACGAAGCCCTGGAGAATCGCCAGGGTCAGCGGCTCGTCACCGTCTTTGGTCTTGAACTCAAGCGCACCAGCCAGAGGTGGCGTGTGCTCGAAGCCCCGCTCGCCCAGGAAGCGTCCTATTTCCAGGTCCGGGCTGGTGCCCTCCTCCAGGCGGCGGAACATCTTGAGGATGGCGCGACCACCGTAAGCAATGGAGGTGTTGCTCTGCTGGGCCTTCATGATCTTAGGCTCAACCTGCTCGCTACCCTCGCCGAGCACAGAGGTAAATGCAGCCGTGGGCCAGGCAACCAGCGAATAGTCGGTATCGCCAAAGGTTTCGCCCTTCCTGATGGAGTCGAGCAGCAGAGAGGCAAACGCCTTACCCTGCGAGGCGTCGTAAAGCATACCCTCCGTGCCGCCCACCTCGAACCGGGCTATCACCGCCTGGGGCGAGTCGCTCTCTATCTGCTCGCCGCGCTTACCCTGGGCGAAGTCGAGGGGCAGCACGTAGGTCTGGCTGCCACCATCCTCGTAGCTCACGTCGATGGTAGCGATATATGGCTTTAGCTGCTCGCAGGGGAGCGGTATGTGGCTGGAAAGCTTGACATTCTCTATCTGCCGCGCCTTGCCGCCGAACCAGCGCACGGTCATCAAGTAGTCGGGCAGCAGTTTCTCTAGCGCGGCCTTGTTCTTACTCTGGAACACTTCCTCCCATGATTTCATGGGGACGAAGTTGCCGTTGTCTGACATGTTTGCAATACCTCTTCTTTGTCTCAATTGTCGCCTGCTAGTACGGGCACGATACAGCGTGGCTGTTGGGCAGCCCCTTTGCCCCGAAGCGGAGATCCAAGCCTCACCCTGTCATCCTGAGCGCAACGAAGGATCTAAGATGCTGACTTTGCCACAACGCCGAACTTCCAACACCATCCGGCACGAGTGCCACACGTTCATCAGCATCCCCTACTCACCTTCTTGAGATCCTTCGCTTCGCTCAGGATGACAGAGTGGGGCCATGTCCCGCATGGCGCGCATTGGGGCAGGAGGCAGGAGTAAGGAGGGCACGATGCACGTGCCCCTACACGTTACATGTAGTAGTCGAAGTCCTGCTCGGTGCGCTGGCGGGTGCGCAGGCTGAACACGTGGCCGGGTATTATCGCCGGGTTCAGCTCCACATAGTTGCGGCGGCCCGCCCACATGTAGCGGTTGTCGGTGAGCAGGTCGTGTACCTGGTATGGCTGGTTGGGGTCCAGGCCGAACTCCTCCAGCGGCACCTCCACGAAGCCCGACTGTGTGTATACCGGGTCAAGGCTCACCACCGTCAGGATGATGTTGTCCTTCTCCGGCGTAGATTTGCTGTAAGCGATCAGGCGGTCGTTGGTCGTCTGGTGGAAGCGCAAGCCCTCATTGGTCTGCATCGCCTTGTTCTCGCGCCGTATCCTGTTCACGCGGGTGATGAGAGGGGCCAGCGTAATGGGGTTGCTCACGTCCCAGCGCTTGATCTCGTACTTTTCCGAGTCGAGGTACTCTTCCTTGCCGTACGCGATGGGTTGGCCCACGCAAAGCTCGAAGGCCGGGCCGTAAATGCCGTAACTCGCGCCCAATGTGGCCGCCAGCAAGAACCGTATCATGAAGCCGGGCCGCCCGCTCACCTGCAAGTACTCGGTCAGGATGTCGGGGGTGTTGGGCCACAGGTTAGGGCGGTAGAACTCCTTCACCTCGGTGGTGGTAAGCTCGGTCATCCACTCCGTAAGCTCCCAGCGGGCGTTGCGCCAGGGGAAGTAGTTGTACGACTGGGTGAAGCCTATCTTTGCCAGGTAGTACATCAGCTTGGGGCGGGTGAACGCCTCGGAGAGGAAGATCGTCTCCGGGTGCTGCTCTTTAATGGTACCGATGCACCACTCCCAGAACATAAGCGACTTGGTGTGCGGATTGTCCACGCGGAACACCCTCACGCCCTGCTCAATCCAGTAGAGGAGCACGCTCCGCAACTCCTCCCACATGTTACGCCAGTCGCGGCTCTCGAAGTCGAACGGGTAGATGTCCTCGTACTTCTTGGGCGGGTTCTCGGCGTACTGGATCGTGTTGTCGGGGCGCATGCGGAACCAGTCGGGGTGCTCCTTCACGTAAGGGTGGTCGGGCGAGCACTGGAACGCGATGTCCAGCGCTACCTCTATGCCGTACTCGTCGCGCGCCCGGCGCACCAGCCTGCGGAAATCGTCGAGCGTGCCGAGCGCGGGGTGTATCGCCTTGTGCCCGCCCTCCGCCGAGCCGATAGCCCAGGGGCTGCCCTCTTCGCCGGGTTGGGCCACCACGTTGTTGTTCTTGCCCTTGCGCTTGGTCATGCCTATGGGGTGGATGGGCGGCAGGTAGACCACGTTGAACCCAAGTTGGTGGACGTACTGCAAGCGGGTCTCGCAGTCCGCGAAGGTGCCGTGTTCGCAACCCGGCTCCCAGCACGAGCGCGGGAAGAACTCGTACCACTGGCTGAAGCGGGCGCGCTTGGGGTCCACGGTGACGCGCAAGGTCGGCTGGTACGTGGTTAGCGGCTCTCGCGTCTCGTAGCGGTACATCAGCGCGGCAAGCTCCTCAGCCAAGGCGGGCTGTGTGGCTTCCGCGCCTCCCCTGCGCAAGGCCTCGGCGTAGGCGGACAGCCGCTCGCGGTCGGCACCCTGCGCGTTGGTCACGGCGGCCTCCACCAGGTTCGCGCCTATCACCAAATCCACGCTCACGTCCTGCCTGGCGTCGATGCGCTTGACCAT
Organism: Chloroflexia bacterium; assembly: GCA_036386675.1. GTDB lineage: Bacteria > Chloroflexota > Chloroflexia > QHBQ01 > JADMIH01 > JADMIH01. The sequence goes on along the minus strand of DASVVE010000068.1, from coordinate 1,972 downwards.
GGCCCGCTGCCAGAACTTGAAGTGGTCCAGCCACGCGGCGATGGTGTACTCGTACTGGCCTATCTCCGTGACCGTGAACTCCCCCACCCAGGCGTCGTTCACCAGGAAGGTGAGCGGCACCTCGGTCCAATCGCCGCCCCTCTTGCGGTAGAGCAGCACCGCCGATACCGCTTCGTGCCCGTCGGTGAAGATATCGGCGGTGACTTGCACCTTCTCGCCAACCACCCGCTTAATAGGGAAGCGCCCGCCGTCTATCTCCGGCTTGACGTTCTCGATTACCACGCGGGTGTTGTTCATGTTGGAGCTATCCGCCCCGGCGTTGCGCGTCTCAGCTATAGCTTGCATTGCTGCTAACCCTCTCTTACTCTATAGTCCTGCTCCTGGTATGCTCGCGGTGTCATGTGCGAACCTGGGGCTATAGTCTGCATTTTATATGCCGCAATGAATTGGCAAGCAAAAAGGCCCCGGCAGGGTGATGCTGTCGGGGCCAAAATTATAGGTATGAACGCCACCCTAAAGCTTGGCGGGCGTTATAGATGAAAGCAGTTACTACTCATCGGATTTCGTAGGTGGTGGAGGTGGCGGCGAGCTTTCCGGCGTGCTCTGCGGAGGCCAATGCATAGGAGGTGCAGGCGGATCCCCCAAATCCCTGTCTCGGGACGGCGGAGGCCAATACAAGGGAGGCGGTGGAGGATCACCCCTACTCACCCGCTCCCATCCTGAGCCGTCGTCCGAAGGCATCCTACGTGTGATTTCTTCTTCCTGAAACAACACCTTTTCTATCATTGCTGCCTCCTAAGCTGGCAAGTTTAGCGCAACGAACAAGATTAAGCAGAAAACCCCAAGTATGAAAAAAACAAGGGCACTTCGGTTGAGCCAATAGGTCCAATCAGAGAGCCTATTCTTTGGGTCCACAGCCTGTAGCTTACGTATCGCCTGGTCGAGCTTATCTAAGGCAACACGGTATGCTTCATGTGCTGTCAGAAATGAGGTCAACGTACAACTCAAAGCAATGGTGAACAAAACCCAAGCAGCGAATAGGAGAAGTTGATATTGGGTTGGTTTACCATCCGGCACAAAGTTCTGGACGAATGTTACAGAGACACCCAAAGCTCCCGCAGAGAGTGTAAGCAGAGCCTGGTCGTAGCTCTTAGATGCATCTCTCTTGCCTTCAACGCTGATTTTATAAGACTCAACGTAAGCGGTGTACATCGGGTCTTGCTGTGTAGCTGCTGAGTTACCCGCCATTGATCGTATTACCTCCGACTCCATTGAACACCTATGTGTGCTACGCTAGGCTTTTTCCACTAATTTGGAAATTAATAAGCTACCGTTATTCTCCCCGTTCACCATACCTTCAAGCGCGTCAAAAGCCAGGCCCCACGCTCGCTCGAACCAGAATCGCGCCTGCTCCCACTCATCACCACTGCCCCAGCCGGAATGCACCAGGTGTACTTCGGTGCCGCTTTCATCGCCGTTCACATGGGGGATGAAGAACACTACCACGTGCGTAAGGTGGTCCGCCACGTTCATCGTCTGCTGGAACATGGTCGGCCCACGCCAATCGAAGGAGAGGAACTTGCCCGGCTTTATGCCGGTGATTTTGCAGCCCCGCGTGCCATCGTTCTCGACGACAGTGGGGTCCCAAAAAATCTCGTACTTGCCACCCAGTACTGGCTCAACATCGGCGCTATCCGCCAGCCATAAACTGAGCAGGTGGTTGGTGGTAAAGTGCTCAGACGCACGGTCAGGGGTACAGCGAAGTAGGGCGGAGCGATGGATAATCTTGCTCATAGCTTTCCTCCCGCAAGGTTGTGAGGCTTCTTCAACGTCGCCATATTAGCACTAATGTTCTATCATGTCAATAGGTTGAGGCGGTTTGTAGGGCCTACTAGGGGTTCAATAGAAGACGCCCGTCGACTAAAGTCGAGGGCTACACTCTGCAAAGTCCCATAGGGAACTGGCTGTATTT